>CAWEQZ010000033.1:0-84150 GCA_963811295.1 uncultured Rubrobacteraceae bacterium | reverse complement strand
CTTCCAACTGCCAGCGCATCACAAACCAACTCAGGATCTTCTTAGGATCGGCCTCGAGGTCGGTACACAGCAGTGCCTGGGTTTTGAATTTTCCTTCGGGATCACGGACCAGAACCCAGCGCACGGGCACCGCGAACAAGCCCGTGGAGTACCACACGGCCGTCTGGGAAGAGACTTCGACCATACGCTCCCCGCTCCCATAGCACTTAGCGATCTTGGTGGGCTTCCAAACGGTCTTTGGGTCTTGGGCCACCTCAGAATGGTTGGGCAGACGCTCGCCCTTTATGCGCGCTCTCCCTATCTGGCCCGAGCGACGTAGTCGGTAACGATGTCCTTTCCGCCGATTCCCACATAGGCTATCTTGCCGAGTTTGCCAGGATAGTTAGCCTGTGCAGGCTGGGCTTAAAGTACCACTACCAGTCCCACAGCCGACAGCAGCCCGCCGCTGCTGCTGTCAGCAGCATTGCTCTGAGGTGGTTGAGCCTAACCGTCTTCACGGTCTTTCTCCTTTCTGAAGGGCGTGGCAGGCAGCGGAGTCCCGCCACGTCCTTGCAGGTGTGACCACTGTTGCAAGTGTGATGGGGCGCTACCTCCCCAATGAGTGATTCTCTGCTGTTACTTAGGCGTTGCTTGCAGATAGCGATCCGCCGAGAACCGGATGTATGCGACTTCCGAGAGCCGCGTCAATGCGAAGTTCGCAGATTACTGTGGTACATCCTCAACCTTCTTCGGACAAGACTTGCTCGGCCAGCTCAGACCCGTGTTGGTAGCAGGGAAACCGATAGTTGTGAGGGCAAGGACGATGCTACGCAGGATCTCCGCTTCAGTGACTCCGATGCTGAGCAGCTTGCGCACGTGTGATCGCACGCCGCCTTCTGACTCTGCGCCAACGGCTATACCGAGCTTAATTAGGCGGCGTTCCCGCTCAGCTAACGGCCCCGCGTCGTGCGCGGCGGCGCCCAAGGTGTCGAACGCTTCCTTAACCGCTGGGAAGCGACGCTCGAACTGCTGGTAGACCTCAGGCAGGTAGTCTGTCATGCTCTCCTCCTTCTTCAGAGCACCCTAGGTATCTCGCATGCTACCAGCTGTGAGGCCTGAAGGGATCTGGTGGCCTTAGGAGTTCGGTGGAGGTACCCTACACATGATGGACTCCATTTTGTCCCTTGTGGCACAGCACGGTAAACAGGGAGCACTGGTGGACATTCATTTGGAGGAGCTTTACTCCTTCACGAAGAAGGGTGGGACTAGGAGGTCGAGATCACCGTCCTTACGCTAGGACGCTCTACATTTAAGGCTAACCTCTTTGGAAAATTCCTACTGCGAAGTTACCAGATCGACCTTGATCAGATACCCTGCCGCTTCACGGTTACGTATCCTACAAAGTACAAATGGCACCGAGCTACGTTTCCGCGCTCGGCTCTCGGAGGGGCGCACGCCACGATTAGAAGTAACGAGGGGCTAGGGATGGAGCATGAACTTCCCCATCACGGCATTCGCAAAGCAGACTCGCGCAACCGAAGCTGGACAACACCGCTCAGCTTCCCGGCCTGAGGATCTTGGAGGTGCCGAGTACCTGTCCCGAACGGTCCTTGGCTCGCACGGCGACGTAAGGATCGGAGGTTCGGACCACCATTGCCGTCTCGAATCCGTTTCGGGGGACCTGTCCCAGGGACTCTAGTCGGCCTTGGTGCCGTGCGGCGAGTACCTCCCAGGTGGCTACCTCCGTGGCACCGTTCCAGCTGGCGTAGACCCTGACCTCCTCTTCGGAGACACGCTCTGCCACCGCAGCGGGCTGATCACTCGGACGAGCGCTCCACGAGAAGCGGAAGGCCCGGTAGGACTCGTTCTTGCGCAGCAAACTGGCGTCGAGGAGCATCTCTCCGTCCTCGCTGAACTCCGAGATGGCCAGTGCCCTGCCCCACCCTACAAATACGTTACCGTTCGGGAGCACTTGCATGTTGCCGGCCGCATCGGCGTACTGTTTGTCGGGGTGGGTGTACTCGCGTACAAGCGTGGCCTTCATCTTTCGCTCGTCGAGCCCTAGGACAATGCCGCGGGATTCTTCTACCGCTTTGGGGGTGCCATTTTCGAAGACCAGACTGCCATTATCGAAGATGCTGATGGTGCCATCGGGCAGGCGCCTAGCGTCGTGCTGGAAGGCGAATCGGGTGCCTTCTCCCATCTCGAAGTTGCTCCTCTTGCCGCCAAGGCGCCATTTGATCTCACCGCTTTTGCGGTCTATCTTGTAGACGGTTGAGGTTTCCCGGGCAGAGATCAGCAGGTTGTCGTCGTGGTCCACGTCTATGGAGTTGAGGTGGAAATAGTCGATGCCGGGACGGCCATCCTGCAACGGCGTGACATAGGTCTCCTCCAGGGCCACATGGTCGATGCTTCGCCATTCGAAGAGCACCTCTCCGGTCTCGATATCCAACTCTTGGACGAGGCATTGCCACACCACGCTGCGCCTAGCGCCGCCGATGTAGGAGAGATCCCATGGCACCCCTTCGTAGATTGCGATCAGTGCGGTGTCCTGCGGGCTGATGAGGAACTCGTGGTGGTCCCCTTTGTAGCCGTTAGCAGCCGTGAACCGGGCAATCTCGTGATAGGAGTCATCGCAGATCACGTACTCGCGCTGGCCGTGTCCTGTGTAGTATCCCTCCCACCAGGTGAGCACCGTCTCACCCTTGTAGGTCTGCACCCTGAAGTTCATCATATCCAAATCCTCGTTCTGCAAGAGGCGCAGCCACACGGGCTGTCCGTCGTTGTCGAGGATCATCGAACCGCCCTGCCCTGCGTCGCCCTTCTCTGGGGCGAGGAAGATATAGCCGGGGGCGATATCATCGCGCGCATCTTTGACCACCTCGACCGCGGGTGGGCTAAGGTCGGGGCGCGAGCGGAAGGCCCACACGCCACGCTGCGAAGAGGGCGGTGATCCGTAGGTGACCGCGCCCTCCGGTTGCGCGGGCTGGCTGGTCTTCGTGGACCTAGTCTTTGGGCTACGCATAGCTTGTTTGCAGCCCACCGTGTTTGCTAACGCGAGGCACGTCGCGCTTGCGCCCACAGCTGTGAGGAACCGCCGTCGTGTGAACTTGGAGCCCATAGCACGAACCCTACACTACTCAAGAGCACTCGTTGACAATCTGGTCCCCTCGATCCAGGCAGTTCAAAAGGGTTGGCTGGGGCTACGCGAACTTCCGAAAGCCTCGCAAAGGCGAAGTAGTTCGCAGTACCCACCGTTCGCGCGGTTAGCAGGTAGACCTTCATCAATTACTCTGCAGCTTCACGGTTACATATCCTACAAAATACAAACGGCTCCGAGCTACGTTTCCACACTCCTCTCTCCGAAGGGTGCACGCCACGTTTGGAACTAACCAGGGCTTGGCGAGGGGACATAGAATTGCTCCTCGCTTCTTTGGCAACCCACCCGCGCGGTAGCTGAGCGCCTTCGGAGGCGACGGGTGGTGTGGGGGGATCCGAAGGCCATTACTAGAGAGGCGAGGCGTTGGCTCTTGGCGCTCTCGCTAAGCTATGGAGATCATCATGGCCGCGCGAGAATCGCCTCAGATCATCGAGGAGGAGCGAGAGAGGGCGGAGTCCCACTCTTCTTCTAGAGGGGCTCATGAGGTCGTACAGGGGCCTTGGTGGCGTAGGGTGTTCGGCAGGTGAATATCTGCCAATCAGCCTTCTGCGAACTTCGCACGTACGGAGTTCTCAGAAGTTCGATTGCCGAGGTATGCCTTGCCACCTTCGGGCGGCGAGCTAGGAGCTACAAATCGCAACAAGGTATGTTTAGCTCCCTTACAAGGTGGGTAACATAAACAATAAGTAACTATCTATCCGGAAGCATTACGAGAGGTAGGCAACACTTGTACAGTGAGACGCGCACCGACGGGTTTACGGCACTAGAAGACGGCTTCGCCGGCTTTACTGTCTACGACTCTAACCACGAGAAGATGGGCAAGGTAGACGACCTATTCATGGACGGGAACGACCGGCCCGAGTACATAGGCGTGAAGATGGGCTTCTTGGGCACCCACTCCACCCTGATCCCGTTCGAGATGGCTACCGTCGACGAGGAGAGGAAGACGATAGTCCTCTCCACCGACAAGGAGACCGCCAAGAACGGCCCCTCCTTCAACGACGACAGGGAGATCACCCCAGAGTTTGAGATCGAGGTCTACTCCTACTACGGCCTCCAGCGTCCTTCCACCATCGAGCAGCGCGGCACCTACGCGGCCCACTCTGCCGAGCAGAGTACCCAGACAACGGGCCACATTAAGGAGGCCGGTGGGACGAAGGACAACGTCAGGGACGAGCTGGACGAAGCCGCCGGGCGAGGCAGGCGCAACAGAGATGCCCGCAAGGAGGCCGCCCCCGAGGAAGTGGGGCAGCCTGGCTCCGGGGGAGCCAAGGCGAATGTCCGGGACGAGTTGGCCGAGTCGCAAGCGCGTCGCTAGCCGGAATAGCCAATCCGCGAAACCTGGGCTGGGGTCCAAAGGGGCTCCGATCCTCTTCATTGCCCTTATTAACCGGGTAGACCATATGAACGGTGGCAAAGGAATCTACGTGGGCGGAACCTTGATCTCGATTCTCATCTCGCTAGCGCTGTACTTCTCAGGCAAGCGTGAGACGGCGATCTTCGTAGGGCTGTGGGCGCCGACCATACTCAACCTGGGTCAGAGCCTCCTAGACGAAGACTAAGGTCACAAAAGGACCGGAGCTGCTAGGCTTCGCTCTCCCCTTATTCACCCAACCTCGTAGAAGGAGCGTTCTCCGAAGTTCGCCCTAAAAATATAGCCGCCTGCCATATAAGCTGGCCCATCCAGCTTGAGACAAGTAGCCACATGGGGTTGTGTTCTGGAACCTTCTGCCTACATACTTAGAGTGCTATAGCAAGCAGGGGCGGGGTCTGATCACCATACTATCCCCGCCGCTCTCAAGAGGGGTACGAGGCATGAAGAAAATAATTTTACCATTGGTCGCTATGACCTTAACTGTGCTGCTCTCTTTGAGCGTCTCGGGCAGCATACCCGAAGATGCCCAGGCGCTCAGCGCCAAACCCAACATCGTCTTCATCCTCACCGACGACATGCGAAATGACGATCTCAAGTACATGCCAAAGACTCGCTCCGTGCTTAGGGCCGAGGGCATGAGCTTTTCGAACGCCTTCGTCTCCAACGCACTTTGCTGTCCCAGCCGGGCCACCATCATGCGCGGCCAGTATGCCCACAACACCGGGGTATGGACCAACAAAAACGTCGGTGTGTCGGCTGCTGGCGGGCAGGCCTATAGGAACAAAGGCAACGAGAAGGACAACGTGGCAACGCGCCTCGATGCGGCTGGCTACAGGACCGCCCTCATTGGTAGGTACCTCAGCGGCATCAAGAACAAAACCTTTGTGCCCCCAGGCTGGGATTACTGGTTCTCCACCTGGGGCGGGTACTTCCGTTTTTGACGCCAACGACCAGGGCACTATAAGGCACTTCGGCACCAAAGCTAGCGACTATCGTACCGACGTGGAAAGCAGGAAAACCAGGATGTTCATTGGAACCAGCATTGCGGGTGGCAAGCCGTTCTTTGCTTACGTGGCACCCAAGGCTCCGCACAGTCCGTCCACCCCGGCCCCGCGCGACAGGCACGCCTACGACGGTCTGAAGGCCCCGCGCCTGCCCTCCTTCAAAGAAAAGAACATCTCGGACAAGCCCCCCTGGATACGAAAGCTGCCTAGGCTCAGCGACGCCAAGAAGGCCAAGATAGACAACCACGCTGAAAAACGCGCCGAATCCCTGCAAGCCGTGGACGATCTAGTGGCAGGGGTGGTTGGCAAGCTAAGGGAAAAGGGCGTGCTCTCCAACACCTACATCTTCTTCACCTCAGACAATGGCTGGCACGACGGCGAGCACCGCATACCCGCGAAGAAGGCGCGTCCCTACGAGGAGGACGTCCGCATGCCGCTGTTGGTGCGTGGTCCCGGTGTTGCTGCTGGCCACCAGGCCAACAAGCTGGTCCTCAACACCGACTACCTGCCCACATTCACGGACCTTGCATGCCCCTCATCGAGCCCGTGTAACACCCAGAACTACAGTTATGTTCCGGACGGACGCTCCCTTAGGCCCGTGCTCATGGGGAACGCTAGCGCCTGGAGGAGCGCTGTACTGCTCGAATCCCACCACACACCGGAGGGAGGAGCCACCCCTGCTTCTTCTGGCATCCGCACCAGTGGCACGAAGTACGTAGAGTACGCGGGCGGCAATAGGGAGCTGTACTTCCTCGGGCACGATCCTTACGAGCTAATGAACCAGTATCCCGCGGCTAAGCCCTCTGCGAGACTAGTCTCTCGCCTGCATGCGCTTAGGACCTGCGCCGGAGTCGGTTGCCGGAAGGCCGAGAACGGGCCGTAGTTCTCCGGAATCCACAGGTTGGCCGTGTGAGGGGACGGAGGCTTCCCGAACTCCGTCACCCCGGCCCCTTATTCACCCGAGGGCGTGGAATTTCTCTTTCTACGCACTCGGGTGAATGAGGCTCAGAACCCCCACTACTTCGCAGAATTCATACTGTAGGCACTTCGGTGAACAAGGACAAAGGAAGGGCCGAAGCTGTTAGGACTTGGCCTCCTCATGCTGCTGCTAGGCGCTGCTCTGGGACATAATAGCCGACCATATGGGCATCCCTCCCCTCCACCGCCCTTGCGCGGAGTAGAGAACTATGCTAGCTGTGATGGGAGCAGGCGTCAGCTACGACGACGCTCATGGGTGGTCGGGGACAGAGCGAAAGGAGAACGGGTAATGACCGAAGCGAGCGGCGCTGGCGGCAGCCGCGCCGAGATAGAGCGCACTCTTGTACAGAGGAGCCTTGAGGACGAGGAGTTCCGCCAGAGGCTGCTTGATGACCCCAAGGGGACAGTGGAGCAGGAGCTGGCGACGCAACTGCCTGAGGACGTTGAGGTAAGGGTCGTGCAGGAGAGCGCAGATACCATCTATCTGGTGCTTCCCAGTGCCTCGCCGCTCGGCGAAGGGGTCGAGCTCTCGACCAGCAGCTTGAGGAGGTGGCCGGTGGCGGTCAGTCGGTGTGGAACGACACATGCACATGCAAGACGGTAGCGTTTCCATGCAGTTGAATAGGGGCATTAATACACTACACTCCCTAAAATACTTGGCGAAAGGCTCTTTGCGCTGTGCCGGCTACTGCGCCGTTCGGGACGGGGCTATGCAGGATTCTGGATAGGAACTTCTGAGAATTCACCTTCCACGTACTCCGGTGAATAGCAATAGCGGAGGGTTAGTGCACGTTTCGGCCCTGCGGGAGAGTGGGTAGGGTGATTGACGAAGCTGAACGCTTCTCAGGAAGGTGTAGGATGTCTGCTAGCGACCACAAGCTCGTCATCTTCCGCGATCTCTACTTACTCCCCAGAGAGACCTCAGATCTCCCGAGACACTACATAATGTGTGCAACAATGCATCGCTTGAGAAGATAGGTACCCTGGCGTGAAGGTGCGCGACGTGAGCGTTAGGGGGGATTGGGGGAATCGAGATCTAACGCTCACCATGCGGTGCTAGAGTCGGGGCATGCACCGCCAGGGCGGCCGCCCACTTTCCGCCCTGTCATTGGCGGGCCGGGCTCTTGGTTCGAACATTGTATACTCCGGCTCGCGCATCTTTCTTTCGGGCCACGAGGATGGCTTCTAAGGGCTTTCGGCGCCGGTCCCGTTTGCTCTCCTCCAACTCTGAAAATGGCCCGAATTATGTATCAAATGTAACGCTCTGCGATGCTAGAGTTTCACCATACCCCTTGCAGGGCGTTTTACCTCCTTTCCCCGCCCTGCAATTTGCGGGCCGGGTGTTCTTTCATCGCTTTCAACCCCGGCCCGCTTATGCTTCTGCAGAGGCGCGAGGATAGCTTCGGTAGTATTGAGTCCCCAGCGGCGTCAATCTCTAATGTTCCTCCCAGGGCATACTTCCGCCGGGGCTTCTCATTTCTCCAGAGCTGCGAGGATACTTCTAAGGGCTTTTGGCCCGGGTCCCTACGCAACAGAGGAGTCCCTAGTGGCCGTCTCCTCCGAGGGCGTAGAGATCTTCTCCTAATAACATCAAATGCGCGAGGTGCGCTTTCTAGAACTGACCGGTCTCTCTGACCACCAGCTCCACTGATTTCCCCATCGCAAGGAACCTCGAGACGATTCCTGCCTTCTCACCCGAGAAGTACTCCAGTGCTCCCTCATAAGGATCCTTGTGTAGCCCTGGGAAGAAGTTCGCCGTGACGCTTAGGTCCTTCCAGTACACATCCACCAGCGAGTGAAGCCTCACCTGCCGTCCTTCCCCGCACCATCACTACCCCTTCCTCGTGCTGCAAGGTGTCGCGCCCGTGCAGCTGTATGCCTTGCCAAGCATCGATAGGAACATCTTTGGCCGCGGGGTGTGGCGGCGCCTGGGGGTGCCGCGCATCCCCCGTCTGTATCGTGGGCTACGGAGGCGTCGGAGCTGCGTCGTTAAGATGGCGCCTGGCGGTCTCAGGGAAGGCCGCACCGCGCTTAGCGGGGGAAGGAGGAGCGATATATGCACTGGTACAACCCCAAGAGTGGGCAGGTCGAGACCGTTCCCGCGCCCTCGACGGACGAAGACGCCTTGGGGATGCTGTCGGGCCACCCGGAATCCGGAAGGTTCGTGGAAAGCTACGTAGTGCTGCGCGAGGAGGGGCTTGGCGTGGAGCAGGCGCTGGTGTTCGTGGGGCACCGTTTCAGGATGCAACGCTTGCGACATCTGAATCTCGGCCGGATACCGCAACCTCAGCGCCTATCCTGAGATGATCGACGTGTGTAGTAGGGAGCAGACGAACGTGGAGGCGCTCCTGTCGATCCCTGTGGGTTTCTAGAGCGCGCTGGAGGCGCAAGACGAGCTCCGCGAACTCCTGGAGGCGCTCTACGGCGAAGCTCCGGGATGACCCCGGAGAATCCTAGGTAGCGTCCCGTTGGCCCCGGTTACTCGGGCTTGATCCATGAGAGCGCCGTAACTAGCGCCGGGGGTGTCATCCGACGGACCCCTTACGGTAGCGGACCGAGGCTATGCCAACTTCTGACAGCGGTGCTCATAAGGGTTGATCTTGAGGCAGATAGCCAGCGTGGGCGAACCAGCTCGCCGCATCTTCTGCCGTGACGGCCGCCAAAGCTCGCCCTATGGCCTCCACCAGTGCCTCGCGCACCCGTGCTCCCTCCCTGCGCACGAGGTGCTTGATCTTGCTGAAGGCCTCCTCTATAGGATTCAACTCCGGCGAGTAGGACGCCAAGAGCACAAGATCTGCTCCCTTCGCTTCGATGAGCTCTCTTATCCTCTGTGGCCGGTGCGCACCTAGCCCATCGAGCACCACCACCTGTCCCTTCTCTAGCGTGGGGGCCACAAAGTGCTGGACGTAGGCTTCGAAGGCGAAGGCTTGGGTGTCTGTGGCTCCTTCTACGCTCATCGATTCGCCCATAGCTCCTTCAAGAGTGATGGCAGCGATGAGGGTGGTGTTCTTGACTTAAGGTTTCTTGGAACCTTGCTGTAGGCTCTCTTTCCCCTCGGAGCCCTGGCTCTCGGGCGTGTCATGGAGGTGTGAAAGCCAGACTCGTCCACGAATACGAGGCGCCTAGCGTCCAAGCGGCTAGCCAGCCACCGCCACAGCTCTCTCTGGCTTCTTCATTACGCTCTTCTTGAGCTATCTTGGACTTTTTTTCTAGGACGGCAAAGCCTGCTTGAGTAGCTGCTCTTCAATCCTGCTGAGGTAGGCTCCGGGGTCTCGCCTGAAGCGTAGCTGCGCGCGGCGACTCTCTCGTCTCTTCTCCAGCGAAGCCCGCAAAGTGCGCCATCTCTCAACATCAGCCGGGCGTATGTCCGTGGCGGTGAGTCCCTCCGGTGGTGTGGCTAGCGCTGCCACCACGCGCACGCTGCCCCTTACCACCAGCGCAGGCGAGGCGTTCCTTCGGCCGCTGGCGCGCCGCTCATGGTAGCGGGCGCTGCCGAAGCAGTGCTCTAGATCGTTGTTGGTGCGCGGTAGGTCCGGGAAGCGATAGCAGTGGAACAGTCCCTTCCAGTAACTCTTGGTTACCTTCAAAAACAAAGACACCGCCCCACAAAGCGCTCCCGCTCGTTCCTTGCGAGCGGACATCTGGCAGAGCAACCTTCGGTAGTCCCGGCGCAACTCTTCGACGGAGCGACTCCCTTCATCGGCCAGGATGCGCGCTGCCTTATGCACCCACGAGTAGCACAGGCGGATGGGAGGCCACAGCGCATCCGTCTCTTTTAGCCCACGCTCAAGGAGCCCCAGCAGCCGCTCTAGCTCCCTTGGGATTCGTTCCCCTTTTTACTCACCCTCTGCGCGGAGTCCCGGATGGCCCACAGACGCTCGTGGAGCTTGAGCCCTGAGGCCGAAAGCGGGGGATGCCCATCGTCGGTGATCGCGCTGCGTACCGCTAAGCAGTAGCCGCGCACGGCTTGGGCCTCCGGATCATCGCGCCCTTCGAGCTCGCGCTCTATGGGTCTGACCCCCCGCACCCTTTTCTTGAGCTCCTTCTTGGCATGGCGGTCGGCCTCGTAGATTTCTTTGGCCGCTTCCCTGAGGTAGTGGAACTGGCACAGCTGGTGAGGAACTCCGGGCAGAGCGCTGCCCACGGCCTTGCGGACGGCGCGCTGCCCGTCAGAGACGACACCCGTGATCGGTACCTCCAGCGCATCCGCGACTTCTCGCAGCAGAGGCACGAGATCCTTTTCGGTGCCGCCCAGCAGGCTTCTGGCCAGAAGCACCTCCCCAGAGAGGCACTCGCGCACCACCCACAAAACCTCGTGGCCGACATCGGGCTGCAAGCCATCCATGGACAGTAGCGCTCGTCCTTGCTCCTTGAGCCTCTCCTGCAGACCGGCGCTCTCCGAAATCCTGAGCGCCACCAACTCCTCGTAGCGATCGAGCAGGTTGGTAACCGTGCGCTCCGAGACTGTGAGCCCGCGCCCCAAGAGCTGGCGGTGGATCTCGGGAACGCTGCGATGATGAGCGTGGCGCAGAGCGCCAACCAAAGCTATGACGTCCAGGCCGAACTCGCCCTGGGGCAGCGCGAAAGCGCCCTCCTGCTCGGGTCGGCGACGCTCGTGGTAGAGCTCGCAATCCTCGTTCACGCACCAACGGACCACCAACCTCAGGCGCACTAGCCCCGAGAGGGTGGCGACGGTGCGAGCGTTGTGGTAGGCCACCCACAGCTTCCCCTCGCAGATCGGGCAGTGGTTGTCGATGGGTTCGAGCCTGAGCTCGGAGGCGGCTTGGGGACGGGGCTGGTTCCTTGCCATAGGGACTTCTTTCTTCGTAGGGGGCGCTTGCCTCGATCCTACAGAGGACCACATCCCTGGTCAAGTAGACTTTGCCGTCCTAGCTTTTTTGAAAGCCTCCTGCTCATGTTTGTCGGCCTTCTTATGGCGAGGCCTGGGAACCTTCGGGCTGTTGCCCAGCTTCCTCATATACTCCCAGCCTCTCTGCTTCTTCTGGGTGAGCACCTTGCCGGTCCTACGCTCGATCCACTCTCCCACCTTGGGGGAGTTCCACATCCCTCCGTCGGGCGGGGGCTTGTTGAGCGCTTCTCTGAGTTCCTCTTGTTGTTGGGCATTGAGCAGCGCCCGATCCCGAGCACCCGGGTTTTGGTGACGACGATCGCCCAGAGCTTCAGGACCATAGCGGTTGTAACGACGAGCGAGCTGTTGGATCCAGCCTCTCGAATATCCGGTTACCTCCATTACCTGGCGGGTAGTCTTCCCAGCACTGATGAGCCAGATGATCTGGTAGTGGCTGCGTAAGACTGGATCGTGGGCTTTGCGGTAACGGTTCTCCAACTCTTCCGAACTCAAGTGCGGCGCAAGCTTTATCGTCTTTGGCATAATGTGTCATTATACAGACGTACTTGGTATAAGACCTCTCTCCTGCTAGCGCAGTGATCTGAACGCCTCTCGGACCTCCGTCGCGAACAGTTCGGGCTCTTCCCACGCGGCGAACGTGGCCACCTGACCAAACGTGAGCCTGTCTGCCATCGGCTCAGCGGACCCCCTGATTGTGGGCGGCCGCGGTCTCGCGTACGGCCTCGGCGATGGCCCGGAAGTCCTTACGCACGATCTTGGAGTGCTTGCTCGCGACCTGCGCGCTGACCCTGATGTTCGGTTTCCGGGCGAGCACCGGATCGAGTGCCGCGCGGACCTGGACCCACTCCTCCTGACTCCCGCCGAAGCCGCCGCCCGAGCCGAGGACGTACCGCACCGGACAGGTCACGCGGTCGAGGACCGGCGCGATGGCGGCGTTGATCTCGTTGAGCTCGATGTTGATCTCGGCATGCTGGTCGGCGGTCATCCGCGCGGCCAGGCCCAGCGGGCGCGCCAGCGGCAACAGCAACCGCATCCGGCGGAACAGGCGCCGGAGTCGCTCACGACCCTCCTCGCCGGTCAAACCGTACGGAACAGCGCCGTCCACGGACACCACCCCCAGGACGCGGTCCGGATTCCTCTCGGCCCAGTGTACAGCGAGCGTCCCACCGTAGGACCAGCCCACGAGCAGCGGCCGGTCGACCCCGGTCGCCTCGAGGACGGCATCGAGGTCTCGGAGGCACGCCTCGAACGAGTAGTCCGACGAGCGCTTCGATTTGCCGCGGGCCCGCTCGTCGTAGGTGATGTGTCGCCAGTCGGGCCCGAGTTCGGCGATCACGGGCCGCCAGGGCCGCTGGTCGGCATAGGCGCCGTTGAGGTAGACGACGGGACGGCCAGGGCCGCGGATGTCGGTAACGGCCAGAGCCGCGTCGTCGACCGGGACCATGCCGGTCCAGGTGGTGTTCCTCAACCCCCTCGCCGAGATCGCCGACGTCCCGTTGCTCGCCGTCGTGCCTCGCCCGGCGCTGCAATCTTTGCCAACTTCCATCTTGCTCCTCACTACTACGCACCTCCGATACTCTACATAAGAAACCCTACTGCATAGGGCCGGGGCTGTGCGGACTTCCGAGAAAATCTATTCCACGCACTCGCGTGAATAATGACGTTGCTCTGAGGCATCGGGCCCTACCGGGTGGCATCATGGGCTACCAGGATCGGCCTCTACAAAAGGAGCGCTCGTGGCAGAGGAAGGCTCAAAGATACACGCGGCTCACTACGTCCTTGCAGGTCGAGATCGGTTTCGGGGGCAGCGCGAGATTCACTTCACAAGAACGCTGATCGACTTCAAGGTTTCGACCCTGGACACGGACGGCGGGCTCGCAGTTTGCGAGATCTCCTCTCTGCAAAAGGGCGGGCCGGCGCGGCACCTGCACCACGAGCAGGACGAGTGGTTCTACGTCGTGGAGGGCGAACACGTGATCGAGGTCGGCGAAGAGCGCTACGAGGCAGGAGCGGGAGATAGCGTCCTCGCTCCGCGCAAGGTGGCGCACGTGTGGGTCACGTTGGGGAGGGGACGGGAAGGCTGATCGCTGCGTTGCAGCCCGCGGGCGAGATAGAGGCGTTCTTCGAAGATCTTGGGAAGTTGAGCAGAACTCCGGAGCGCGAGGAACTCCAGCGAGTATTCAGTTCGCACGGGGTATGGAGTTAGCCGGACCGCCCTTGACGATCGAATAAGCGAGCCCCCTCGAGTTTCCGAGAACGCCGTACAGGCGAAGTTCGCAGAATGCCTATTCCACGCAGTTTGTGAATAAGCAAGAGTGCAGTCAGGAGTGCAACCCGAAAGGTTCCGGGTATAGAGAATAGTTCAGAGCTAGCAACCCAAGAAGGAGGAGATGCAGACCATGCGCGCTTTCACGCTAGAGAGTTTCGAGAGCGACCCTACCCTGCAAGAGATCCCCACCCCCCAGATCGCCCCCAACGAAGTGCTCGTGCGCGTTCGCGCCTCCTCTGTAAACCCCGTGGACAACTCTATCGCGGCCGGGATGCTAAAGGACATGGTCGAGCACGAGTTCCCCGTCGTGCTCGGACGAGACTTCGCCGGAGTTGTCGAGCAGGTGGGCTCTGACGTGAGCGACCTCTCGGAAGGCGACGAGGTGTTCGGCTTCGTCCCTGGGATGAGCCCGGCGGTGCACGACGGAAGTTGGGCCGAGCTCATAGCCGTCCCCGAGTCGATCGCGACCCGCAAGCCAGGGGGTGTGGACACCGCCAGCGCCGGCGCCGCCCCACTGGCAGCGATCACCGCCATGAGCGCCCTGGACGCTTTGGGCGTCTCCGAGGGCGACACCATCCTCGTGGTTGGCGCAAACGGCGGCGTGGGGAGCTTCGCCGTCCAGATGGCAGCCAACGCAGGCGCAACGGTTATCGCTCCTGCACTGCCCGAGGACGAGGAATACCTTAGAGAACTCGGCGTCGGCGAGATCCTGCCGCGCGAGGCCGACGTGGCCTCTCTGGTGCACGAGCGCTACCCGGAGGGCATCGAGGCCCTCTTGGACCTCGTCTCCTACGCCCCCGAGGGCTTCGACGCCCACGCCGAGGTGCTCCACGACGACGGGCGCGGCGCCTCGCCACTCTCTGCGGCCGGCGAAGGATCGGAGCGCCACAACGTTATGGCGATGCCAACCCTGGAGCACCTACAGCGTCTCGCACGACTGCTCGAGGCCGGGACGCTCAGGGTGCCCATCCAGCAGACCTACGAGATCGACCAAGCGGGCGAAGCGCTTAGGGCACTAGGCACCGAGCACACCCAGGGCAAGCGAGCCATAAGGGTAGCCTGAGCGGATCGCGCCCCGGTTGTTCGTCAGACCGGATCCACACCTCGTTGTTGTGGATCCGGTCCTTAGTGAGCCTAACAAAACCGTTAAGCGGGTAACATGAAAACTTGGCTAAAGAACTGGTTACAGACGAGTTGTGGGATACCATAGAACCGCTCCTACCTCCCGAACCACCAAAACCCCAGGGCGGAAGTCCACGCATCGACGACCGGGCGGCTCTCACGGGCATCGTGTTCGTCCTCAAGAGCGGTATTCCCTGGGAAATGCTTCCAAAGGAGATGGGCTGCGGCTCGGGGATGACCTGTTGGCGCCGCCTCAAGGAGTGGCAAGAAGCCGGGGTGTGGGAGAGGCTGCACCTTCTCTTGCTCGATCGTCTCGGAGAGGCCGAGCAGATCGACTGGGAGCGTGCCTCGCTCGATTCGGCTTCCATCCCGGCCAAAAGGGGGGCCCAAAAACCGCAGCGAATCCGACAGATAAAGGAAAGAAGGGCACCAAGCGCCACCTTGTTTCGGACCGAAGGGGCATCCCACTGGCGGTAGTGCTCACGGCCGCAAATGTCCACGACTCGATGGTCTTCGAAGAACTCCTCGATGCTGTAGAGTCCATCAAGGGTCCCGGTAGGGGCAGACCGAGGAGGCGTCCCGAGAAGGTGCACGCCGACAAAGCCTACGACGACAAAAAGTGCAAGAGCGCTTTGAGAAGGCGTGGGATAAAGAGCCGTATAGCAAGAAAGGGCATAGAGAGCAGCGAGAAGCTGGGTCGGCACCGGTGGGTTGTGGAGCGCACACTGGCCTGGCTTTCGAAGTGCCGTAGACTCACGATTCGCTACGAGCGCAGGGACGACATCCATGAGGCGTTTCTCCATCTTGGTTGCTCACTGATCTGCTTCAACTACCTCTCATGAGGGTTTTGATAGGCTCACTAAGTGTGGACCAACTTCCTGGAAATCCTTTAAAGCGAATTTCCGAGAATGCCCAAAAGGCGAAGTTCGCAGAATTCTTAAATGGCGAAGTTCGCAGAAAATCTATTCTAGGCACTTGGGTGAATAAGCCTTCTGAGGATGCAATGCGCTTCTTCAAGTGTCAACATCTTCGGGATGGTAGTGTTTAGGGAGGTGAAGGAGGATCATTATGGAGGACCTGAGTAACCGCACCTCCCAAGAAGTGCTCGACGATCACCTCAACCTGGCCGAAAACTGGGGCGCCGAGGGGGACATCGAACGCATCATCGAGGAGGACATCCGCCGCAACATCTCTGAGGACCTCGTGATCCTCATAAACCGGGGCACATTTCACGGTCACGAGGGGGTTAGGCAGTTGGCTAGGATGCTGGGTGAGGAACTGCCCGAACACCGCTCGTTCCAGTACACCTACAGAGCCGTCGAAGGAAGGATGGCTTTCTTGGAGTGGGCCTATGAGGACGACAACGTCAGGGTGAGGGATGGCGCTGACTCCTACCTGATCGAGGACGGCAAGATCGTCGCTCAGACAATCCACTACACGGTCGAGCAAAGATAGGGCCAGCGGTATTCGGCGAACCGCAGCTAACTTGCTGAACTTCCGAGAACTACGTACAGACGAACTTCCATGAGAAGGCACATTTTGTCAAGGCCGACGTGGCGGCCCCCCTTCGTGGTCGAGCGCCGCGGCTCGTGTCCTTCGCGCTATGCTTCCATCCGCACTTTTAGTGAGCCCACTCCTCGCTGTCTCGGTGCATTGTAAGATCCTTCTTTTCGGACTGTGGAAGGCGCTGCAATCTTCGCATCGGTCTCTGTTCCTCCTAGAAAGGTGGAC
Source organism: uncultured Rubrobacteraceae bacterium (assembly GCA_963811295.1). Taxonomy (GTDB): domain Bacteria; phylum Actinomycetota; class Rubrobacteria; order Rubrobacterales; family Rubrobacteraceae; genus Rubrobacter_D. Next base: position 67,662 of record CAWEQZ010000033.1, on the reverse strand, counting down.
CAAGTTCGCATTGCGCAGTCGCCTTATCTAGATCCGAAGCGATCGGACACAAAGGAGCCGTACGTCTCGCTCTAGGAGAGCCGCGTCGTGATCATCACCTCCTCCTCTTTAGCTTCGCTTCTTCCTTTAGGCCGCCTGGCCTCCAGCAGAGCGCTGGGTGAGCGCAGCGGCTCGTAGACCTCTGCGCTCACCCACAGACTGTGCAAAAGCACCGCAAGCTTCCTCGCCACGGCCACCACCGCCCGCTTCTTTGAGTTCTTGGCTCCCCTAGAGGCTATCTTCTGCCCGTGGCGCCTCAGGTCCGAGTCGGAGCCGAACGGACCGAGGACGTAGTGGGCACAGCTTACCAGGAGCCTCCTGAGCATCTCGTCGCCTTCCTTGGAGATACGCCTCTGAGGGTCTCTGTCTCCCGACTGATCCTTGGCTGGCACAAGCCCCAGATAGGCGCCCACGCTGCGGCTCTTTTCGAAGCGGTAGGGGTCCTCCAGGGTGAGCACGAAGGTCAGCGCCGTGAGCGGCCCTACCCCCTCGACCTGTCGCAGGAGCTCCGTTTCGGGGTAGGTTTCCTTGGAGATCTCCTCCAGCTGGCGATCGTAGTCGCGGATACGCTCGGTCAGCGAGCCTATCTCTGCTCCAGGATGGGCCCAAGAGCCGGCCAAAGCGCATCCGGTATGCGCTCGGGCGCTTTGTTGTGGAAGCTTCTGGCCTTCGCACTTGGGCAACCTTCCTCCGAAGGATTTGACCGCACCGCGCACGTGGTTGACCAGCTGCGTGCGGCAACTTACCAGTGCCTCCCGCGAGCGGATGATGGCCATGTGGGCCTGGGAGGCTTCGCCCCTGTGCTTGAGCGGATACAGCAGTTTCAGATCCACTCTAGCCAGGCGCGCAAGATTCTCGGCGTCGACCTTATCTGTCTTACGCTTGTTTGAGTAGATGAGCCTAAGCTTACGGGCATTGGCCACCAATACCTCGTGACCGCACTCCTCGAGCAGACGGCTAACCCAGGGCGAGTGGGTTCCCGTTTCTATGGCTATGCGCAAATGCTGCTCTGAGGCGAAGCGTCTTCTGAAGGCCTCGGGGCTGGTGCGCAGCCTACCCTCCTCCACAACCTCGCCACCCTCCGTGTCGATGAGGCAGAGGTAGGAGTATTTGTCTCCGAGGTCCAAACCGGCTGTCATCAGTGGGTGCTGTTCGCTACCATCATCCATAGGCCGATCCTCCTTTCACATTTGGGCCTCCAGCAAGGGAGAGCCCGTATATCCATTGCAGACTTTAAGGGTCCTGCGCAGGGGGTCGGCCTTCTCATCTCATCTTCGCAGAATGCACCATGCACCGACTTCAGGCTCTGTGAAGTTGCACTCTTGGGTGACTACCCTCGGTCAGCAAGGCACGGAAGCGTAGCTCGGAGCCGTTTACACTTTCTAGGATACATAACGTCGATGCCACACCCGAGTACGCCAACAGTAGGCCCCCGGCTTCGACGGCCCTCTCGTGCGCCGCCGCATCCACCCCTAGCGCGAGCCCGAGAGCCCTGGCCGTCTCGATGCCCATCGCCGAGGCTATTCGCGACCCGACGAGCACGACGGACAACGTCTATGACGACAAGGTCCGCCAAGCAACGCGGCGTCTCATCCCACCGAGTCATGGACGCTGCTCTCCTGCATCATCTTAGAGATCTGTGCCAATCAGAGCGTCGATGAATGGCCAGAAGGTCTATGATTGTACCCCTCAGAGCGTCAGGGTCTAGAATGAACCGGTCGTGCCTACTGATGTCTGGGAAAGGGTGGTCAATGAGCAAAGGGCAGCCGGAGAAAAGCAACCTGGATGACAGCGCAGTTATGGACTCCATTACGTCGCAATGGTGGTCTTTCTCAGCATTCGTCCCATTGCTGACTGGTGCACTCTGGCTGTGGCTGGCATCACGCAGCGGCCTGCCGACGCTCTTGCTCGGAGCCGTGCCGGGAGCACTGCTGCTCGGCACCGGACTCTCGAGCCTTATTTGGGCAGTCGAATCCAGGACGTTCCAGTACATGGCGCTGGCCTCGGTCCTCGGGGGAGTACTCTCTGTACCCGCGATCGTGCTCTTCGGACCACTGGCTGCGCTCATACTCGGGTTGGGTTCGGCGGTGAGCTTTCTCGCGACGGGCTACCTAGCCCTGGGGCAGCATCGCTGTCCTTCCGGCGTGCCGGCGCCCGATACTGGTCCCAGTATCGCCCTACGGGCCGCGGTGAACGAGCTCATGATGTGCTTCCTCATGCTCACAAGTTGGCCCATAGTGGTGGGCACGATCGCCACCCGGGTCCGGCGCGAGGCTACGGAGACCTACCTGATGTTCGAAAACGAGGGCTGGTTCTCGGATCCAGCCGCTTACCACAGGAACCCGCCGCCGCTAGAAGATCCCGATATCTGTACCATCAACCATAGGGGAAGGGAGATCGAGCGGCTGACCTTCGATAGCCTCTACGAGCCCCGCGAGGAGGAGCCCGGACGCGAGCGCTGGCTCTCCTACAAACGCAACTCCACCGCGCGCGCCTGGATCCTGCGCCACCATGATGAGCCGCGCCCGTGGCTAATCTGCGTCCACGGCATAAGGATGGGCACCCTGAACAAGAGCCTTATGCGATTCCAACCCGAATACCTGCACGAGGAGCTGGGACTGAACCTGCTCATGCCCGTGCTTCCGTTGCACGGCCCGCGCGATACCGGCCTCATTAGCGGCGAGAGGACGCTCTCAGGCGACGTAATGGACACGCTGCACACCGGCGAGCAGGCGATCTGGGACCTCAGGCGACTCATCTGGTGGCTACGTGAGAGCGAGGAAGCCTCGGCGATTGGAGCGCTTGGCCATTCTCTGGGCGGCTACACCGTCTCGCTGCTCGCCTCTCTGGAGAGGGACCTGGACTGCGTGGTAGCGGGCAACCCGGCTGTGAACCCCTCCCACCTGTTCTGGACAGACGCGCTCGCCGTCGCGACCCACTCCTTGAGCGCCGAGGGCATACGCGAGGAAACATTCGAGGCATTGCTTCGTCCTGTCTCTCCCCTCGCGCTAGAGCCTGTGGTCCCGCACGAGCGCAGGGGCATCTTCGCCGGGGTTGTCGACCGGGTGGTGCCACCGGTCGAAGCCAACAGCTTGTGGCGTCACTGGGACAGGCCACGCATAGCATGGTACCAGGGGGCCCACCAACGTTTTATTCGTGCTCCCGAGAGCCGCAAGATTCTAGAAGAGACCCTACGCACAGCTGACATGCTTCCCAAGGAGACCACAGGCACGGTATCTCAGCGGTAGGAAGAACCGGCGTGGTAGCCTAGCGGCACCCTTAGCCGCCTTTGGGTTGCTCACATCGCACTCGTAGTTCACGGAACGCCTCTACCACACGGTTTGGTGAATAGTGTGGGACGTTTACGCGGCGGTTCCTTTCGAATAAGGCGCACGCCTTCGATAAATCAGCGTGTCCACAATAGCAAGCAGGATCACGATAAGGGCCGCCGTGCCTGACAGCGCGAGCGCCGGTAGTGCGAAGCCCACCGGCACGAGCGCAGCCAGGGCGACGACCGCCAACTAGCGGGACCAGAGCACCCGACCGGAGACGGCCCAAAGGAAGAGGCCGTTCCCGGCCACGAACAACGCCGCGCCGCCGAGGGTTAGGGATACGGAGGCGAACGTGCCGGGGTCGCCGGGATGGGCGACCGTGATCTCGTCAGCGGCCGCTACAACGATGATGCCCGCGATCATGGGCAGATAAACTACGTGTAAGCCGAGCGGGCAAGGCTGCCAGGGTCTTCCGAGTGGGGGATTGTCTCGCTGGCGTCGTGCGCGCTGCGAGCGAAGTAGATCCACCACAGCGCCCCGCTACCGAGGAAGGCGACCCCGAACGCAACTACGGCAGCGGCTGAAACCTCTGCCTCGCCGAAGGTCGTGCCGGTCACCAGGATGGACTCGCCCAGGGCGATGATGACGAACAGCTGGCACCTCTCGGCGAAGTGTGCCCCCTCGATGGTCCACTCCTGCGTGTGCGAGCGTCCCAGCCACGGCGTCCGGTAGCGGGCCGCAGGACCTGAGTAGTCCACGCCCAGGGCGAGCAGCAAAACCACGTAGCACACCTCGCCTTCGACTAGGCCTCCCGCCACCCACAACACACCGGACGCCGCAAACCACGCGAGTATCCTGCGGAAACCACCACTGAGCGGATGGGAAGCGCCCAAGGCGAGGACCGCGAAGACGGTACGCCCCACCTGTATCGCGACGTAGGCAAGGGCGAACATCAGCCCCCGCTCGCCGAAGGCCTCGGGTATCGCCACCGTCATCACCAGACTCGCAAGCATCACGGCACCCAGCAGCAGGCGTACCGGAAGCGCGTCTGGGTCGAACCAGTTGGTGAACCAAGTCGTGTACTGCCACGCCCACCACACCACTAACAATAAAAAGAGAGTCTCCAACGCCCCACCAACGGTCGGGTGGTCAAGGAGGAGCAGGTGGGAGAGCTGGGTTATGGCGAAGACGTAGACGAGATCGAAGAACAGCTCCAAGGGAGTAACTCGCTACTCGCCTGCGTCCCGCGCACGCAGCATCCCCGCCTGATCCGGTCTGTCCACCGCTTATGCATCCTGAGTATATAGTCACCGAACGACCGGCCGTATTCTCGAACTGACGGTCGGCTCTTCGTACCGCCCAAACGGTCAGGTTTTTCAAACCGCCGTCCTTGGGAGTGGTTAGCTCCGGAAGAACACTCCTTCTACGAGGTTGGGTGAATAAATCCGCTCTCTAGGAAAGCGGTGCACCGGGAGGACGAAGAACCCCCAGCTGCAATTTGATGGCAGATCCTCGCGTGTCACCCAGTGCTCGACCAGCTTTTGCTCGGCGACTTGGGACCCAGTGCCTCTGGCAAGCGCGAAACGCTTGCCCGTCGGCGCTATTACAGAAGCCGAACGCTCAGCCGCGGTGGCGTCGCCCCTCCCACTGTGTATCGACGCGTACCAGCCAGGTTGCAGTACGATTGCAGTAAACGAGCCCGGTCGTGCTTCACCACTGATTCGCCCTTTCCAAGAGCCCCATCGCGAAGGCACCACCTGCGGCTACCGCGGCCGGCAGGGTGTAGAGCCCTGCTGCCAGCGCGGACAGGTCGTAGGCCGCCGAGGAAAGTACAACTTCTGTGCCCATCCTCAGGGATCCGACTATGAGGATCCCCACTCCGAGTACCGCCAGCAGAAGCGGTAGGCCCGATAGATCTTCTCGGCTAGGCACGCTTCCGAGCGCGAAACTCAAAGACAGGTACGCCCAGACGGCAGCCTGCAGCGGGGCACCGGTCAGAAACCCGCTTGCGAAGATCCCCTTTACCACGATCCCAACCGACGGGTCGGCCACCTGACGGAACGTGAGTGGCGTGAGCAACGCAGTCGTGAACAGGAGCCCCAGAGAGTTCAAAAGCACCGGAGCGAGCCCGATGATCGCCCTAATCGGGAAGGCGCGCCGCTCGTGGCGGACGTAGCCCAGCACGAGTCGGCTGTCCGTCGCTCTCTGCGGTGAGAACGGTGCGAAGCGAACGACCTTGGTTCCGGTGAGCAGGCACGCAAGGTAGTGGGCGCTCTCGTGGAGCACCACGCCCGGGAAGACCAACAGGTAGAAAGTCGGTCGCCCCAAGATACCCCCGCTTCCGGCGAAACCCACGAGGCGGCCCATGGCGTAGGAACCGGCTGCATAGAGGACGAGCAGTTCTAGAGCAAGTAGGAGCGGAGCTCCCAGCAATGCTCCGCCGTCCATCACGCCCCGGTCACCTTCCTTCGACGTTCCGCTCCTGCTCAGATTCTACGGCCGTTTAACTCGAAGGTTCGAAAGCCGATTAGAAAGCAAGAATCTATCCTAGCTTCTCGGTATGGTTCAATTAAGAGATGAGATTCGGTATCTCGACATTCGTGACCGACGAGGGGATTGCGCCAAGAGCCCTGGCCAGAGCGATTGAGGAGGGCGGCTTTGACTCTTTGTTTATCGCCGAGCACACTCACATCCCCCTCAGTCGAAAGTCCCCCTGGCCCCGCGGCGGAGAGCTGCCGCGCAGGTACTACCGGACCCTCGACCCTTTCATCACCCTCACCGCCGCTGCCGCTGCAACCGATCGTCTGCTGCTCGGTACGGGGGTAACCCTGGTAGTCGAGCGTGATCCGATCATAACAGCTAAGGAAGTCGCGAGCCTGGATCTCGTATCAGGAGGACGAGTAGTCTTCGGCGTCGGCGTAGGCTGGAACCGCGAGGAGATGGAAAACCACGGCACCAACCCTCGCATCCGCGGCAGGCTGACCGACGAACGCATCCGGGCGATGATAGAGATCTGGACTAAGGACGAGCCGGAGTTCCACGGCCAGTACGTAGACTTCGACCCGATCGGCATGTGGCCCAAACCGGTGCAGAAGCCGTACCCACCGATCTATGTCGGGGGCGGGAGGAGGGCCTTCGAGAGGATCGCCCAGCTGGGCGACGCCTGGCTCGCGAACGGGCTTCCGCCAGATAAGCTCCAACCCATGATGGGCGAGCTGCGAGAAGTCGCCGGAAGTGACGTCCCGGTGAGCGTGTTCAACGCATCCAGCGAGCCCGAAGACCTGCAAGCATATGCACAGCTGGGCGTGGAACGTGTGTTGCTCGGCCTGCCGACCTTACCCGAAAGCGAAACCCTAAAGCAACTCGACTATCTCGCTCAGGTAGCCACAGATACCCGCTGACGGGCCTCACCCGCAAGATGGGAGAGCCGACGAGCGGACTCGAACCTCTGACCCGCTCATTAGGAGTGTGCCGTCAGTGGTTGTTGAGGGTTGCACGGGCTTGCAAATCCCGCATAGACAAGGGGTTTCCTGTTCATTGCCTTGCCCACGATTGCAGGGCATTGCGTCCGGGTTAGGGTCAACTGGTGTCGAAAGTACGTGGATTGCCCGTCGCCGGTTCTTTTGCAATTGAGGGGTGGCAGGAGCTAGAGGGTCCGCACAATCGACGAGGCGAAGTTCCGACGAGAGTCTTCCCGCTCTGCGGAGACCTTCCCATCCCATTCACCAGGACGGATAATCATGCAGTAGTAGCACAAATAGCGTTGAGTTCTATGCATAAGAGCGGAGCAAAGGGCTCCTCAGTCGCTGGCGTCCCGGGCAACTGTTCGGGCTCTGTGTAGGTAAGAGGGGCGCGAGGACCCTCGCTATTCAACGGTCTCTGAGCGGAGCTTACTGGACCATGGGGCAGTCGGTCTGTCGCGCCCTCACAGCCGATTCTACGGCCACGTGCAACATACAAGGGGTAAGAAATGGACAGTGTCCGGTCTTTTGCGCGCGCTCGGCTTCGTCGCTCCCTTAGACGCCTCGAGCATAGTGCCGCATCGTTTTGGCCGCCTCTGTCCTATTGCGCACCCCAAGCACCTTGTAGACGGCGCGCAGATGCTGCTTTATGGTCGACTCCGATAGATAAAGGCGCCTGCCTATTTCGGCGTTCGAGAGTCCCTCGACCACGTAACCCAAGATCTCCCTCTGGCGGACTGAGAGGGTGTCGAGATCGCCAGAGTGTTCCTTGCTCAACACGTACCGAAGCAGCTCCCGGGGCGCGACGAGCTCGCCCCTGGTGGCCACCGCCAAGGCGCGCAGGAGCTGGTTGGGCATCATCTCGGCGTGGACGAAACCGGAGGCTCCTGCCTGCAGGGCGTCGCGGGCGAGCGGGAGGTCCAGTTGGGGGCCGAAGACCACAACCGGTGGCGCACCCTGGCTCAGCCCTTGGTAGAACTCCAGACGCTCGGAGATACCTTCGTGGCTGTTGGCGCAGAGTATGACGCAGGAGGGAACATCCTCCGGAGGCTTGGGTCCCTGGTGAACCGTGGCCCGCTTCTCCAGGGCTCGCACGAGCCCGGCTCTCACCACTGAGCGGGGGCACTCAACCCAGACCAAGCCCAGGGGTTTGGCCGCGCTCGTTCCCTCTCGCCTCGACTCCAGGTGCCTACTTCCGGGCGCGGCGCGCGCCCCCGCGTCGATTTGCGCTCCTTGTGCCCTCAACTCTCTCCAACGTTCCTCTGCTTCCATCACGTGCCTTCCCCTTCGCTTAGTCGGGCCGGAGCCCGACGGCGTAAGAGGGGGTGTCAGAGGCCGCCGGACTCAGTAGTGCCATGCGCCGAAACGCACTCAAAAATACACGCCAAGGCGTAAGACGCAAAAAGGCCGGAGCCCCGAAGGACCCTTCCCTACGCCCTGTTCTGAATGATTGCTGAACTTCTTGGAACTTCGTCAACGCGAAGTTCGCAGAATTCCCCTTCCACGCACTCGGGTGAATAGACCACCAGACCGTGCGACTGAGTCCGCTAGATGGCATCATGGTCATGGTGTCGACCCGTTTGAGGAACGTAGGTTGGCAAGGAGGAACCTCTATGTCAGCACAGAAGAACAAAGCCCTGGTCCGCGACTTCCTAATAGCGCATGCTAAGGGCGATCTAGGCACCCTGGAAGAGATGCTGGCCCCCGACTTCGTCGACCACAACCTATTACCCGGCCAACGGCCCGGCCGCGAGGGCTACTTGCGGGCACACACTGAGTATCAGGCCGCCTACTCCCACACCCGCTATGTCATCGACAAGCAGCTGGCAGAAGGGGACGAGGTGGTGACTACCTTCGCCGCAAGCGCTATCCATGACCGAGGCGAGTGGATGGGCTTGGTGCCCACTGGCAAGCAGTTCGAAGCGCAGCTAGTGCTCATCCACCACATAGTGGGAGGCAAGATCGCCGAGGAGTGGAGCCAGGGGAGCGGTCTGGCAGAGCTCACACAGCAGCGCCTAGAGCAAGAGATGCGCCAGCGGGAGCGCATAGAGCAGGAGCTCAGGGTGGCACGAAGCATCCAGCATGCCTCGCTGCCCAAGGAGGTGCCCACCCTAGAGGGCTGGCAGATCTCCCCTTTCTACCGGCCAGCCAGAGAGGTAGGGGGAGACTTCTACGACTTCCACCTACTCTCTGAGGGTAGGCTAGGAGTGGTCGTGGGTGACGCAACAGGCAAGGGAGTGCCTGCAGCCCTGGTTATGTCCACCACCTGCGGCATGCTGCAGCTCGCCGCCCGGGCCTTGGACTCCCCCTCGCCAGGTGAGGTACTGGCCCAGGTCAATGAGACGTTGGTTGCCCGCATACCCTCCAACATGTTCGTCACCTGCTTCTACGCCGTCCTCGACCCCGAGGACGGCACCTTGAGGTACGCCAACGCCGGCCACGACCCTCCCTACATGCGCCGTAGCAACGACGAGGCCGATGAGCTAAGGGCCAGGGGGATGCCCCTGGGCCTCATGCCAAGTATGAGCTACGAGGAGCAAGGGGTCTCTCTAAGCGAGGGAGAGAGCGTGCTCTTCTACAGCGACGGTCTGGTAGAGGCCCACGACCCCGAAGGCCAGATGTTCAGCTTCCCTAGGCTTAGGGCGCTTATTTCCGAGCTCGGTGTGGAGGAGAGAGCGTTGGTGGAATTCCTGATGGAGGAGCTAGAACGCTTCACCGGGGAGGGGTGGGAACAGGAGGACGACATCACCCTTCTTACGCTGAAGCGTTCCGCATCTCTAAGCTGAACATCTTACAGCGCGTTTCATAGTTGCTGCGCCGGAGCACGGTAGCCGCAGTTAACGAAGAAGCCTCGCACGTCTTGGGTGCTCACGGCTGCCAACGCTCGACCCATCGCTTCAACGAGGGCTTCCTTGGTGCGAGCGCCGATATTCCTGAGGATGTGCTTGATCTTCGAGAGGGCTTCCTCTATGGGGTTCAGATCGGGCGAGTAGGACGGCAGGTAAATCAGCTCGCAGCCCTTAGCCTCGATCAGCTCCCTCGCCCTCTTCTTGGGCCGGTGCGCTCCGAGGCTCTGTCCATAACCACGACTTCTCCAGGCTTGAGGGCGGGAGCAAGCGCTCCACGTAGGTTTCGAACACTCTAGAGGTGGTAGCTCCTTCTACGGCCATCGATGGCCCCATTGCTCCTGTGGTCATGCTCCTAAGCAGCGTCGTGTTCTTGCCTTAAGGTTCCTCGGGATCTTGAAGAAGGCTCGCTCTACTACGGGCGCGTAAGCGTAGATGGGAGCCAAGGAGGTGTGGGTGCCCATCTCGTCCACGAATACCAGCCGCCCAGGATCGAGGCAGCAAACCTCCATGCCCCACAGGAGCCTCAAGAACTCGTCTCGTTGTGCTGCTGCCTCTCTAGATCTTTTTTCGGCTCCTACGAACTCGCCTCACCGCCCGACAAACCGTCGCTCGGCTCACTGAAACCCCCGCCACCGCATACAGAAACTCGGCTCTTTGGGAGTGGGTGGCCCACGGCCTTACTTCGAGGTCTTCTAAGAGTAGCTTGGTGGCCATCTCGTCCAGCTTCGGGGCTCTGCCTGGAGCCTACCTGGGTTCGAGCGTTGCGCGCTCGTGGAGTTGCTTGCAGTAGCGCTTGAGTGTGGCGCGATCTACCCCGAAGCGCCGGGCAGTCTGTGCCTTGGGGACTCCTTTCTTCACCGACTCGACGATCTTCTCTCTTAGGTCCAGCGAATATCCACTCATACTTCCACGAGAGATATGCTCAGAAGTTGTGGATCGAAGATTTCGTAAGGCACGCGGTGTACCTTCCCAAGAAGGTAATCGAAAGAGCCGACGTTGCAGCGTCGGCGGGAAGGAACACCGATGTTCAGCATACACCACGATGGCCAAACCCGCGAAGAACTCACCCTCGACCTCGACGAGATCGCCCGTGCCGGAGCGAGGAGGATGCTGGCCCACGCGCTGGAGGCAGAGGTCGATGCCTACATCGAAGCGGCTAAAGCCAGGCGACGAAAATGGCCATGCCTTGGTCGTTCGCAATGGGCACGCCAAGTGAGCGCGAGATACCTCTGTGGGGCCGGAGCCGTGGAACTCAAGGCTCCTTCAGGATCAGACGACCGTAGGGTCCGACGAATGGAGAGCGTCAGGGTTCTTTGAAGTCCGTCGTTCGTGTCCACCCTACATGCGTCGAAGGTGACAGCCTGTTGAAAAAGTCGTTATAGGACCGCTGGGTAGTCCAATACCGCATCTAAACACTTAGATATCAAGTCTAAAACACTGCAATGGCAGGGTTTCTGGGTCGTTGAAGGGTGCTCGCGAAGGTCGTAGAGGGGTTTTGCCCCTGCCTGAGGTCTTCTCGGAGCGGCCCCGGACCTTATCCCGGCATTGGTAGGGGTTTTTCGGCACGGAAGCTGGCCTGCTCGGCCGCCTGACCGTCACGCCTGGCCGAAGGTGGCAGGGGGAGCGCAGGAGCGGTGTCGCTAAACGAGGAACAAGCTCAGTGAGTGAGTATGTACTTCAGAGCCGCGATGACGACGCCGATCCCAGCGAGCGTAAATCCGGACCAGAGCCCGGCCAGCGGCGAGGCGTGGCCCGAGATGCGCCGCACGCTGATTCCCGTCGCAGCGAGGCGCAACACGACGGCAGCCTCAGCGAGCAGTTGTGACAACTCGGGTGGCGAGCCAACCGAAGGCGCCGAGGACGAGGAGCACAGCAGGGCCGGTGCCGGAGGTCATGATCGGCACGGCGTCTCGCGCCTCTTGCGCGAGGTTCAGCACGCAGTTCCTCGTCGTCTGTGCGACCTATGGCTTGGCCAATGTTGTGGGCAACGACATGGGCGAAAAACGTCGTGGCCGACGTCGCCACAACGATAGTGACGGCGGTCCACTTGGCGATGCTCTCAGGGGAGGTCGCGAAGATTGCGGCGAGCACGAAGATATTGCCGTAGATGTAGGCATCCACGCGGCTACGCACGCGCTCTACGGGTAGGTTGAGCTGGCTGGGGCTTTCACACTGCGAGATCTTAAAAAGCGCGGCATGAGGCACGACGAGGACCCGGACACGACGCTCAGGCCCTTCCTCTTGCCCTTATTCACCGAGAGTACATGGAAGGTGATTTCTCAGAAGTTCAGCGAGTGAGCCGCCAACGATTGGCCTTTTTATCGGAGGTAGTGCCCTCCTCATCATCGATGCCTGCAGGTCTGCTGAGCCAACTTCGTGGGTAAGCTAAGAAATCGTGGAAGAGCTATTGGTCACAGCAGTGTGCACCTGCGCTGGCCGTCGGGCGATGGAGCTCCAATTGGGCTTCGGGGCCCTCGCCACCATCGTTCTTTACTTGCTCTCGGTGTTCGGGATAAGGAAACGCCCCGGGGAGAGTCCTACCGGAGACGCAAACGCAGGCGAAAAGAGGAGCCGAAGGTGGCTCCGTAAACATCGATGCCGCTAGACTGCCAAAGCAGGCCGGGTGGTTCTGTGAATGTTGATGCCTCGGATCCGTTTTTCAGCTTTGCCAACACCGTTGACCGGGGCCATCTAGCTGCTGTCTGTTACGGAACCGAAAACTGCCTTACCGCCTGGTCGCTGCCAACCCCTCACAAGACATGCCCGGCAAGAACATGCTGAACTCCTCGTTGGACAAACAGTGCTTCCAGGCGTCACCCTCCAAACTCGCTCACGAGCATCGCCCGAAACGTCTCCGCCGAAGTTCGGATCTCTGTCCCTGCACCCACCGCTGCTGAAGATTCCTATACCGTTGTCCACGCGCCGCTGTGAGCCATCAGAGGGAACGTTCTGTACGGTGACATCCTGCTCACCCGGCTCGCGAGCTACCAGGGTCGAAGAGCCCCCGCCATCGAGGAGGAGGGCGTCATCGGACCCGAGCTTTCGCATCATCTCTGCTACCTCTTATGTACTCAGACCCACGCTCTTCGCCGAACGTCCATCCACCGTCACAAGATAGAGTCTGCGTCCGTCCCGGCTCGCTCCGGCGGCGGTTCGCGGCGCATGCTCGGGGTCGCCCAGCCCCACTTGCGGGACTACTCCATCACGCAAGAGTATCGGATTTCCACCGATGGCAAACTCCACAGGCCCGCCGAGTTGCGAGGAGAGTTCGGATCGCATCCTCACCTGTTCGCCTGGCTGGAGCTTTTTCCTCAACTCGTCCGCGCCCGCTTCACGCCCAACGAGGATGAAAGTGCCCTGTGGGATCGCACCGGAGCCGGGTTCCTGGCGCACTTCGGTCACGACATTATCGCGCACCACGACCTCGGTAGTGTTCTCGCTACAGATAGCGTCGGGGGAAGTGACGCAGGTCGCCCGCTTACGAGTGGCTGCGCCCCAGACCGGAGTGAAGGCGACGATGCCGCCGACCTCTAGCGCGGACTGGTTCAAGCCGTCGAGGACGAGGGCATCGTCCGGCGTTGTGATGCTTCCCTGGAGCGAGATCCGATCGAGGCGCGCGACACCTTCATGCTTACCGCGAAGACGTTTTCTCTGTTGGGTAAGGAAGCCTTGAGGCGGTGACCGTCGGCGATGGCGGGTCCCCTGGGTGCGTTTGTCTCCCCAATGTCGAAGAAGTCCCCGTTGACGGCGGCCACCGCGTTCGCATTTTCGGCCATGTCAGAAACCTCGTCGCGGGCGGCCACAGCGCCCGTAAAAAGCAGGTCCGTCGAGACGCTCGTGTTATTCAGGTTTACATTCAACAGATCGCCTTCGCTCCGCCCCTTCGGGTTTCGCACCACAAACTCGGTGTGGGTTACTCCAGGGCTCACTCTCTGGGTCTCGCCGTAGTTGAGATTTACCTGCGATGCTGCGGTGACCCTGGTTTGTTGCGCGGTCCCCTGCACCGGGAAGACTAGGACGAGGATCGCAAGCACCGTCAGCACGGCCACGCCCTGCGCCCTTGTTACCACTGCCAGATTACGCCGCGCACCCTGCTCGCGCATCCTCAATTTCCCCCTCCTTCTCCGTGCCAAATACCACGTGCTGAGTTTGTATAAGAATGAGCTGGGTTTTAGCCCAGCTCTTCCTCCACCACATAGATCAGCAAGTATCATGTTAGGCAAGCTCCAGACCGCGCGTCAAGCTTGACATGCTGATTCTCGCGCCGTAGGGGCTATCCAACGTCCGATCCGGCCCGATTTTCTGCTCCTGCTGGCCTGTGTAGGCTCTGCTACTGATGAGCGCAAGAGCCCTACTTTCAGTCGGGATTGACGGCTTTGCACCAGCATTACTCGTCGCGCCGACGGCGAAGGGTAGTATCCAAACACTCCTCGTCGGCGATCCGCCAGTAAGCGCAGCCAAACACCTGGAGGAGCTTCTCGAAGACTATCCAGTCGGGTATGCGGGAGCGGTGGCAGCCTGGCGGATTGTTCGCTGCCTTCTCCGGCACCAGGGGCGGAGACTGCTCCCAGACAGGCTCGATGCAGTACGAGCGGATCTCGGCCACAGCGTGGCGCTCGTTCTCATCGGGAAGGTTCAGTACCTTCCCCGGATGCTCGAGCATCCCGTGCCCGCCATGCAAATGGACGTGCGGTCCCCTATTGGCGCAAGCTCTACGTTCCGTTTCCCGGGTACGCTGGGATCTCTAACCCAGTGACACACTCACAGCCAGCTCTCGGCCTCAGCGGGCCAGGAATTGTCCGACTACCCCAGCGAACTCCTCAGAATGCTCGCGCGGCGGCAAGTGTCCGCACTCAGAGAACACCCTCAACTCGCAATCGGGGATACGTTCTTGCGCCCTGCGTGCCCAAGCGAGAGGCACGGCCCGATCGTGCCTCCCGTGGACCAGCAAGGTAGGCATCGTGAGAGTGCTCAGCCGGTCAGAGAAGTCGGTTGTCAAACCGCCCCATCCCACCTCGTTCTTCTGGAAGGAGCTCCACGCTTGCCCGGCCCGGGGGTCGTTGAGCAGCCGGCTGGTCTCCTCGACCATCTCTTCGGTCACCTTCTGTCGGTCGTAGACCAGCCCGTACAGGCTCCACCGGATCATCGTGCGGCTTCGGCGCAGCAACGCATACGTCAGATCATTGAGAAGGGGTGCTCGCACCAATATGTACCCCAGCCGCCCCCAAGGTCCATTGCTACCCAGGCCGTAGCTGGCGACCAAGACCAGCTTCTCGACACGTTCTGGTGAGCGGAGGGCGAATCCCGGAGCTGCCCCACCGCCCATCGAGAGGCCGACGAGACCGCGGTGCTTTTGACCTACCCTGGCTATCCACCACGCCCGCACTACTGGGCTGAGGATCTCGCCTCAGCCGAACCCTGAGGCGTTCAAGGATGGCACGGTTGATCCTCTCCCAGGTGCCGTCGATACGCCATCGCCTAAAGGAGTGGTAGAGGGTGGGCCACCTGGGGAAGTCGTGGGGCAGCAGGCGCCACTGGCAGCCGCTCTTCAGGATGTAGAAGAAGACGGCGTTCAGGATCTCACGCAGATCGTGGACCCTCGGACGTCCCGTGTCCCTTGGGAGCTGGCATGTGTGAGGCTGGATGTAGTTCCATTCGGCGTCGGTAAGATCTGTTGGGTAAGGCTTTCTCATGCGTGCTAGAGTAGCGAAATACCCTCCGACGACCCACTTTTCATACAGCCTCGGAAGGAAAATTCTCCGAAGTTCGCCAGGAAAGCTTCAAGAGATCCCCATTGGAAGGTTGTTCTGCTCCTCGCAATGCTGTTGCATTGAGTCGACCGCTCAGATGCAGAATGTGAGGAAAGGAGGAGAACTAGGTGAAAGCGATAGTCCGAAACCGCTACGGCTCACCCGATGTCCTAGAACTCACGGAAATCGACAAGCCCGAGCCTGGAGACGACGAGGTGCTTCTGCGCGTTCATGCGACTTCCGTCAACCCCGCCGACTGGCACATCCTGCGAGGTGCGCCGTACATCGCCCGCATGCAATTCGGACTACGAAAACCAAAGGACAGGGTTCTTGGTTGCGATGTGGCAGGGCGGGTCGAAGCGGTCGGCAACAACGTCACGATGCTCCAGCCAGCTGATTAGGTCTTCGGGAGCCTATTCATGCACGGACTTGGCGCATTTGCTGAGTGGGTATGTATCTCGGAGGATCTCTTAGCACCGAAACCAGCTGCCCTCTCGTTCGAGCAGGCGGCGGCCGTACCCCTGGCCGCGTCCACAGCCCTGCAAGGTCTACGCGACCACGGACGGATCGAGCCATGGCACAAGGTGCTGATCATCGGGGCCTCGGGAGGCGTGGGGACCTTCGCCGTGTAGATCGCCAAGTCCTTCGACGCTGAAGTGAGTGGCGTGTGCAGCACGAGGAACGTGGAGATGATCCGATCGCTGGGCGCAAACCACGTCATCGACTATAACCAACAGGACTTCACCCAAAGCGGGCAGAAGTACGATCTAATCTTCCAGTTGGCTGGGACTCGTTCGCCGTCAGAGTGCAGGAACGCGCTCAGCACCAATGGGACGCTCGTAATAAGCAGCGGAGAGTCGGAGGGTCGTTGGATCGGACCCGTAGACCGCGTCATCAAGGCGCTCGTGCTCTCACCGTTCGTGAGCCAGAAGATGGCTAGCTTCACGGTGAACCCGAACAGGGAGGACCTGCAGCTCCTGAAGCAGTTCATCGAGGACGGCACTCTCACTTCGGTGATCGACAGGACGTACTCGCTGGGCGAGGTCCCCGAGGCCATCCGTTATCTGGAAGAAGGACACGCTCAAGGTAAAGTCATCATCAGCGTGTGAGGCGAACCCTCACCGGTATTATGGTGTGCGAGGAGTAGCAGCCCTTCGCGCTTTGGCGATCATGCATGGCGCAGTTTCCGTACAAACCTTTGCCCGGCTCCTAAGCTGCAGGGTGTTTGTTGTGTACACTAGGAGCCGGCCAATCCGTACATCACAGACACCACAAGTAGTGGCAGCAACGACGAAAAGCGGAAGCCCCGGGTGGGAGTTAAGCAGGGATCAAGATGTGGCATCGCCCGGGGCCTATGAAGAGAAGACACGAGCGCGTCTGGGAGGACTGGATCCACCGCGCTCGCATGAGAGCAGCCTAGCACTTGGGGAGAGACCTGCGGGTTAAGGAGTGACAACTCTGGGTTAATAGTCTGTGGCATCTCGGCGACCACTACGAAATACCCGTCAGGGTATGCCAAACCCGTGGGCGCTCGTGGATTAGGTTCGCTAGCACCAGGCCTACGTGCTATTCAGCCGATGGCCGCGTCTAGCACCTTGGCATAAGGGTATTGATCGTCTTTGAGGCGAAACACTTCCTGCGCACACTCACCCTTATGGAGGTGTCCTCTCTCAGAGCGCTCTAGCGTCTCATCTGTTGCGGAGCTAAGCCTCCACCTGTAGCCATCCTTCAGATC
Organism: uncultured Rubrobacteraceae bacterium; assembly: GCA_963811295.1. GTDB lineage: Bacteria > Actinomycetota > Rubrobacteria > Rubrobacterales > Rubrobacteraceae > Rubrobacter_D. The sequence goes on along the minus strand of CAWEQZ010000033.1, from coordinate 50,556 downwards.
GCGGAATATGACGAACTTCAGGTCACTTGCTGTCATCCTACTCCTTCCCAGGGAGCGTTCAGCTTCATCGATCACCCTACCCGCTCTCCCGCGGGTTCGAAACATGCACTAACCTTGCGCGCTTTCTATTCAGCGAACTTGACAGAGGTAACGTTCTGCGAACTTCGTCTTGACGGGCTTCAAGGAAGTTCACAACTCATTTTAACACAAAGTTTACAAGAAGTAGTCATTTGGGTGATGTGCCCTCCCGTCTCCTGATGCTAGCCTGTCTTCTGTGGAGATGCGCTGCGACCTTGCAGGGCATACCCGCAAGGTCGAGAGGATAGCGACGTTAGGAGGACCCGTGACAGCCTAGAGCACCGCCAACTCGAGCGCCACAGACACCATCGTCCTGATCCACGGCTTCTGGATGACCCCCCGAAGCTGGGAGAAGTGGGTCGAGCGCTACGAGGGTAAAGGCTACCGTGTACTTGCCCCTGCTTATCCGGGGCTCGAGGTCGAGGCGCTCACCGTCCCCACCATCATCGAGCACTACGAGGGCATCATAGACGCGCTGGGTAGCCCGCCCATTATCATGGGTCACTCGGCTGGCGGCCTGTTCACCCAGATCCGGCTAGACCACGGGTACGGGCAGCCGGCGTGGTGCCCGATAGAAGCCGCAAAGAACACGGCCTAATCACCGGAGTGCGTGGAAGAAGAATTCTCCTAAGTTGCTCGACACTAGCCACCGCCAAAGACACCTGTTGCCGTAAGCAAGGAATACGCCGCGGCCCCTGCCGTAAGCAGCGCTATCGCTAAGAGGATCCACAACTCGAAGGGCCCGTGACCCTCCTTGAGGTCTGTCGGGCGTTCCCCTTTCCACGACCGACGCCTTGCTACCTTGAGGGTTCTTGGTGGCGCAGGGTGGGACAGCTGCCAAGGGGGGCCAGAGGAAGAGACGACCATCCGCTCTGTGGGCAACGGCACTCCTACCGCGCTTCGCCTCTCCCCTCGTGCCGCCCTGTATTCATCTTCGGTGGCGACCCAGACCACTACCTCTCCCTGCTCCGTCGTCGAGGGTTCGGAGATGGCCCTGAAGCCCCTTCTCCACGAGCCGTCCTCCATGCGCAGTTCGACATGCTGCCCCGGGTCGGGGACACGGGGCGGGCCCTTCAAGGAGCGCGGCAACCCGCTCCGAGGCGCAGGGCCTCCTAGCCGAGCCATCCGTGCCCCCCGGAGGTATCCGCACCTCCCACCGAAAGCAGCGCCCTAATAGTGAGAGTCTCGTTGTCCCGAGCCACGTAGGCGGACATGTCCTGCCCTCTCTAAGAGCTTCCGTCACGGGAATGGTAGCCCGTATAAGGCATTAGCGTGGCTACCTCCAGATCTAGCGTAGGAGCGGGAGTCGGGCACTAGGGCTGGAAGGGCGGTGGCCAAGAGTGCCTCCCCAGGTTAACTGGGCGGTCGCCTTCCAGATTCACTGCTAGCCTGCATTTACCGAAGTGCAAAGATGTGGTGTTCTCAGAAGTTAGCGACTCCGCGAGGAGGTGTCTACTCGGGCAGCTCGATGCTACCGTCAGCAGCCATCGGGAAGGAAGGGTTCCACGCCACTTCCCACAAGAAGCCCTCGGGATCAGCGAAGAAACCGTGGCGCCCGAAGAAGATCTCCTCTGCCTCCTTGACTATCGTAGCTCCCGCCTCGGCAGCGTCTGCAAGTACCGCATCCACCTGCCCCTCCTCAGCCACATTGTGCGCCAACGAGATGCGCGAGAACCCGCCGTGCTCCACATCATCTAAATCGACACCCGCATCGGTGGCGAACGACACCCTCGGGAAGAGGGCGATCACCACTCCACCCGTCTTGAAGAACGCCACCTCGTCGCCGCCAACCTCGGACTTGGGCCATCCCAATCCGTCGCGATAGAAGGCGACGGTTCGCTTGAGGTCGCTCACGCCGAGCGTGAGGAGGCTCACCCTAGGTTCCACTTTCCACTCTCCTTCTCTTGCTAGCTATGTACGCTTGAATTGTCCCGCAGGGAGCTTACATTTCACCGCCCATTCGCCGAAGCCTGCACAAGGTTCTCCGAAGGCCGTATCCGGCATGGAGAATTGGTCGAGGTGACGCTAGTCAACCGCAAGCCCGTCGGCCAGGACGAGGGTGACGAGGAGACGGAGGAGCGGTCAGGCGAAGTTCCCCAGCCGGACCACTTCCGAGCCCAGGAGAGCATGACGGACGGAGCCAGGACTGCCGTGCCACGCAGTCAGACGAGCACGAAGGGGCAATCCGAGGGCCACGAGATAGGCATCTGGCAGCTCGGCGTAGAACCCTGCGGGTCGGGAAGGAGCCCCGACGATGCCTAGCTCAGGCGGCAACCGGGACAGGGCCGAGAGAGTAGCGCTGTTACTCCGCGTGAGCTCCGAGGAGCAGCGCGAGACCATCGAGATCCAGCGCGAGTTCCTGCAAGAATACTGCCGCCTCTATAGTCTGGAAGTGGCACAGGTCTACGCCGACGATGGCGTGTTGGGCACCATCCCTCTGCATGAGAGGCCAGAAGGTAGGCGGCTCCTTGAGGATGCCAATGGGGGCAAGTTCTCCACGGTCCTCGTCTACCGCCTGGACCGGCTCGGCAGGTCCCTCCTAGTCACTGTCGACGCCCACGACAGGCTACAGGACTGCGGGGTGGCCTTGAAGAGTGCCACCGAGCCCATAGACACCTCCAACCCCAGCGGCAGGCTCATCTTCCAGATGCTTGCGTCGTTCGCGGAGTACGAGCGCGAGACCATCCGAGAGAGGACGCGGGCAGGCCCGCACCGAGCGTACAGGGGCGGCAAACACTTCGGAGCGGCGCCCTACGGCTACCACACGGACGACCGCGGCTTCCTCCAGGTCGTGCCCGAAGAGGCGGAGATCGTACGTGGGATCATCGGGGCCACAACTCGAGTAGTAGGGGCAAGAAGTACCACTACTACGCATACCGCGCCGCAAAGACCTACAACTTCGGCATGGCGCCCCCGCATAAGGCCTCCCGTGAGCGCCGAATAGCTTGAGGAGCTGGTGTGGTCGGACGTGCGCCGTTTCCTCAAGGACCCGGGAGAGGTCCTCGAGCGCCTGCGCGAGCAGCACGACGTGGCAGACGACGCCGGAGAGCTCGAAGCCCGCAGGAAGGAGCTCGCCAAGCACCTCGCCGCCAAGCAGGTCGAAAAAGACCGTTACGTCAGGGCCTACGCCCAGGGTCACATCTCGGAGGAGCTAGACGCCTACCTGGCCGAACTGAAGAAGCAAACCGACAACCTGAGGGACATGCTGGAGTCGGTCGAGGCAGAGACCTCGGAGAGCCAGGAACGGACGGCGCTGACGGACACCACCCACGCCTGGCTACTCTCGCTCGGGTGGCGCCTGGACGAGATCGAGGAGGACACGCCCGAGGGGTTCGAGAAGCGCAAGCAGCTCATCGGACTGCTCGTTAAGTCGATCTCGCTCGGCAAGAGCCAGCAGGAAGGCCGGGCCGAGGTCCAGATAACCTACCGTTTCGGCCCGCCCCCGGCCTCAGACGCCGAGTCCGGCGGTTCGTTTATGCCTGATCTCAAGAACGGTAGACGATCGTAGAGGACGAAGCGCTCGAAGGCGGGGTAGAACTCGCTCGTTGTCACGGGCGTGCGGGAGAACGAGGCGAGGGGCTCCTTGCCGGCCTCGCCCTTGCCAGGCTGGTGCAGGGTAATGCTGACGCTCTGCTCGTCGATCTCGATAATGTTGTAAGAAGGAGGCATCGTGCCGCGCACGCGCATGGTCGATACGGTGCCCGAATGGACTATTCTTACCCCCGAGATGCTCCACACGTAAGGAACGTGCCTGTGGCCCGAGAGGACCATATCGACCTTTAGTTCGCGCAGGATGGCCATCACGTCGCCGGCGTCGCGCAGGTTGTTGACGTCGCGTCCCGTGCCCGGAACGGCGAGGATGTGATGGTGGATCATAAGTATTCTAGGTCCACGGTCCCAACCCCGGAACTCGGAGTCGAGCCAGCTGTAGTGCTCGCGTCCGACCTCTCCCTCGTCGAGATCCGGCTTGGTAGAGTCCAGCACAACGACCTTGGCCTCTCCCCCTGGGACGGGGATCTGGGCCGACCTCTCCCTTATGCCGAAGAACTCCTCGAAGTGCCTGTAGCCGACGTTCTTGGCGTCGTGGTTGCCCATCGCGTAGAGCACATTCGGACACTCCAGACGGTCGAAATACTCTCTCGCCTCCGCAAACTCCCAGCGGTATCCCTCCATCGTAAGGTCACCCACGATGGCTACCAGGTCCGGCTCCAGGGCGTTGGTCTCCTCGATAGTGGCCTCCAGGAGATCCTGCCGGAACAGCCCCGCACCCACGTGGACATCGGACATCTGTACTATCCGCATCTGTCACTCCCTTCTGAAACCTGGCCCTCCGAATGGCCTTCCATCGTCTTTAGAAACGCCTTCGCCCGCCTTAGCTGCACATCGACGGAACCGGGGGCCGTGGAGCCGGCAGAACGCTTGATCAGCACGCTCCCGCGCGGCGTAAGCAGCCCTTCTGGCACCTCCGAGAGCGCGGGATGCGCCGCCGCGAGCTCCTCTTGAGGCACGTCCTCTAGCGACACTCCCAGCTCCTCGCACCTCCGTACGAGCCTCCCCACGGCGCGATGCGCCTCTCTGAAAGGCACTCCTTTCGCCGAGAGGAAGTCCGCCAGCTCCGTGGCGAGGGCGAAACCCCCTGCCGCCTCGACCATCCGTACTTCGTCGAAGCGCGCCGTCCGCAGCATCTCGGGCAGGACAGCGAGCATGGCGAGCACAGAGTCGACCGCGTCGAAGAGAGGTTCTTTATCCTCCTGTAGGTCTTTCGAGTAGCCGAGCGGGAGGCCTTTGAGGGTGATGAGTAGGGTGTTGAGGTCCCCGATGAGCCGTCCGGCCTTGCCGCGCATGAGTTCGTAGGCATCGGGGTTTTTCTTCTGGGGCATGATGGATGAGCCCGAAGAGTAAGCGTCGTCGATGGTGGCGAACCCGAACTCGGCGCTGGTCCACAGCACCCATTCCTCCCCTAGCCTGCTCAGGTGCACCCCGAGTACGGCGCAGGCGTAGATGAGGTCGAGTACGAAATCCCGCTCCGAGACCGCATCGAGCGAGTTGGTGAACGGCTCCATCCCGAGCTCCTCCGCCGTGAGCCTGGGATCTACGGGATGCGGCGTGCCGCCGAGCGCCGCCGCCCCCAGCGGCGAAACGTTCGCCGCCTCCCTGGCGGCCCCGAACCTTCGGAGGTCCCGGCGTAACGCCTCGAAGTGGGCGAGCAGGTGGTGGGAGAGCAGGATCGGCTGTGCGCGCTGAAGATGGGTGTATCCGGGTAGAACGAGGTCCTCGTATGTCTCGGCCACCCCGACGAGCGCCCGCATCGCGGCGAGTATGTCCGAACCGATCCGTTCTGCCGCGTCCCTGGCGAAGAGGTGCAGATCGAGGGCCACCTGATCGTTGCGGCTGCGGCCGGTATGCAGCTTTAGGGCAACGTCTCCCACAAGATCCTTCAACCTGCGCTCTACCGCCGTGTGCACATCCTCGTCCGAGAGATCCCACGCGAACTCTCCCGCCTTTACCTCCTTCAGCACCGCCTCGAGGCCCCGCACCAGCGTCGCCGACTCTCTATCAGAGACGATTCCCTGCACCCCCAGCATCCTCGCGTGGGCGACGGAGCCGCGTATATCGTAGGGAGCCAGACGGATGTCGAAGGGGATGGAGGCATTGAGACGCTCGAAAGCCTCGGCCGGTGGGGCTCCGAACCTTCCTCCCCAAAGTGGTTCCTCGTAAAGCCCGCTCACACTCAGCAGTTTAGTCGACCTGACGCGAGAACGTGTCCACCCTATTCCTAGAGGCGGTATCCCCAGACACGGGACCTAAACGGCGGCCCGTCCCCCCGACCCCGCGCGACCCGCGCGCTGGTAGAGCCTGATAGCAGCTTTTATGGTGGAGAGACCCAGCGTAGCATGCCTCGTGCGGCTGCCTATAACCTCTCTACCCAGGGAATCGACGAACTCCTCGTAGTCCATCTCAAGGATCTCTTCCATGCTGAGGCCTTCATCCAGGATGCGCTCGAGCACAATGGAGGTGGCTCCCATGCTTATGATGTCCCCCTTTCCGGTCCATGAGAGCCTCTCTACTTTGCCGTCAGGCGCGCCCTTGAGGTAGATAACCACCGACCCCCCGCACTCGGGGCTACCTCCCGGTATCGCGACGTCGACGTCTTCGGGGACGCCGCCCTCGTTCTTGTGGCGGGGACTCCTGGCGTGCTCGACCAAAAGCGCCGCGCCGCTCTTCTTGCGTTCCGGCGCCCCTGGCTTCGCTACCAAAGCTCTATCTTTCTATCGGAGCCCGAACGGTGTTACCCCACTCGGTCCACGAGCCATCATAGTTCCTAACGTTGTCATATCCGAGCAGGTACGAGAGCACAAACCAGGTGTGAGAGGAGCGCTCCCCTATGCGGCAGTAAGCGATCGTGTTCTCATCGGGACTGAGACCCGCCTCTCCTTCGTAGATCTCGCGCAGTTCCTGCGCACTCTTGAAGGTGCCGTCTTCGTTGGCCGCTCTCGCCCACGGCACGTTCGCCGCTCCCGGGATATGTCCCCCCCTCAAGGCTCCTTCCTGAGGGTAGTCAGGCATGTGCAGCAATTCTCCCCTGTACTCTCCAGGGCTTCTCACGTCGATAAGTCCACCCTCAGAGGAGCGGACCTTCTCGAGATGCACCAGCACGTCATCGCGGAAGGCCCTGATCTTCGAGTCCTCCCTCTGCGGGGTGGGGTACCGAGCGCCAGGAAAGGAAGGCGCCTCCTGGGACATCTCCCTGCCTTCGGCCTCCCACTTGACCCTTCCTCCGTCCATCACCTTGACGTTCTCATGGCCGAACAAACGGAAGACCCAGAGGGCGTAAGTGGCCCACCAGTTGTTCCTATCCCCGTAGAAGACGACCGTCGTCTCGGGAGAGATTCCCTTCTCGGCCATAAGGGAGGCGAAGTGCTCCGGGTCGAGGTAGTCACGCATCAAGGGATCGTTCAAGTCCTCGACCCAGTCTATCTTCACGGCGTTCGGGACGTGGCCTATGTCATAGAGGAGCACGTCCTCGTCCGATTCGACTATGCGTACGTTCTCCGTGTCGTCCAGGTTCTCCGCGACCCACTGGGTACTGACGAGGGCGTCAGGGTTCGCATAACCTTTCTCCTGTATCTCCTGCTCTGTCATGAGTTCTCCTCACTCCGTCTACTCCACACGAGCGCACATTCTAGCGTATCTCCGATAAAGTTCACCGAGTCTATGTTCGAATGCGGGGCTCTATACGCCACAGCGAGAGCACGACCAATTCAAGTGCCTCCCCAACAAAGCCGAAGTATCGAAACTTTTGTCGTGCTTATGGCTCAGAAGCCTTATGCCCGGCGCCGTCAGTCCCTATAGACGACGAGTTCGTCGAGAGGTCTGCGCGACCGGCGCTTCGGGGGGTCACCGTCGGCGTATCCCAGCGTGAGCAGCGCGTGCGGAACGAGGCTCGGTTCGAGACCCAGCGCCTCGACTACCCTCTCGGGGCAGAAGAGGGGGGCACACATCCAGCCCGCGTCGAGGCCCGAGTCGTAGGCCGCGAGTAGCGCGTTCTGGGCTGCGGCGCCCAATGACTGGACGGCCATCGTTGTCTCACCGCTCTGGCGCTCCGCATCGGGGTAGGCATCGAGGTCTTCGAGGTAGAGACAAATCAACACCAGTACAGGCGCCTCAAGAAGGCGCCTGCGGGAGCCTTCGAGACGCTTCTCGACGATCTCTACGCTCTGCCCGTCCATCTCCAGGTTCGCCCGCCACTCCTCCCCCATCGCGCCGGCCAAACGCTCTTTGGTCTCTTCACTTCGGAGCACGGCGAAACGCCAGGGCTGCCGACCGTGGGGAGATGGGGCCCACCTGGCGGCTTCGAGTACCCGCTCGATAAGGTCCTCGGACACATCCCTCTCGAGATACTTCCTGACGGAGCGGCGGCCATGAATCGTGTCGAGGATCCGGGACCCTGGGGTGTCGCGCTCGTCGAGTGCGCCCCAAGAGGTGGATCTCTCGGGGCGTATGGCGATAACGGGGTTCTCCTCTATGCGCATCTCCTCGTACTGGTGGTACTTGCCCCGAAGGAGCCTCACGGCGGCGGTGTGCTCCTTGGTGCCAGGGTCCAGGAGCTCAGCTCTGCCGCGCACCATTACGAAAGCGAGCAGTTCCCAGTCCTCAGCGTATCTGTCCGCGATGAGCGCTACTTCTGGGTTCTCGAGGATGTTCCTGACGCGTTTGAGTCGGGTTACGGGTACGTCTTTCGGCTTCTCGTCGAGGGCTATGAAGATCGAAGCCCGCGTCAGGGCGAAGCAAACGGGTACCGCGTGCGGTTTGGCCATCCCGTCGGAGGTGGCGAGACGGGCCACCCTCTGGCGCACGAGGAAGGCGGCCTGATCCTCACCCAGTACGCCGGGGATCGCCCTCAAACCTCGACCGCGCCGCGGACGCGCGGGGCGACTTGGGAGGCGAACAGGCGCAGGTTGGCGAGCGCCTGTTCGTGGGTGACACCGGGGAGACGCCCCCAGAAACAGAGGTGGTCGTAGGGCGCTTCCTGGTAGAGTTCGATCAACGCTTCCGCGACCTCCTCAGGCGTGCCGACCAGATATCTCTCCCAGGGCAGATCCTCCTCGCTGATCGGCTCTGGAGGAGGCTTATCCTTGTCGGTACCCCACTCGGCGTAGCGCGTGCGCTGGTAGGCGATAGCAGGACCGACGATCTCCCTGGCCCGCCCGGCATCCTCGTGTACGAAAACCACGCCCGAGGCTACGTAAGGGAACCCTTCTCCGGCACGCCCGTGCCGCTCCAGTGCAGCCAGGACCCTCCTGTACGTCTCACCGAAAGCGCCTCCGCCCGCGGAGGCCAGAAAGCCGTCGGCGAGGCGTGCGGCGCGGTCTATGGCGGGGTCCGCAAAAGCGCCGACGTAGATGGGCAGTTTACTCTTGGGTCGAGGTTCGAACGGCAGGTCGTCAAAGCTCCAGCGCCTGCCTTTGTAGGCTGTCCTTCCCTCTCCGAGGGCGTGACGGATCACCTCGATCCCCTCCTCGAAGAGCGAGGGCCTGTACTTCCGCTCGAAGCCGAGCGTATCGAATTCGTGCTGCACGTAGCCCTGGCCGACACCAAGCACGAACCGCCCGCCCGAGATGAGGTCGACTACCGCCGCATCCTCCGCCACCCTAAGGGGGTGATGCATCGGTAGCAGGAGCACGTTCGTCCCTATGGTCATCGTCCTGGTCCTGGCCGCTATCGCGGCGGCGGCCACGAGCGGCGAGGGCAGGTACCCGTCGTCTACGAAATGGTGCTCGGAGAGCCAGACCCCCGTAAAACCCAGCCTCTCTCCCTCTTCGATCTCCTCCAGACACTCGGCATAGAACCGCGCGTAGTCCCCGAGCGGCAACCTCTGCCTGAAGTCGTACCACAACCCGAACGTCGGGGCGCTGCCGTTCCCTACCAAAACGTCTCCTCAGCGTGTGCTCACGCACCTAGTCTACAAGAGACGCGCGCACCAGGGCCAAGATCCGTAGTTGAAATGCGGCTAACCCGTGCACTTCGTGATCCTGTAAGCCTTATGCTGGGTCTTCACCGCGCCACAGCTGCGGGTGGCCGCATATCTCAGGCTCTGGCATAGTTTACTGGCCGAGGTTTTGGTGGTTCAGAGCACTGACTAACGGAGAGGTCTGATGCCTGGGAGGATCGAAGACTACGCGATGGTGGGAGACCTGCAGACCGCGGCCCTGGTCTGCTCCGACGGTTCCGTGGACTGGCTGTGCTTCCCCCGCTTCGATTCGCCGGCTTGCTTCGCCGCATTGCTCGGCGAAGACGCCAACGGCCGCTGGCGTATGGCCCCCACCTCGGGCGGCCGCTGCACGAGGCGCCGTTACAGGGGGCACACGCTCGTCCTGGAGACCGAGTGGGAGACCCCGACCGGCGCCGTGAGGGTGATCGATTGCATGCCGCCCCGCGGTGTGGCGCCCGACCTGGTTCGGGTAGTCGAGGGCGTAAGGGGCAGAGTATCGGTCACAAGCGAGCTAAGGGCGCGCTTCGACTACGGTCACGTCGCCCCGTGGGTCACCATAGAAGGACGTGAGGTGCACGCCGTAGCGGGTCCTGACGCGCTGTGGTTACGCGCCTCTGCTCCCCACGAGGAGGTTGACGGTGAGATCCTCTCCCAGTTCACACTCTCCGAAGGAGAGAGCATCCCTTTCGTACTCACCTGGTCGCCTTCTTACGGCGAGCGTCCTGTGGCTATCGACGGCCTGCAGGCGGTGGACGACACGGAACGCTTCTGGCTCGATTGGGCCGGCGACATCGGATACGATGGTCGCTTCCAAGATGCCGTGTACCGCTCTCTCCTAACCCTCAAGGGGCTGACCTACGAGCCGAGCGGCGGCATCGTCGCCGCCGCCACGACCTCGCTCCCCGAGACCCTCGGCGGCTCCAGGAACTGGGACTACCGCTACTGCTGGCTGCGCGATAGCACCTTCACCCTCGGTGCGCTGGTAGGCGCGGGCCTGCTCGAGGAGGCCCGCGCCTGGCAGCAATGGGCGCTAAGGGCCGTCGCCGGCGACCCCGCCGACACGCAGATCATGTACGGCATCGACGGTACTCGCCGCCTGCCCGAATACGAACTGCCCTGGCTACCCGGCTACGAAGGCGCCTCGCCGGTGCGCGTTGGCAACGACGCCGCGGGCCAGGTCCAGGGTGACGTACCGGGCGAGGTGCTCGGTGCCGCGCACGTGGGTCGAACCGCGGGGATCGTCCCTATGGAGAGGAGTTGGGAACTGCAGCGCTGGCTCGCAGGGCGACTGCAAGAGGCCTGGAAGAGGCCCGACAACGGGATCTGGGAGTCGCGCGGGGAGAGGCAGCACTTCGTCTACTCCAAGGTCATGTGCTGGGTCGCGTTTGACTCTCTGGTCAACGGCGTCGAGCGTTTCGGGCTCGATGGTCCCGTGGAGCGCTGGCGGGCCGTGCGGGACGAGATCCACGCCGACGTCCTGGAGAAAGGCTACGACGCCGGACGGGGGACCTTCACCCAGGCTTACGGCTCCAAAGCGCTCGACGCGTGCGCGCTGCTCATTCCACGCGTGGGGTTTCTGCCCTACGACGACGAACGGGTGATCAGTACCGTCGAGACGATCCGCAACGAGCTGACCGAAGACGGCCTCGTACTTCGCTACCGAACAGACCAATCCGACGACGGTCTCACAGGGCGCGAGGGCTCGTTCTTGATCTGCAGCTTCTGGATGGTCTACGCGCTGTGGGGCATAGGCCGCCACCGGGAGGCCGAGGAACTCTTCGATCGGCTCCTCGCGCTGCGTAACGATGTTGGGCTGCTCAGCGAAGAGTACGACACGCGCGCACAGCGGTTGGTTGGCAACTTTCCACAAGCCTTTACACACCTGGCGCTGGTCAACTGCGCGCTCCGACTATCCGATAGGGAGGTTAGTAATGCAGCTAGAGAATAAGGTCGCCGCAGTAACAGGCTCTTCCCTCGGGATCGGCAGGGCCATCGCGCTCGCCTTCGCGCGAGAAGGAGCCTCTGTGACCATCAACTACAGAAGCCACCCCGAAGAAGGGCAAGAAGCGGTCCAAGAGATAGAGAAGAGCGGAGGCAAGGCCATCTCTGTACAGGCCGACGTCTCCGAACCTGAGGGCGTGAAGCGCTTGATCCAGCAGACCGTCAAGGAGTTCGGTCGCCTCGACGTCATGGTCAACAACGCGGGCATAGAACAGAAGATCCCCTTTCTCGACACTCCCCGCGAGGTATGGGAGAAGGTGATCTCAGTCAACCTTACGGGGGTGTGGATCGGCTGCCAGGAGGCCGCCCGCCAGATGGTCTCACAGGGCGATGGGGGGCGTATCATCAACGTCTCCTCGGTGCACGAGGATCTGCCCATGCCGACGAACTCTCCCTACTGTGCGGCCAAAGGAGGCGTCAGGATGCTGATGCGGACCATCGCAGTCGAGCTTGCTCCGCACGGCATCACCGTAAACAACATAGCCCCAGGCGCCATCGAGACCCCAATCAACAAGAACCTCGACGAACATCCCGAGCAGAGACAAGCGTTGCTATCGGAGATTCCCCTCGGCAAGATCGGGCAGCCTGAGGATGTCGCCTCCATGGCCATCTATCTGGCCTCGGACGCCTCCTCCTACTCCACAGGAAGCACCTTCTTCGTCGACGGCGGCATGATCCGCCAGGCCGGAAGCCTCTAAGGCGGTGGGCAGAGGGCGCCCTCTGCCCGCCGCGGCATCAGGTTTCAGGGAAAGTCCGGAGAGATCCGCTGCTACGCGAGAGGACGCCCCGACTCACCCCAGCTCACTCGATGTGAAATCGGGAACACCACCTCACACGAAGGCAAGAGCCTGCCCGCTGCAATACCTGATGCCTAGTGCGCAAGAAGCAGGCGCATACCCACGAAGATCAGCATTATGGCCAGTATCAGCTTGAGCGGCTTGCCGGGGATCCAGGGCGCCAGCCGGCTCCCGATCAGTACACCGGGGATGCTCCCCAACAGCAGGGTTCCGGCCAGGGCGAAATCCACATTGCCCTGCGTCATGTGGGCTATGCCAACGACGAACGAGAGGACCATCGCGTGCGTTATGTCAGTGCCGACGATAACGGCCGGTGCAATAGGATAGAGAAGGAGCAGTATGACGGCCATCACGCTCCCCGAGCCGATGGAGGTGAGCCCGACCAGGTAACCGCCCAGAGCCCCGAAAAGGACGGTATAGACCCGTCGCCTACGGCTCATCCGGCCCTTGCCACTCCACCTACCTGGCTTCGGCCCCTTCTTCCTCTCCGGCATAAAGTAGTCGCGGTAGATCAGGGACGCACCTACCAGAACGAGGGTCGCTGCTATGATCGTGATCATGATCGACTCGACCCTCGCGGGGTCGAAGGAGCCCTTTATCCACTCCAGGGTCCCGACACCGAGCAGCCCGGCAGGGATGCTGCCCATCCCCAGAAAAACGGCGATCTCGACGTTGACCGAGCGCTGCCTGAAGTGCTGGAAAGATCCTGTCAGCTTGGTGAAGGTGGCGAAGGTCAGGTCGGTCCCGACAGCGGTCGGAGCGGGGACCCCCACCACAGCCACCAGAAAAGGCGTCATGAGCGACCCGCCCCCGACCCCGGTGAGGCCTACGAGGAAACCGACGAGAAGCCCGAAGAGGGCAGGCGCGGGATCTATCACGTCAGGCTATGCCCGGTTGAGCGCCTCGACAGGCCTTAGATAACCCAGCCCTTCGAGGTGGCCGATGACCCTGGCCGCGCTCTCCCTGGGCTCCTCTTCGTCGGTCTTGATGTGCAACTCGGGCGCGGCGGGCGCCTCGTAAGGGTCGGAAACACCGGTGAACTGCGGGATCTCCCCCGAAAAAGCCTTCTCATAAAGGCCCTTGACGTCCCGCTCGGCGCACACCTCCAAGGGAGCATCGACAAAGATCTCGATGAAGTCCTCCCCAACGTTGCGCCGCACCTGGTCACGCACCTCCTTGAAGGGCGAGATGGCGCTGACGATCACACCTACACCATTGCGCGTCAACAAGTCGGCGACGAAGCCTATCCTCAAGACGTTGGTGTCCCTGTCCTCCCTGGAAAAACCAAGGCCCTTGGATAGATTGGTCCTCACGATGTCCCCGTCCAGAACCTCTATCTTGCGAAAGCGGTTCCTGAGCTCGTGCTCGACGATCTCCGATATGGTCGTCTTGCCAGCCCCAGATAAGCCCGTGAACCACAGCGTGAAGCCGCGACCAAACTTCGTCCCATTCTCCATTTGTTAACGCTCCTTGACTCTTGATTGCCTACTGTTGCGATTTTAACGTATTCTTAATAATCTTGCTAGGTCCGCTGTCCCTCTATGAGCACTTCGATGACTTCGGGGCGGCTGAACTCGGGGGGTGGATACTCGCCCTTGGAGAGCATCTCGCGGACTTTCGTTCCGCTGATAAATACGTGGTTGTCTTTAGAGTGGGGGCAGGTCTTGGTTGTCCCCATCCCCTGGCATTGCAGGCAGAAGAAGGCATGCTCGAAGAAGAGGGGGGTTAGCCCGATCTCGCCTTCCTCGAACTCATCGAAGATGTGTTGGGCGTCGTAGTCGCCGTAGAACGGCCTGCCGCTGGAGTCCTTGCCTGGTCCGGCGTGGTCGCGGCCTACGATGAAGTGTGTGCAGCCGTAGTTCTTGCGGCAGATCGCGTGGAAGATAGCCTCGCGGGGTCCACCGTAGCGCATCGCCGCCGGGAAGACGGCCAGCATCGTCCGGTCCTTGGGGTAGTAGCGATCCAGGATCGTCTCGTAGGAGCGCATTCTGACGTCGGCGGGGATGTCCGCGGAGCGGGTCTCTCCGACGAGTGGGTTCAAGAGCAATCCGTCGACTATCTCCAGGGCGCTCTTCTGGATGTACTCGTGCGAGCGGTGCACGGGGTTACGGGTCTGGAAACCGACGACGCGCTTCCAGCCTTTCTCGGCGAAGACCTGCCGCAGACGGCGCGGCTCGTAGTGGTAGGTCGGGAAAGGCTTCGGGTTCGGGTCGTCCACGAGCAACGCTACCTCACCGCCGAGAAGCACGTCCTTCTGGCGGTACACGGCGGCGACGCCCGGGTGCTCAGGGTTCGTCGTACCGTAGACTTCCCTGGCCTCGTGCTCCTTGTCGTAGGCGTAGCGGTCCTCGACGATCATGGTGGCGAGCACGCGTCCCGCCTCGTCGGAGAGGGAGATCTCCTCGCCAACCCTTATGCCGTTTGCTTCTTCCTCGCTCGCGGGGAGTGTGATCGGCAGGCTCCAGGCCAGGCCATCCTTGAGGTGCATCGTCTCGACGACGCTCTCGTAGTCCTCGCTGACCATAAAGCCGGGGAGGGGAGAGAAGACGCCGGTGGAGATCATCTCCAGATCAGAGAGAGCCCTCGGACCCAGGGTAACCCTGGTTAGGCCCTCGGCCCTATCGAGTAGCTCATCGCGTTGCTCTTCAGGCGCCCGGCGGTCGACGAGCTCGCCGCCGTGTGGAGCGATCGTAGAGTATTCGGTGCTGACATTCATCCGTTTACCTCCGCGAGATTAGTGACCTGCCCGGCCGGTAGCCTACGCAACAAGCGGCCGGCGAAGCCGGCCGCGCAGTGGTCCCAGGGACGTTCGCCGACGATCCAGAACCTGAATTCGCCCGCGTAAGAGCGCGAGATCTCGAGGAACCGCCCGTAGCCCATGCCGGCTCCTTCGAGGTAGGTCCCCCATTCTTCCCAGAGGAGATCCGAGACAAAGGCAGCGTCGGCGATAACTCGGCCACCCTCCTCGGGCGAATCTTCGAGTAGAGCACGGATGCCGGCCTTTAGGTCTGTTGGCTCATCCGGCACAGGGAGCCTATTTACATCGCCTTCCAACTAGTACCTCACCGCTTCGTGCTCCACCGGGGCTCGGTCCGTCCCGGCGTAGTCGTTCAGGTGTTCCTCGTAGTCTATGAAAAGCGGGGCGTCCGGGTCGAAGGCCCGCTTGAGACTACCCAAGGCCACCCTCTTGTCCAAGCCGTCTAGCTTATCCAAAGCCTGCGGCTTGTCAAGGGGTCGAAGCTCCAATCTATCCCTGACGCTGTCGAAGGCGGCCAGGCCTTCTTCGCTGCGAAGTAGCACGCTGGAGTAACCGTCCGCGCTCCCGACGCTCCCCACGGAGATGTCGGCGGCGTGCCCCATGAAGTCCGCGCACTCGTCGCAACCCTTGAGGGCCGCACCGTGGAAGTCCCTTATGGGCTCCTCGAAGATCGTAGCGCCTTCGAGATCCTGGACGATCATCTTCCCCCGTATGACGTCCACCCTTCCTACGCTATCCAGGTCGACGTTCCTTTTGTCCCTGATTTCCTCTAGCATCAACTTCTCGTAGTTGAAGCTCTTGGTACAGAGCAGGGCTATGGTGAGCGTTATGGCCTCGACCTTCGAGCTGCCCCATGTCCATGGCCTCGCCTGCATCGCCTTGATGCCTTCGATCTCACACGGGGTCCCCACGACCGCTATCCTGGGGTTCGGCGGCAGGTCGTGGCCATCGAAGTCGACGTGCCCCAGCGCGAGCGTCTGGTTGTAGAAGCTCCCCGCGCAAGCGCGCACCTCTTCGGGCGTCGTCGCCAGAAAAGCCTCGCCTTTCCACCGTTCGGTCGCGCTCTCGCGCGCCAAAAGAGCGCCGTCGATCTCGCCGGCCTCGAGCAGCGAGATCAGAAGCGCGCTGACGAAGCCACCGTCCTGCACGCCGTCTATCCTCTTCCTGACGCGGGCCGTGTAGCTCTCCTCGACGCGCCCCATACCGTCGACGCTCTTGCCATTAGAACCACCGGTGATCTTCCAGGTCGACTCGTACTGCAGGCCGCCGCGGGGGCAGAAGTCCCAGCACAAAGAGCAACCGGTGCACATCTTGACGAGCTCTGGAAGGTCGTCCTCGCCGATGCCGATGGAGTCGGTAGGGCAGGCCGCAACGCACACGCCGCACTGCACGCAGCGGTCGGCGTCGATCACCGCCTTTTCCAGGTCCCAGAACCAGACCTTTCCAGGGGCCTCGTCGATGTCGTTCATCATTTCCCTGATGTCGAAGCCGGCCACTATCGACCAGCTCCGCTCTCGACCGGCTTGCGCAGCGCCTCTCGCAGCTCGGCGTTCCGCTTGCGCCTGGCCCACTCGTGGAAGCGCTCACCCTCTCGTCGCTCCTCCTCGAACTGTTCGAAGACGGCAACCAGGGCATCGGGGACGTCCCCGGCCGGCTTCGCGCCCTCGACCCAGTCGATAAACGCAGCATCCCTGCCAAGGGAGCCGCCGAGTCCTATGTCCACGCCCTCCACGATCGCGTCCCGCGTCTTCGCGGTCTCGCCGCGGAAGCCTATGTCCCCGATCTGCGGCTGAGCGCAAGAGGCCGAGCAGCCCGAGAAATGCATCCTCACCGCATCCTGGCCAGGGTTACCGACCCTCTTGTCCATCTCGCGGGCCCACTCTACGGCCCTGACCTTGGTCTCGACGATGCCGAAGCGGCAGAACTCGCTCCCCGTACAGGCCACGACGCCTCGCTCGAACGCCCCAGGCTTCGGGGAGTACCGCGCCAGAAGCGGCTCGGCCAGGAGTGCGTCGAGCCAGTCCTCGGGAACGCCGGTAAAGATCAGGTTCTGGTCCGTAGCGAGACGGACACCATCCCCGTACTCCCCGGCAAGCCTCCCTGCCTCCTCGAAATGCTCGCCACTCATCCTCCCAACAGGCACGTTCAGGCCGACGTAGTAGAGGGCGGTTTGCGAACCGCCCCTACCACGTCCGAATCCTCCCGCCCCTACGTTGGGGGTGGACGCCGATGTGGTCGCCACGGTACCTCTTCGTCAGCTCCTCTCCGGCGGGTGTCAACTCTACGGAAACGCGCTTTGCGAGCTCCTCGCGGAAGCTCTCCGGACCGAGCTCCTGGACCAGGTAGCGCATTCTCGCCGTCCAGCGGTTCTCCCTGTCTCCAAGCTCGCCGAAGACCTGGGCTATGCCGCGGGTAATCTCCACCGCCTCCTCGGGCCTGACGAAGACGTCGATATCCGAGGCCATCCTCGGGCCGTCCGAGAGGCCGCCGCCAACGCGAAGGTTGAAGCCGAGCGTGCCATCTTCCAGGCGGGCGGGGAGCATGCCTACATCGTTGATCTCGGCCTGTGCGCAGTCCTCCAGGCATCCCGTGACGCTCATCTTGAACTTCCTCGGCAGGTTCGCGTACTCGCGGTTACCGGTAAAGTATGCGGAGATAGCCTGCGCCACGGGGTAGGCGTCTATGGCCTCCTCGTGACCGAGACCCGAGACGGGGCAACAGAGGACGTTGCGGGCCGAATCGCCGCAGGCCTGCACGGTCGTGATGCCGGCCTCCTCCAGGCGGCGCCAGATCTCCGGCACGTTCTCCATCTTGATCCAGTGCATCTGCACATCCTGGCGCGTGGTCAGGTCAAGGAAGTTGTTTCCGAAGTGCGGGTTGGGCACGGGGCCCCGCGCGAAGTCGGCCGCTATCTTGCCTATGACCCTGGTCTGCTCTGGCGTCAGGACGCCGCCAGGGATCTTGATCCGCATCATGAACGCGTCGCCGCCCTGCTTCTGCGGGTAGATACCGACCCACTTCAACCGCTCGACCTCGCCAGGGACGGCGTCCATGGCAGAGAGGTCTTTGGAGTAAGTGTTTATGATGGCCCCATACACCTCTAGGGGATGGCGCTCCTGCTTGATCTTCTCGACCTTATTCAAGGTCTGGTCCTTCCTGAGGAATCTCATGCTGCAAAACCTGCGCTTTTGATGAAAGGATCTCTGAGATTCAGGCGCCCGCGCGGCTGATCTTGCCGCCTTCGAAGTGGATGCCGCACTCCGTTTTGTCGGTTCCGGCCCACCGGCCGGCCCTGGAATCCTCGTCGTGGTGCACGGGCCTCGTCTGCGGCTCGCAGCCGATGCTCTTGTAACCCTGATGCAGGAGCGGGTTGACGGGCACGTCATGAGCCCTCACGTAGTCCCACACCTGCTCTTCCGTCCAGTCGGGCATGGGCGCTATCTTGGCAGCCTGGTAGCGCTCCTCCCAGGCGACGACCTTCGTGCCTGCCCTCTGCGGGGTCTGCTCCCTGCGAATGCCCGTCATCCAGGCGTCGTAGCGGTTCAGCGCCTTCTGGAGGGGTTCTATCTTGCGGATCTGGCAGCACAGGTTCGGGGTGCAGGTGCGCATCTGCTCACCGTAATGCTCGACCTGCTCTTCGATCGTGAGCTCGGGCTTCAAGACCTCGACAGGCAGTTTGTAGCGCCGCATGACCTCCTCGCGGAACTCCGCGGTCTCCTTGAAGATAAAGCCCGTGTCGATGGTGAGTACGGTGACCTTATCGGTGACCTTGGAGATCATGTCCAACAGCGCCATCCCCTCGCCCCCGCCGAACGAAGCCGAAAGGGCCAGTCCCTCACCGTAAGTCTCCACAGCCCACGCGATTATCTCCCGCGGGTCGGCGCCCTCCAGCAGATCGGACTCCCGCTCGAGCGCCCTAAGACCGGGCAATATTCTGTCGTTATGCTTCGAACGCAGGGATTCGTGCATCGCGCGATCCTCCAGTGTAAATCGTGTAATGGAAGGTCAAGGGTTGAGATCAAGCGCACACGCTACATCGCCGCGCGCCCATGCGAGGGGCCAGAGACATTCGCCCCTTCGCATGACCCTGCGTACCGTGTAACTCCATGCGCCGGATACTAAGCGCCAGAACGCCATACGTCAACAAAATTCCGACAAATTTCGTCGGAATTGAATGAATTCGGCTCGTTTACGGGGAGAAAGGGATCTCCCTGGCCGGCTAATCGACCCTCTTGGTGTCCTTCGCTTCTGGATCGACCCCTCCACGCTTCATGGCGCGTGCGTAGAGCAGGAGGGTGGGTGAGAGGATGAGGGCTGCGACGGTCAGGGCCGGCCTGACGCCGAAGACGTTGCCTACAGCCCCTATCACGGGTCCGGCCGAGGCTTCGCCGAGGGCGCCCGACTGACTGCTCATCGAGATCACGGTAGCCCGGACGCTGGGATCCAGGCCCTCGTTGATCCAGGTCAGGTAGACCGGCTCTGCGACGCTTCGGACCAGGGTGGCGAACCAGAACGTTCCAAGCGCGAACGCGAAGTTGCCGGCCAGCGCGAAGGCGAGCATCCCTGCCACGGTGAGCGCATCGAGGGCGAGGAGCAGCCGCCCGGCGACAGCCGGGCTTCTTACGTCGAAGTAGCGGGCCACGATACCGGCAGTCAGGTAGCTCAGCAGGAGGCCCCCGGCCCCGATCACACCGAACCAGACCACGGGGTCGAGTCCGCCGACGGAAGGCAGTTCCACGACGTCCAGGAATTGCTTGGGGTTGAGCCGATCGAAACCTTCCGCGGACATGCCGGCGAACAGGGCGGCGGCGAGCAACATCAAGAGGACGGGCCTGGACCGGACGAGCCGCACGCCGCTGCGCGCCGTGGTGGCCGCGTGCTGCAGCGAGGAGCGGCCCTCGCGCGGGGAGGGGCGGAAGTTGCGCTCGGGCATCGCGAGGACGAGCACGAGGCCCAGAGCGATGGTCAGGATACCGCCGACGATGAGCGGCAGATTCAGCGCGACGAGACCGAGAAGCACGCTCGCGGGTATGCCGATGAAGGCGCCTATGTAGTCAGCCTGCTCTCCACGCAGGTACACCCTTCCCAGGTCCATTTCGGGGACCTCGTCCGCGATCCAGGCCTCGAGCGCCCCGCTGATGAACGTATACCCGACGCCCCACACCGCCTGGGCGGCGAGCACGGCTATGAATTCGGGGATGGCACCCTCCAGGGCGAAACCGCACCCCATCAGTATGCAACCCGTGATGACCGACCGCCGCCGACCGTAGGTGTCCGCAAACACACCGGTCGGAACCTCGAAGAGGAAGACCGCAACCTCGAGCGCCGTCCCCAGTAACACGAGCCGCAGTGGGTCGAGATGCACAACCTCGATCCTGTAGACGGCCGCCACGGTGGCCCACAGCGTGAAGAAAAATGCGAACGATCCCCTGATACCGAGGTAGATCGGATAGGCTCTCAGGTTGTTCACTCAAGACCCGCTTTCTCGATTTTCAGCACGCTCAGCCTTCGCGCGAGCCTCGACTGGCTGTCAAGCCGTCTGGCGAAGCCAGGCAGCGTGCTGAAGTGCTGACAAGCCGCCGCAGGCGGCGTGCTGACTTGCTGAATTACCGGAACATGTCTCTCTCGGGCGGCATCAGGAGCTCTCTGGCGCTGCCCGATGCAGACGAGTACGAATACCCCCGCACTATGGCCAGAGGGATACCGTCGGTCTTGCCCATTACCAGCTCCGCCGCGGCGGCGAGCTCGTCGGCCACGGCGAGTACGCTGGCCTCCATGGGGAAGCCGTGCGGGTCTCGTCGCCCCCTGTAGTCAGCGACGGGGTCCATGCCTGCGACACCGATGGCGACGTCCGTTATGCCGTGCCGCCAGGCCCGCCCGAACGAGTCGGAGATCACCACGGCTACCCCGACGCCTGGGTCTTCGGCGAGCGCATCGCGGAGCCTCGCCGCGGAGGCATCTGGGTCTACGGGCAGCAGGCAGACGGTATCGCCGCCAGGAACGTTCGAGGCGTCTACGCCCGCGTTGGCGCAGACGAAACCGTGGTGGGTCTCCGAGATGACGATGCCGCGGTCCATGCGTACGATGCGGCGGCTCTCTCTAAGCACGACCTCGATCTGGCGCGGGTCCTTCCCGTAGCTTGTCGCGTAACCCTTGGCGAGCGTGGACGGCTCGACCGTGCGAAGGTCGACCAGACGGTCTTCGGCCTTGCTGACGATCTTGTGCGTCACGACGAGTACGTCGCCGGGACGCAGGTCCTTCGCTACCGCGTCCGAGATCATACGGTTCAAGTCATCGCCGGGGCTGACCTCGGGGAAGCCCTCGACGCCGAGCACCTCGACCCCCCTCACGAACGCGCTACTCCTGTCTCTCTGAGGCGGTCCAGGTCTCCCGCCGCGTCGAGATCGAAGGCCAGGTGGGGTCGGTCGCAGATCCTGACGTCCAGACCGCGCCGGCGGGCAGCCCCAAGGTGCGCCTCGAAGCTGTCTACCCCGAAGGCGAAGGGCAAGAGATCGGGGGGTTGCATAAGGAGCGCGTTCGTACCGGAACGCATCCCATCGGGAGAGATAACCGCCGAAGGCCCTTCACCCATCTCCTGTAGCACCGCCCGAACATCACCCGCATCGAGGAGCGGAAGGTCTGCGGGGAGTACGAGGAGCGTAGAGGCTCCGAGTCCCAGCGCCCTGCGGCGGCCTTCTTCGAGGGCGGGGTTGAGCCCGCGGCTCTCCTGAACGAGCGGCGTTGCGCCGCGTCTCTTCGCCTCTTCCAGAACTATTCGGTCGGGGCTAACCACGCACACGTCCTCGACCCCCGCCTCCACGATCGCACGCACTACGCGGCCCATCATGTACAGGGTTAGCCCCGCCCTGGCGCCGGGATCGAGGATCGGCGCCAGACGACTCTTGGTGCCCCGCAAGTCCTTGACGGGCACGACGGCGGATACGTCCCTGGCCTTACTCATCGCGCCACCAATCCCGCACCGAACTTCAGCGTCTCCGAAGCCAGGCGCGCCCGGTCTTCGGCGTCGTGCATAACCGACTCCGTTACCAGGACGCGCATCCCGAGGATCTCGATGCCGGCCCGTTCACTCTGGTCGGCTCGGTCGACGACCATCCCGTCGACCAGGCCCGCATACATCCTGGCCACGCCCGTGGCAGAGACTTCGTGACCGAGCGAAGCGAGCATCCTGTCCGCCGGACCTTTGAGCGCCCTTCCGCCGACGATCGGGCTGACGGCTACCTTCGGTGCCGAGGACGTGGCCAGGGCCTCCGTCATTCCCGGCAGGGCCAGGATCGGGCCTACGCTCACGACCGGGTTCGACGGGCAAAAGACGATAACATCGGCACCGCTGATCGCCGCCAGCACACTCTCAGTAGGCCCGGCCTCCTCGATACCACGCAACTCGATCCCCAACACCTCGTCTCTCTGCCCGCGGCGCACGAAGTACTCCTGGAACTCGAGGCGCCCTTCAGGGGTCTCCAGGATAGTCAGGACCGGATCGTCGCTCATCGGCAGCACAGCGCTCTCCACGCCCAGAGCAATGGATAGCCCGGCCGAAACCTCCGTGAGCGTCTCACCGGAGATCATGCGGGAAGTTCTGAGTATGTGGGTTGCGAGATCCCTGTCACCTAGCTTGAACCAGGTCTCCTCGCCGTAGCTTTCGAGCATGTTCAGGGTTTCGAAAGACTCGTCCACAATGCCCCAGCCGGTCTCGGGGTTGGAGATTCCGGCCAGCGTGTACATGACCGTGTCGAGGTCGGGGCAGATGTGCAGCCCCCACAGGTCGAAGTCGTCGGCGGTGTTCACTACCATCGAGAGGTCCCCCGGCCGGCAGCACGTCTTGCAGACCGCTCGCAAGCTTCGCGCCGCCTACCCCGCCAGCGAGCGCGCAGACCTTCACCGCGCCCCCGATACGCAGCGACTTACCCTAGCCGGCCGCGACATCGTAACCCTCTAGTGCGTAAGTCGTGAGGGCGAGGCTGCTGAGGGCGTCGGTGATCCTGCCGTCCATCGCCATGGCAACGGCCTCACGCAACGGAACGCGTCGCACACCGATTACCTCGGTCCCTTCTGGCTGCCGTTCCCCTGCTACGAGACCCGTGGCGAGAAACCACACAGCGAATTCGTCGGCGACCGAGTTGGAGAGGTAAGCCTCCCCGAGCTTCCGCCAGTTCCTGGCTTCCAGGCCCGTCTCCTCCCTCAGCTCGCGCTGGGCCGCACGCAGGGGTTGCTCGTACTCCGGGCAGCCTCCCTCGGGTATCTCCCACGAATAGCGTTCCAGGGGATATCGGTACTGGCCTACGAGGTAGACGTGATCCTCCTCCACGGGCAGAACGCCTACGGCGGTGTTCTTGTAGTGTACGACGCCGTAGATGCCAGGTTCGCCGTCAGGCCTTATCACGCGGTCCTCACGGACGGAGATCCAGGAGTTCTCGTAGACGTTCCTGGAACCGAGCCTCCGCCACGGGCTCCGGGCCTCGTCACGCCTCACGATTCCTCCGGACAAGGAACGCCAAAGGTCCCGGCAAAGCGCCGATCGAGCCGCCTGAGGAGTGACGCTTGCAGAGCGACGCCGTGTCTCTCCTCGAGCGACGCTATAAGCTCTCTCCCCCACTCCCAGGCCGAGGCGTAAGCCTGCCGCAGATCGTCCCTGTCGAGGCGGGCTGTGCAGGCCACGTAGCGGGCGTAGGACGCTTCGGAGATCTCCGTCTCCAGGAACTTCGCTGAGTTGAACCAGTGCAACGTCGACCCTTCCAGCACTCTGACCATCTGTAGCAGGCGGTCGCGTACGATCCCGAGGAGGTCGAGCGAACGCGCAAGCTCGCCCCTGGCGAAGAGGTTCGCACCGAAGACGAACCAGTTTACAAAGCACTCGCAGACGAACCGGATCTGCCCCGGCGTGTCGCGCTCCGGCGGCTGGCCGACGATCCCTCTCAGGCGCGAGGCCAACTCTCCGGTGCGGTCGAGGATGAGGGTGTCCTCCAGCGAGGGAAGCCAGTCCGCGTCCCTCATCGACTCGCCGACGACCCTCTCGATCTCCGAGGCGCGGTCGAAGTGGAACTCGCCCCTTATGAGGTTCTCGAAGATCGCCGTCCCGTTGCCGTACTCGTTCACGAAGTACAGCCCGACGGGTGAGATCCTGGAGACCCATTCCTCCTGGTCGAGGCCCTGCAGTTGCTCATCCCTGAAAAACAGGATGAACTCGATGTCCGAGAACCCGTCCCCCTCACCCTGGGCGAAGGAGCCGTACATCATCGCCGCCGCGAGACGTTCGTCCCCCCGGCAGACGCTGCGCGTGCGTTCGATCATCGCTTCCTGCTGGAGCATCGTCCTCCATACTTTCCGACCCTGCATCCGGGCTGCTATCTTAGCACCACAGATGTTGCGGCCCGGCAGTGGCCAGCATATTCCCAACCAGGAGGCAAGGCGTGGCGTACTCGGACCCGGAATACGTAGCGAGACAGTACCGCGACGCCTCGAACCTCGAAGCCCGCATCGCGTTGCACGTACGCTTCAGCACCAACCCCTACGGCCTGGCGCGTTGGATCCTCGACCACTTCGAGCTCCAAGGAGGAGCGAGCCTTCTGGAGGTTGGTTGCGGTCCCGGCCGGTTGTGGACCGAGAACCTGGATCTGCTCCCCAAAAACTGGGCCATCACGCTCTCGGACGCTTCGCCAGGAATGGTGGCCGAGGCCGAAGCCCGCCTCGAGCCCGACGGACGCTTCGAGTTCCGGGTTGCTGACGTCCGAGATCTACCTTTCGAGGAGGAGCGATTCGACGCCGTTGTCGCGAATCACATGCTCTATCACGTGCCGGACAGAGAGCGGGCATTCTCGGAGATCACCCGCGTTCTCGCACCAGGCGGCACCCTGTACGCCGCGACGAACGGCGAGCGCACGCAGGGCGAGATGGGTTGGATGCAGCAGATTCTCGACCCATCTCGTCCCACTAATGGCTATTACTTTGGGAATCTCCTCGAGTTCAGCCTGGAGAACGGAGCCGTGCAGTTGTCGCCCTGGTTTTCGGAGGTCACACTACACAGATACGAAGACGCGCTGGATGTCACCGAAGTAAAGCCGCTGGTCGAATACCTTCTATCAGGCTCGGCGGCGGATACGGCGGCACGGGAGCTCGACGACGCCGAGTTCGGCAGGAGAGTTGCGGACTTGACCGAACGACTGGAAACGGAGTTGTCGTCGCGAGGAGTCATCCACATCACCAAGGACGCGGGGCTTTTCATCGCCCGCAAGTAGGCGCGTGGAGATCCTGGTCACCGACCCCCTCGACGACCCCGAAGACGGCTTCGGGCTGCAACAGGCCGTGCTCGAGGAGGTCGCGGCGCACCAGCGCGGCCCTGCGGCCCTGATGTGGACCTCCTCGCGCTACGTCGGGGCTACCCGGCTGGAGACCCATCTACCCGGCTTTGCCGTGATGACAGAAGCTGTCTCAGAACTCGGCTTCCCCGTGCTGGTGCGGAACTCCGGCGGCGGGGCCGTGGCGGCGAACCAGGGCTCGCTTTCGTTCTCTCTCACCTTTCCCGTAGAGGATCTGCGGCACGGCCTTTACGAACGTTACTCTGAGGGCCTGGATCTCATCGCCTCAGCGCTGCGCCGAGTCGGGGTCGAGGCAGAGGGCGGCGAGGTCGCGGGCGAGTTCTGTCCCGGGGCTTACTCCGTGCGCTCCGGCGGCCCGTGGGGCGTCAAGCACGCCGGGCTCGCACAAAGGGTCACGCGCCGGTCCGCGCGCCTCGAAGCCCTTGTTCTGGTCTCTGAAACGGATGAGATCAGGGCCGTACTTGGAGCATGTCTACGGTCTCTTGGGACTACAGTTCCGGCCTGAGAGCATCGGGGACCTGCCGGCGGATGTATCACAGGTGATACAGGCGCTCTCCGAGGAGGTGCGCGGTCGTTACGAGGTGGAGGAAGGCCGGATCGGGGAGAGCACCATGGAGCGGGCGCGGTCTTTGCGGGGCGAGTGGCGTGTCATCCCCGACAAAGGTTCTTCGCTGTGAGGTAAAGTTTCCTCTGATGGAGTTCGTATTCAACGCTTTCGTGACGCTGCTCGTGGTCGTGGACCCGCTGGGTCTCGCCCCCATCTTCGCAGCGCTCACCCGCGGGTTCTCCGAGAAGCAGAAGCGCGAGTCCGCCATCAGGGGCACGCTGCTCGGCGCCCTCATCCTCTTCCTGTTCGCGCTGGCCGGCGACGTGCTGCTCGAAGCCCTCGGCATCGGGACTCCCGGCTTTCCGGATCGCAGGCGGACTGCTGCTCTTCCTCCTCTCGCTCGACATGGTCTTCGCCAGGCCTTCGGGGATGCGCGCCACGACCGTGCGCGAACAGGAGGAGGAATCCTACCAGCAGGACATCTCCGTCTTCCCTCTCGCCATACCGCTTCTGGCAGGCCCCGGGGCGATCACCACGGTCCTCCTGTACACCGGCGGAAGCAGCCCGGGCCGAGCTCGCCGCTATTCATAGGCGTGCTCTTCGTGATCCTGCTTCTGACCCTGATCTCGTTGCTCCTCGCCCCGCGGTCATGCGGCTCTTCGGGGAGACCGGGGCCAACGTACTCTCGCGCGTCCTCGGCGTCCTACTCGCCGCTCTCGCCGTCCAGTTCGTGCATCGACGGCCTCCAGGCGAGCACTGGCCTGACAGGGCGGCGATATACTCTCGGGCATGTCGGGCGCACCGATAGTGATCGTCGGCGGGGCTACCTGGTGGCCGGGAGTTACCGGGAATTCGCGAGCATGCTGCGGGAGATCTCCGGCTCCGAGGTGCACATCGCCCCGATAACGCCCCTCGACTGGACCCTGGGATACTTCCGGGGCTTCGGACAACTGGTCTTCGAGGTCGCGAGCACGGTGGACAGGGCGCTGCTCGAGAGCGAAGCCAAAAAGGCGGTGCTCGTCGGACACTCGGCCGGCGGACTCGCCTGCAGGGTGTATATCGGCGGAGATCCTCCATACGGCGGCAGGCGCTACTCGGGACACAGGAGGGTGGCGCGCCTGATCACACTGGGCACCCCACACAACGTCGCGGATAGGGAGCGCCTCGCCCCCATCACACCGCGTAAACGAGCTCTTCCCCGGCGCCCTGCACGCGACTCGGGCCTGCGCTACCTCTCGGTCGCCGGGAGCGCCGCCGACGGCGCCTCTTCACCCAGGATCCGCAAGCGCTACGAGCGGTTCGTCGAAGACGGCAGGGTGGCCGGAGACGGGGTCGTGCCGGTCGACGCGGCGCTGCTTCCCGGCTCGGAGAGCTGGTCCTCGACGGCGTCCACCACAACAGGCGCCTCGGCCGCTGGTACGGCTCAGACCCGGGAGACGGTCGAGCGATGGTGGCCGCGAGGACTTGCGCGTGGGAAGCTCTCTGTGGGAGACTGCGCGTGCGTAGAAGCCGGCAGCGAAAGGTGTGAATGCCGACCTGACGGCACGGATAAGCGCGAGTATCCCTGGGAGGTCAGGGACGCCGACGCCGACGCCCTGCGGAGCGCGATGAGCCACTATCCCTACCGGCGTGACGGTCGTGACGAGCGGGCGGGAGGAGAAGGTCGAAGGCATGACCGCGAACGCCGTGATCTCCGTCTCCCTCGACCCGCTGCTCTTCCTGGTGAGCGTCCACAAAGACGCGCGCATCAACCAGCGCATCAGGGAAGAAGGCTACTTCGCGGTGAACCTCCTCGCGGACGACCAGGAGGGACTCAGCAGGCTCTTCGCCTCGCCAGATCGCTCCAGCGGACTACCGGCGCTCCACTCTCTCGGCGGCGGCTACGGGTCGGTGGGGGCGCCGCTGGCGGCCGGCGCGCTTGCGGCTATCGACTGCGAGCTGGCCGAGATCTACGCGGGAGGCGACCACGACCTGTTCCTCGGCAGGGTCGTCGAGGTCCGTCTGGGCGATACGCGCAAGGGACCGCTGATCTTCCACGAGGGCGCCTACCCGACCCTGAAATCCGCCCCCCGTCCGGAGGAAACGGGCGCCTTCGTCGACTCCGTCAGGGGCTTCGACGCCCGCCTGAACCGCCTGCGCGACAGAAGACGGCGCTAGATGATCAGCAAGGACCTGCTCTCCATCGTCAGTCCCCGTCCCTCGGATACCGGGGGCCTTGTCTACGCCGGTGGTATCGAGAGAGACGGCATGATCCTGGCCGGCAAAGCCCGCTCCCCGGTGACGGGCGAAACCTACAAGATCAAAGACGGATACCTGGACCTACTGAAGTCCCGCACCGGCGCGGACAACCTCGCCAACCTCACCAACTTCCTGCCTGGAGCCGGACGCGGCTACGAACCACTCTGGCGCGTCCGCTCCCTCAGCCTGCTCACCGGCGAACCCTTCCCGAACGAGCGGGAGCTGGAGATCATCAAACGTCCTCGTCCGCCCCGTCAGAAGCGGCCGCTACCTCGACCTGGGCTGCTCCGCAGGCCTCTACACCCGTAGTCTGGCGCCAACCTCGACACGCGCCGTAGGAATAGACATCTCCCCCATCCATGCTGAGAGAAGCGGCCCGACGTGCACCGACGGTCCAGGCGAAGCCGTCCTTCATCCGGGCGAGCGCGAAGAGCCTTCCCTTCACGCGGCGCCTCTTTCGCGGGCGCGGTCTGCGGCGGCACACTCAACGAGTTTGGAGATCCTGCACGAGTCCTGCGGGAGACCTCCCGGGTCCTCGAACCCGGCGGGCGCCTCGCCATCATGGGCATCCTACGCGTCGCCACGCCGCGCGGACGCCGGCTCCAACGCTTCCTCTCCACGGGCGGCATCAGGTTCTTCGACCCCGACGAGCTACACAGCCTGCTCGACCACGCGGGCTTCGAGCCAGACCCGCTCCAGACGTACGGTCCTGTCTTCTTCTCGGGGTCTACGCGACGGGGTTGACGCTGCCGCCACTCTACAAGGACCTCAACCACATCGGGGGTCGGTAGCGCTCCCTGGGCGCCCGCCTCCGTCACGGCCGCCGCCCCGGCCCGTACGGCGTAGGCAACCGCGTCTTTCAGAGGTGCGTCGGCGGCGAGCCTCGCGGCCAGGGCCCCGACGAACGCGTCTCCGGCGCCCGTGGTGTCCACGACTTCGACTTTCGGGGCCGTGAGGTGTTGCGCGGATTCGCCGCCCGAGAACACGGCGCCGGCTTCTCCGAGCGTGACCACGACGGATCCCGGCCCCAGCGCCAGGAGCCTCGGGGCGGCATCGAGCGCCCCATCTACGCCTTCGACCCTCTCTCCGAGAAGGAAGGCGGCCTCGTGCTCGTTTATAACCAGGGGATCGAGCTTCTCGAGCAGTGCCCGCGGAACCTCGAACGTGGGCGCGAGATTGACCAGCACGCGGGTCCCACTCGATGCCGCGACCTCGACGGCCCGCAGGACGACCTCGGGAGGGATCTCCATCTGGGCGACGAGTACCTTGGCATCTCCTATGGACTCGGAGGCATCGTCTACGTCCTCCGCGGTGAGGCGGCGGTTCGCGCCCGGTGCGACCGTGATCGCATTCTCACCGTCGGGCGTGACGGTTATGAAGGCCGCGCCTGTGGACGAGCCGGGAACCTCCCGCACAAGTCCCGTATCGACGCCCTTATCTGCGAGCGACCGTACCAGAGGTCTGCCGAACCCGTCGTCGCCGACGCGGCCAAGGAATGCCACGCTCGCCCCTAGTAGAGCCGCGGCCGCTGCCTGGTTGGCCCCCTTCCCGCCGTTGTGGGTCGCGAGACGAGCGTCTGTGACCGTCTCGCCGGGCGCGGGGCGGCGCTCCACGCTCAGGACGAAGTCCTGGTTTATAGAACCTGCGACGAAGACGTCAGCACTCAGAGTTTCTCCTCTCCCGCCGACTAGCCAAGTCTATCCCGGATAGCACCCGGTCTCCGGGACGACGGCCGGAATTGGAGGTCTGTGAAGCTGGTGGCTTACCTACGGCTCGCGGCCAGGCGTCGCACGATCACGGAGGCGACCACGAGCGCCACAGCCCTGACCAGTCCTTTCAGGACAGCCTCGGTCAGGTCGTCCTTTATGCCCCTACGTTCGGGGATCTCCTTGTCGATAAACCTGGCCAGCGGCTGGCTGAGGCCGATGGAGATTCCTATGGAAAGCAACGTCATTAGCTGCTTCTGTGTCTTATCGCTCATCCTGTTCCTCCCTGCCGGCACCGCAGGACCGCCTATCCCGCGCATCTCTCTTACCCTGTCAAAGCCGGCGACGGTGATCGTGTAATCGGACGCGGCGTCGGCCGGCGCGATGAATCTCTGTTCGACCAGGTACCTGGCCGCGACCGCACACTCGGTCGACTCGGGGTCGAGATCCGCCCTCGGCGCCGCGCCCTGTCCTGGCATCTCAGGTCCTCCGATCGGCACCGGCTCGGTTAGCTTCCCCCCCGAGAGGTCGTAGAAGGCGCCAAGAAGCCGCATCGCGTCTTCTTCTACTCCGCTTGTAGCCAAGATCCCACCCCCACATGCCTCCACCATCTCGTCGTCTGCCTCATCGCCCTGCCGGGTCCATCTACCGCATTCGACCGGGCACCTTCACAGTACCCGACCCTGGCGCCGCCTAACCCTCGCTCTCTTGTGAAACATCCTTCGTAAGGTCCCATGCGTATGTGTAGAATAACGCGGTTGGCGTTTTGGAACAGGACCAAGGGCAGGATGTCAGAGACGAGAAGAACAGTCTTAGACGACCGCTACGACGTGGTTCGACCACTCGGTAGCGGAGGCATGGGCGAGGTCTACCTGGCCCGCGACAGGGTGCTCGGACGCGACGTGGCGCTGAAGGTGCTAAGAAAACAGTACGCCGGCGACGATGAGTTCGCCGAGCGCTTCAAGCGCGAGGCCATGAGCGCAGCGTCCCTGTCCCACCCGAACATCGTCCAGGTCTACGACAGGGGCGAGACGGAAGAAGGGGCCTCCTACATAGCCATGGAATACGTGCCCGGCGGCACGCTCAAAGAGAGGATCTCCACGGAGGGACCGCTCGAGACGGCGGACGCCGCCGGGCTCGGGGCGCAGGTCGCCGAGGCGCTCGGGGCGGCCCACGACAGGGGCATGGTCCACCGCGACATAAAGCCCCAGAACGTACTACTCACGGCCAGGGGCGGGGCGAAGGTGGCGGACTTCGGCATCGCCAGGGCCGGCTCCTCCGCGACCATCTCCAGGACGGGGTCCGTGATGGGCACCGCAGGCTACATGTCCCCCGAACAGGCCCTCGGCAAGCCCGCGACCCCCAAGAGCGACCTCTACTCCCTCGGAGTGGTGCTCTACGAAGCGCTCACGGGCGAACTGCCTTACACCGCCGACAACCCCATCGCCGTCTCCATGAAGCACGTCAACGAGCCGTTACGGCCCCCCATAGAACTAAATCCCCGCATACCCAGGGGCATGAACGCCATCGTGACGAAGCTCCTGGCGAAGGACCCGGAAGACCGCTACGCAGACGCCGACGAGCTTGCGGACGACCTCTGGAGGGTGAACCGCGGACTCAAGCCGGCAGCAGCCGGTGTCGGATGGAAGCAGGGCACGGGACGTAATGCCCTCGCGTCGACGAACGTCACGAACAAGATGCAGAGACCCCGGCCAGGCCCGGCTCCGCACCGACGCAGGCGACGCCTGCCCTGGTTGCTGGTCGCGCTGGCAGCGATACTGTTTGCTCTCGGCACGCTCGGCAGCGTCCAGGCTGTTCTGGGTCCTGATGCCACAGCCGGCTGGCTCGACGTCTTCCAGGGAGAACAGCGATCTCCTGGCCAGCCCGCCGGAGTGGAGAAGGTGAAGGTGCCCGAAGTGGACGGGCTCACCAGGGGCTTGGCCCAGAAGAGGCTCACCGACGCGGGGCTCGCGGTCGGACAGGTGAGCTCGTTTCCGAGCGATAGCGTCGCCGCAGGTAGGGTACTCGAGCCAGGCATCGCCGCGGGCACACCAGTCGACCCAGGCACCGACGTGAATCTGACCATCAGCTCGGGACCACAACCTTCCTCATCCGCGAGCTCGTCCGCGTCCGCCCAGTCGAGTCCCGAACCCGGCGCTTCCGCCTCGGCAACCTCCTCCGCCTCGGCACGGCCCGCCCCGCGCGAGGATCGCCAGGCGACCAAGACTAATGGCCCTGCGGCCAACGGATCCAGACCCAACGGACCCGGACCTAACGAAGCCAAACCCAAGGTGCAAAAGAGTCCACCTGCGCAAAAGCAGAACTCGGCTGCACCGGCAAGAGAACCCGTAAATGACAGCGGGGGACAAGGTCGCGGTCGAGGACGCGGTCGAAGTGGAGAATCCGGGGAGGATTAGAGCGATCCGCAGAGCAATCGACCCGGCACGACCCATGCACCCGCCTACGAGCGGTAGGCTTCCAACGAAAAAACTGACAAGCTGAAATGCTGACAAGTGGAGGCGAAGCCGGAGCGTGCTGACAAGCCGCCGAAGGCGGCGTGCTGAATTGCCGAAATGCTGCCACAATGACGGGCGTGCAATTCGAGTTCATTGCGGGAGGTAGAGAAGCATGAAGGCTATCCGGATAACCGAGTTCGGCGGACCCGAGGTCCTTGGCTACGAGGACGTGGAGACCCCAAAACCGGGCGCCGGTCAGGCGCGCGTAAAGCTCGCGGCCTCCGGCGTCAACTTTATAGACGTCTACCAGCGTACGGGCCGTTACCCCGGCGACTTGCCCCGCACGCTCGGGCTCGAAGGCGCAGGCGAGGTGGACGCCGTGGGGGAAGGCGTCGATGACCTGTCGCCGGGAGACTACGTTGCGTTCGCGAGCACCCCGGGATCCTACGCCGAGTACGTCGTCGCTCCCGCCGAGAACCTGATGCCTTTCAACCCCACGCTGGTCGAAGCGCGGGTCGCCGCGGCCGTCATGCTCCAGGGCATGACCGCACATTACCTGACGCACAGCACCTTTCCGCTACAAGAGGGCCAGACGGCGCTCGTCCACGCCGCCGCAGGAGGCGTCGGGCTGCTGCTCGTCCAGCTCGCGAAGTTGCGCGGGGCGACCGTGATCGGGACCACGGGCACCGAGGAAAAGGCGAAGCTCGCCAGGGAGGCGGGGGCCGACGAGGTCATCCTCTACACCGAGCAGGACTTCGTGGAAGAGACGGACCGTATCACAGGCGGAGAAGGCGTCCACGTCGTCTACGACTCGGTGGGCAAAGAAACGTTCGACGGCAGCCTCGACGTCTTGCGCCCACGTGGCTACATGGTGCTCTTCGGGGCATCCAGCGGTCCCGTGCCCCCGTTCGACCCCCAGACCCTCAACCAGAAAGGCGGCCTCTTCCTCACCCGCCCCGCCCTCGCCCAGTACACGGCGACCCGCGAGGAGCTCTTGTGGCGCGCCGAGAGCCTCTTCTCCTGGATCGGACAGAACAACCTCAATGTCCGCATCGGCGGCACCTACGAGCTCTCCGACGCGCAGCAGGCCCACCGCGACCTCGAAGGCCGCAAGACCACGGGCAAACTTCTCCTCGTCCCGTAGCACGAGATCGTGAAGCTAGACGCCGGACTCGGCACAGAGGGCAAGTACCTGAAAGGGATGGACAGGACCGCCCGCGCGGCCGAAAACTTTGGCTTCGCCGGCCTGTGGACCAGCGAGACCAAACACGACGCCTTCCTGCCCCTGGCCATAGCCACCAACGAGACACATCAGATAGAGCTAGGCACCTCCGTAGCCATAGCTTTCTCGCGCTCCCCCATGGAGGCGGCGCAGACGGCCTGGGATCTCCAGGACCTCTCCGATGGACGCTTCATGCTGGGCCTGGGCACGCAGGTCAAAGCCCACATAACCCGCCGCTTCTCCATGCCCTGGGATAGGCCCGCGGCGCGCCTTAGGGAGTACATCCTAGCCCTGCGTGAGATCTGGGGTTCCTTCCAGTCCGAGGGCCCCCTCCAGTTCGAGGGTGAGTTCTACCGTCACACCCTCATGACGCCGTTCTTCAACCCCGGCCCGATAGAACATCCGGAGATACCGGTTTACATAGCGGGCGTCAACACGCGTCTCGCCATGCTAGCCGGTGAGATCTGCGACGGCTTCCACGTCCACCCGTTCCATTCCCCCGAGTACGTGAGGAAGACCGTAATACCGTCCATTGCAGAGGGCGCAAGGCAAGCCAACCGCGACCCCGGGCAGGTCACGCTAGCGACGAGCGCTTTCGTCATCTCCGCAGAGAGCAAAGAGGAGGCCGCAGAGCAGCGGGAGTCGGTGCGGGCCCAGATCTCCTTCTACGCCTCCACGCCGACCTACCGCACGGTCCTCGAAGCCCACGGCTGGCAAGAGGTCGGCGAGAGGCTGGGAACGATGGCCCGCGAGAAGAAGTGGCGCGAGATGCCGGCCCTCATCACCGACGAGATGATCGCAGCTTTCGCCATCGAGGCCGCCCCAGATGAGATCGGACAGGCACTCGAGGATCGCTACGACGGCCTCATAGACCGCGTCGCGCTGTATATCCCCTTCGTACCAGGCGAGCGTGATGCCTTCTGGCAGACCGTGGTGGAGTCGGTGCGCTAGAGCCGTCGCGCACCCGTTCTCTGTCGTTCTAACCCAAAACGTGACCGCTTGCTTCCTGGATCGGGGTGCACTTCTGGAAGAACCGGGGCATTCGGTTGAAACCCACGAACGCTCAAGAATGGCATCGTGGCGGTGGGATGGCGACTCTGCAGCAGATCGGGAAGCGCGAACGTCTTCTCCCTTTGTGCGGTTTACACTAAATGGTGCAAAGCGTGTTAGATTTTCGGACATGAGACGAGCAACGGTAACGATCCCGGATGGGTTGGTGAATCAAGGTAGACGCTACGCGGAACGCCCGTGCTTATCGCCTCAAGTAGATCTTCGGGATAACGACCCGATCCCTTCAGTGGTGTTGCGAACGACTCGAATCGATCGGCAAGAAGGGGCTGCTCCTATTTGGGGCAACGCTTCCTGTACGTAAGCCGCTAGGTGCGGCGCTGGCTCAGGAAACACAACCGCTGTCTCAAAAACAGCGGCGAATGCGTGAGGATCGTAAGCTGCCTTGTGCCCAAGCAGAGTCCACGGCTCAACGCCATAGAGCCCAAATGGGTACACGGCACCTCAGCCTTACTCCGCCCGGGCTGTCCGTTGATCTACTTTAGCCGAAGCTACGGCTTCAGCACGATCTTGATGGCGCCATCCTGCTTTTTCTGGAACATCTCGTAGCCCAGCGGCGCGTCTTCGAGTGGCATCTCGTGGGTCTTGAGATCCTCGACGCCAAGTGGATCATCGTCGCCTGTCAGGAGCGGCAAGATGTCCTCGACCCACTGCCACACGTTGGCCTGTCCCATGCGCAGCTGTATCTGCATGTCGAAGAGGTCACCCAGTGGGAAAGCCTGGATCGGACCCGCGTAGACGCCGGTGAGCGAGAGCGTTCCGCCACGCCTGATGGCGGACATACACTCCCTGAGGGCGGTCGCCCGGTCGAGCTGCAGCCTGGTGCTCTGCAGGATGGAGCCAACAAGTGAGCCTCCGGCCTCCATACCTACGGCGTCAATGGCCGAGTCCACGCCGCGGCCGTCGGTTAGGTTCAGGATCACATCCCTCACGCTGTCCACCGCGGAGTAGTCCACAGTCTGGACACCGTGCCTGGAGGCCATGGCGAGGCGCTCGGGCAAGTTGTCCACGCCGATTACGCGTCCTGCGCCAAGGTGCATCGCTATGCGGGCGCACATCTGGCCGATCGGACCGAGACCCCATATCCCGACCGTCCCGCCCTCGGGAATGTCCGCGTAGGCAACGGCTTGCCAGGAGGTAGGCAGCACGTCGGAGAGGTAGAGAAACTGCTCGTCAGGGGGTCCTTCTGGCACTTTGATTGGCCCGAAGTGGGCCTGGGGCACGCGCAGGTACTCGGCCTGCCCGCCGGGGACGGCGCCGTAGACGTGGGTGTATCCGAAGAGGCTCGCCCCCCTGCCGCGTCCCAGCAGGTTCACGGTCCGGGCGAGCTTACCCTCATCGCGCGTGTTCTCGCACTGGGAGTAGAGCTGTTGGTCGCAGAAGTAGCAGTGCCCGCAGGAGATATTGAAGGGGATCACGACGCGGTCGCCGGGTGAGATGTGCTTGACATCGGAGCCGACCTCCTCGACTATACCCATCGGCTCGTGCCCGATGATGTCACCCTCGCGCATCAGCGGCGAGAGCTTGGCGTAGAGGTGCAGGTCCGAGCCGCAGATGGCGGTCGATGTGATCCTGATTATGGCGTCCGTGGACTCCTGGATTATGGGGTCGGGGACGTTGTTAACCCTGACGTCTTCTTGGCCGTGCCAGACTACGGCCTTCACAGCTCCCTACCTCCTACTCCGGTCAGTATCTCGCGTATGCGGAAACGTCCGCTCGTCTTCGGTGAGAGCGGTGGCGTGTCCAAACCTGAGCCGGTCCGCAACCCTTCGAGGAGGTCGAGCAGGGCCTCGTCGGCACTGTACCGCGGTGTCCAGCCAAGATCGGTACGCGCCTTCGAAGTATCCATTATGGGGACGTTTCGCGAGAGGTCCAACCACCCCGGCGGCACGGGCTGCAGCCGCAGCGCCCAGGAGAGTCCCGCGCCGACGCGGGCGAGTTGGGCAGACATCTGCACGGGACGGGCGTTCAGGATCCGTCCGATCTCCCCGGCATCGAGTACAGGCTCCGCAGCCAGGTTGAACGGACCACGAACGTCCTCGTTCACGATGCCGAGCCTGAAAGCCTCGCCCACGTCGTAGGAGTGGACCACCTGGGAGCGCAGATTCTCTATGTCCGGTACGATGTTGATCAGGGCAGGGTTGGCGAGCACGCTGGGGAAGAAGGGCCCGGCGAAGAGTCGCCTGATCCCCTCCGCGGCCTCTTTCTTGAAGACGAGCCCGGGGCGCATCCTTACGACCCGCACTTCGGGCGCCTCCGCCTCGAAGCGGTCTAACCTACGCTCGACCTCGGCCTTGTGGCGGCCGTAGTAAGAGCTCGGGACGCCGCCTGTCGGCCAGCTCTCATCCACGCGGCGGTCCTTGGGCCCGGCCGAGTACGCGCCGACTGACGAGGCGTACAGGAGAGAAGGTACACCGGCCTCCTTGACGGCCCTGGCGACCCGCGTGCTCCCTTCGACGTTCACCATCCACTGTTTGGTGAGGTCGCGGGAGGGCTGGATGAGCCAGGCGAGGAGTACCACAGCGTCCGCGCCCGTAAAGTGAGGGACAAGATCGTCATCGACCACATCCGCCGAGGCCCATTCGACCTTCGGCATCGAAAGATCAGGCAGCCGGCGCGCCAATCCCAGGACGGAATCTATGCTTTCTTCCCCTTTGAGCGACCGGAGCACGCTGGTCCCGATGTTGCCGGTCGCCCCTACCACGACTATTCTCATGCAGAGCCTTTACCCTACTCCCCGACGGGTGAAACGCTGGGATCGGGATGGTGTACCATCGGCCGGAAGCGAGACCGGGAGGATGGATGCGAGTACTGGTGACGGGTGCGCGGGGCAAGGTCGGAAGGGCCACAGTGGCCGCGTTCCAGGAGGCAGGCCACGATGTGCGGGCGACCGACCTGACGGCTCCTGTCTTCGAGCGGCCCGAGGAAGGCGAGGCGGACTACGTCCAGGCCGACCTGTCTGATGCAGGCGACGCCTTCGCCGTCGTGCGTGGCGCCGAGGTGGTCGTGCACACTGCGGCGATCCCTGAGCCGACCAGCAACCCGCCGCACGTCGTGTTCCAGAACAACCTCATGGCGACCTTTAATACTCTGGAGGCGGCGATCCGGTTCGGAGTGTCCCGTTTCGTGAACACCTCCAGCGAGACGGTGCCAGGGTTCTTCTTCCCCGAGCGGCCCTTCCTTCCCGATTACGTGCCCGTGGACGAGGAACATCCGATCCGTCCCCAGGACCCTTACGCGACCGCCAAGCATTTCGGCGAGCTCCTGATGGACGGTGCCATCCGGCGCTCGGATATCCGTTGCATCTCGATCCGTCCTTCCTGGGTGCAACACGAAGGCAACTACGAGCGTAACCTGGGGCCCATGGTACGCGACCGCTCGGAGCTGAGCGCGGGCTTCTGGAGCTACATCGACGTCTACGATCTGGCAGACGCCATGGTGCTCGCCGCCGAGAGTGACCTGCCCGGCCACGAGGTCTTCTACATCGCCTCGCCGGATAACGTAGGCGGCAGGCCGTTCGAGGCTGCCGTGTACGAGCATTTCGGAGACCAGGTCCAGGTAAAGACACCACTCCCCCGCGAGGATTGCTCAGGCATCTCCATCGAGAAAGCCAAACGCATGCTCGGCTACGATCCCAAACGCTCCTGGCGCGACTACCTTGATGACGAGGGCCACCTGAAACCTGGCGTAAAGGGCCTGTTTGCAGGCTGACGCACCCGACGACTCTCCACAGCAGACCGCCCCGGCTACCCCCAGATCTGCTCCGCAGTCTCGACTATGGTACAGAGCTTGTATTCCTCGTCTTGGACGCTTATGGCGTTGCCTATGATGGAGGTGGCGAAGCCACATTGCGGGCTCAGGGCAAGGCGCTCCAGAGGAATGTACCTCGACGCCTCCCGGAGTCTGGCCTCCAGCTCTTCTTTAGTCTCGCGCCGGGGCGTTTTTGTGGTGACGAGGCCGAGTACGGCGACCTTGTCTTCGGGCACGTGCGAGAGGGGGGCGAAATCTCCCGAGCGCTCGTCGTCGTACTCCAGCATCAACCTCTGTGCGTTTATGCCGCCGAAGATGCGGCGCGCCAGCGGCTCGTACGAGCCTGAGACCAGCCAGCGGCTGCCCTGGTTGCCCCGGCAGAGGTGGAAGGAGAACGTGACGTCTGGGTGGTCCCCGATCACATAGTTGTCGAGTTCGATCCCCCGACTCAGCCAGTGGTCCAGGTCCCAGCCCAGCCCCTCGTAGAACACACGTGTCTTGGAATCCAACAGTAGCGGGTAATGCGGCGCGTCGAGCTGAATGTACTCGGCCCCGAGTCGTGCCAGCTCCTCGACCTCCTCGCGCAGGATCTGCGCCACGTCTTCCAGAAAGAGATCGAGCGTCGGGTAGGCACCGGCTGATAGCTCTGGCGACCAGAGGTTCGCGTACATGCTCGGGCTGGGCAGCGTGACCTTCACGATCCTCTCCGTACGGCCCCGCGCATAAACGAACTCCTCGACCGAGAGGTGCCTCCTCATCTTCAGCTTCCCGACAACCCCGAGTGTCTGTGGGCGTTCGGTCGTCTTTTCTCCCACCACCTCGCTACCGTGCCACTCGCCCCACAACCAGGCGTCTATGTCGTGCTCGCCGAACCCTTCGACAGCCTCTACCAGCTGGCTTTGGAACGACTCCCGGCGCATCTCTCCATCCGTGACCACGGAGAGTCCCGCCCGCTCCTGCAGCCCGATAGCCCAGTCTACGGCCTTATCCTCGATACGTTTGAACTCGGCTGCGGAGAGCCCGCCTTCGGCGTAGCGTTCGCGCGCTTCCAGCAGTTCAGGAGGTCGCAGTAGACTGCCGACTATGTCTGCGCGGGCGGTGACGACTCGCTTCACACGGGCCAGTCTAGCACCAGCCCGTGTCTGATGGAGCCTAAGCTGCTATCTCGACCCCTTCCGAGGCGTCCCGCACAAAGAAAGTATCTGGATCCAGAGGGAACACCACGTGCAAGGCACGACCGGGGTTCTGTTCCCCCGCCACCTCTAGCGCCCGCGCGATGCTCTCGGCCCTCACGAATAACGTCGCAGGGCTGGCCGTGCCACGATCCACCTCGATACACACTCTTATCATTCAGGTCCTCCATCTATCAGCGATGCACTCTATGCCCCTTTTACACCTTCTCTGTTACATATCGGAAACAGCCGCGCAAAATGTAGGCAACAGTGGATACGTTCAGGGTGCTGGCCTGGATCATGTGGTTCGCCGTATCGAACCCTCGTCGCTCCATGCGGCTGTATTGTGGTGTAATGCGGGAGCTTGCTTGGCCTCGATCGAGCGGAGGACAGTGTGAAACTGGCGAGGCGGATGGAGCGTCTGGGAACCGAGACGGCCTTTTCGGTTCTGGCGAAGGCGAAGGCTTTGGAGGCGGAGGGGCGTGGGATCATCCACCTCGAGATCGGCGAACCCGACTTCGATACTCCAAAGCATGTCATCGAGGCCGGTTGCAAGGCCCTGCGCGACGGACATACCCACTACACCCCCACCGCCGGTATTCCGGAGTTGCGCGAGGCCGTAGCCGTTGATGTCGCGGGTAGCAGGCGTATAGACGTCGGTTCCGAACAGGTGGTCGTCACGCCTGGTGGGAAGCCGATAATGTTTTTCACCATCCTGGCGCTCGTCGAGGACGGTGACGAGGTGCTGCTGCCCAACCCGGCGTTCCCGATCTACGAGTCGATGGTGAACTTCGTCGGCGGTAAGCCCATCTTCGTACCTCTGCGCCAGGAGAACGGGTTCCGCTTCGACCTCGACGAGTTCAGAGCAGTCCTGAGCGAACGCACCAAACTGGTGATTCTCAACTCCCCGGCCAACCCGACGGGCGGCGTGCTTACGGCAGATGATATCGCCGGTCTCGCTGACATCCTGCGCGAGCGCCCCGACGTCTACGTGTTGAGTGATGAGATCTACTCCCGGCTGCTCTACACGGGGAACTTCGCCAGCATCGCCTCGGAGCCCGGACTCGGCCCTGACGGGCGGACGATCATACTCGACGGCTTCTCTAAGACCTACGCTATGACGGGCTGGCGGCTCGGCTACGGCGTAATGCCCGAACCCCTCGCAGAAGAGGTGGCCAAACTACAGGTCAACTCCAACTCGTGCACCAGCGCGGCCACGCAGCATGCTGGTCTCGCGGCCCTCCAGGGTCCCCAGGACGCAGTGAAGAGTATGCTCGCCGAGTTCAGGGCGCGCAGGGACCTGATCGTAGCCGGCCTCAACGAGCTCCCAGGCGTC
Organism: uncultured Rubrobacteraceae bacterium; assembly: GCA_963811295.1. GTDB lineage: Bacteria > Actinomycetota > Rubrobacteria > Rubrobacterales > Rubrobacteraceae > Rubrobacter_D. The sequence continues at coordinate 9,600 of CAWEQZ010000033.1, read as the reverse complement.
GAATGTATAACACCCCAAGGGGCTTTCTACGCCTTCCCGCGGATCGCTGAGACCGGACACTCGGCCGACACACTGGCCGATCTGCTCCTCGACGAGGCAGGCGTAGCGTGCCTCTCCGGTACGGCATTCGGGCGCCACGGCGAGGGCCATCTGCGCCTCTCCTACGCCAACTCCCGCGAGAACATCAGCAAAGCGCTCCAGAGGATGGGCGAGGTACTCTCGCGGTAATCGCAGGATCTTCGACGCTTGACATGGCCGGGCGGATCCGCCAGCTCGTCGGCTGATCCGCCCGGCGAATCGGTTATCTTCAGTGGCGGCCTTCTGCTACACTTCTGACAACAGCCGATCGACGAAGGAGAGGAAATGCGCCAGGCGTCCATGTCTACCCAGGAGGGAGTTACTACCTATCTAGAGGACATGACGCTTTATGAGCACTTTGAACCTGGGGATTGTGGCGCATGTAGACGCCGGTAAGACCACTCTGACCGAGCGGCTGCTCCACGCCGCCGGTGTCATCGACGAAATCGGCAGGGTCGATGACGGAAGTACCCAGACCGATTCACTAGCACTCGAAAAACAGCGCGGCATCACGATCAAGTCCGCCGTCGTCTCCTTCGTCATAGGCGACGTCACGGTCAACCTGATCGACACCCCTGGGCACCCGGACTTCATAGCCGAGGTGGAACGGGTCCTGAATGTTCTCGACGGCGCCGTGCTCGTCGTCTCCGCGGTGGAGGGCGTACAGTCGCAGACCCGACTGTTGATGCGCACGCTGCAGCGGCTGAACATTCCCACCCTCATCTTCGTGAACAAGATCGACCGCAAAGGCGCGCAATGCGAACGCTTGTTGCGGAGCATAGCCGAAAGACTGACGCCGGCGATCATCCCGATGGGAGCGGCCTGCGGGTTGGGAACCCGCAGGCCCGCTTTCGCGCCTTACGGCGCCGCCGATGCCGACTTTACTTCCGAACTCGTCGATCTGCTCGCCGACCACGACGACGCGTTTCTTGCCGCCTATGTCGACGACGAGGCGAACCTCACCTACCGCCGTCTCCGCGGCGAGCTTGCGGCGCAGACCGGGAAGGGGTTGGTGCATCCGGTGTTCTTCGGCTCGGCGATTACGGGGGCGGGCGTGGAGGAACTGATCTCCGGCATTACGGAGCTCTTGCCCGCGGCCGAAGACGATGTCGATGGCCCGGTCTCGGGCGTGGTTTTCAAGGTCGAACGGGCTCCGGCAGGGGAGAAGATCGCTTTCGTCCGCATGCTCTCCGGAATAGTTCGGGTGCGAGATCTGCTGCGATTCGGCCGGGAGGAGGATAAAGTCACAGCGATCAGCGTATTCGAGCGCGGCTCGGCCGTCCAGCGCGAGTCGGTCGGCGCCGGGCAGATCGGCAAGCTCAGGGGTCTCGGAGAAGTTCGCATAGGGGACGCGATCGGCGAAGGTCGGACGAGACAGGATAGCCACTACTTCGCCCCGCCGACTCTCGAAACGGTCGTCGTTCCTTGCCGTCCTGCAGACAAGGGCGCGCTGCACGTGGCGCTAACCCAACTCGCCGAGCAGGACCCGTTAATCAACCTGCGCCAAGACGACGTACGCCAGGAACTACACGTCTCGCTCTACGGAGAGGTGCAGAAGGAGGTCATAGGGGCGACGCTTGAGAACGAGTACGACATCGACGTGGAGTTCCGTGAGACGACAGCGATCTGCGTCGAACGGCCCATCGGCGTCGGCGAGGCCGTCGAGTTGATCCCCAAGACACGTTCGCCGACCACTCCGTTCCTCGCCACTATCGGGCTGCGCATCGAACCGGCCGCGCTCGACTCGGGGGTGCAGTTCGGGCTGGATGTTCAGGTGGGGTCTATACCGACCCACGTCTTCAAGACGGTCGAGGCTTTCCAGGATGCAATGGAACGCGCCGTCCGAGAGACCCTACGCCAGGGGATCTACGGATGGGAAGTCACTGACTGCAGCGTCACCATGATCGATTGCGACTATCAAGCCCCACCACGACGGTGGCCGGGGACCACCGCCTCAGACTTCCGTCTGCTGACCCCGCTCGCTCTGATGGGCGCGCTCAAGCAGGCTGGTACCGTGGTGTGCGAGCCGATACACCGCTTCCACCTCAAGATCCCGTCGGACACGTTCGGGGCGACGATTTCTACATTGGCGCGTCTGCATGCCACTCCGCAAACCCAAAAGGTGCGGGGTTCATCGTACATTCTGGAGGGTGAGGTTCCGGCGTACCGGGTGCACGCGTTGCAGCAACACCTTCCCGCGCTGACCCGTGGCGAAGGCCTGGTGGAATGCGAATTCGGCTCCTACAGAGCGGTCCACGGCAAGACCCCGACCCGGCCACGGACAGACTACAACCCGCTCAACCGCAAAGAGTACCTGCTGCACCTCATGCGGCGGGTCTAGGGCAATAGGAGGTTTCCATGAAGGACTACGAGCCGATCATGAGTTTTGGCGAGGACGTCGCCAGGACGTACGACGACGTGCAACGCGGCGACGAGAGTGCGGCCGTCGCGTTCCTGGAGAAGCTGGCTGGCGGTGGTCCCGCGCTGGAGCTCGCCATCGGTACCGGTCGGATCGCACTACCCCTCGCCGCCAGGGGGATCCGCGTGGACGGAGTCGACATCTCACCTGATATGGTTGCGCAACTACGCACCAAACCGGGTGGCGACCGGATCTCGGTCACGATCGGCGACTTCGCCGATGTGCCGGTCCCCGGCACATACCGCCTGATCTACGTCGTCTTCAACACGCTGTTCAATCTGCTGACCCAGGAAGACCAGGTGCGCTGCTTCCAGAACGTCGCCGCCCACCTCACCGACGACGGCTCGTTCGTGATCGAGGCAGGCTCCCCCGCCTTCCTCTACGGGTTGCGTAACGACCAACACGTTGATGCGGAGTCCATCGAGGTCGACGCGGTACGGCTCGATGTGCTTCGCCACGATCCGGCGAAGCAGATGCTCGACGAGAGCCACGTGTCAATCTCTAGCACAGGCATGCGGCTGGACCCGATCGTCCAGCGATACGCATGGCCGGCCGAGCTCGACCTCATGGCGAGGATCGCCGGGCTGCGCCTGAAGGAGCGCTGGGACGGCTGGAACCGCGAGCCGTTCACCAACAAGCACAACGTCGTGTCGGTCTACGAACGCTGACATGATTTGTCGTGCTGGCGAAGCGCACCGTCGAGGAAGCCTCGCCGATCTCGCGCAAGACCTCCTACAGCATTCTTCACAGCTTCGCCGCCGTTCGGTATCTTGGTGATATTTATAGGAGATCGGGTTTCGGCGGGCGTATAAGGGGAGGCACTCAGGGTATGTCGAGAGGACGCAGGACGCAGGGTGAGCCCATGGCCGAAACGCAGGCCGCATTGCGCGCCGAGCGCGTGGCAAGGTGGCTACGGTTGCCGCTGATCGTCGCCGCGCTGCTAGCCATTCCGACCATCATCGTACAGGAGTCTGACCTGGGCGGATTCTGGGAGATTCTCGCCGCAGTCCTGGACTGGTGCATCTGGGCGGTGTTCGCGGTCAACCTGGCGATCATGCTCTCCATAGTTCCGAACCGGCGGCGCTGGTTGACCGAGAATCCTCTGGACGTGCTCATAGTCGTCTTTACCCCGCCGTTCCTCCCGGCTACGATGAAGCTGGCGCGCGTGCTGCCGGTCGTAAGGCTCCTCTGGCTCATGGCAATCGCCCACCGTCTCCGCAACGTCTTCTCGCTACAGGGGTTGCGCTACGCAGCGCTGATAGTCTTCACCGTCGTGGTTGGCGGGGGTGTGATCTTCGTCGCCGTAGAGCCCGGACAGGACCTGAGCACCTGGGACGGGCTCTGGTGGGCCACAGAGACCGTCACGACCGTGGCCTACGGGGACATCTACCCCACAACGGTCCTGGGTCGCATAGTCGCAACCATAGTTATGACCGCCGGTATCGGCTTCGTCGCGCTACTGACCGGCGCGTTGGCACAACGCTTCCTGTACGGCGGGAGCGCAGGCACAACCCCGGAACCCGATCCGGACCGGGCCGAGATGGTGCAGAAACTCGACGAGTTGTCCCACCAGATAGCAGAGCTCCAGAAAGCCCTGAAAGAAAGACGCGAGTGACCGAGGCCATTAGCTTTGACAGTTGCTAGTCCGGCCGCTCTACCTCCGGAGCCGCCTCGCGGCGTACCCACAGCGACAAATGCTACATTTGTCGCGTGCCCACTCAAGGGTCGCTGCGTCGTAGAGGTGGGCGATCGCCAAGTTCGATGCCAGGCCCACTCTTCCTGTAAGATCCGCTGTTATGGCGCCAGGAGCGGTTTACCAAACGAGCGGCCCGTCGAGGGGGCGGGGTGATGGGCTCCCCGGTCCGCCGAAGGGCGTAGGAATATGAAGAGCCTCGTGGACCGCGTTTTGTGCGAGTAGCAGAATTGCGCAGTTATTCGAGAGTATCGTGAGACTTCACACTGTGCCGACATGAGGCTCGGCATCGCTGCTGTCAGTCCTGCATTAGCCAAGAGTAGCTGCGAGCGCACTCTGCTCAGGTGGCCCTCGTAGTTAGTGAGAGAGAGGATTATGGGGGTGAGGTGTGCGCTGTAAGCCTCCTCCATACCTTCCACAACTCCCCACAGCCCGGCGGCCCGGACCGGCTGCTCCCGGCAAGCGGTCACGCACGCCAGCGTGTAAAGGCCGTGTTGTATGCTCTGTTTGTAATCCAACTTCCATGCCAGGCGCAGGCTTTCTCGCAGCAGTGTAGGGGCACTCTCGTAGTCGCCCCGGATCAACGCCAGGAGGCCAAGGTGGCCCAGGCACGTGATCATACCCTGCGTATTGCGTATCTCGCGAAACAGCTGGAGGCTCTTCTCGTGCAGCGTTACGGAGTGCTCCAGATCGCCCCGGCTCATTGCCATCATGCCCTCAAGCATGAGCAGGTAGGCGAGCGTGTTGCGGTTCTCTAGCCCTGATTTGAGCTCCCCGAGCTCCTCGAGCACCTCCGGCAAGGGTATCTCGTCCCACTGTCCCAGCACCGCGACCAAACCAAGATCGGTGAGTCCGGATGCTATACCCTCCTCGTCCTCAAGCTCCCGGTAGAGGGCCAGCGCCTCTTCTATCAGGGCCTTCGACGCCCCGTGATCCCCCTGATAGAGTGCCAACCAGGCGGCGCCATCCAACGCCCGCGCCCGCAAGCGAGTCGTGGTCGGTTTGCTCATCCCGGAGCCGGCCCTCTCCAGGTACCTTCGCCCCTCGCTCAGGTAGTCGCGCGTGTGCCAGAACCACCATAGCGCGACCGCCAGTCGCAACCCCAGCTCTCGCAGTATCTCTACCGTCGGGCTCGCTCCGAGCGACCAATTGAGAGCCGTCCTGAGGTTGGCATGTTCGCTCTCCATCCGCTTGAGCCACGCCACCGGCCGCGCTGCGTTCAATTCGCGCTCTGCCTCTTGCGCATCTGCCCCTTCCGCAAGCGCCAGGTAGTATTGTGCGTGGCGCTCCCTGACCCGCTGCGCCTCCCCGCTCTCCACCAGTCGCTCCTGTCCGTATTGCCTGAGGGTCTCCAGCATCCTGTAGCGGAAAGTCCCTTCCTCCCCCGGCGAAACCTCGGCCATCACCAGCGACTTGTCCACCAGCTTGGACAAAAGGTCCAGGACGTCGTGTTGCTCGATACCCTCACCCGCCCCCACCACCTCCGCAGCCTCCAACGTCAAGCCCCCCGCGAATACCGAAAGCCGCCTGAACATCCTCCGGTCAGGCTCGCCGAGCAACTCGTGACTCCACTCCAGCGTCGCCTTGAGCGTCCTTTGGCGGGGCAGGGCCGTCCGCCCGCCCGTGGTAAGGAGTCTCAAGGAGTTGTCGAGCCTTTCGGCGATCCGCTCCACCGAGAGCACCCCCACCCGCGCGGCGGCCAGCTCTATGGCCAAAGGGATGCCCTCCAACCGCCGGCAAATCTGCGCCACCGCCTGCCCGTTCCGCGGCGTCAAGACGAAGGAGGGATCTCGCTGGCGGGCCCGCTCTTGGAACAGCCATACCGACTCGTAACCTTCAAGTTTCTCGGCCATTGAGGCCTGCCCGGAGTCGGGCACCGTAAGGGAGGGCACCACCCAGGCAACCTCGCCCGCGGCGCTGAGCGTCTCCCGGCTAGTCGCGAGAACCCGCAAGCCCTGGCAGGAGTCGAGGAGGGCGTCGATCTGGCGGACCACCGCCTCTATGAGGTGCTCGCAGTTGTCCACCACCAAGAGCATCTTCCTGGCTCGCAAGGCGTCCTTGAGCGTCTCTGTAAGTGGACGCCCGGGCTGCTCGCGTACCCTGAGAGCCTTGGCCACCGCCTGCGGCACCAGCTCTCCCTCCGAGAGCGCCGCCAGCTCCACCAACCATGCCCCATCCGGGTAGGCCCCAACCAGGTCCGATGCAACCTTGAGTGCCAGCCGTGTCTTGCCCGAACCGCCAACCCCCGTAAGCGTCAACAGTCGCGTCATGGAAAGCAGCCGCTTGACCTCGAGCGTCTCGCGCTCGCGCCCGATAAAGCTGGTGCGCGCCAGGGGCAGGTTGTGTTTACTACTGGCCCCCGCTGCAGCGAGCTCTTCCGACGGTGAGCCTGCGGCCAGCGATGAAGGGGCCGGTGGGAAGGTGCCAGCCCAGATCTCCTCGTGCAACCGCACACTCGCCGCCTCGGGCTCGACCCCAAACTCTCTGGAGAGGGTATCCCTAAGCCGCTCGTACTGCCCTAGGGCTTCCCTCCGCCTCCCTAAGAGGGCATACACTCGTATGAGCCCTGCGTGCGCTTGCTCGTGGGTGGGATCTTCCGCCACCACGCTGTTCAACGCTTCGATGGCCTCCCCGAACTCCTTACGCTCCTCGTAGAATCCGGCCACCTCCAAGAGCAGCGAGAGGTAGAGCCCTCGTAGCTGTGCCCGCCGCTCCTCCGTCCACTCCTCGTAGCGATCCTGCGGCAAGAGCTCCCCCGAGTAAAGATCTATGGCCGCCCGGTAGGCTGCGGGCTCCATAGCATGACGGGCCATCATCGCCGCTTCCTCGAAGGCTTCGACGTCCACCCACAGCGGCCCTTCGGGGCACAAGGCGAGCCGCTGGTCCCAAAGACGCAAGTAGCTCGAAGCAGCGCTGGCCGGAGTCGAGGGTTCGAGGACGCGGCGAGCTACGTGCAAGGTGTGGTGCAGGTTGTTGAGGGCAGCCTCTGGGTCTAGGTCCGGCCACAGCAACTCCATAGCCTGCTCCCGATGCACCGAGTACCCGGGTGTCAGGGCCAGCACTTTCAGCACGCTCCTAGCCTTCTTGAGGCGCCACCCCTCTTGGCCTATGCTTCGAGACCCTACCGAGACCCTAAAGCCGCCTAACAGCCAGACACGCACGGGTTCGGGCTCAACGCCTGGCCCTCCCCTCGGTCTCCTCGGGTCACGCTGCTGGTGCTGCGCGGCGCTCGCTCGCTTTGGGTCCGTCACATCCTCTCGAATAGCCATTAATAGCGCAAGATCGGACGAAGTGCAACTGAACGACGCGGCGCAAGAACGCAAACCCACATCAACCGCTAAGTGGCAAGGACTTGAAGGCCGATAGAATCTTACGTTCGAGAGCCTTAGAGGCACCTTTGGTCACTGCGCCTTTCCGAGGGAAATCGCAGCTAAGAATCTCGTGTGGTAACGGTCGCGAGCACCGTCGGGCGGCGACCCCAAGCTTGCACCTAGAGCTTTACGGCCGTATCCATAAGTTTTGCGCTGGTCCAACTATGACGCTGGAGTTGTACGCGGTAGTGCCGCCTACTCGTACGGACGATATTCCTTCATGACACGCTTCGCAGGCGAGACGAGGGCAGCTCCAATCGCGCGGTCGGCGCAGCCTTGATGCTCTTCTCAGTCCGCGCCCCAGTCGGCCAGGTAGTCATGGACGGTGGGAGTCTCGGTCACGTTCGTGACCCCGGTGCCGTCGGTGTTCATTACATAGATGTCGGTCATGGACAGATAGTCAGCGCCGTGCTCGAAGGCCAGGCGGCGGCTATCTGGCGACCATGTCGGCTCCAAATTATAAGCGCCACCGGAGTCGAAGGTGAGTTGCTTCATGCCCTTGCCGTTCGACTTGACAACCCAGATATTGGACGAACAAGTCGGTAGGCGTATGATGCAGAAGTTATCGTGGAACGCGATCCTATTCCCGTCAGGCGACCAATCGTTGCCCGCGGCCTCCATGGCGTCCGGGGTAATCTGGCGGTCGTTCTTGCCATCGGCGTCCATAACGTGGATCGAGAACCCAGAGAGATCTCCGGTGTCTCTTCTTTTCGTATAGGCGATCTTGGTGCCACTCGGCGAGTACTTCGGTCGCGCCTCGTCCCCGGAAGCATTCGTGAGTCGGACCAGGCCGGATCCATCTGCAGCGTTGATTACATAGAGGTCCATATCGCCGATGGGCCAGGGGGTACCCGCATCCCGGTCGCTCATGAACACGATCCGCTCGCCGTCAGGGTGCCACGAAGGATGCCGATCGTTCGCCGGGTGGTTGGTGATCTGATGCAACCCGGAACCGTCGGCGTTCATCACCCAAATGTCCGCCTCGAAGCCAGCAGTTGGGGCTCTCTCGAACACGATCTGCGAGCCATCGGGTGATACGTGCACGTGATAATCATAGACGCCCGGACTATTCGTCAGGTTTCTTAGGTCGGAGCCGTCCGGCCTCATCGTATAGACGTCGTGATCGCCCGTGGCGTCGTTCGAAAAGGCGATCCGATCGTTTCCGCCTTGAGCCACGAGGACGCCCTGCTGCGTATCGGTGTGCTCGGCCGTGCTCTTCTGTCGCTTCTTGGCGGTATCGGATATGGTAGGTTCGGCCAGAACTATCCCAGAAGAAAGAAAGATCAGCCTCGCGCCCAGCAAAGCGAGCAAGAGGATTGATCGTTTCATCTTTTCGTTCCTTTGTTTGTCGTTTCTCTTACATAAGCACCATAGCGGACGCTACTTAGCTGGCACTTAGCTGGAGGGTCAAAAAACATAGTCAAATCGACTATTTTTGGCGTATTTTCGGGAACATTAGGCCAAGAATGCTGCTAGGAGCCTTCGCCATTGCCCCAATTCACCGGATGATCGGAGACCGCCAAAATTACATAGCTTTCACTCAGTAGGGGCGGTGGGACTCGAACCCACACTCCTTCTCAGGATCCGGATTTTAAGTCCGGTGCGTCTGCCGATTCCGCCACGCCCCCGAGGATTCGGTCGGGAGTATAGCAGCTAGTCATCCATGTCCTTCGCGGTGCAACAGCGATCTTCCGGGTAGGGGCTCTCGAGGCGGAGGAGGGTCCATTCGGCTACGGGGTTCGGGATGGCGCCGGAGACGTGTAAGGCCGTGAAGGCGTGGAGGCATTTGACGCTGCCCGGGGCCTCATCGCGGACTCCTGCGACGCGGGTCCCGTAGCGTGAACTGTGATCGTTGTGGATCTCCTCGACAACTGCTTCGCCGACCGCTTCTCGTGCCTCCCGGACGCCGCCGGTCGACTCCACGCGCGAGATAGCGGCGACGAAGCTGGGGCAGGTGACCCAGAAGCTCGTAGGCATCTCGCGCGTCCGCTCGTTCTCGATAACGCTCGGCACTCCGAAAGGGCAACGGGCCGCTACGC
>CAWEQZ010000032.1:0-28889 GCA_963811295.1 uncultured Rubrobacteraceae bacterium | reverse complement strand
CCCGGAATCTCCCTCTACGATGAATTCCTCCGGGAGAAAGATGCAACTCCGGTGGCGCGCAAGGCCGCAAGGGCCCTTGCGGCCCTCCACCTCGACGAGGACGTACCCAGACCGCGGCGTAAGCGCCCGTCGAGAGAAGACTTCGATAGGCGGCTGATGAGGATAGCGGCAGCTCTTCGGCGGGCTTGTCCCCATCTGGAGTGGGAGGTCCAGGAGATCGTCGGCGCCGTGGCCGCCAGGCGCGAAGCAGAAACCCCAACCGGGCCGACTCATGGCGACCTCCATTTACGGCATATCTTCCTCGACGGCGGCCGCCCCGCCCTGATAGACCTCGACGCGTTCGCCGAGGCCGATCCGCTACAGGACATCGCCCTCATCTTATCCGACCTCGCCGCCATGCCTCTCGATTCTCCTCTGTCCCGCGCTCGCGCGCGGAAGGCCTCACAAGCCTTCGTCGAGGAATACTTCGCACATGTTCCGGAGTCCTGGCGCGACGGGTTCCCAACCCGCTACGCTCGCGCCGTCCTGAAGAGGGCCGCCAAAATATCCAGGACGCAGAGCCAGATACCGGGTTGGCCCGACAAGGTCGAAGCCCTGATCAAGGAGGCCAAAAGCTCCCTGGCGGGACAAGATCTTCGATAGGAGCGCGGAACCGAGAGCATCAAGATGCAGCAGTTCGCCCGAGCTACCCAACTCCTTTCAGGGTGTCAATAGCCCCTCGTTCTCTTGCCCGATAAAGGAGTTGCGGACGGCGCTATGGGGCACACACCAGGCCGCCTCGTAAAAGGAATAGTAACTAGAACACGCCGATGCCCGCCCTTCGCAGGTAAGAGCGGACGGGATACGCGCCAAGATATTCCCCCGGCGAGATGACCCTGCAAAGGTCATAGTGCCAGCGAGCGACCACAAGCCGGCCGTCCTCGTCTTGGCGGGGCCAAGGTATGAACGCCCTGCCTGAGTCTACGCAAACCGTGGGGACCTTCGCCAACAACTCCGAGCCTTGGCAGATGGAGAGCTCTACCCTGAGGGCAACCGAGCCCACCCCTGCTGCGCTGCTGGCCCACTCTTCTTTGAGTTCCACGCGCCCCTCATCGTCGGTGAGGTCCACGATCCTAAGCCTGCTGTCGCCTTTGCGCACCCAAAGGCGCGGACCATCGGCTTCCCAATCTTGTCTGGTGGAAGCCGCGAGGATGCTCTTCACCCTGGCCAACCGCCTGGCATTTTCCCGCGCTATGTGCTCCTTGGTGTTCTTGGTATGACCCTCGAGGTCGGTGCAGTCGGACCAGAACGAGGGGTTTATGTACTCATGCTTGACACGGAGCATACCATCCTCCCAGTCCTCGCTGCCCTCGAGGGCGTCTACGGGAACGTGCGCCACGTAGTCGTTGTGATGGAAGCCTCCGGACAGGTCCAGTGTATCGGTAGCGGAGAACTCTATGGACTGGAAGGAAGTTGGCTTACCGCCGATCTTGTTACCTGGGGACACCAATTCGCGGTTCTGGGAGGCCCGATCCTTGAACCCCTGCTCCTCGCCCGCGCGTAGCTAGTCAACCCCCTGGCGCTCCCCGCGGCCAGCGCCGCAGACCCCGTGGCGAGAAAGTTGAGGAACCGCCGTCGAATCAACCCGCTAGGCACCCGTCCTGTGGGATGATCGCGCTTCTCTTCCTTTGTGCGCTGGACGCTCGGCTCTTTCTTCAAGTAGCGTTCCCTTTCGCTCGTTTCCAACCTCCCCCAATACTAGACGTTGTCCAGATCGCTGAGGTTTCATCCGAGTTCCAGGCGAGTAAATTCTTCGTTAAAGGAGGCGCGACCTGCTGCCCCCCACCGTCCCCTGTAAGACGCGAGGTGCACGCTGTGCGCCTGAGATGCGAGACTGTCGTACCGCCCCGGTCCGCTACCGTAGGGGCATTCCAAGACCTTCGTCCTCACCATTCGGTAATACCTCCGACGCGTGTCCTGGCTCCCCCACAGGCCAAGCCCGTAGCTCGGCCCGAAACTTGTAGAAGTCGTCCGCCAACTCCAGCAGATCGTGCGCCGAAAGTGTCGTGCGGGGGTGGGTGATGTTGTGCGAGAAGATCCTCCTTTGCAGCCACCCTAACTCCACCATGAACTGCTCGGCCATTCGTTCCAGGTGAACCTCATTCTCGACGTCAGGGTAAGCATCACTCAAGCTTTGTCGAAGCCGCGTGTAGCTTTCCGCGGTCTGCGTTGGCCGATCGTTTCTCGGCAGCGGGGTGATGTGGGGCCTGTAAAGGTCCAATACTGTCACTCCCAGCGTCTGCGCAAGCGCGTGCACCGTGTTGGGGTGAGCACCTCTCTCACCCGCCTCCAGAGCCGCTATGGTGCTCCTTCCAACACCCGATTGTTGCGCTAGACTGTATTGGGAGAAGCCCCGCTCTTCTCTCAGCTCGCGAAGCCTGAGCGGTTTGCTTGACACTCTTCTCGTCTTCATCCGTTCCCCTATGGGTTAGGCGCCACGTTTTTCTGCCTCGCGCGAGACATCTTACAGCGAGTATGATACGAGACAATTCTGAGAGGTTTCTGAGAAAACCCAGGAAACAGCTGAGAGTTACCTACAAAATTCAGATTGTGCACTCCAACGGACTCCAAATGTTGTGTGCTGGCTAGTGTAAGCAGTGTCGCGGATCACCTTACCGAGACGCCTTGCTATGCGGCGTGAATGGGTAAAGTCGAGCTAGGAACGTTCTTGGTAGTTCTGGTCTCGCTTGCGCTTCCCGCAGGAGGATGCCCGTCCTTCCCTCAGTTGTGCTTTACATCCACCAGTCCTAAGTCCCTCGGATTACCCAGCGGTCCCACCCCACGAACGTAGTACTTCTTCTCGAAGAACCCAGGTTCGAGAGGCGTCCACTCCTTGGTCTCCAGCACATCATCGAAGGAACCGTAGGGCACTGTGACCGATTCGTTCAAGCTGAGCACCTTCGCCATGTCTTCGCCTCGCCTTCGATAGTACTCCTGGCGGTAGGAATCTCCCACCTTAGGGTCGGCCTGCATGATGATGCCGGGTTTGGCCCCGTCAACCCCTGCCTCCCACGAGCCCTTGGTGCTCGTGACCTTGCCGTTTTCGTACTCCTTGGTGTCCTCCCCGAAGTACCAGACGTTGCCTTCCTTGTCCTGGGCGAACCAGTCGTAGGTCTGTTCGACGAGCTGGTCGCCTTGCCAAGCCCTGTCATCGACGACCACGCACTCCACGCCCATCACCTTCTTGGTGTCGGAGGTGACGGTCATCCGGTCGCGCTCTGTGCCCCCCCTGTAGAGAAAGATGGTACCAGGCTTCATCGGGAAGTATTCGTTGTCGATCGTGGTGGTGAAGTCGGCGGGATCGATGTGGGGAGTATAAGCCTTCTGCTCCTGCGAGGAGGAGCTGGTGCATCCCACCATGAGCACGATCACTGACCCCACGATGGCGCTCAATACCGCCTTCTGTACCACAGTCGTTAACCACCCTTTGCCGAGGGGACCTCACCTCGCCACGCTTCTCGCGCAACCGCCGCTGCGGTCCCCGAATCGAGCTTCGTCGGCCAGTCTATACCTACGACTCTAAGAATTCCCTGAGAAACATCTTGGGAAGTGGAGACGCGTTCGCTGGTGGCGTCAACGCGCTTGGCCACCCTCCTGCCGCACCTCTCCGTTCACCATATCGGGGCAGCAGAGAAACCGGGGCCTCTATACCTCTGAAGTCGTCGCCACTCGACCAGGACCGCCTGCCGAACCTTCGCTATCGCTGGCTCGGGGTAAGCTTTGCCTCAGCACATTACTGTCTCATCCCGAGCGTGTGCTCTGCCGGTGACGTCTCACGATACGCCTCGCTACGCTCGTAGGCGCGCCCATCCATTGCCAGCGTCTTCCTCCGGACCTCCGCCAGGGCCTCCGGGTCGAGGTGATTGAGGTCCACCAATTCCAACGTCTCTTACTCTTCCTCCTTGGCACCCCTCCAGCCGACCCGAACATTGCCCACGCCTGCCGCGTAGTACTTGAGCTGGAAGGCGCCGGGCTCGTCCGGGTTGAACTCCTCGGTCACCAGAACGTTCTCGTAGCAGTCGACGGGAACACAGGTTTTCTGGCCCATCTTGTAGACCCTGGCGCGGTCGGTAAACCCGACCGGAGGAGGCGCGTACCCTTGGGCGTAGTCGGGCACGCCCCGCCGCGGCTCTGCTAGCATGGTGATCCCCGCCCTGGCGCCTTTTTGGCCGCTGATCCAGGCGGGGGCTTTGTCGAACTTGCCGTCCTCGTACTCCTCGGGGTACTCGCCGACCAGCCACACGTTACCGGCGTTGTCCTGGGCGAAGAAGGCAAGCTCTGGCTCGCTCAGTTGTCCTGCGGTGTAATCCCTCTCCCAGATGACCAGAGTCCGCACACCGTCGATCACCTTGCTCAGGTCGGTGACGGTGGTCACAACGCGACGCGGTTGGCGCCCCCCTCGTCCACGATGGCTGACCCCTCGAGGACCAACTGCGTCCCCGGCGTCAGGGGTAGCCACCTATTGTCGATGTGCGTGGGATCATCGAATTGGGCCCGCTTAAAGTCCTCCGCGCTTCCCGTCAGAGGCGCGGTGTGCGTCTGCTCGGAGCCGTCCTCCTTGCTCCCGCTCTGTGCACTGCAAGCCGCAGCCAAGAACATTGCCAACAAAGAGATAAAGATGACTGCAATGTGAAGCGTGCGCATTTCAGGCTTCTTGTGTGTGCACCTCCCGCACTCTCTTGCTCTTCCCGAAGCGGAGATACAGGGAGGGCAAGACGAAGAGGTTCAGCAGCGTCGAGGTGACGAGTCCGCCCAGGATCACGATCGCCATCGGGTGCTCGATCTCATGTCCGGCGACGCTGCCCGCTACCGCAAGCGGCACGAGTGCCAGCCCCGTAGCCCCGGCGGTCATCAGGATCGGCGCGAGCCGCTCCTTGGCCCCACGCAGCACCAGATCTGGCCCGAACGCCTCCCCCTCTTCATGCTCGAGATGCTGGAAATGACTGATCATGAGTATCCCGTTTCTGGCCGCGATGCCGAATACGGTCAAAAACCCTATCAGCGAGCCCAGCGAGAGGATGCCGCCGCCCAGCCACACCGCGAGCACCCCGCCGACCAGCGCCATGGGCAGGGTAAGGAAGAGCAAAAGCGCCAGGCGCAGACTCCCGAAGGAAGCCTGCAGGAGGAACAAGATCGCGAGCGCCACGGCGCCTCCGTAGATCAGCAGGCTCTTCTGGGCGGCTGCCAGCTCGCTGGACTCTCCAATCACCTCCATGGTGTACTCCCGCGGCAAATCCACTTCCGCGATTTTATCCTCGACGGCGCTGACGGCGGAGCCTAGGTCGCGTCCCTCCACGTTGGCGCCCACGTCGATCCGGCGTGACTGCTGGGTGCGTTCTATGGCGTTGGGGGTGGGGGCGAGGCGAACGTCGGCCACCTGCTCCAGAGGGATCTGCTCTCCCCCTGGCGTGTCGATCGGTAGTTGGCGCAAGCCGCTCACGCTGTGACGGTCCTCGGGCTGGCTCCACACATGCACGTCGTAGGCCTTGCCGCCCTTGAAGATGTCTCCGACCTCCTCGCTGGCGACCAAGGTGGCCGCCTGCCGGCGCACGTCGCCAGGCTTGATGCCGTAGTCTTGCGCCGCTGCCAGGTCCACCTCGACCTCCGCGTGTGGTAGGTCCTCCTGGAGGTCGGCGTGCGCGTCGATGAGGCCGGGGATGTCCTGCATCTCCTTCGAGATCTCGTCGGCCTTGGCGTAGAGCACGTCGAGCTCGGGGCCGTAGATGCGCACCACGATCGCTTCGCTAGTGCCGGTCAGCACCTCCCTGACCCTCTCTCTCAGGTATGTTTGGACGTCCCTATAAAGCCCCGGGTAGGCATCGACCGTATCCTGGACGGAGGCCAGAGTCTTGTCATAGTCGACCTGGGGATTGACGCTGATCCAGTTCTCGCCGAAATCCACGCCATAGGGCTCATCGGCCAGGAAAGCCTGCCCTATGTGCGATCCGCAGTTTCGCACGCCGGGGATCTCCCGCAGGTCCTTGCAGGCCCGCACCGAGATTCTAAACTCTTCCGCTCTCGACGTGCCTGGCTTGGTCAACCAGTGCATGAGGAAGTCCCTCTCCTTGAAATCTGGAAGCAGGATCGTTCCGAGCGTTGGCGCCACCACGACGCCGGCCAGCAGGCACACGGCAACCGTGGCCATCGCCGGACGCGGGGTGCGGATGATGCGCGCAAGACCAGCCCCGTAGCCCCGCTTTAGCACCCGCAGCAGGGGGGATTCCTGGTGCCTGTGGCCTCTCGACAAGAGGATCAGGCACAGCGCTGGTGTCACGGTAAGCGCCACTACCATCGATACCAGCACCGCGATTGCGTAAGCAAGCACGAGCGGCTTGAAGAACGCGCCGGAGAGGCCCTCCAGGAAGAAGACTGGCACGATCGCGATGACGTTGATCAAAGTCGCGTAGGTGATCGCGGTGCGTACCTCAACCGATGCCTCCAGCACTATGGCGAAGGTCGACTTGCCTGTGCCCTCGCTCCGATTCTGGCGCAATCTTCGCACGATGTTCTCCACGTCGATGATCGCGTCGTCTACTACCACCCCGATGGCCACGATGAGCCCCGCCAGGATCATCACGTTGATAACGGCGCCGAACTGCTGGAGCACGAGCACGGCCGCGAGCAAAGAGAGGGGAATCGCGATCAGGCTGATGAACGCGGTGCGCCACTCGAACAAGAAGGCTGCAAGGATCAGCACCACGAGCAATACACCCAGCAGCAGTGCCTTCGTGAGGTTGGCCAGCGCCAGCTCGATGAAGGTGGCGGGCCGGAAGATCGTCGTGTCAATCTCCATTCCGGGAAGGCCAGGACGCATGTCGTCTATGGCCCCTTCGACGCCTTCTGTAACCGCCAGTGTGTTGGCGTTGGGGAACTTCTGGACGATAAGCATCAGGCCGCGGCCGTCGTTGATTACGGCGTCACCGATGAGCGGTTGGGAATCCCACTTCACGTTCGCCACATCGTCGATGCGCAAGTTCTTAGTCTTTGTTCCCTCCAGCGGCACCTTGGCGAGATCGTCCGGCCCGAGGATGGGCATGACGTTCTGCACTTCGAGCCTCTGGCCGCCTTGCTCCACAAACCCGCCGCTCCCGATCACCGCACCTTCTGAGTAGCGCAGCAAACCCGCGTCCAGGGAGTCCGCTGTTGTGTCCATCACCTGCTGCAGCGAGACACCGTTCTCGGCCAGCAACGCGGGATCGACCTGCACGTGCTGCTGTTGGAGTTGCTCTCCGTAGATGGCCACGTTGGCCACGCCGTCCACGCGCAGCAACTCCTGCCTGATCTTCCAGTAGGCCACCACCGACATCTCTCTCATGTTCAGCTCATCGGAGGTGATCCCGATCTTCAATATCCGGCTGGTCGAGGAAAGCGGAGGCATCATCCAAGGTGGGCTCGCCCAGGTCGGCAGATTGGGAGTCGCCTCCGTCAGGCGTTCCTGCACCAGCTGCCGCGCCTCGTAGAGGTCGGTGTCTCTGCTAAAGATGAGCTGGATCTGCGAGAGGTCGATAACCGACTTGGAGCGCATCTCCTCGAGCCCGGGGATCCCGTTTAGCTGGTTCTCCAGCGGGACGGTGATCAGCTCCTCGACCTGCTCCGAGGAGTTGCCGACCGCGATGGTCTGGATCTCCACCATTGGCGGGGCGAACTCTGGGAAGACGTCTACATCTGCGTTACGAGTCTCGCCGATGCCGAAGACTATAAGCGCCGCAGCGGCGAAGAGCACCAGCCACCGGAAGCGCAAGCTCGATCCAACGATCCAACGCATCAGCAATCCCTGCCTTTCAATGTGCGACCTCGAACTCGGTGCCGTAAACCTCTGCGGCCCCGACCGTCACGACCTCTGTACCGGCGGGTGGGCCGTCGGATAGCATGGCGCTTTCACCGTCCACGTGGTCGATACTGATCTCCTGGCGCACGAAGGTCCGCGGCTCAGGAGCTGTGTAGGCGTACGTATTGCCATCGGCGCCGTAGATGACGGCGTCATAGGGTATGACCATTTCCTGGCCGTTCTCACGGATCGGAGCCGTCTGGAGGCCGACCGCTTTCGCCGCTTCGGCATCGAATATTACGCGCTGGACGTCCGTTCCCTTGATGGGCTCGAGCTTGGCTGGTTCGTGATGGCTTGCCGTCTCGTAGTCATAGCCCGTACTTGCCTCACCGCACGCCGAAAGCGAAACCACGCCGGCGATCAGGACAAGACCCGCGCAGGCGGCACGCAGCTGCCGCCTGCACTTTCGGTTGATGCCTAACCCATTCATTACTCGCCGCGCCTCCCTGGAGAACCACCCTCGTCCTCCTGATAAGCCGCTGCGTCGGCCCGCTGCCCCGACGCTCTCTCGAACTGGCGTGAGCGCTGGGGTATGGTAGCGGCCCCTCGGTCGCCATACACCGGCTCGGCAACGGCACCGGACGACCCAGGCGTATCGGCTACCGGTTCGGGCTGTGCGTCGGCACCGAAACGCAGGTAGAGGACCGGCAGCACGAAGAGGCTGAGTAACGTGGTGGTGATTAGACCGCCCAGCAGCACGATCGCCATCGGGTTGACGATCTCGAGACCGGCAACGTCGCCCATAAACACGAACGGCAACACCGCCGCGGCCGTCGCCACCGCGACTGTCAAAGTCGGCGCAAGCCTCTCACGTGCCCCGCGCTGGACGAGCTCGGTACCAAAAGCCTGGGTCCCGTCGAGCCGTAGTCGCTGGAAGCGATCGATCAGCATGACGCCGTTGCGGGACGCGATGCCCAGCAGGCCGAGGAACGCGATCAGCGAGCCGAGCGAGAGCGTGGCGCCGTCGATGAGCGCCGCCAGCACTCCGCCGACGAGAGCCACCGGCAGGGTGAGGAAGGCCAGCCCCGCCAGACGCCAGCTGCTGAATACAGCCTGGAAGAGCAAGAAGATGGCGATCACGACAGCGAGGCCGAAGCCCACAACCCGCACCAGATTGATCTCCTGGCCCGTCGTGGTCTGTCCGATCACCTCGGCGTGGTATTCGAGTGGGAAATCGGCATTCGCGAGGCGATCTTCGACGTCCGTGGCCACGGCGCTGAGGCTGCGGCCGCTGACGTTGGCTTCGACATCCAAGTAGCGCTGGGCGGCGTCACGCTTGATGACGGCCGGCGAGGGCTGGATGCGCACGTCGGCCACCTGTCCCAGTCGTACGTGACCGCCGCCAGGCGTGTCGATCAGCAGGTTGCGCACGCTCTCCACGTTCTGGCGCACGTTGGGCGTGCCCTTCACGACGACCTCGAACACCTTTTGCTCGCCGAAGATGTTGCCGACTGTGATCCCCTGCAACAACATGGCCGCCGACCGGCGTACGTCGCCCGGCTTGATTCCAAAAGGTTCCGCTTTGGCGAGGTCCGTCTCGACCGCGAGGACCGGCTCTTCGGGCACGCGCTCGACACTCGGGTCGAGGACGCCGTCGACCCCGCCCACGATATCTTGCACGTCGTTCGCCTCGCGGCGCAGGACGTCGAGGTCCTGACCGTAGACGCGCACCACGAGGGGCTTGTCCGCACCCGTCAGGACATCTAGGTTGTCGCCGGAACTCGGCGCTTCCGCGTCAACGAGCGTCCCGACATCGCCGATCTTCTGCTGCGAGTAGGTCACGACGTCCCGTTTGACCGTTTCGTCCAGGCTGCCCACGACGTCATTGATCTCTGCTACCGTCGCGTCATAGTCGGCGTCGGAGCCGATCTGGACAGAGAGGGTGCTGGAGTTGACGTCGACGATCTGATCCCCGGTCAGCGCACGTCCGACGTGTCCGCCAACGTCTTCGACCCCAGGTATCGCCCCCAGCTCGCGGCTAACCTGCGCAGTCAGACCACTCATCTTCGTCTCCGAGGTGCCCGGCGGGCTCTGGAGGCGGACCAGCACGTCCCTGTCCTTGAACGAAGGAACGAGCGAAGTGTGGAGGAACGGCAGCGCGACGAGGCCGACTGCCACCAAGACGCCACAAGCGATCAGCACCGCAAGCGGCCCACGGGCGAGGCGCGCAAGGGCGCCGTCGTAGCGCGGGTTCAGCGGCCGCAGGATCGGGGACTCGCGGCGCACCACAGATCCTCTAGAGAACACCAACATGCTCAACGCCGGTGCGACCGTCAGTGCGACAACCATAGAAGCCAGCACCGCGAGCGCGTAGGACAGCGCGAGCGGCTCGAAGAAAGCACCGGGCCGCCCCTCCATGACTGCGACCGGCACGATCGCGAGCAGCGCGATGAACGCGGCATATGTGGTAGGCCTTCGCACCTCGGCCAAGGCCTCGAGCACGATGTCCGCGGTTGACCTCTCGCTCCCGGCCTGACGATGCTCGCTCATGCGCCGGGCGACGTTGTGGACGCCGACGACGGCGTCGTCGATGATGAGCGGGATCGCGACGGCGAGACCCGCGAAGGCGATAGGGTTGAACGTCTCACCGCGCAGGTAGAGCACGAGCGCCGCCGCCACCAGAGACAGCGGGATCGTCACGAGGCTGATCAACGTGGTGCGCCACGAGAACAGGAAGATGGCGAGGACGAGGAACAAGAGAACACCGGCGATGATGAACGCAAGTCTTAGATTGTCGATCGCGTCCTGAATGTAGGCCGCCGGCTGGAAGACGTTCGTGTCGAACTTCATGCCGGAGAGACCGGGCTGCAACTTGTTGAGCGCGTCTTCGACCCCGCTGGTAACCTCCACGGTGTCGGCGCCGGGGAACTTCTCCACGACGAGCAGTAGGCGGTCGTCGTTGCCGTCGACGATGGCGTCACCGATCAGCGGCTGGTGCTCCTCCACCACGTTGGCTACGTCGTCGACACGCAGTTGGCCGCCGGTGTCCTCGACCGTCACATTGCCGAGTGCTTCAGGAGTCCCGAAGTTCTCGAAAACGTGGCGGACCTGGAGCCTCTGATTGGGCGATTCGATGAACCCCCCGGTACCGGGCGTAGACGCCTCGAGGAAGGTCAGCGGCGATACCAATTGCGCGTTGCCCGTTGTCTCGACGACCTGGTTTAGCGTGACCCCTTGAGCCTGAAGCTGCTCCGGGTCGACCTGCACCTGAAGCTGCTGGTCGCGCAAGCCCCAGATGGCGACGTTCGATACGCCAGGCACACCCAATAGGCGCGGCCTGATCACCCAGTGGGAGAGCACTCCCGCCTCAATCGACGACAGCTTGTTCGGGTCGATGCCGATCATCATCACCCGGCTCGCCGACGATAGAGGATTGATCATCGTGGGCGGTTTCGTGTATGCTTGCGCAAGCCCAGCCGCACCCGTCGCTCCCGTGAGCCGCTCTTGCACCAGCTGCCGCGCATGGTAGACATCGGTGCCCGACTCGAACACCATCACGATGTCCGAAAGCCCCGAAACCGACTCCGAGCGGATCACGTCGACACCCTCTACGCCGTTAAGCAGGTCAGCCTCCAGCGGAACGGTGATCATCTGCTCGACTTCGTCGGCGGAGAGCCCTAGGGCCTCCGTCTGAACTTCCACGTACGGCGGGGTGAACTCGGGAAGGACGTCTACGGGCGCATTGCGGAGCTGCACGATCCCGACGACCAGCACGCCCACCGCGATGGCGATGAGCAACATCCAGAACCGCAGGCTCGCTCCGATGATCGAACGAATCATTGCTGATAACCTCCCTGCACAGGCGCTCTCGAGATGTCACTCCGCACTAAAGAACCGCGGTACCAGGCTTCCCGTCGGTATCCCACGGGTGGAGTTGCTAGGGGCCTTCCTGGGGAGATCCGGTGTCGCCCTAAGCATTCTCCAGAATTACGTGCTGGCTTTGTTGCCGTCAGGCGCACATCGTCCACGCGGACCTTCCTCTCGCAGCTAAATTGTCCCAACAATCCTTAATAGTACAGAGGTAGATACGGGCGCGCAACCCCTGCGCATGGTTTCTCAAGATTTTTCTGCTTTCGCCAGCCCGATCTTGATCTTCCAGGGGAAAACCTTGTCTTCGAAAGTCGCCAACGCTCCTCCTTGTAGTGTGATCTCTGCTTCGTAGCCTGGGTTACTAACATGTGAAGATTCTTTGCGATCTGTGAGTGTTTTCACAGGAAAGGTTATTCAGAGTTCATGCGCGACGGGAGGGGCTATGTCATCCCCGGTAGCGTTCGGCAGTGGGCGAGGGCTCGATCGCGATACAGATAGGTCGCAGCTCGAACAAAGACCGGCGACGAGCAGGTCATCTCGCCGTCCAAAGGGGACATGCCCTGAAGAGGGTACCATTGGTGGGTGGCAAAACTCCTGCTAACTGCGTTCGCCCTCGGGCTGCCCAGCCTCGACATCACCGCGGCGCTGCTCGCCGTCGGAGCCTTGGGGGCGGGGGCACGCGTTCGCGCCCTCATGGCTTTCGGGTGTTTGTGTATCCTCGGTACTATCGCGTTCGGTACGGCCCTATCGCTCATAGTCGGTCCACGAATCGCCGGTATCGACTGGGGAAAGATTCTGCCCCACAGCCCGACAGAAGACAGGGTGGCTGCCTTTGTAGATATCGTCCTGGGAGTGGGATTGCTGATCTTTGGCATCGTGCGAACACTGAGGCCGGGCACGCACCCGCCAAAGCCTGGCGTCCCACGCGGCCTCGGTCTACTCTCCCTGGCAGGTGCGGGAGTGCTCTTCGCGCTCGCGGCGATCGCCGACCCTGCGTTCGTCTCGCTCGTGGTGATCGCCGGCCGGGCGGATCTCTTCTGGTTAGTCCTCGCCGCACACCTGACGTGGACACTTGTTAGCCACATCCCGCTGATCCTGGTGCTCGCCATGGCACTGAGCGTGAACCACGAGCGGGTCGTGGTTCGGGTCCAAGCCCTCTTCGCAAGGATAAGCCCGTGGATGGTTCGTCTTATCACGGGCGCAGTGTTTCTGGTGGGGTCTCTCTTGCTGCTCGATGCCTTCTGGTTCTACGTAACGGGAGATCTCTTTATACCGGCGTGATGGGTTGGCCGATAGCTTCCTCTTTAAAGGCCCGGAATCCGGCCGTTGCGGAAGGCGTCGACGAATAGCCGGTGGTCGTCACGGGCGACTTCGGAGTAGCTGGCCCCGAACTCTACCATCTCCTGGACAAACTCCTCTTCGTTGCCGTTGAGGACCTCGATGATCTCATCCTCGGTCTGGAAGCCTACGATGTTGGGGTCGGAGTCCTTGTCCGCGACACAGTGAACCTTGGCGGTCGCCCGGCCGAGGTAGTCGAGCACCGGCGACATCTGCTCTGGCTCGGTGAGATCCGACCAGTCGAGATCCTCGACGTAGGGTGAAAGCTCGGTGACGACGAAGCCCACATCGTCGATCTCGGTGTAACCTAGCCAGGGATCGGCGTGCGCCTGCAGCGCGCGCTGGGAGACTGCCGTGCGATGTCCGTTGTGCTTGAAGTATCCCTTGATGCGCTCGTCGTGCACGATCCGGCTCGGGGCCGCAACGTTGCCCTGCTTCATCGAGAGCACCACGTCGTTCTCCAGGGCCTGGGTGGGACCCTCCACCAACACGTTGTAGGCGGGTAGCCCGGCTGAGCCGATGCCGAAGCCCTGACGGCCGACGATGTCCTTTACCTGGTAGGTCAGGCTCCGGAAGCGCTTGGTTTCGGGGATCGTCTCCAGGTATGCTCTGTAGGCGGCGTGCACCCTGGCCCGTTCGGCATCCTCGAGCTCGCGGACCCCGGAACTGCGACGAAACCGCCGCTCGACGTTTTCGTCGATCAGGGTCAACCTGTCGAGCAGTCCGACGCGGGTGTTCAGCCGTGTCTCGAGCAGGATCTCTCGCACCTCGCCGTCCGTGGACTCCAGCCGCAGCGCGTACTCGTGGTCGCGGTCGCTCACGACGAAGTAGCGCACCTGCTCCATGTAGGCCCGGACGTACGTCTCGATCAAGGACGCGATGTCGGCGTCCGAGATGGCTTTCATCCACGCTAACAGCGCCACGCTGGCGACCATCCGCTTGATGTCCCAGGTGAAGTGACCGAGGTAGGCCTCGTCGAAGTCGTTGACGTCGAAGATAAAGACCCCGTCGCCGTCCATGTAGGTGCCGAAGTTCTCCGCGTGCAGGTCGCCCTGGATCCAGACGCGGCTGGTGCGCTCATCCGCCCAACGGTCCTTCTCACTCTCCATGTCCGCGTAGAACAAGCACGCGCTGCCACGATAGAAGGCGAAAGGGCCTGCGGCCATCTTCCTGAACTTTTGGCGAAACGCCTCGGGGTTAGCGTCCATTAGCCCCGAGAAAGCATCCACCAGCACGTCGACGATCTCTGCCTGACGCTCATCGGAAGACTCGTGTTGACGTCCCCGCTCCACAGTTCCGGCCATGGGGCTCCTCTCACCGTCGGTCGCTACAGGCTCATAATTATGGGACCGTTAGACAGTAGCACGTCGTCCATCGGCACGTGCCCAAACAAGATATGGCAGCGGCGAACAAAGATTCTCTAGGGACCAGGTACAAAGAGGCCGAATAGGCACCCGGATCGACGCCTTGACCGGAGCTTGCCAGAAAACTACAATTGTTACCAGGAGACCGCTAACACAAGCTGGGGAACGAGGAGGTAGAACGGTGGGAAACCCGTCTGAACGAGCTAGCTTTGTCGGTGAACGCTTGCGAGGAGTGCTCGGACGCTCACTGCGAGTGCAACGATCATGAGCACATCATCGCCCGAGCAGAGGAGTGTGTTCCGTAGGAAGCCTGTCGAGGCGTTCGTCACCGAGACGCACCCCGACGAGGAGGGCGGTGAGCTCAGCCGTTCGATCGGCCTGTTCCAGCTGACGATGTTCGGGGTCGGGGCCACGGTAGGCACCGGGATCTTCATCGTACTGACCGAAGCGGTGCCTGAGGCTGGTCCCGCGGTCATCGTGTCGTTCGTCCTCGCCGGAATTACGGCAGCCCTGACTGCAGTGTGCTATGCGGAGCTCGCCTCGACCATCCCCGTCTCCGGCTCGTCGTACTCTTACACCTACGCCACAATGGGGGAGATCGTGGCATTCGGTGTCGCAGCGTGCTTGCTTCTGGAATACGGCGTTTCTTCCGCAGCCGTCGCTGTCGGGTGGGCCCAGTACCTCGACGAGCTGTTCTTCAGCCTGTTCGGATTCCGCATGCCAGAAGTCATACTCGCGGCGCCGGGAGAAGGTGGGATCTTCAACTTCCCTGCCATCGTGCTCGTGACGCTATGCAGTTTGCTGCTCCTGCGCGGGGCCAGGGAATCCGCGACGGTGAACGCCGTAATGGTGATCATCAAGCTCGCGGTGCTGATATTCTTCATCATAATCGCGTTCACGGCCTTCTCGGGTGAGAATTTCACGCCGTTCGCCCCACTCGGGGTCGCCGGCATCGGGGCGGCCGCCTCTTCCATCTTCTTTACCTTTATCGGCCTCGATGCCGTCTCGACGGCGGGCGAGGAGGTGCACAATCCCAGACGAACGCTCCCCCTGGCGATCATACTCGCGACCATCATAGTAACCACGGTCTACCTTCTCGTAGCGATCGCCGGGATCGGCGTGCAGCAGTACCGGGCGTTCGCGGGCCAGGAGGCTGGCCTGGCGGTGATCCTGCGCGACATCACCGGCTCTGCCTGGCCCGCCGCCGTGCTCTCGGCCGGCGCGGTCATCTCGATCTTTAGCGTGACGCTTGTGACGCTCTACGGACAGACGCGCATCCTCTTCGCCATGGGGCGCGACGGGATGCTCCCCGAGGTCTTCCACCGGATCAACCCGACCTCCCTCGTCCCCGTTCGCAACACTATAATCGTGGGCATCTTCGTCGGGGCGCTCGCCGGGTTCATACCGCTCGGCGTTCTCATAGACCTGACGAGCATGGGAACCCTGGTCGCCTTCACCGTGGTGTCGATCGGCGTGATTATCCTGCGCCGCACCCAACCTGACTTGCCCAGGGGATTCAGGGTCCCTGGCTATCCGGTCACGCCCATCCTCAGCGCAGGTTCCGCCCTCTACATCATCTCCCAGCTGCCCTATTCCACGTTCGCGTTGTTCGCGGTGTGGCTCGGAGTCGCGGCCATAGTCTACTTCACGTACAGCGCCCGTCACTCGCGGCTGGCCAGGGGGCAGGCGGTCGCCACGGAGGACTCACAATGAACTACCTAGTTGGCCTGACCGCCGACCGCGGGGGAAGGGACGCGCTTGCCCTGGGCAGGATGCTGGCCCGCACCGGCGACGTAACCCTCACCGTGTGCATCGTCCTCCCCGAGGTATGGGGTCACCCTTCTCTGGCGCGCGTGGATGCGGAGTACGCCGCGTTCCTGAAGCAGTACGCCGAAGACACGATCGCCGAGGCGCGTGAATTCGTCGGTGATGCGGTGCAGGCTGAGTACGTGTCCACCTCAGCCCGTACCGCGACCGAGGGGCTAATCACCTCCGCCAGGGAGAGGGACACAGCTTTGATCGTGCTCGGCTCCGCGCGGCACGGACCCTTCGGCCGGTTCGCGATGGGCAGCGTTACAAACGAGATGCTCCACACGGCGCCGGTACCCGTGGCGCTCACCCCGAGAGGGTACAGTCCGTCCTCCAAAGCGCGACTTCGCCGCGTCACCTGCGCGTTTGCCGGATCCACGCGCTCACGGACAGCCTTCGACGCCGCGGTGCAGCTGAGCAGGCGGCACGACGTGCCGCTTCGGCTTATCACCCTCGTTGTCAGGGACAGGCAGATGTATCCGTCACAAGTCGGTTATAGTGCGGAGCGCCTCGTCGCCGAGCAGTGGCGCGCCCAGGCGGAGGAGGCGCAGAACACAGCGCTGGCCATGCTACACGACGACGTCCCGGTGGAGGCCGGCGTCGTCAGCGGTCGCAACTGGGAGGAGGCACTCGATTCACTCTCCTGGGAGGAAGGCGAATTGCTCATGGTCGGCTCGAGCCGGCTCGGACCCGTTAGGAGGGTCTTCCTCGGTTCGAACTCGACGAAGATCGTTCGTAGCTCTCCAGTGCCCGTCGTCGTGATACCCCGCGGCGCGGATGTGCACCTCGCGGAGGACACCACTGTGGCCCGCAGCCCCAATCCAGAACGGTAACGTGCACTCTGCTGTAGGCTGCTTCTGTTCCCACTGCGTTCATGAACCTTGGAGAGAGGAGATTCTCGTGGGAGAGACGCCGATACATGTCGCCTACCCTTCTGTGGGCAACCCAAACTTGCGCCTAGCCCTCGGCGCCTGCCGATTCACGGCCAGGCCGGGCGAGGGTGGTGAATGGGTCGCAGGGACGTACAGCGACCCGACCGATAGAAGGCCCTTGAGGATCGTCGAAGAAGAGGCGGGCGTTACGATCACGGAGTCGGAGCCCTCCTTCGAACAGATCCCTGCCGTCTTCGGGGGCGTTCCCCGCTACGAAGTCGAGTTCGGCAAGGAAAGACCCTTCACCCTGACGATCGAGACCGGCGCCAGCGACTTCGATCTGGACCTCGGGGGCGTGCCCTTGAGCCGTTTGATTGTCAGGCAGGGTGCCGGCAAGTTCGAACTAGGCGTTTCGCAACCCAACCCCGAGCCCATGGAACTGCTGGAGATCTCCAGCGGGGCTGCCGCAATAGAGCTGGAGAATCTCGCCAACGCCAACTTCTCTGAGATGCGTCTCTCAGGAGGGGCGGCCAGCTTCGAACTCGACTTCGGCGGTGTTCTCTCGCGGGACGCCGAGGTGAGCATAGAGACGGGGATCTCGGGGGTAGTGGTGTCCGTCCCCTCCTCTACCGCGACGAAGGTGGTCGCCGAGACCACCCTCGGCAGCGTCGATGTGGGCGACGGTTTCACGAAGAGCGAGGGCGCCTTCTCGACCGGAGCAGCCCTTGGCGGGGTTGGTCCCGTCTTGAGAATCCGCGCCGGTGTGAGGCTGGGGTCGCTGCAGCTCAGAACTACTTGAGCCCTCACCACATGGTTCGGCTCCGAGTTCCTCGTCCGGCGGTACCCGTGGCCAGGTGGCATCCACCTCAGGTATACTTAAGGTCCAGTCATCGTCAGTGGCCGGAAAGACTGCATTGGTGGAGCCTCCAAAGCCGGATCCGAACAGCCTACCGAGCCCTGACCCCCTCGACGGGATCCTGCCGTCTAGGGCGTGGAGATCACCTTGAGGGACGTCACGAAGCGTACGGAGTCCGAGGAGAGGCTTCGCAGCCAGTCGAGGGAACTGGCCCTCCTCCACCGGGTTCGCACGGCAGTAGCGCATGAGCTGGAGGTGCCCGGCGTTCTCGCCAGGGCGGTGGAGGCCGTGGCCGAGACCTACGCCTACAGCCGGCTGAGCGCCTACCTGCTCGAAGGCGGGGAACTGGTGCTCCAGCACCAGGCCGGGTACCACGAGGCGCACGGGCGGATCCCCTTGACGAAAGGAGTCCGCGGGAGAGCCGTCCGCTCCGGACGGCCCTTGCTCGTGGAAGACGTGAGCAAAGACCCCGACTCCCTGAGGCCCATAGACGGAGTGACCTCCGAGATCTGCGTGCCACTCTTCGATGAGGGCGAGGCTGTGGGCCTCCTCGACTTGGAGAGTGTGGACCGGGTAAAGCTGACGGAGAACGACCTGAGGGTGATGGTCGCCGTGACCGAGCTCGTGGACCTCGCAATTAGCCGGGCTCGCCTCTACGCCAGGATGCGCCACAGCGAGGAACGCTACCGTGCCCTTACCCAGAACTCTTCGGACCTCGTCACGGTGATGGAGTCCAGCGGCATAGTCCGCTACCAGAGCCCGGCCATAGAGCGGATGCTCGGCTACTCTTCGGAGGAACTTCTCGGAAAGAACGCTTTCGACTACGTGCACCCCGAGGACTATAAGAGGGTTAAGACGGCCTACGAGGAGGGCCTTGAAGACCCTGGGCTGCATCCATCGGCCGCGTATCGCTTTCGCCATAAGGACGGCTCCTGGCGCTGGCTCGAGTCGGTCGGCACGAACCTGATCCAGGAACCCGGCGTGGGCGGGTACGTGGTCAACTCCAGGGACATCACGAGGCGCAAGGAGGCCGAAGACCGTCTGAGGGACGCCGAGAAGCGGTACCGTATGCTCGTCGAGCGGATACCGGCTATTACCTACATTCAGGAGATACGCCGCACCAGCGAAACCGTGTACGTCAGCCCCCAGATCATGGACATCATGGGATATACCCCCGAGGAGTGCACCTCGACCCCGGGCTTCTGGATAAGAATTCTTCATCCCGACGACAGGGAGGCGGTCCTGGCCGAGGATCTGCGCACCAACGAGACCGGAGAGCCTTTCGTCATGGAGTATCGTAGGTTCGCCAAGGATGGGCGCCTGGTGTGGATCAGGGACGAGGCCACGCTCGTCAGGAACGAAGCGGGGGACCCACTCTACTGGCTCGGGGTACAGATGGACATTACGGAGCGCAAGCGGGCCGAGACGCGGCTCGGTGATGCGCAACAACGTTTCCGTACCCTGGTCGACCAGATCCCTGCCGTCACCTACATCGACCCTGTGGACGACCCGGAGACGTCGCTCTACACCAGCCCCCAGATAGAGAAGATGCTCGGATACACCCCCGAAGAGTGGAGGGAGGGCAAGCTGTGGCCCAAGTGCCTCCACCCCGACGATCGGGAGAGGATACTGGCCGCCGACGAGCGCTTCGAGGCGGGTGGCGAGGAGGCCTTCAGCGAAGAGTACCGTCTAATGGCCAGGGACGGGTCGGTGGTGTGGGTCCGGGAGGAAGCTGTCCTCCTGAGAGATGAAGCGGGCGAACCTCTCTACTGGCAAGGGGTCATCTACGACCTTACCGAGCGCAAGGCCCTGGAGGAGCGGCTCGAGCACCGGGCCTTCCACGACTACCTGACCGACCTCCCGAACCGCCAGCTCTTCGTGGACCGCCTTCGAAAAGCCCTCGATCGCACGAGGCGCAAGAGAGACCGGAAGGTGGCGGTGCTCTTTATGGACCTGGACGAGTTCAAGATAATAAACGACTCGCTAGGCCACGAAGCCGGGGATGCGCTACTCACGCTCGTCGCCCAGCGCCTCAAGCGCTGCCTGCGCCCGGAAGATAGCCTGGCCCGCTTCGGAGGCGACGAGTTCGTGGTGCTCATCGAGGACATCGAAGGCCCTGAGGTAGCAGTGCGTGTAGCCAAGAGGATTACCGAGGAACTAAAGAGACCGTTCTCTGTGGAGGGCCGTGAACTGTTCGCCCCTTCCAGCATAGGCATCGGCCTGGGCGACGCCAGGGCGAAGACGCCAGAAGCCCTTCTCATGGAAGCCGACACGGCGATGTACATGGCCAAGGAGGAGGGCGGGACCTTCAGGGTATTCGACCCGGCTATGTATAGACGGGCCAAGGGCCGCCTGGAACTGGAGGCCGACCTCAGACGGACTCTCGAAGCTCCTTTTGAGCGCTTACCCGTCTTCTACCAGCCGATGGTCTCCATACCTGACGGCACTATAGTGGGGATGGAGGCGCTCGTGAGGTGGGCCCATCCGGAGCACGGTTTGCTCGTCCCTCCTGGATTCATTCCCATGGCCGAGGAGACGGGCCTGATAGTCCCGATGGGCCGGTGGGTGCTCAACGAGGCCTGCCGGCGCGCCAGGGAGTGGCAGGAACGCTATCCCAAGGACGCCCCGTTGACAGTGGCCGTCAACATCTCCGCTCGTCAACTGCGTTACCCGGAACTCGTCGGTGAAGTGGAAGACGCCCTGAGGAAGGCTGCCCTCGACCCCGGGAGCCTTACGCTGGAGATCACTGAGAGCGTCCTGGTCGAGGACGAGGGATCCAGCGCAGGCACGCTCCGGCGCCTCAAGGACCTCGGGGTGCGGCTGGCCATAGACGACTTCGGGGTGGGATACTCCTCGCTGTCATACCTGAGGTACCTGCCCGTTGACCAACTGAAGCTGGACCGGGTCCTCGTTGGAGATCTGGACACTGACGACAAGAACCTGGCTATCGTGCGGGCGGCGGTAGACCTCGGGCACGCGCTGGGCATCGAGGTGGTCGCCGAGGGCGTAGAGACCCACGAGGAGTTCGAGAACCTCAGCAAGTTGGGATGCGACATCGGACAGGGGGACTACTGGTGGGGCCCACACCTCCGCAGGGAGACGGAAGAGCTTCTTGAAGCAAACCACACCCCCATGTCCGACCAATAACCCAGATAACGCGTCCCGCCTCAGGAGAGGTACCTTGCTCCAGACGGTAATCCCGACCCTGGAGCGCAAGAGGGAGAGCCCAACGAGCCGGTGACCGTCGTGCCAGGACGGTAGACTCGGGGTAATGGACGGGCGCAAAGACAGGGCCGCGACGCTTGTGGAGGCCTCGCTGCTCGTCGCGGTCCTCTTTCTCGGCACCAACCCCGTGGCCGTCAAAGTCGCTGTCTCCGAGTTCCCCCCCGTCCCCTTCGTGGCTATGAGGTTCACCCTGGCCGGGCTCCTGCTCCTCGCACTCGTCGCGCTGCTCGAGCCGAGGGACGGAAGACCCGGTCGGCGGGACCTCCTCTCCCTGGCGGGAGTAGGCGTCGTCGGAGTGGGGGCGAACAACGTCTCCTTTACGCTTGGGGTGAGCATGACCACCGCTTCCGAGACCGCCCTGATCTACGCGGCGGTACCGATCTGGGGCATCCTCCTCGGCCTTGCGCTCGGGCTGGAGAGGCCGACACCCTGGGGTATCCTGGGCGTCTGTCTCGCTTTGCTGGGCGTTGGAGTCGTGGTCTACGGTGGCCTGACGGGCAGCACGAGCCTCCTCGGGAACCTCCTGGTCGTGGTTGCGACGGTTTGCTGGGGGTCCTACGCTGTCCTGTCTCTGCCGCTCCTGCAGAGGTACTCGCCGCTTGTGGTGGCTTCTTACACGATGCTTTTCGGCGGCCTGGGAGCCCTGCCTCTAGCCCTGCCAGGCTTTTCGGACGCCGGATGGGCCGGGGCCAGCGCAAGGGCCTGGGAAGCCCTGGCCTACTCCACGCTCCTGGTGGCGGCCTTCGGGTTCTGGGCCTGGCAGAGGGGCGTCTCGCAGATCGGGGCGAACCGCGTGCTCATCTACCAGTACCTGATCACGCTCGTCGGCGTGGCTGCGGGCGTGCTGCTACTCGGGGAGAGCCTCACGGCGAACAAGGTCCTCGGCGGCGCCATCATCCTCCTGGGCGTCTACCTCGCCCGGCGGCAGTAGGCATCCCGGCAGGCCAACCCTATCCGTTCCTGCGAAGAACACACGATCCCCATCGACTCTTAGCCCGTTCTCAGAATCGCTAGGCATACTGCGCCTATTCGGGGTTCGGCGATTGTCCCAACAATCTGATACTTCCTTTCCCGAGCCCCGAATAGGCGCGTACCCGTGTATACGGGGGCGTTCCGCAAATGGACTACTTTGGCGCCCGTGCGACTCTCGGGCTTCCAGGCGATCCTTACCTGGAAGGCAGCCAGCCCTCCTGTGCCTTCCCGCGAAGTTCTCCTTTCCCACGTAACCGTTGCATCATACTCTCCTCGAGCATCCGGTACATCCCTCAAATGAGTGATTTTTGTTGCATACTACAGTTGCGAGTGGAGTGCTAGTGGCATTATCTTCTTGTTCACCCTATCGTCTGCCAAGAGGTGTCCTCGGGAGATCAGAGAAATAACAGCGCAGGAGCAATCCACAGCAGGTTGACCAAAGCGATCGCGAAGCAGACCAGTAAGGCGATCGACTCGAAGGTCAGGTAAGATTCCTGGCTCCTGACGTGGATGAAGAGCACACCCGAGGAAACGGAGAAGCCCGACAGGTTTAGCGCCGCCACCATCAGGACCGGCCCGACGTCGAAGTAGTACCAGAAGTCTGTGTCATACCAGAAGAAAATCCCGAGAGCGACGAGCGTCCCCAGGAGCGATAACGCAAACAGCGCTGCAACCGCGAGAACGAGAGCCCTCGGCAACCCCGGAAACGCACTGCGCCTCAAGACCTCTCCTCCATTGTCGAGGATGAGACCCCTCAGCCTCACCCGGTCAACCAACGTCACCACTGTAGCAATCGTTAGAGGAAGTTGCCTCCTTCAAATGAGTGATTCTTATCACTACAAACTGTGACAAGCAGGCGGCAAAGTGTGTGAACAACCTTAGAGAGCGACTTTTTGGTCAGCTCTGGGCTCAGTTCGTTGAGGTTGCCGAGCTGGTCTTCGTCCCCCCATACCCAGCCCCAGGAGATGCGCACAGTGCGCTGGTATCCTTTGGAATGTGGCAGGGATCTCGGAGAAGTGACCGATATCGTCTACTATTGCGTCGGGCCGGCGGCGACCTCCGCCGGGATCCAGGACGGATCGGTGCGTGCGACGCGACTCTGGGGGACCGGGGCGCGGCAGGAAGGGACAGAGGATGAGGGAGAACCGTCTGAGAGGGATCTGGCAGGAAGGTGGAACAGCCGTTAACGGGTGGCTTCAAGTGCCGAGCTCGTTCTCCGCCGAGGTGATGGCTCACGCGGGATGGGACAGCCTGACCATAGATATGCAGCACGGACCCGTGGACTATGGAAGCCTCGTGCCGATGCTTCAGGCTGTCTCGACGACGGATACCGTGCCCGTCGTTCGGGTGCTGTGGAACGATCCAGGCCTCATCATGCGTGTGCTTGACGCCGGGTGCTACGCAGTGATCTGCCCGATGATCAACACCCGCGAAGAAGCCGAGGCCTTCGTCGGGGCCTGCCGCTACCCTCCTGAGGGCTACCGCAGCTACGGCCCGTACAGGGCAACGCTCTATGGAGGCCAGGACTACACCGACCACGCGAACGAGACGGTCGTAACGATGGCCATGATCGAGACGCAGCAAGCGCTCGAAAACCTGGAGCAAATCCTGGCTGTCGAGGGCCTGGACGCCGTCTTCGTAGGACCCTCTGACCTCGGCCAGAACCTCGGGTATGGTTCTGGCACGGACCGCGGCGAGCCGGAGGTGGTGGAAGCTATCGACAGGGTATTGGCCGCAGCACGCGAGCACGGTCTCGTCGCCGGTATCTTCACAGGCTCTCCCGAGTACGCCTCGCGCATGGCAGAGAAAGGTTTCCAGTTCGTCACCATCTCTTCGGACGTGCGGCTTATGACCGCTGCGGCGGCCGGCGCCATAGCCGCTTTCGAGAGCGAGTGAGGGTATCATGGGGCAGGTATGCCGGGTCTTGTATAGAGCGCTGGCGTGAGAGGAGTTTTTCATGGCGGAGAGAGAGACGACGGTAGGGCCTGAGGAGGGGATCCACGGCCGCCCGGCCGCGCGGTTCGTAAAGACGGCGAAAGGGTTCTCCTCGCAGGTCGTTATCGTGAAGGGGGATCGGGAAGTAAACGCCAAGAGCGTCCTGAAGATAACCGGGCTCGCCAGAAAGGGCGAGAAGGTCACCATCCGCGCGGAAGGCGAGGACGCCGAACAGGCCGTACAGACCCTGGCCGAGCTCATAGCGGCGGACGAACACTAGACTCGGACGAAGCTCGTGAAGTTGACTGGCATAGGGGCGTCGGAAGGCGTGGCCGTGGGACCGGCGTTCGTACCGGCTACGGGCAGACCCGACCCTGAGCGGGACCGGATAACGGAGGATGAGGTCGGAGCCGAGCTCCAAAGGTTCAAAGAGGCTGTCGAAGCCGTCGCCGGGGACCTCTCGGAGACCGGTGAGAGGCTCCGTGCGGCAGGAAGCGTAGAGGAAGCCGGTATCTTCGACTTTCACGCAGAGATGGCCGAGGACCCCGAGCTGGTCTCGGAGGTCGAGGAGCGCATAAGGAACCTGGAGAGTCCCGCGGCGGCGGTGCTTGCAGTCGGTGAGGAGTACGCCGCGGAGTACGCGGCGATGGATGACGAGTACCTGGCCGCAAGGGCCGACGACGTGCGTGACGTTACGGGCCAGATCTCTGCCCGGCTAATGGGCCGTAGCGCTTCAGCCTTCGAGGCACTAAAGACTCCCTCCGTCGTGCTCTCCCATACTCTCGCCCCATCGGACACGGCGCGCATCCAGAATGGGATGGCGCTCGGGTTCGTCACCGCCGAGGGTTCGAGGACCTCGCACGTCTCGATCATGGCCCGCTCAATGGGCATCCCCGCCGTCGTCGGCGTCGGACCCGCCCTGGAGAAGGTCTTGGGCGCCAAGACGGTCGCGGTGGACGGGGGAGAGGGCTACGCGATCACGGACCCCGATGCGGAGACGGTCGCTCATTTCGAGAGGATGTCTGGATCGCTGGCCGAGGAACGGGCGGCCCTCGAGGAGTACAGGCGAATCGAAGCGAGCACCAGCGAAGGGCGGCGCATCGAGGTCGCCGCGAACCTCGGCTCGTCCTCCGAGGCCGAAGGCGCGCTGGATTGGGGCGCCGAAGGCGTCGGGCTCTTCCGCACCGAGTTCCTGTTCATGGAGCGTGATGAGCTCCCTTCCGAAGATGAGCAATACGAGGCGTACACGGCCGTAGCCCACGCGTTCGGCGAGAAGCCCGTCATCGTTCGTACCCTTGATGTGGGAGGCGACAAGGACCTGCCCGGCGTGGACCAGCCCGACGAAGAGAACCCTTTCCTTGGCTGGCGCGGAATAAGGATGAGCCTGGATACACCCGAGCTCTTCGAGCCCCAGCTGCGTGCCATTCTGCGCGCCGCTGCCAACGGCAACCTCAAGGTCATGTTCCCGATGGTCGCTGATGTCGAAGAGTTGAGAGCCGCAAAGGCGAGGCTCAAGGAGTGCCGTAGGGAGCTCGAATTGGAAGGGGTGGAGACCGGCGAGGTCGAGACGGGAGTGATGATCGAGACTCCGGCGGCCGCAATCTGCGCCGCGCAACTCGCCGAGGAGTCGGCCTTCTTCTCCATAGGGACGAACGATCTCGTCCAGTACACCCTGGCCGCGGACAGGGGCAACGAGCGGCTGCGACGGCTCCAGAACGCGGACCATCCCGCGGTTCTGGCCCTGATACGTCAGACCTGCGAAGCAGCACGCTCGGCTGGCATTCCAGTAGGTGTATGCGGCGAGGCGGCCGGAGAGCCCGAGATGATCCCCAAGCTCCTCGAGCTCGGCGTTACGGAGTTGAGCATGGCCGCCCCCCAGATACCAAGGGCCAAGAAGGTCGTCTCAGAGCTGTGAGGGCGCGCGTCTTCCCTGACTACGAGGCCATTAGCGTGGCCGTGGCGTACGTCGTCGCCGGGAGGTTGGAAGAAGAACCTTCCACGGTACTCATGCTCCCAACAGGCATTACCCCACTCGGGATGTACAGACGGCTCGTCGAAATGCACCGCTCGGGGAGGCTTTCGTTCGCCAACGCGACCTTCTTCAATCTCGACGAGTATCTTGGTCTGGCGCCGGATCACAGTGCGAGCTACCACGTGTATATGAAGGAGCACTTCTACGGGCTCATCGATGCCGACCCTGCACGGGTCTTCGTCCCCGACGGGACCGCCCCAGACCCCGAGGCGGAGTGCGAACGCTACGAGGCGGCCATAGTGGAGGCCGGTGGGATCGACGTGTGCGTGCTCGGGATCGGGCGCAATGGTCACATAGGGTTCAACGAGCCAGGAGCACCATTCGACTCCCGCACCCGCGTCGTAGAGCTCTCCGAGAGCACCCGCAAGGTCAACGCCTCAGACTTCCAAGCAGACCGCGCTCCGGAGCGTGCGATCACGGCCGGTATGGCTACCATCTTCGACTCGAAGTCGGTCCTGCTCCTCGCTTCGGGTACGAACAAGGCAGGGGCCGTTGCCGCCGCCGTGGAGGACGAGGTCTCCGAGAGCATGCCAGCCTCGATGCTGAGGAGTCATCCGAGTACCGTTCTGTTTCTCGACGAAGCAGCAGCCTCGGACCTCGGACACGGCGTCGCCGGCTAGACTGCGCGGCTTCTCTACCAACGCCCGTTGACGCGGGGTGGGCACTCCAGTAGCATCGTTACACGCGGTGGATTCCAGGTTGGCGAGGGGGTCGGCTCGGCGAAGCGCACGTGGCCTTCTCTGGAAAAGGGGAGAGATATTAGCGCGTACATCGAGAGGATCACGGGTAGCCAGCTATCTCAAAGTAAGGGAGGAACAACTCGGCTCCCTGCTCGGCGTCGAGCGAGTAGGATGAAGATCGGACTGCTAGGAGCCGGCCGTATCGGCGCCCTCCACGCCGGCGTGCTGGCCCGCGACCCGGGTGTGGACGAGATACTCGTCGGCGACGCCGACCCGCAGCGCGCCGATGAAGTCGCACAGGAAGTCGGTGGGGTAGCAGGCACGATCGAAGCCGTGCTGGACGCAGGACCCGACGCCGTCGTCATCGCCGCGTCCACCCCTGCGCATGCGCCTTTGATCCGGGCCGCCGTCGAGGAGGGCATCCCGGCTTTCTGCGAGAAGCCGATAGCCCTGGGATTCGAGGAGACCGTCGAGATAGCGCGGGAGATCGAGGTCTCCGGCGCGACGCTCCAGATCGGCTTCCAGAGGCGCTTCGACGCCGGATACGCCGAAGCGAGACGCCTCATAGAGTCCGGGGCTCTGGGAACCATCTACTCCCTAAGGCTCGCCACCCACGACCCCGATCCACCGCCCGAAGAGTACATCCCCGACTCTGGTGGCATCTTCCGCGACCTCCACATCCACGACTTCGATATCCTGCGCTGGCTGACCGGCGGCGAGGTAGAGGAGGTGTACGCTACGGGTAGCGTCCGCCACTTCGACTTCTTCGCCACGCACGGCGACGTGGATACCTCTGCGGCCCTGATCAGGCTGCAAGACGGCGCTGTCGCCGTCCTGACGGGAGGCCGCCATGACCCCCTCGGCTACGACGTGCGGGCCGAGGTCTTCGGCTCCAAAGACAGCGTCTCCGTCGGAATGGACAGACGCACCCCGCTGCGCTCCGTCGAACCGGGCATCCCACCCTCGAAGAAAGGTGCCTACCCGAACTTCCAGGAACGCTTCCTGGCTGCGTACACGGCGGAGATCGAACACTTCCTCTCCCTGGTAAGGGGCGAGGCCGGCAACCCATGCACGGCCACCGACGCGCTGGAGGCGCTCAGGATCGCGATGGCGGCGGATCTCTCACTGGCCGAGCATCGTCCCGTCTCCCCTTCAGAGGTCGGATGATGCCACGCGTGGCAGGGGCACCGATCTCTTGGGGAGTTTGCGAGGTACCTGAATGGGGCTACCAGATGGACGCCGAGAGGGTCCTCGACGAGGTCGCCGGCCTCGGCCTTACGGCACTCGAGGCCGGCCCCGATGGCTTCTTGCCGGGAAATCCGCAAGAGATGGCCACCTTGCTCTCGGAATACGGACTCGAGCTCGTCGGGGGTTTCGTTCCCGCTATACTCCATCGCCCGGATGCGCGCGACTCGGAGCTTGCCTCGGTAGAGAGGCAGGCGAAGCTCTTCGCTGCGGCCGGCGCCGGTGTGCTGGTGATCGCGGCGGCGACACGGGAAGAGGGCTACGAGGCGTCCCCTGGCCTGGAGGACAGCGAGTGGGATGAGCTCTTCGCCACGCTCGCGATGGTCGAGGAGATCGGGACCAAGCACGGCCTCAGCGTCGTCCTCCACCCACACTATGGAACCGAGATCGAAAACCCCGAACAAGTGCAGCGTTTCCTCGAAGGTTGCGAAACGGCACTCTGCCTCGACACGGGACATTCTATGGTCGGGGGCGGGGATCCCGTCGCGCTAACTGAGTCGGCAGCGACTAGGATTCGCCACGTCCACTTGAAGGACGTGGATCGAGGTCTCGCCGAACGGGTGGTCTCGGGCACGCTGCCTTACGAACAGGCGGTCAGGGACGGGCTCTACATGCCGCTGGGAGACGGCGACGTGGACGTCAGGCGCGTGCTGGAAGTTCTGAACGGGGCAGGCTACGATGGATGGTACGTGCTAGAACAGGACATAATGCTCTCCACCGACCCTGGCTACGGTCCTGCCGCCGAGGTGGGCAGAAGCGTCGCCTACCTGAAAGGAGTTCTCGAGGAGTGATACAGAATCCGCAAGATCACTCTCCCGCCGTATGCGAGCGGGGCTGGCGCAATTCGTATATCCTTTCTCCCACCGCGAGCATCCTGCCATCCG
>CAWEQZ010000031.1:0-85208 GCA_963811295.1 uncultured Rubrobacteraceae bacterium | reverse complement strand
GGGTCCTCCACGCTCATGATGTGCTCGTGCCTGGTCTCGTTGATCTTGTCGATCATGGCGGCGAGGGAGGTTGATTTGCCGCTCCCTGTCGGGCCTGTAACAAGGACGAGCCCGCGCGGCTTTTCGGTAAGTTCCTCTACGGCCTTTGGCAGCCCGAGTTCACTGATACTCTTTATCTCGCTGGGGATGGTACGGAAAGCCGCGCCCAGGGCACCCCTCTGGAAGTAGACGTTGACCCTGAAGCGGGCGCTGCGCGGCAGCGCGTAGGAAAAGTCGAGCTCCCACTCGTTCTCCAGGCGCTGGCGCTGGTCGTTGGAGAGGAGGTCGTAGATCATGTCGCGTGTCGCGTTGGCCGTCAGGGTGGGATAGTCGAGCGGCTCGACCTTGCCGCTTATCCGCACCATTGGTGGCAAACTGGCCGTGACATGCAGGTCGCTCGCCCCCATGCTTACGGCGTCGAGTAAGTAATCGCCCAGCCCGCTCTCAGTAATCACGTTATCCTCCGGTGGCCACCCACGAGATCCTTATGCAAATGTATCATGCTTTCATCCCCAGGCGATTCACCTATCGGCACATGTCTATAGAGATCTCAACGCTTCTTCGATGGTCGTTATGCCTCTGGCCGCCTTCATCAAGCCATCGTCCCTCAGGCGCACCATCCCCTGGCTCTCGGCGACGCGGCTGATCTCGGTCGCCGACGAACGCAGCAAGATCATCTTCCGGATCTCGTCGCTTATCACCATAAGCTCGTAGATCCCCATCCTTCCCCGGTAGCCGCTCCCGCCGCACCGGCGGCAGCCCACGGCCTTGTGGAAGTGCAACCCATCCGAGGCCAAC
Organism: uncultured Rubrobacteraceae bacterium; assembly: GCA_963811295.1. Lineage (GTDB taxonomy): Bacteria > Actinomycetota > Rubrobacteria > Rubrobacterales > Rubrobacteraceae > Rubrobacter_D. Next base: position 84,371 of record CAWEQZ010000031.1, on the reverse strand, counting down.
GCGAACGGGAACTCCATCCCTTCCAGGATCTCGCGTTCGATCTCGACGGGCTCCTTGCACCGCTCGCAGAGCTTCCTGACAAGCCTCTGGGCGATAACACAATCGACCGCCGAGGAGGTGAGGTAAGGCTCCACGCCCATGTCGGTAAGGCGGCTCAGGGCCCCGGGAGCGTCGTTGGTGTGCAGCGTGGCCAGGACCAGGTGGCCCGTCAGAGCCGCCTCGACGCTGATCTTGGCCGTATCCTTATCGCGTATCTCGCCTATCATCACGATGTCGGGATCGGCGCGCAGGATGTTCCTCAGGCCCGAGGCGAACGACAGGCCGACCCTGGGGTTGACCTGCACCTGGTTGAGGCCTGGTATCTTGTACTCGACAGGGTCCTCGACGGTTATGATGTTCTTCTCCGGGGAGTTCAACTCCTTGAGGGTTGCGTAGAGCGTCGTGGACTTGCCCGAGCCGGTCGGCCCCGTAACCAGGGTGGCCCCGTAAGGCCTGCGGAAGATAGCCTCGAAACGCTCGTAGTCCCTCTGCTCGAAGCCCAGTTTCCCAAGATCCACCTCGACGTTAGCCTTGTCGAGCAACCTAAGCACGATCTTTTCACCGTAGGCCGTGGGCAAAGAGGCGACCCTGAAATCTACCTTCTGCTCGTCGATCTTGACGGAGAAGCGCCCGTCCTGGGGCAACCTCTTCTCCGCGATGTTCAGGTCGGCCAACAGCTTGATCCTGGCCGTTACGCTGTGCTGGAGCTTGGGAGGGATAGACATGACCTCCCGCAGGACTCCGTCCACCCTGAAACGGACCGTGACCTCGCGCGCCTGGGGCTCGATGTGGATGTCCGAGGCGCCGTCTCCGACCGCGTGCTGCAGCACGGAACTGACAAGACGGATTATCGGCTTCTCGTCGGGGCCGGCGTCGATCCCGAGGTCTAATTCGACGTCGTCTTCCGCGCCGGCTTCGGCCGCCTCCTCCAGTATCCTGGTGATCCGCTCCCCTGTGGCGAAGAGCTTGGCCTGCATGTTACGGATCTCGTCCTCGGTGGCCACGACGGGGGTTATCTGGTAGCCGGAGATAATCCTCAGGTCCTCCAGGGCGTAGAGGTTGCTCGGGTCGCTCATCGCAACCACGAGGTGCCTGGTACGGGATATCCTGAGCGGGATGGCGCCGTGCTTGCGCAGTACCCTCTCGGGTACGAGAGCTACCACGTCCCGATCGAAGTCCCTCTCGACGAGTTCGACGTAGTCGAGCCCGAGCCGCTGGGCCTGGGCCTGGGCCAGGTCCGCGCCGGAGATGAACCCCAACGAGAGCAGGATCTTGCCGAGATCCTGCCTGGGATTGTTCTTCTGGGTCTCCAGAGCCAGGCGGACTTGCTCCTCGCTTACCTTGCCCTGGTAGACGAGGACGTCGGTGATCTTGTCGACGCCGGTCTTCCTGCTGTCAGGGACCTCGGGATAAGGGACATTCCGCCTGAAGCTCGATCTCCCGGCCTGATATCTCGGAACTCACCTGTCTGTTCTCCTCAAAAGGTCCGTGATGGACCGGCTTTCCTCGGGTACATTGCCGATTATAGAGTTTGGCCGTGGTCGGGCTATACGCCTATATGCCATGTGGACATTTTCAGCAAGTCAGCACGCTCCGGCTTCGCCTCCGCTTGTCAGCACTTCAGCATTTCAGCTTGTCGGCTTCTGGTATTCGGTTATCGGACGGGGACGGCTGGCTGTTAAGCCTGGCTGTTAAGATACATGAGTTTCGAGTCTCGAGAAAGGTGGGAAGAGGAGATGGTGAGGGGCGGTAAGCTGCAAGATCTTATCGGGCTGCTGGTTCGAGAGGGGGGCAGTGACTTGCACCTCAAGGTGGGCTCGCCGCCCGTTACACGGGTTCAGGGTCTGTTGACCCCGGTTGAGGGATACGGTGTGTTGGATCTGCCTGACACGGAAGCGTTCCTCGCGGAGATCGTTCCCGAGCCCATGGTCGAGGAGTTCGAGCGGGTCGGAGAGGCGGACTTCTCCTACGAGACGGAGGATGGCCGGTTCAGGGTCAACGCTTTCAGGCAGAGAGGCGCGGTCTCCATAGCGATGCGTTTCATCCCCTTCGAGATCCCTGAATTCGAGACGCTGGGTCTGCCCGAGGTGATCCGCACCTTCGCCTTCGAGGAGCGCGGTATCGTCCTGATCACGGGCACCACGGGCAGCGGCAAGTCGACGACGCTAGCCTCGATGATAGACATGGTCAATCATGCCATCGCCAAGCACGTGGTCACCATCGAGGACCCCATCGAGTTCATTCATAGAGACGACAAGAGCATCATAAACCAGCGCGAGGTGGGTACGGATACGGCCTCCTTCGCGCGGGCCTTGAGGCGCGTGCTGAGGCAGGACCCCGACGTGATACTCATAGGGGAGATCAGGGACGCCGAGAGCGCCCAGATGGCCCTCTCGGCGGCCGAGACCGGCCACCTGGTCCTCTCCACGCTCCACACCGTGGACGCTACCGAGACCATCAACCGCCTGATAGACCTCTTCCCAACGCACGAGCGGAACCAGGTGCGCACCATGATAGCGGGCACGCTCAAGGGCATCATCGGACAGCGTCTGGTCCGCACGAAAAGCGGATACAGGGCGGCCGTCTGCGAGGTAATGGTCACCACGGGGCGCATCAGGGACTTCATCATGGACCCGGCCCAGACCGGCCAGATCGAGCAGGCCATCTCGGAGGGCGAATACTACGGCATGCAGACCTTCGATCAGGCCCTGCTGAAACTGGTCGAAGAAGACAGAGTCGACTACGAGGAAGCCATCAGGATCTCCAGCCGCCCACAGGACTTCAAGCTGATGGTCTACTCCCTCGGCCGTTTACGGCCGAGTGAGTAGACCGCTAGTCAGCACGACTCAGGCTTCGCCTTCGCTTGTCAGCACGGCGCTTCGCGCCTTGTCGGCATGTCAGCAAGTTGTCTGAAAGTCTCGCCACAAGCATAGAACCTGACCGCCGTCAGCAATGTTCCGTGTCGCGGCCAGGCGAGGCCGGAACGGGAGAAGCTGACAAGCCGAAGTGCTGACAAGCGACAGCCGAAGGCTGGAGCGTGCTGAAATGCTGAAACTTTGGCCATGTGGCATATTTGCGTAGGGCCATCTCTCGCCCATAATCTCATCAGGAGATTATGGAAAGGTCTCTCTACATGCAAGGAGATCTGGTTACCGCACCGACGACAATTGCCATTTTCGGGGGAAACTCGGTGGCCGGACGCGCCCTGGAGGCGTTGCTCCAGGGTGTCGGGTACGATACCCGCCTCATCGAAGATCCTCCCGAGAGACCGCCGGAGCAGCTCCTCGAAGGGGTCAGGCTCCTGCTCCTCGCCCCCACCCTGAGCGCTGAGTCCAGAGAGACTCTGCTGGCGGAGATGGGCAGCACGCTCGATGCCGCGAATATCCCCGTGCTCACGTTATCCACGAGCCTCAAGGAAGCCCTGGCCGGAGGGCCTGCCTTTATACCCTGGCCCTGCCGGCTGGAAGACCTGACAAAGAAGATCGAAGCCGCCCTGCTCCCGGTGCCCGACGTTGGAACTGCTTAGGTGCCGGCCAGCGCCTAAACACAGCTTCGGGTAGCAGGTAGCTGGATTTCTCGGGGGAGGTGCGTATCCCCTATCGGCTGGCTCCGGCAGCGGTTATGCTACCCGGTTATGCAAGTACGTGGACGCCTCGGAAAGGAGCATAGCCGGTGAGCAGTACCGACACGCAGAATGCAGGGCAGAGCCCACTCCACAGTGATCTCGGCACCACCACGATACAGGACGCCGTGGTAACCGCCATCGTGGGGATTGCGGCAGAGGAGGTAGATGGCGTCGCGTCGTCCCACGGTGGCACCAGGCTGCCCGGGGACTCTTCGCCCACCGTCGGGGAGTTCGTAGACAACATCACGGGCGGCGCCAGCCGTACCCGCGGGCTCTCCGTAGACGTCGGCGAGCGGCAGGCGGCGGCGGATATAACGATTAACGTGGAATACGGGCGTTCGATCGCGCAGGTGACCCAGGCAGTCCGCAAGCGGGTGATCGAGCGCGTGGAGAACCTGACGGGCCTCGAGGTCACCGAGGTGAACATCCAGGTCAACGATGTGATCCTGCCGGAGAGCTAGCTCTTAGAGCATTTCAGCACAGCTCCAGCCTTCGGCTTCCGCTTGTCAGCATTTCAGCTTGCCCCACTCCGGCCTCGCCTCGCTGCTCACAATGAACCACCGCCGGTGGCGGTCGGGTTCTATGCTCATGGTGAGACTTTTAGACGACTTGCTGACTAGCTGACAAGCGAAAGCCGAAGCCTGAGCGTGCTGACAAGCTGCCAAAGGCAGCGTGCTGAAATGCTAACTGGCGCTTGCCGGGGAATGTAGGCATAATTCACCCGGCGTGGTTTAGCCGTTGGAGGGGATGTACGCTTGTTGCGAACTGTAACGAGATGTGGTGGGGGAGAGTCGCTCTAGATGTTCGCCGCGAGTCGGGGGAACAGGGGTTTCGGGGGGTAGGCCAATGGTTCGGCTGAAATCGGCTCTATCGACGGTATCTCTGGCTGCTGGTGTGGCCATGGTGGTCTCGATCTTCGTCGTGTCGGCGGGTGCATTGCCCACGGACGACAGGGAGAGCGCGAGTGAGGCGCAGTATGCCGGCCGGGGAACCACCTCGACAGACTCCGAAAAGGGTCCGGGCCCAGGCTACTACCCCTTCTACGACCGTTGGACGGCAGAGGACGCCCCACCAGCAGATGCGCTCTCGGTGAAAGCGCCGTCGCAGGGGTCCGAACCCATGTCGCAAGCGCCGGCGAGGGCGCTCTCTATCATGGAGCCTCCAACCCCCTACTCGCAGGTCGTCGACAACGCTTCGTCCCGGCAGTTCTTCTCGGCGCGCGGAGAATGGAAGAAGAGCAACAACAGGTTGACCCGCTACGGCAAGAACTACAGATACGTCAGGCCTGCGAAGGATGTGACCCCCGCGTGGTTCAAAGTGAGGATTCCTACGGACGGTTTCTACACCGTCTACGCCCGCTGGCCTTCCGCAAAGGGTAACAACCCGAAGACTCGTTTCCAGATCAGCACCGCCTCGGGACCGAAGAAGGTCAAAGTCAACCAGCGGAGAGACGGCGGCGTCTGGATGAGGCTCGGTGCCTACAAGATGAACGCGGGCAACCGCTACTCCGTGCGGGTCGGCGGACGCTCGAAGGCCGAAGGCCGGGTAGTCGCCGACGCCGTGATGGTCGTCGCAGGCACGCAGTCCGCCCCACAGGCCGGCAATGACGGCACATCCTCGGACAGTGGAACGCCGGCGACGTACGGCTCATTCCCGGTCGGCGGAGAGACGACAATTGCTGGCAAGGTCATTGACTCGGAGGTGATCGAAAGGGCGAGGACGCACCTCGGCACACCTTACAGGCACTCACCCCCGATGCCTTGCACCGCTTACCGATCTGAGGACTGCTCCTGCTTTACGAGCCTGGTCTTCAGCGAGTGGGTGACGATGCCGGATAACCCTGTCGGGCAGTGGTATATGGGACAGAGCGTAGAGAAATCAGACCTCCTACCCGGAGACCTGGTCTTCTTCAAGGAGGCTGGCCCGAACCGTCCCATAACCCACGTAGGCATCTACGCGGGCCGCGGCAACATCCTCCACGCCTCGACGTACTGGGGCCAGGTCGTCGAAAGCCCGATGAATGCCGTGGATGGATATTATGGAGCGCGAAGGTTGACGTAGAGCAGTTTGCTCTGTAAATCGCTCTAGATTCGTTCCGCGCGCACGATCAGGCGCTTCTCGAAAGTCGGGATCGGCGTGCACGTCTGTAACGTCAAGAGATCCCTGCCTCGCACTCTCCCAGTTACCCACCTATCAAGTGGTCCTACCTCGAAGCTCTCTATCACCATATAGTCGTATCTCCCGCCCTCCCTGTCCCTGACCGTTATCCTGTCTCCCTTACCTAGCTCGTTTAGTCGGTAGAAGACGAGGTGGCTTCCTGTGCCCGGCCATCCCAGCCTGTGTCCCGCCAGATACACGTTCCTCTCCGGAGTTCCAGACCAGGGATACGAAGTGCCCGGCAGGTGGATCACCCCCTGATCCAGGGCTTCGGTGGAGTCTGAGGAGATGACGGGGACGTTTCTTAGCTCTAAAGCATTTATGGTGAGGCTCATGATGGCCCCTGGCGGGAGGTCGTAGTGTCTAGGTTGGTTGGCAGCCCTGAGTTGGCTGATCGGTTGGCAGAGGGTAGTCATACTCCTCCGAGGGGAGGCTCTGGCTGCTTTGCTCCGGCGCCGTCCCGGAGCCGGACTCTCCGGATCGAGTCCCGGGCTCCGGTGATGTCCCTGATGAGGAGGGATCGCCCCAGTTCCACCAGTCCGTGTCGGGAGCCGAGCGCGCCAGCGGCCAGCGGGTTGACTCCCCGGAAGATTTTGCCGCAACCGCCCGCGGAGGACCGTCCAGAAAGACGATCAAGGCCGCGACCCCCGTAAGAGCGAGCGCGAAGGTCATCGCGACGACGCCGACCTTCAGTAAAGGCTCCTCCGCGATCCTGCGCCTGATCTCCCGAAGCATCACGCTACAGCGAAAGGCCCGCTACCCGCCGCGCCGGACGATCGCCACCGCCTATACGAGCCCCGATCGGGCCGAACGCGCAAACAGCTGTACCCTCCATACTCCCCCATACTCTCACCAGAATAGACGGACGCATTCTACACGCCCCAGTACGCCGAACGACCAGCCCACCACACAAAGAAGCTGAAATGCTGAAGTGCTGACTAGCGACAGCCAAGGCTGGAGCGTGCTGAAATGCGCGATTAGCAGAAGATCCTTCTGCTAATCGCCTCCTCCTTCTTCTGCCCTTTCCGCAGTTCTTTCTCCAGCTTGTCCCGCTGTTTCTCGACCTGCTTCTTGGCCTGCTTCGCGTCCTCTACTTTCTCCATTCCCTCCCTGACCCCGCACCCAGACACAGCGACCACGCCGGATAGCGCTACACAGGCGGCCATCGAGAGTATGGCAAACCTTCTCTTCATGCTCCAAACAGCGCGGTTATTTTTCGTGATACACGGTCCTCTTCACCCCGCTCTCGCACCTTCGCTGGCCTGGTCGTTCCACTGGCGCTTGAACTCCGCGTAGGCGGCGTTGATCTCCTTCATCCTCTGCTCCGAATACTCCCTGACCTCCGGTTCCAGGTTGGCCACCTTGTCAGGGTGATGGGTCCGCGCAAGCTTCCTGTATGCGGCGCTGATCTCCTCTACCCCCGCTCCCTTCGACACCCCGAGAGCCCTTCGCGCCGTGGCGAACCTGGCCTCCCTCTCCAGTGCCTCCGCGGAACGGCGCTCCTCTCCCCCCTCCCTCGAAGAGGAGCGTCCGGTATCCTTATCTGCCCGGCGGCGTTCTTCGCCGTCGCCGGACCGTCCTCCATCGGCTCCTCGGTCGGTACTTCGGCGCCGAACGTCCTTGCAAAGTGCGCTGCGGCGAGCCTATCTGAGACCTCGAGGCGCACCTTCGGTCCAGGAGGGTGTACTTATCTGTAGCAGCCCGTAGAGGACGATGGGGATCTCTACGTTGTCTTTCTTGTAGCGGGGGTCGGGGCTTCCGTCAGGCCTGCTAAAGCGCCAGGTGCGCTCCACGACCGTCACGTCATCCGGCAGGTCCTCCTCTTCGAAGAAGCGCCCCGAGGAGAAGGCCACCTTCAGTGAGTTGTAAGGGAGAGGGTCGTAGCGATCGTTCCTGTAGATGAGGGCGCCTTCGGGGAAGAAGTAGATGCTTTCATCGCCTCCCTCTATTCCCCAGACCGGCACGTCGGTCCTGATGCCGGGCGTAGGGAGGAGACCGACCCTCGCCGGCTCCCGCTTGAGAGAGGGTGCTACCTCGCCTGCCTTCGGCATCCGCGCTGAATCAGCGAGGCGCCAGACCCCCCCAGATGAGGCAACACCCTCTAGGGCTTCCCTTACCTCGGAAAAGCGGGCCGAGGCCTTTTCGTCTAGCTTGCCCTTGTAGGAGAGGGAAATGGCCATCTTCGCTTTCTGTGTCCTGTAGAGGACGAGTACGAGCAGTGCGCCACCGCCGAGGACGGCGAGGATGGCGACCGAGGCTAAGACCTCCAGCAGATCTAGCAGCACTGCCAGGACCAGCGTCCCGCCGCCAACAGCCAGGAGCGGCAGGCTCCTCACCCTTCCTGGGCCGGTTGTTTATGCGGGCGATTGTCCTTCCGGTTAGCATCTCACGAAGCTCTGCGAAGAGAGTTCCTTGACGTCCTCATCTCACGCGTGCGGGCCGTTGCTCCGGGCCGGAGAAGAACCCCCGATGGGGCAGGAGGACCCCAACTGCGCTGATGAGCGCAAGAACAAGCGCCTCATGCACCATAGCATCCTGCCGAACACTTTTGACCCCTCTCAGATTATGAAAGTGGCGCCCCCGGAGGGGCGCCAGGTGGTGCTAGCCTACGTCAAGATTAGTTTGGCGCACCATCAGCAGCGCCGTTCGCGACCGTGCCCCGCTCGGAGTCGTAGTTGAAGACCGCACCGCTGGCAGACGTGACAGTAACATCGAAGCCCGCATTAGCCGTACCGCCAACAGCATAGATGGTCGGGGCGGCGACCGTGTTTGCGCCAGACTGGTTGAAGCCATAGTTGCCAGTGAGGGCGGCGACGGTCATGCCGTTGTAGGAGGGGGGGTTCTGGTCAGCGTAATACGCCGTGGCGGCGGCAGCGAGGTTCCTGGCCTCCGACTTTGCGTCGGCGTCCTGAGCCTTCGTCCGCTGGCTGAGGAACGTCGGGATGGCGATCGCTGCGAGGATGCCGATGATAATGATGACCACCAGCAGCTCGATGAGGGTGAAGCCTCGGTCGTCCCTCTCCTTCTCATGAAGCTCGGCGAGCCTCTTGGCAAAAAAGTGAAGCATTCTCTCTCCCTTTCAGTCGGTTGATTGCGGAGTGCTTCTACTTATTGTTAAGCCCATACTTGGGCAATCCGGACACCTCTAGCGGTCTTTTTCAGAGATTTCTTTCGAGGGGCGGCCAGCTCTGCGCCTCCTCAATCGGCTCGACCTTTGCGTGGGTCGTGCAAGACGGGGTGGCTTGGATGCAGTAGGTACAGAGGTTGCGATGACATCTTATGATGTATACGTGATGAGGAAGCAGATCACTGCGGATCCGCAATCGGATCTCCGTTACACGTGTGGTGACGAAGTCCTTGCGTTTCGGTATTGGAGCGGCAGGCAGTGGAAGCCCGCCTAATAAGTCGTCGCAGCCGACCCCACCAGCAGCTGGTTTCAAGGTAGTTCTATCCTTAGCGCCATCGACCTAGCGCTTGGGCACAGGTGCTGGGTTGTTGCCGCCGACATCGTGCTCCGCAGTTCTTGACACCTTAGGATCACGAGCAACTCAGCAAGGAAGGGGAGAGACGCAGCAGCTTCGGTGCTGGCTAACTATGCACCAGCAATCAGGATATTCTCATAGTGAGATTGGCGATGATGGGGCAAGGTAGAGCAAGAAAGAGGGCCCGTTCTGGGTAAGTTTCTGTGACCTTGCGCATCGCATGATCGGTGGGCATCATAATGTTATTGGGACTGTATGCCTTGGGGAAGGAGAAGAAACATCTCAGATCAGACTACAGAGCCGAGCGTGGTCGAGGGGGCCCATCTGCAGAAGTTCCTGAAGAGGCAGCACACAACTACGGTCTCTTTCGCTGGTGTCATCGAGGTCGGGCTGTTCGTCGGTGGATGGCTTCAGCTCGAGCTCGACCAAGATCGTGCGTAGTTCTCCGGTGCTGGTACTCGTCTTAGCCTGCGACGCGGACGTGCGCCTCCAGGATGCAGCGCCCGCCTCTCGAGGCTTCGAGCGGGAACAGTAAAGGTGCAGCCTTCGTCGGATTTCGTTGCTCCCGAGACCTTGGGTTTCGAGAATAGCTCGAAAGGGTGGTGGAAGACCGTCGGTGAGCGGCGACTGCTTTTCATGCGCCTGCGCTCGCGCCTCGATCTGGAGAAAACCGAACGGCTACAGCGCACGGTCTTCGGGGTGTCCGACAGCGACCTGGCTTCATCCAGCATCCTCGTCGCCGTGCACGAAACCGGCGGGGAGGTACTGGGGGCTTTCGATGGGGAACAGCTAGTGGGCTTCGTATCGGGTTGGGGCGGTTACGTGGACGGCCGTGCGCGCCTTGTCTCCGACCTGATGGCGGTGGAGAGTGGATACCGCGGCGGCATCGGGTTCGCCCTGAAAGGACTCCAAGCCATCATTGCTTTCCAGGCCGGTTTCGAGGAGATCGTATGGACCGTCGATCCACTGCGGGCCGCGAACGCGCGGCTGAACTTCGAGCGCCTCGGCGCCCACGCGCGCAAATACCTTAGGAACTTGTACGGGGAGCATTTCGGAGAAGGCCTCTACGGGGGCCTGCCAAGCGATCGCCTGTTCGTCACCTGGCCACTCCGCAGCGCTCGTGTGAGGTCAAGGCTGCTGGGAAGGTACCAACCGCTCGCGCCCGGCGCGCTCGCCGCGCTACCGGAATATGCTCCTGGCACATCCGAGAGCCGGATCCGCCTCGCCATCCCCGGCGACTTCGACAGTCTCCTCGCCTCCGATCCGGCCCGGGCGCGCGAGTGGCGCTTTCGGCTAAGGGATAACCTCGAGGCCGCCTTTGCGTCCGGGTATGTCATTACGGGCTTCGCTGGTCGGCGCGGTGAACCCCATGGTTACTATTGCTCGAATGCGATTTCGTGTTCGAGTGAGACTGAGTACCGTTACCTGATTCTCTGCAGTCGAACGTATTCGAGGAGGCAAAGTGCGAATCACCGGTGTAGAGATCGTACCCGTAAAGCTGCCCCTGCTCGAGCCGTTCGTCGTCTCTTACGGTACGTTCCCGGACTTGGCGACCGTGTTGGTGCGTTTGGAGACGGACGGGGGGCTGACCGGCTGGGGAGAGGGGACCCCCGACCCGCATGTGACCGGCGAGACATTCGAGGGAGTCGTCGCCACGCTGCGCCACCTCGCCCCGGCGTTGCTGGGGCGGGACCCGCTGGATCGTTCCACCGCCATGCGGCTGATGGAATCGCGGGTCGCTGGCGCGCCGACGGCGAAGGCCGCGCTCGACATCGCGCTGCACGACCTCGCCGGTCGCGTCGCCGGGCTGCCAGTCTGGGCACTTCTAGGCGGGCGCGCCAGGGAAGCCTTGTCCATCTCTCGGGTCATAAGCCTGAAGTCGCCTGAGGCGATGGCCATCGACGCTACGCAGTTCGTCGCGGCAGGCTTCCGCACGGTCAAGCTCAAGGTTGGGGACTCCCGCGACATCAGGGGCGACGTGCGGCGGGTTGCGGCCGTGCGCGAGGCGGTCGGGCCGGACATCGGGATCAAGATAGATGTCAACGGAGGTTGGCGCACAGCTGGCGCAGCAGTCGGCGCCGTGAGGGGCATCGCCACCTACGATCCCGAGTACGTCGAGCAGCCGGTCGACCGGCGCGACCTCGAAGGTATGGCCGAGGTGCGCCGGTTAGGCGGCGTGCCGGTGATGGCCGACGAAGCTGTACTGGACGCTCGCGACGCCCTGCAAGCGATTCGACTGCGGGCTTGCGACCTGATCAACATCAAGTTGATGAAGTGCGGCGGACTGCTGGCCGCGCTGACGCTCGATGCCGTCGCTGAGACCGCAGGAGTAGGCTGCCAGATCGGGACCATGGTCGAATCTTCAGTGGCATCGGCGGCCGGCCTGCACCTCGCCTTAGCGCTCCACAACGCCACGACGGTAGAGATGGGCGGACCGATCATGCTGGCCGAAGACGTCGGTGGGTTGAACACCTACTATGAGCACGATCGGGTCACCGTACCCGCTGGTCCCGGCCTCGGTGTCGAACCGGAAGAGGCCGTCCTAAAGCGTTACGCTGGCGAACGTGACTGGATCACCGTCTAACGCAACCGCGCGCCAGCGATCTGCTTGAGTGTCCCTACATCGGCTGGCGCTGCGCCACGATGCGAGAGGTTGCTTCGTCCGCGGTGGTCGAGTGCAGCACGGCTGAAGCCGAAAGAGCGGCGCCGGGTCTACGGGATGCTCAGGCTCGAGGTCTTGGCGCGCCCGGACGGGACGCTAGAGGCCCGCGGGATCTTGGGCGAAAACCTCCAGGCCGGCGTCGAGAACGGGCGTGCGGTTTGGGATCCTGAACTTGCACAATCGCGCATCGCGGGCTGGAGAATGCAGCAGCATATACTTGACTACAGGCGGCTTTCCCCGTAATCGAGCCACCGGTCCCGCCGCTCCTTGAGCCACGCCTCCCGCAACCTGCCCGCCGCGATCCTGGCCCCCATGTCCCCTTCTGTGAGCTCCTCCACCAGCTTGTAGTACGTCTTGCCACTGCTCGTTAGCGCCACCAGCCCCTCTTCGGCCTGTCTCTGGTCTTCGCGGGCCAGCCGCCGCAAGGCCGCCAGCGACTCCCCCGCCAACGCTTCTCCAAGCAACTCGGCGAGCTGGCCTTCCTTGCGCAGCTTAGCTCCCGCCGCTCCCTGCGCATGAACGACTCCCAGGCGGCCTTGCGGGCCCGGATGCGCTCTTCTTTGCGGAGTCGGCGACGCTCCTCTAGCTGGGCTTGCCTACGCTCCTCGGCCCGCTCGCGCGCTAAGGTCGGCTGCCACTGCTTCGCCCTCTCATCGCGATGGACTCCACCTCGCAGCTGCCCGAGGCGCCGTCCGGCTTCAGTTTGGAGAACGGCTCTTAGGGCTGCTTCCAACGATTCGCCGCTCCGTTTGGCGCGGGCACCCGCCTGGCGCGCCAGGACCTCGGTCGCCATCTCGGAAACACTTTGATCCTGTTGCATAAGCTAGCCTTCCCAGAAATATCGGGCCGACGAAGCCGCTCCTGCAAAGAGTCGGCGATCGCCAGCCCGTGCGACAAACGCTGCTCGTGCCACAACGACAGCGTTTGGGGCTAGTTGTAGACCTTCCTCTTCATCGCGTTCATTACCTCCTAGTCGAGGTACTACGACACCAGGATTGTAGCACATATTGCTAAAACCGGGCAGCGTTCCTGCTGGTGGCAACGCATCCCCTTACTTTGTTCTACCCTTACAGATTAAGGGAACCGAAAAGAAGAGGGAGCTATGATGGATAGGGAGAGGCCCAGCGCCTCGGGCTCGGAAGAGATGATCCCCGAGGCTTGGATCGGCCAGGAGGTGATGCTCGAGACCACGGAAGCCCTCTCTAGCGATCTGCGTGCCTCTGCCCCCGTGTACCTGGAGGACGTCAACGATCGGGGCATCGTCATGCTGGTGACGCGCCACAAAGACCAAAGCCAGTTCTCTCGCTACTTCTACCCCTGGAGCGTCGTTGGCTGGATACGACTTGCCGAAGAGGACGAACGCTCATAGCGGTTTAGGGAAGGGTCAACCCTTCCCTAAACCACGCTAGTCAGCATGTCAGCACGCTACGCCCTTCGGGCTTCGCTTTCAGCATTTCAGCTTTGCTCTGCGGTGGAAAAAGGCCCCGCATCGACTGCCACAGAGGCTGGGGCTGCGCGTTGGAGCCTCGCTTGCAGGTTCTTGCTGACTTGCTGAGAAGGCGGCGCAGCCGCCGTGCTGAAGTGCTGAAATGCTCTAACGGTTGGCTTCCCCATCTGGCATCTCGCTTGACACTTCCTCGCTCGAGACCTCGCGCCTAGCGTCTCCTACGGCCTCCTCGTAGAGGCGCTCGGCCTCTTTTTCCTCTTCGCGCCGAGCCGCCCTTACTTCCTGGCCGTAGGAAGAGGCTCCGTTCTGGGACTCCAGGAAAGGCTTGAAGAGGTCTATGGGCACAGGCAGGATGATGGTGGAGTTCTGGTTGACGGCGATCTCGCCCATCGTCTGAAACAGCCTTAGCTGGAGGGCTGTCGGGCTCTCCAGCCTGTCAGCGGCCTGCCTGAGGCGCTCTGAGGCCTGGTACTCGCCCTCCGCTGCGATGATCTTGGCCCGCCGCTCGCGCTCACTCTCTGCCTGACGAGCCATCGCCCGCTGCATGTTCTGCGGGATCTCTACGTCCTTCACCTCGACGACGCTGACCTTCACCCCCCAGGGTTCGGTCTGCTCGTCGATTATGGACTGCAGCTCTTCGTTTATCTCCTCCCTGTTGGTCAAGAGCTGATCGAGGTCCTTCTGACCCAGGACGCTCCTTAGAGTAGTCTGGGAGATCTGGCTGGTTGCAAGAACGTGGTTCTCGACCTCGATTACGCTCTTGTTGGGATCTGTCGACCCTGAAGTAGACTACGGCGTTGACGCGGGCTGGGACGTTGTCGCGGGTAATGACGTCCTGGGGAGGGACGTCCATGGTCACGGTCCTAAGGTCTATCTTGACCATCCTGTCGACCAAGGGATAGAGGATGAAGAGTCCTGGTCCCTTCGGACCGCCCTGTACCCTACCTAGCCGAAAGATCACACCCCGCTCGTACTCCTTGACGACCTTGATGGCGCTGAATACGATCGAGGCGACGAATAGCACGAGGATAACCACCACGATAGCCGCAATTCCTACCCCTACCGCCTGCAACAAACCTAAGGTTACGTTCACAAGAGATCCTCCTTTATCCTGGCCGGTCGAAATCCTGGCCCCGACCGAGCAATCCGATGGGCACTACCTGCACTACCCCTCCCTCACCGAAACCCACCACCCTCACCTTGTGTCCCACTCCTACCGTGGGCTCACTCTCTCGCGGGTCGATCTCCTCAGGGGCGAACGCCAGCACGGCTCGCCATCGCTCGCCGTGCACGAAAACCCACCCCTCTGAAGTGACACCCACGGGCCTTCTTACGGTGCCCACCTCGCCGATCATCCCCTCCTTGCCCGTAAGGGCCGGCCTCCTTCCGAGGTTCCACAAAGAGCCCAAGATACCGAAGAGCACACCCCCCATTAGCATCGCAACGACCACGAGTGCACCGAGTAGCACTCCCGAGTAAGGGACACCCGCCCCAAAGAGCGCCAGGCCTCCGGCGAGTAGCGTTACGATGCCGCTTGCGGTGAGAAGGCCATGGTTGGTTACGCTCAGGTCTACGAGGAAGAGCGCGATCCCAACGAGGACCAAAATCACCCCGATCACCGGGGAAATCATCGAAACAGGCCCGCCTGGTCGGTCGATAGATATACGGATGACGGTAGCATCGTCGCTCGAAATGATTGTACCGCACAGGTCAGCACGCGCCCTGTCGGTTCCTTCCCGCTCCGCGCGCTTGGCAGCATTTCAGGTTTCACGGTCGGAGCACCGACTCTCAATGAGTCGGTGCTCCTCTGGAATTCTCTCAAGCGCACGGGCGTCTCGCCACACTACACTTAGCTGACAAGCTGAAGTGCTGACAAGCCGCCTGGCGAAGCCTGGCGGCGTGCTGACAAGGCGCCAACGGCGCCGTGCTGAAGTGCTCTCCTTACGAGTTGGCCCTTATCTTGCGGTCGATCTGCTCGATCAGGGTCTCGCGGTTCTTGTTCTGCTTCTCGTACTCGCGGACCTTCCGGAGCTGCTCGACGGAAAGACCGTCCAGCCTCTTGGAGATCTCCGCGACGGACAACTCGGCGTAGTCGGCGGTCTTCAACGCACCGAGGACGGCGGCTTTCAACTCCGCATCCTTCGTGGCCTTCTCAGTCTGCCGAAGAACCTTATCGGTCTTC
The DNA here is from genome assembly GCA_963811295.1 of uncultured Rubrobacteraceae bacterium. Taxonomy (GTDB): domain Bacteria; phylum Actinomycetota; class Rubrobacteria; order Rubrobacterales; family Rubrobacteraceae; genus Rubrobacter_D. The sequence goes on along the minus strand of CAWEQZ010000031.1, from coordinate 68,777 downwards.
TCTGTGGCCTCCTCAGCGACCCTGAGCCCCTGCCTTGCTACCTGCTCGGTGGCCTGAAGCCCCTGCCTGGCGGCCTGCTGGGTCGTCCTCACGCCCTCCTGAAAGTATGCGAAGGGGGAGAAGAAGTCCCTGTAGGTCCCAGCCCAGGCCTGGGTGAGCGCGCGGAAGCTCTCCTGCTGCTTGCTCGCGCTCCGCGCGAAGGCCTCGGCAGTCCGCACGTTGTGCTCGGTCTGCTCGCGAAGAGCCTCCACGGCGTCGCCCGTCCAGCCCTGCACGAACTCGGCGTTGCGCTGCTGGAGCTGCAGCAGCTTCACGCCACCTGCGAACCATTCCTGGGCCGCACGGGCGCTTTGCTCCTGCAACTTCATGAACTTGAGCCCGTCTTCGGCGAGCCCAATGGTGCGCCGCTGGGCGGCCGCGAAGTTCTCGGCGAGAGCCTCGTAGGAGTCGCGCTGGACTTCTGCTATCTCGCGGGCGGTACGCGTCGTCTTGTCGATACTTCTAGTGGTCTGCACTTACTTACCTCCATGGTAGTGGATCTGTGACACTATATTCTTATCACACATATACCCAGATTGCACATCCTAAAACGTTAGTCCGAGCGTAGATACAATGTCAGGCGAACAGGAAGGGAAGGGCCGGAAAGGATGGAGATGGCGAGAGAGACGGACACCACCCGGCTGCCGGATGCGAGCGAGGACCGCGTCATCGAGTGCCCGGTGTGCTCGAATGCTATGACCACCATGACTGCTGAGGGCGTAACGGTGGACGTGTGCGCTGGTGGCTGTGGCGGGATCTGGTTCGACTGGTTCGAGCTCGCGCGCGTGGACGAGGTACACGAGTCGGCGGGCGAGAAGTTCCTCGAGGTGGAGCGGGATCCCAAACTCCGTCCTGACCTTAGCAAGCGCATCCGCTGCCCCAGAGACGGCGAGATCATGATGCGCCACTTTCACAGCGTGAAACGCGGGGTTCTGGTTGACGAGTGCCCAAGGTGCGCCGGCTTCTGGCTGGACGCCGGCGAGCTCGCCGGAATAAGGAACGAGTTCGCCACGCAAGAAGAACGCAAGCAAGCCGCACAGGAGTACTTCTCCGAGTTGTTCGACCCCGACCTGGCCGTGGAGAGGGCGAAAACGATGGAGGACCTGAGAAAGGCCCGAAGGATCGCCTACGCCTTCCGCTTCATCTGCCCGAGCTACTATTTTCCCGGTAAGCAGGACTGGGGGGCGTTCTGAAGCGATCAGCTGTAAGCTGATCGCGCATTTCAGCACGCTCAGGCTTCGCCTTCGCTCGTCAGCATTTCAGCTTGTCAGCCTTTTGTTTTCGCTGCATGCTTTTAGTGGAAGACGCGACTCGTAGTAGGGATGGGGAGAATGGCGGTTTTTGTAGGTAGATTGTACCTGGGGTCTCGGGGCTCCCTACCCCTCTAGCTTTTCGAGTTCTAGGCTTCGTCTGCCCGCCTTGCCCCCCAGCGTATACGACACACCTCCAAACTCCGCTGATACCTTGCTGCCGACATTCTGCTCAACCCACGCCTTAGCCTCTTCGGGCTTCGCTCCCTCGTAGGGGATCCCGGCAACGTAGCCTAAGAAATCCTGCGCCAGTGCGTTGGCGTGGGCTGGGTCATGAGAGATAACCCATGCCTCTATGAGGCGCACGCTGTTAGCGTCGGATGAGTTGATCTCAACTAGATACTCACCCTGGGCTTCTTGCTTTTCGCAAGTCCACCGCACTTCGTTTTGAGGTCCCATCAGTTTCGGCTCGCTGCACTTGAAGCCCCTACTTTCGAGGTTGAGGTAAACATCCTGCGGAGTGAGCCCGGGTATATTCCTCGGTGCAGGCTCGGGCTTCTTTTGCTGTCGCTGTTGGGAGGGTTTCTTGGCTACCCCACCCTTCACCGTCTGAGGCTTCTTCGGTTGTTCCTGTTTGGTCTGGCTTGGTCCCGACTCCTGAGAATCACCCTCCTTGCCGGATTTCCCTTGGGTCGCTCGCTCTGAGCCTCGCTCTATGTCACACGCCGCTAAGCTCACGAGCATTGCCACGAGTATCGCCATCGCTATCCTGCTATTCATGAGCTCTCCTCTCGGTCGAGGGTCGGTCCCCCAGAACCTCGGCCTATTGCATACTCTACACGTTGTAGCGGCAGCACTGTAGAGCCTCGTAGTGTTCCTCCGGCCGCCCTACGCAACCGTTAGAGTCACATAGCCGCCGAAACACGAGGGGACGCCTTTACGGCGCTTTGTCCGCGCGAGGCTCAGGACGCTCCAGAAGGTCAGCGACCTCCGGCAGATATTATTGGCAAGAGCAGTGGAGGAGTTCGCTTAAAGCGAGATCCTCAGCCCAGCGCAGGCATAGTGGATTCCCAGTCGGTGAAGACCACCGGGAAGACGAGACCCACATCTCCTCTGGGAGCAGCGCCGCTTGACCATAGGAGCGCCACTCGGGTGAATAGGGGCAAGAGGAAGGCCGAAAACGAGCCGGCCCTCCGCGACTATAGGACCATCGCTCTCCGGAAAGTGAGCTTCGCGCCCGCCGACTAAAGCTCGGCGATGGCGATCTTGGCTGCCTCGCTTTCGGGAACGGTTTGTAGCATCCAATCGATCACCTCTTGCCTGTCCGTTCGGTAGTAGTAGCCGCTACCCGTACAAACGCGGCGGGGGCCCAAGAACCACCCCGACAACGCAACGATGGTGTTGGAGGTGAACTCACCGTAGAAGACCGGTCCGCCCGAATCGCCGAAGCACGCCCCGCCCTTGTCATTGCCGTTGCCGCCGAGTCGGACGCTGTAGCCGTCCGTGAGCGCGCTCCTCAGGTTCGTGAGCCTTGCGGTGGCCATCAGCCGCTCGCGGGGGGAGACCTCGTGTGCCGGGTTGGCCTCCGTCAGCCCGTAGCCGCTGAGCGTGAAGGTGGTCTGCTTTTGCCCGCGTCGGGTGGCCAGGTCGTCGAGCGTCTGGTCGGCGGCCAGCTCGCCGTACTCCGAGAGGTTTATGGGCTGGTCGAGGACGACGAGCCCGACGTCCCGGATGTCCGGGAACTCCCGCCAAGGGGGCCCGGAAGTTGCGTAGTCGTAGTCGTGGAGCTCGTCCGAGGTCGCGCACGTCACACCCAGCGTGCCCGGAGCGCAGTCCTGCGGGAAGCCCGTAATCGGATCGACGCCGGTCTGCGGGTCGTAGTTGGCCCCCGCGTCCTCCTGGAAGTAGACGCGGGCCGTCGCGGTCGACCCGAAAAAATCGGTGGTGCAGTGGCCCGCGGTCAGGAACACGGTGGGCGTGAGCAACGAGCCCGAGCAGCGGTGCGAGTACTGGCCTTGGTCGTCGTAGAACGCCACCAGCCCGACGAAGGGGTGCTCGGTGTCCTCTACGGAGTCGCCCGTGATCGCGCCGGCCGGCAGCGCCGACATCGCGAAGACGCCTGCCGCCAGAGCGAGAAGCCCGATCAGTTTGCGCATACGACGGAACCGCCTCAAATCGCGTCCCCATTGGTCGAAGTCCCCTATCTGGGCCACGTCGACCCTCCTTTCCTCAGCCACACCGTCTCGCCCTCATCCGGCGAGAGCACCTCGCGCCGGCACGTTCGCCCTTCGGTTCACCGCTTCGGCCATAGACGACCTCCTCTCCTGATTTCGGTAAACGCTATGCTTACCGAACATGAGGCACCATACACCCATCTGATGTCCCTGTCAATATCGTTTGGTATAGTGTTTAGCGAAATGACGCAGAACAAACGCAAGTACGAGATGAAGAAGCGGGCCGAGCGCCAGCGCGAGACGCGACGCCGAATCGTGGAGGCCACGGTCGAGTTACACCGCACGCGGGGGCCTGCCAGCACCACCATAAGCGAGATAGCCCAGCGCGCTGGGGTGAACAGGTTGACCGTCTACAACCACTTCCCCGACATAACCGACCTCCTCAAGGCATGTTCGAGGAGTTGGACCGAGCGCCACCCCGCGCCTGACTCTACCCCTTGGGCGCGGATCGGCGACCCGCAACAGAGGCTTAGGACGGCGCTTACGGAGCTCTACGGCTTCTACGCCCGCACCGAGCCGATGAGGGCGAACGTCCTGCGCGACGCCGAAACCATGCCCGAGCTCGCTGCTCTGCTCGAGGGTTCGGTCGTACCCTACCTTGAGGCGGTTCGCGACCTGCTCGCCGAAGGCTGGGAGGTCGGTGATGACAGGAGGAAGCGCCTGCATGCCACGATCAAGCTCGCGATCGACTTCCATACCTGGCGCTCGTTGGAGCGGAAGAGCGGCTTGAGCAGGGAAGAAGCCGTGGAGGGCATGCTCGAGGCGGTGCGGTCGGCCGTCTCTCGCCCAGATGCCCAGTAGCCGGAGCACCCACGAGCTTCCAGAGCTCCGGGACAAACGAACTTCCATGAAAAAATCGAAGGCCCTCATACCAGCCGCTCCTGGTGGTGCTGCGGAAGCCGGAGCTTAGCGAACGCTACGCAGGAGTTGAGGAGGCGATAGTAGCGTGAAGTCCAGGACGCGACACTGGTAATGGTAGAGAGAAGGTGAGAAGCTGGTAACCACTAAACAAACCGAGGGCGGCAGGGCGAACCCTGCCGCTTGAAAGAGGAAGAATGGCTCAACAGTCGAGCGCGGGGCCGAATCATCTACTCATCATCACCGACGATCAGCCCCACTACATGCAAAACGCGAATATCACTCCGCACATAGCAGCGAGAATCGCGAACCACGGCCTGAAGTGGGTCCAGGGTTCGTGGGCAAACATACCCGTCTGCGGACCTGCGCGCGCTACGATACTGACCGGCAAGCTAGCTCACAACCACGGAGTATGGACCAATGCGAGCTACGAGGGGGGTGGCATCCACACCGCCTTCAAAGACCTGGAAGGCGACACGATAGCGACGCGCTCGCAGGCTATGGGGGTCAACACCGGAATCTTTGGGAAGTACATGAACGGATATCCGGGCTACGTGAAGAACTCCGACGGCTCTTTCAACGCCGCCCGCGCAGTGCCCCCTCCGGGTTGGGACAGGTTTGTCGTCATCCTCGCGGAAGACGGAGACTCTACGCCCCGTGAGTGGTTGGTCAACCGCCACGGTGAAGAGTGGCGTCCAGAGTGGCCCAGAACCGACACGGCGCTCATAAGGAGCGAACTCATAGACTGGGTTACGGCTCCCGAGCAACTCTCCGCTCCGTGGCTCGCGCTTATGACGACCCAGAGCCCGCACGACCCCTACACCGCCTCCCCCGAACATGCACACGATTTCGATGGGGTGCAGCTCCCCAACTGGCGCAGCTACAACGAAGCCGACATGTCGGACAAGCCCCGAGAACTCAGGGCTCAGCCGAACATCACGGACCCCGGGGGCCTGGGGCATGGCGAGCTTAGGGACTGGTATGAGGGCAAGCTGGAAGAGATTCGTGACGTGGATGACGCCGTGAATGAAACCCTTACGGCCCTCGCTGATTCGGGTCAGCTCGCAAACACCTACGTGTGGTTCACTTCGGATAATGGGTATATGTTTGGACAGCACAGGTTGGCGAAGAAGGAGCAACCCTACGAGGAGTCCGCCCGGGTGCCGTTCATCGTGCGCGGTCCCGGCGTACCGCAAGACGCCTTCGTCGGACAGAGGAGCCTTGCGGGCCCCTGGACCGGCCACATCGACATCCCGTGCACCATCCTCTCTATCTACGGCGCGAACCTCTCCGGCACCGACGGACGCGACCTGCGCCACGTCTTCCGAGTCGGCGGAGCCAAACCGAGTGGCTGGCGCAACAGGATGCTCCTGGAGATGAACACCGAGTTCGCAGGTGGAAAGGTGGCTCCGGCGGGAAGTCGCATCTGGCAGGCGATGGTCCAGCAAAAGAATGCCCGCTACAAGGCTATCAGGCGCCCCCCATGGGGACCGAGCTGGGAGTTCTACAACCTCGACAGTGACTTGGCGGAGGTCAGCTCAGTCACCTCGACCATGAACTCCACCCTCAAGCAGCAGCTCAAGGACGAGCTTCTTGGGGCACTCACACTCTCTGGCGACGCCTACCGCAGTTGGGAGGCAAGCTAGCGCTAGCGTAGGCTAGTCTAGCGAAGCTGGGCACAAGAATACTACTCAGAAGCGTGCATCTTTATACCCCCAGTGGATATCCCGGAACGAGATGCCTGAATGCTGAGCCTGGCGCCAGGCTCGGGGCCAGATATTCACCACGAGTTGACGTAGATGAGCCTTGTCTTGCGGGCGTTAGCCACCACGACCTCGTGACCACACTCTACTAGCGTTGTTAGTTTGTCAGCCGGCCAGTGCGGCGCACACGGCCAGTTGACCTCCGCACGTCTCAGCGCCTCGAAGACCACCGGATTGCCGGAGACCAGGGTGTGTTGTGCGTTGATGGACACCGTCACCGAGCGCCTCCCGTCTTCGCTCGCGGCGGCAAACTGAGTGTAGCCGAAGATGTTGCCCGTGTGCCCCCACACCGTCCCGCACCTCGTCTCGTAGCGGAAGATGGCGAGCCCAGCCGAGTTCTTCCCAGGACCGGGCGGTTCGGAGCTTCCCCCCTCGATGACCCTTCTCTGCTTTGCCAGCGTCCGCTCGTCGAAGAGCTTGCCACCCACGTAAGCGCGGATGAAGGTGTTGAGGTCGGCGGGTGTAGAGACTATGCCCCGGAAGCCCAGAGCCACCCGGCGGCAAAGTCCTCGCTCAGGTCTTCGGGCGGTTGCTGAGAGGGGTCGTTGTCGTAGCCGTGGATGAAGGGCTTCCTCAGGTTGGGGCCGCGGGGCAGGCTGGTCTTTCTCAGCCCAAGAGGCTTGTAGACCAGCTCCCTGAGCTGCTCCTCGTAGGATTTGCCAGTGGCCGCCTCGACCATCAGGGCCACGGCTATGTTATCCGAGTTGGAATATTGGTACTTGGAACCAGGATCGAAGCGCAAGGGTGGAACATTGTTATACAGGTAAGTAAGCAGTTTCTCCGGAGGGGGCGCTTTCGTGAAGCTGGCCGGGAACTCCACTAGGAATTCCGGGTCCTCCGTGTAGTCTGGCAAGCCGCTGGTGTGGTTGAGGAGCTGCCTGAGGGTAATTTCCGCCCAAGCGGCGGGAGGCGGCTCTGGCAAGTCTTTGAGGAGCTCTCCGATGGTGTCGTTCAAGGAGAGTGCCCCCTTGCTCACCAAAGAGAGCGCGACGGCCCCGCTGAAGGCTTTGGAGATGCTCGCAATGCGCATGCGGTTGTCGATCCTCATGGGCAGCCCGCTCTTTATGTTGCGGACCCCGAAGGTATGTACCTTGCGCTGCTGGCCGCGCTGCACGACGGCGATGACGCCAGGCGGCCCGCCATCCATGGCAACGAGCTCCTTGAGCGCCCGATCTAGCGCGGCGTCAGCGCCTGTGGCCTCCTCGCCGAAGGCCGCGCTCCGACCGGCCAGATAGGGGACGGAGGCCACCGCAGTGGCCATAGCCGTCTGTTTGAGGAAGCGCCTCCTGCTGATGTTCGATGCGCTTCCCAACGATCGTTGTGTTCGTTCGTGTGTGGCCATTCTTGGGTTTCTCCCTCCTCGTAGGACTCGGCAGTGTCGTCCTTCCTCGCTCAGCCTGGCATGACGCCATACTCGGAAGTTTCGGGTTTGCAGACCCTTTTCGCCGATACACAACGGTGCAACTGCAGCTACCGAGTCGCCGTGTGCTGATGCCGGAGCGGTGCCACTATGCCCTTGTGGAGTGCTGGCCGCGGCGCCCGATAGGTCGCTTGCTACCGATGGACCACGAGAAGCCGCATCGCTCTTCACTTCACGATCTCTACTCTGTGGCAGGCTACCTCCTCTGTGTTTGGCATCATGGCACCAGGTTGCTTGAAGGAATCGTGATCTGTCCCTCGGAAAATGGCCACCTGACCTATTCACTGAGCCCTGGCGGCCGGGTATGCTACTTTCGCAACGCTAGTGGCGGCGTGTGACTTACCCTTACTACAGGTCGCCTGGCGGTGACCCCTTCGCAGGCCCCCCGCAGGCTATCTTGGCTGACTCGTACCACGGTTTCCTGCCTTACATGGATCTCCGCAGCCGCGGAAGGCTCTCCGACGAGGTCGTGATGAAGGTGCGCAGCGAGGAGACTGTGCCCTACCGCGGGGTCGCCTTCGACGATTACAACGGGAAGGGGTGGGAGATCTCGACCGGTGAAACCGCAGAGAAGCTCACCTCGAACAACCTGCGCTTCGACACGTTCACAGCAATGAATGCCGAGCCAGGGCAGGGGCCGGTCAGAGAGGTCGCCCAGGTCTTTCGTATCGAGAAGGACTCCCCGAACATCATCTTCGGCGCCTACCGCCCAGAGACAGTTTTCTTCCCGACGAGTACCATCAAGATCGACCCGTACGCCTCCCTCAGAGCGCCTTACCAGATCCCCGAGGGCTCGGCGTATTCGGTCATCTCCAGCCTCCCTAACGCCTCCCCCGCCCAGCTCAGGTCCGCAGGCACGGTCTATCCGGAAGAGATAGCGGACAGGTACACACAGCTCCCTCCGACTGGTCTCGAACGCACCCGCGCGCTCGCCAGCAGGCTGACAGAGGGTACGACCAACCCTTACGACGCCGTGCTAAGGATGAACCAGTACCTCAAGGAGACCTATCCCTACGACCTCTCCATCCCGCCCCAGATGGAAGAGATGGACGCCGTCGAGTACTTCCTCTTCGAGCAGAAGCGCGGCTACTGCGAGCAGTTCAGCTCCTCGCTCGCCGTGATGGCCCGCTCCCTGGGGATACCGGCCAGGGTGGCGACGGGCTACGCCCCCGGCGAGTACAATCCGTTCACCGGCTACTATGATGTCCGGGCTTCGGATGCCCACGCCTGGGTCGAGGTCTACTTCCCCGGATACGTCTGGTCGACCTTCGATCCCACCCCGAGCTTCGACTCTACGCCCTGGCAGTACAGGGCGGCGGGCAACCTCCAGGGCGGCAAGGTCTTCGGGTTCATGGCAAAGAGGCTCGGAGAGGCTGCGGGGCCCGTGGCCACGACCGCGGGAACCCTCATGCGCGGCGTGGCGCGTCTCGACCCGGCGAGCATAATCATCGTAGGGCTGCTCGTCGGAGGGGCCTACCTGGTCTTCTTCTACACCAGGAAGTTCGTCGCCTATCGCAGCCGCGAGACTCTGGTCGTCCGTCCGATCAAAGTCTCCGACGCCCGCCTGTACAGCAGGTACAAGAAGATCACGACCGCCCTCGAAGAAATCGGAATAGTCCGCGAGCCCCAGGAGACCCCGGAACAGTACGCCCGCAGGGCGGCGCACGACCTGAACGAGCCAGGGATGAACCGGCTCGGAGAGATCTACCTCTACGCACGCTTCCGCAACGCCGTGCCCAGCACCCTCGTCGAAGAATTCGACCGCTTGGAACCACAAACTCTCGCAGCCATCGAGCGTTTCAAAGAGGCGCGAATGGTTAGCACTTCAGCACGCTCAGGCTGACGCCTCCGCTTGTCAGCACTTCAGCACGGCGGCTCCGCCGCCTTGTCAGCACGCTTCGGCCCTTTGCAGGCCCTCGCTCGTCAGCATGTCAGCTTCTTCCGTTCGGGCCCCACTCAGCAGCGCATGAGGAACCGCTTCTTACGGCGATAGGTTCTACGCTTGTGGGGAGGATACGAGACGACTTGCTGAAGTGCTGAGAGCTGCCGTCAGGCGGCGTGCTGACAAGCGAAGGCGAAGCCTGAGCGTGCTGACAAGCGCCCGACAGGGCGCGTGCTTATTGGCCGCAATTCGGTCACATAGGCCTCCACGTCCGGCAAGCCGTGGTAGCGGGCGACGGAGATGCGGTGGTTTCCGTCCTCGACGAAGTAGGCATTGCCCAGCTTGTACAGGCTTACCGGCGGAAGCGCCTGGTCCCGGTAGAAGGCCAGATCCACGCGCTTCCACCTCTCTCCCGCCGCCGCGCGAAAGGGCATGAAAGAGTTATCGAAGTCCCTGCTGCGTCCCACGCTACCGACGATCTTCTGCAGATCGACGACCCTTATCCCCCTGCGGACGCGGTTGTACGCCTGGAGCGTCCCCTGGACCTCCTCGAAGGAGGGCGGTGTGCCGCAGGCGGCGAGTTTTCCTCGCAGGCGTAACACCAGCCGCCGCAGCCATGCCTTGCGCAGCGCCCGACTGAAATCCCAGTCTACCTGCTCGTTCAAGTCCATCAGGATCATCTCTCGGCTCCTCTCTAGGCTACAGAGCCAGTCTAGGAGCAGAGGTCGCTGGTTTAATCTACCGAAGGTAGTACCTTGTGGTTTACCGCTGGTTTAATGTGGAAGGACTAACCGAGCAGGCGCAGTTCCCGCGCCCTCGCGACGGCCTGGGAGCGGTTACGCACGAGGAGCTTGCCGAAGATGTGGTGAACGTGCGCTTTGACTGTCCCGACCGAGAGGTAGAGCTCACCGGCGATCTCCGCGTTCGACCGGCCGGCGGCGACGAGCTCGAGCACCTCTACCTCGCGCCCGCTCAAAGGTTCGAGTCCGGGGGCGCGACCACTGCGTGGTCCCCCGTTGCCGGAGTCCGCCGCCTGCAGAGCAATGTGTTCCAGCAGCCTGCCCGCGTAGACGTCGGGTGCGCCATTGTAAGATCCATCGTCCCGCGGCTCCCGGATCACCCTCTCTAGCAACGCCGCCATCGGCAGCCCCTCATCGACGAAGACACGCACGAATCCCTCCGGTTCGGCCAGCGAGAGGGCCTGCTCCAGGAAGCCCAACGCCTCCTCCGTGTCGCCCCGTCCGTTGAGGGCGAGGGCGTGAAGGACTAGAAGCTCTATCTCATGCGCTCTCCGGCCCTCGGATCTCGCGCCCGCCAGCAGGTTGCCGAGGGAGTCGAGAGCCTCGTCGGTCCTGTCCTCCCCGAGTAACACGCGGGCCATCGTGATCCTCTCGAAGTGGCGTGGGTAGCTCATGTAGTCCTCGGTCGCCTCGTACTCCCGCGACCAACGCGCCGCCGAATGCACGTCGCCCTGCGCCAGCCAGAACCGTGCCTGCCACGCCCAGATGAGCGGCCACCTCGGTGTGAGCCCGCCGGCCTCCCGGATCAGGGAGTGAGCCCCCTCGGCATCTCCCTCGGCCATCAGCACGCGGGCCAGGTTGACGTAGCCGTAGACCAGTATCTTCGCCTCGCCGCTCCGCCTGCCGTGCTCTATACCCTCCTCCAAGAGCCTTCTCGCCTCGTCCAGATCTCCGCGCTCGTAGAGCAGCTCGCCCATCCCCGTGTGGATGATGCCGGCGACCGAGGGCACTCCCTCTGGCCGACTCTCAGCCAGCCGCTGTCCGTCCAACAGCAGCTCTTCTGCCCGTCGGAGTCCTCCCCTGGAGATCTCGAGTGAGGCCTGGTACCGGAGGGCGAACAGGGCCGTCCTGAGGTCGTCGGCAGCACGGCCGATGGCTGCGGCCCTGGCGAACGCTTTGCTAGCAGACTCGATGTCTCCGACCGAGCAGTAAGCGTGTCCCAGATCCAGCGCGACGTCACCGCGCAGGTGGAGCTCGTCCTCAGGCAGCAGATCGAGGGCCCGATTGGAGAGTTCTGTGGTAAGCGCCGCGTTCTCCCGCATGGCGGCCATGCGGGCGCGGATGATGCAGATCTCACCGAGCATCGTGCGCTCCTTTTTGGGGAGTCCCGCTGTCGACGCTCCGGCGTCGAGCCCCAGACCCTCCTCTGTATCCCGGAGCCGGCGCTCGGCGTCCTCCAGCTCTCCGGAATGGGCGAGCGCCCAGGCGTAGAGCAGGCTGAGCTGCGGGCGGCGGCGCACCAGATCGTCTGGCAGTGTCCCCAGCCAGCGGAGCAGCAGGGAAGCGTCCACGTACGTGCGCCGCACGCCGGTCTCCTCTTCGATCAAGTCAGCCGCCCGCTCGAAGTCCTCCGCGGCCAGGGCGTGCTCGATAGCCCCGGATAGACACCCATCTGCCTCTTCCCAGAGCCCGGCGCGGCGGTGGAGTCTGGGGATTTCGTCCGGATGTATGCGCCCGAGGCGTTCGCGCAGGAAGGCAGCGAAAAGGTGATGGTAACGGTAATAGCGGCCCTCATCATCCAGCGGCACCAGGAACAGGTTATTCCTCTCCAGCCATTCGAGCATCTCCTGCCCGTCGGTCGTGTCCGTGAGCGCCTCGCACAGGGGACCGCTCAGGGTCTCGACGACGGAGGTCTTTAGCAAGAACTCCCGAACGTCCTCCGGTTGGCGGGAGAGGACCTCCTCGGCCAGGTAATCGAAGACGTAGCGTGCGCCGCCAGCGATAGCTTCCATAGAGCGGAACTCCGCTTCGCGGTCCTTGAGGGCGTGCGCCGCCAACTGGAGGCCGACGATCCAACCTTCCGTCCCTTCTTCCAGCGCTGCGACCCTCTTTGCGGTGAGGTTCAGGCCCATCGTACGTCCGAGGAAATCCGTCGCTTCTTCGAGTGAGAAGCGCAGGTCCGGAACGCCAAGTTCGGTCAACCGTCCCCGCGCGCGCAGCCTCGGGAGTGGCAGCGGGGGGCTCGTGCGGCCGGCGATGATCAGGTGCATCGGTGGCGGCCAGTGGTCAAGCAGAAAGGCGAGGGCGTCGTGGATGGTCTCCGAACGTACGGAGTGGTAGTCGTCGAGCACGAGGACGAAGTCGCTGGGCAACTCCAGGATCTCGTTGCTCAAAGCGGTGAGGACGGGCTCGAGCTCCTCCCGAGACTCCAGCGAGCCCAGGAAGGCACGCGTGGTCTTCCCGAAGTCCTCGTGGATCGTCCCTATAGCCGCGATCAAGTACAAGAGGAAGCGCACCGGATCGTCGTCCCTCTCGTCCAGCGAGACCCAGGCTACCGGAAGCTCGCTGCGCTGGCTCCAGTCCGCGAGCAAAGTCGTCTTGCCGAAACCGGCCGGCGCGGAGACAACAGTCAAGTCGCGACTCGCGCCCTCATCCAGCCGCTCGTGCAGGCGCGAACGAGGTACGGCGTTCGCACGATAACGCGGCACGTAGAGCTTGGCCCTGAGGATCTGCCGGTCCATGAGTGCCGCTTCTGCCATCGAGGGAATTATACTCGACGACCCGCGAAATCCTGCGTTCCGATGCCCAATGCCGGAAGCCGTAGCGACCAAAAAGGCGTAGAAAAAGGTACATAGAACGCACTACGGCGCAAGAGGTAGCACGACGCGGCAAGGAGATCTACGAGCGGAAGATCAGGGCCGAGGTAGAATCAGGTTTCAGCGAGAACAACAAGCTGAAATGCTGAAGTGCTGACCTGCCACTCTAGCGGCTCTTCACCAGAGAGGTGACGATCAGGTCAGCATTGATAATCACGAAGGCGATGGCGATGAAGGGGAGGGCCGGCAGGGGGCGTTGGAGCAGCAGGCCTGCGGTTACAGCGAGGAAGGCGGCGAAGCAGAGGCCGAGCAGGGTCGCCGAGTAGCGGAGATCCAGGAAACGGCCCGCTGCGGCGAAAAGGGCCAGAAATATCAAGTCGCTCACGCCGAGCCCGAAGCCCAGGGCGGATCCGAACGTAGGAAAGGCGAGCAGCAGGGCATCGAGTATAGGAGAGTGTTCCTGTACGAGCACCCTGGTTGGTCCCGCGAAGACGCTGAAGAGGTCTGAGGCAATCGCGGCGAGGACGATGATCAGGACCACGCCGACAGAGGTTATGTAGCGGGCGAGCGCGATGCCGACGCACGCGGCAGCCAGGATTCTCGAAAGGTCGGCAACGGAGAGCGCGAGCAGAACAAGAACTCCCGAACCATTCTCCAGGTCCTCGGGCTGGCGAGGAAGGCTGAAGATAGGCCGAGAGCACCAGACACAGCACCGAGAGCCAGAAGCCGGGACGTGGCGTAACCCCCCGCAGCGACAAAGAAGCCATGGAGCATGCAAGATACAGGAACGAGGACCAGGGCGTAAGCAATGATCCCGGCGGCAAAGAACGATTCCGGCATCGCATCTACCACGGGCAACAAGAAGATCAGACCCACCAGCGTCGCCGCCCCCACCAGCGAATAAGAGAGTCCCCGTGTAGAGAGGTGTCTCAAGACGCACCCTATCCTTTGTACCCGATAATCGCCCGCTCGGGATGGCGGAGGAAGTCTATGAAGTTGAGCGTGTAGAGGGCCGTAAGCGCCAGGCCGAAGATGAAGTGCGTGGTCCAATCTGCACCCTGGTTCGATAGGATAAGGGCCCCCAGCAAAGTTACCAGGAGCCCGTTACCCATCTTGGCCCCGACCCCGATGGACAACTGCTCGTCCTTGCGGCCGCTCGCCCGGTAGAGCCGGTACAGCATAATCATGATACTTACGATGTAAAGTTGCAACAGGGCCGCAAGCCACAGGCTGTCTGCCAGGGCTGCGACGAGGAATGCGTCCCCCGCGCACAGGGCGCAGAGGCTGGCCAGGCAGGTCGCCTTCTTGCCGTACTTCAGGAGGAACGTCGGCTTGCCGAAGGCGGCGTCGCCCTCCCTGTCCCTGAAGTCTTTGAGTAGGATCCGGCCCGCGAACAGCAGGTAGAGGGCCGTCAACAAGGGCACGTCTGACGGCCGGAGGCTCTCCCCGACTACCACCACGCCGGTCCAGTAGGGGATGCCGACGTAGGCCGCGGCCAGCGTCAGCGGCGCCAGGAAGGTCCTGTAGGACAGCCTGGCCGGCGGCAGAGAATATAGCGCCCCGATCACGACGGACAACAGCATAATGCCGGCGGCGCCAGGACCGGCGGCGAGCCCGAGTGCCACTGTAAGGACGCTCGACACCCCGAAAAGTATCCACAGGTCCGTGGTCCCGGCCGCGCCCGTTACGAGGGGCCTTCCTTTGTCGCCGGGATGGTTTATCTCGTCGATCTCCCTGTCTGCGATGTCGTTTACGCTCGTGGCGCTAACGTAGCTCGACGTGAGGGCGAGGATCATCAGTAGCACCGGCGCGTCGATAGATGTAAGCCCCCTGTGCCACGCGGCCCCGAGCAGCATGAAGAGGACGATCATCACGGCCACGCGATAGCGCAGCAGGCTCCAGTAGAGGGCGAGCATCCTCATGCTTACTTGGGCGTATAGGTTCGGAAAGGCCAGATGCTGACCAGCGTCAGCAGGAAGACGACCCACATGACGTGGTAGAGCAAGATCAGGGCCAGACCCAGCCAGAAGAAGCTGGCCAGAAGGGTGGCGTCCCCCAGACGGACGGCCCGCTTCTCGACCTCCTCGAAGCTCTTATAGGCCAGGACGGCGGCCAGGACCAGGGCCAGCGTAATCGCGGCACCGAACGTAGAGAAGATATAGAAGAGGTAGGAGAAGGTCGGAAACCCGACGTAGATTACGGGCATGATCCAGAGGAAGCTGGCGGCGAAAGCGACGATAACGACAGCGCCGACGACCATAGCCCTGTTCGACCATCGGCCACTCTGTTCCGGCGGAGATTCGGAAGGGAGCGAGCGTCGCCCGAAGCGACGCTTGAAGACGCCGTACATCACTCCGAAGACGAGTATGTAGAGCAGGAGGACGCCCGAGCCGACCCCGAGGTAGAACCACAGGTCGTTTGGGTCTCCAAACGCGGCGTCGAACGCCTGCTCGCGGTTGGCCTGGTACAGCGCGGCCGGTGCCGGGCCGAGTTTCACCGTCGCTATCAGGGCGTTGTAGCCGGCGGCCATGACCAGGGCCGTCCTGCCGAAGCCCATGCCAAGCCGGTCGATGTAGCCGAACAGGCCGGCGGTCAGGACGATGGCCGTCACCCCGGCGAGAAGGAAGACCATGAACCCAGGGCGCACGGGTCCGGCAAAAAGCCCTGGGACCGCCACCATCGCCGCGGAACCAGCCAGGCCGAAGAGCACCAGCGCCACGGCGAGGGTCGAAAAGCGCTTTAGCATGTCAGCTTGTCAGCTTGTCAGCTTGTCAGCACGCTCAGGCCTTTGGCCTTCGCTTGTCAGCACGGCGGCTGCGCCGCCTTGTCAGCATCTCAGCACGCCGCTTGCTGCGGCTCTCAGCTTTCAACCGCGTGCGAACTACTGATGACGTAAAGTGTCGTCGGCGATGGTTAACAATAGTGAATGACGGTAGGCTTGGAGAGTCTGGGGAGTGGGCATGAGCGACGAGAAGTTGTGATCGGGAAGATTCGAGGCGCTTTCGCGGGGAACGAGCATCCGGGAGGACGTTTCCTGCAGGGTAGTTTCGAAGGGTGCGAACCGTACGAGGAGGTGGGTCCCTTCGAGGGAGTGGAGGACTGGAGGGGTATCGATGCAGGCTTTTTGGACGGCCATGCGAACGCGCTCAGCTTTTTCTCGGAGGCGGGTTTCAGGTACTTTCTACCGGCGTATTTGATCTCCGACCTGCGCGGCCGGCTCCAGACGGCGGACCCACTGTTTCATCTGACGCACGGGTTCTCTGATTGGACCACCGAGGTTCCTGCAGGGGATCGTACCCTGGTGATCAGGCACGATAGGTCGGCGTTCATCAACCCGCGGAGGTACGGTGCCATGACCTCCTACGATTACGCGCGATGGCGCCTGTCCGTCTTCACCAGGGAAGAAGCTAGCGCCATAGTCGCCTATCTGGAGTTCAAGCGGGATCTAGACCCCAACGTCATCGACAGGACAGCTATAGACGCGGCCCTGAAGTCGTTCTGGCTGGAGAGGGCGCGGACGGCGCCTCAGGCCAGGAGCCTCGAGCAGCACATATCGGAGCAACAAGAGTACCTCGCCGCAATTCGCCCGGACATCGAAAAGGGTACTGGAGCACCGTGAGCCGAAGCCCCACTCCCTTCCTCTCAGCAGAAGCGTCATTCCCACAGCCCCTCACCCGCATTCCCGCCTCTTCTCCCGTCATTCCCGTCTCTTCTCCCGTCATTCCCGCTCTCCCCTCACCCGTCATTCCTACATTCTCACCTGTCATTCCCGCGAAAGCGGGAATCCATTGCGGCAGGCGCTTGGCTTCCCCAACCAGAATCGATCTTCCTGATCACATTTATCCGTCACTCCAGGTAAACACATCACCCGTCATTCCCGCGAGAGCAGGAATCCACGAAAGGCCCCACGATGACGAAACAGCCCGCCCTCTACATCCTGGCCAGCCAGCCTAACGGCACCCTGTATACGGGAGTGACAACCGACGTCGTCAGAGGAGTCTGGGAGCATCGCAGCGGCCTCGTCGAAGGGTTCACCAAACGCTACAGGGTTCATCGCCTGGTTTACTTCGAGGTACACAACCACATCGAAGAAGCCATTCGGCGGGAAAAACGGATCAAGAAGTGGAGAAGAGCGTGGAAGGTGGATCTGATCGAAGAGTCGAACCCCCGATGGCACGACCTTTGGCCGACGATCATCGGCGACGAGGACGTGGATTCCCGCTTGCGCGGGAATGACGATTGCGCACTACCTCCTCCCATTGAGTTGTAGATGCCGCCGCGCGAGGGCAGTTTCGATGTGGCCCACGAGATCTTCTATCGAACAGGGCCACGGCACGCTCAGGACTCCTTCCTCTCTGCACGCCCTCTGTAGTAGAGAGTGAGATCACCGGGATTCTCCCTTCTGCGGTGCGCTCTTACCCATAGCGCCGAGGAAGGCCTCGCGTACACCCTCGTCCAGTCTAGGAACGAGGAGCAACAGGTTTGCGTCCTCGAGCAGCTCATCCACAATCCCTGTGGGGTAGGCATCGAGTAGCCTGGTGTCGTAACCGGAGCCCTCCAGGAGCAAAGACAGGGCGCGCCCGACCACCGTGTCCGCGCCGAGGATGGCTATGGTGGGGGTTGGGGGTGGTGCTCCCGCACTTCGGTTGGCTCCTTGGATGAGAAATCCAACGGCGTGTCTGTGCCCCTGGACACAGAGGGGGCCGGGGCTGTTATGCCCCTGCCCTCTAGTGGTTGTGGGTGTGCTTTACGTCCTTACTGCGGCGCTACATTAGCGCAAGCTGATGTACGTGTAGTAGGTCTGCCGTCGTCGAGCTTCACACCGATCTCTTGTAGTAGAGGCCGGCAGTACTCCCTTGGTGCTCCAGTTATAGTGGTACTGGGTGCCGTCCCACTTGTACAGGGTGCCGCTCGTGGCCTGGTCCGTAAAGACGGCCTCGTCAACAGGCTGGGATGTGGCGCTTCCCTTCTGGGGCACAGTCCACTGCGGGGCGCTGGCCGACTGGACGACATTACCGTTAGCATCCTTGAGCAGGAACTTCACGGGGACGGTGCTCCCCGCCTTGAAGGTGCTGACGTTCGAGTCAAGGACCTGATGAGCGGTAGTTGATCGGTTGCAGGAAGCCGCCGAAGTCGTAGGTGACCTTGAAGGTCTGCGACACATTCGGCGCGGCATTGTAGTTGTCGTTGCCAGCCTGAGAGGCCGTAATGGTGCAGGTGCCGACGCCTGCGATGTGCACAGTATTGCCAGAGATCGTGCAGGTGGCATTCGGCGAAGCCGCGAAGCTGACCGGCAGCCCAGAGTTGGCCGTGGCGCTCACGTTGAAGTCCGCGTCGCCGAAGGTCTTGTTGTCCAGAGTGCCGAAGTTGATCGTCTGGTTAGCCTTGTTGACCGTGTAAGTGCGCGTCTGCGTAGCCTGATTGCTCGCCTTGTCGGTGGCAGTCGCTGTCAGCGTCTGGTTACCCACGGCGTTGCTGTAACCCGCGACGACACATGTGTCCATGGTAGAGGTTGCGTCAGTGGCCGTGCAGGTAGGCTCAGCCGGAACGTTGCCGAAGGCGTACGAGCCACCCGCAGCGGGGCCACCCACGAACTGGATGTTGGTTGGCGGCGTGGCGTCACGCTTTATGGAGACGGTCACCGGACCGGAGCTCCCGCCCGCGCTCGTCGCCGAGCAGCTGTAGTTCGTCGCCTGCTGGTCGCTGGTGATGTTCTGATCGACGCAGCCCTTCTTGCTGACGGCCGACTCAGGGTCGGTAACGCTCCAGGTCAGGCTCACGTTGCTCTTGTACCACTGGTTGGCGCCGTCGGGGTTTGCCGGGTTGAGTGTGTGGGTGATGACCGGCGGCGTGGTGTCGGTCGGAGTTGGAGCGTTGACAACCAGAGTGACTTGCTTGGAGATATTTCCGTTCCCCTGGCAATCGGAGCCACGTGTCATGGTCACGGTGAGCGTGTGCGACCCCGTGGGCGTTGTATTCGTTGTGCTAACGGTCAAAAGGGATGTGTAGTTGCTGTTGCCCGTGCGCGGGTTGGGGCTACTGAAGGACGCACTAGCTCCGGAGGGGAGTCCCGAGACGCTGAGTGTGGTCGTGCATTGGTTAGAGTTCCCGCCCATCAGTACCTGCGCGCTGTAGCCGGCCACTTGGCCCTGCGTCACGGTCTGGCTCGCAGGACTCACCAAGAGATCTTGGGGATTGGCGTCCGTGAAGCTCGTCGTTACCGTTCCGGACTGGTCGCCCGTAGCCGTCACCTTGTAGGTCGCTACGAACCAGTCAGGAAGGTTGAACGAGTCGCTGATGTTGCCGCTCGCGTCGGCGGTTACGTTCACGTTGCGGTTCCAGGTCTGCCCCTCATCGTCGTTGACAACGATGTTGACCGCTTCGCCGGGCTGCCAGCCCAAGCCCGTGAGCGTGACGAGCTCACCGGGGGCGTAGTCGGCCTTGTCGCTCTGGATGGTGGGCGCTGGTGCGGTGCCGGTGTCCTGGGCGAGCGCTGCAGCCCCCGGGACGGCGATTAGCACAGCACACACAATAAGGAGGAGCGTAAATTTGCTCCTCAGCTTAGTTCGCATATCTAGAGATCTCCCTTCTCATTCACCCTACACCACTGGATCCTCGAGTCCATTCCTAGCTCTCTCCTCCTTGCAGCTTGGTAGTGATTCTCATAATTCCCGTAGCTTGCTTCCCTGTTCGACGCTGTAGGTTAGCTGGTAGGTCACTCGTTGCCGTCTGCCAGGTGGCCCTTTTTTCGGAACGTCTTGTAGCCACCTGGCATATGCCACCTATAAGAGGGCAAGGTTCCCCACACCAAAATTCTCGGAACGTCTCCTCATACTCGCGACTGCGAGTCTTCGCATGATCCTGCTTCGTGCCGGCCGAAATGTGCTGCGATGAACACTTAGCGTATAATGCGAGCCACCACTTAGCACGTAAGAGGTGACGACGATATCCTGGAAAGCCGATAGCGCTGAGGACGCCGGGGGCAGTACCACAGGCTTCTATGAAACACTCTCTTGACATAGCTCTGCGTTATGGTGTGGCGGCGCTCGCCGTGGGGGTCGCGCTGCTCATCAAGCTGCTGCTCGATCCCCTGACCGTCCAGAATACGCCGTTCCTGCTGATCTTCAGCGCCATTATCGTCAGCGCCTGGTACGGTGGGCTGGGACCGGGGCTGATGGCCACCGGCTTGAGTGTCCTGGCAACGGACTACTTCTTCCTCTACCCGAAGGGCGCTCTCTCAGGATTCAGCGTCGAGGGGATAGACGTGGCCGTGTTCATGCTCGAAGGGATACTGGTCAGCGTGCTTACTTCGTCGCTGCGCTCGGCCAGGGATCGGGCCCGGCGGAGCACGCTCGAGGCCAGGAGTCATGAGGAGAGTCTGCGCGAGAGCGAAGAACGCTTCAGGCTGATGGTCGAGGGGGTCAAAGACTACGCGATCTTCATGCTCGACCCGGGAGGATGCGTAACGACCTGGAACGACGGCGCAGAGCGCATAGAAGGTTACAGTGAGAAGGAGATCCTGGGCCGGCACTTCTCGACTTTCTACCCTGAAGAAGTTGTAGAGCGTGGACACCCAGAAGATGTACTGCGCGCGGCGCTGGCAGAGGGCCGTTACGTGGAGGAGGGGCTACATGTTCGCGAGGACGGTTTCAGGTTCTGGGCGAGCGCCGTCATCACCACCCTCAGGGACAGGAAAGGGCACCTAAAGGGCTTTTCGATGGTGGTGCACGACACGACGGAACGCAAGCGCGCAGACGACGTGCTCCGTTTTTTGGCCGAGAGCAGCGCGACGCTCTCTTCTTCCCTCGATTACAGGGACACCCTCGCCAACGTGGCCCGCCTCGCGGTGCCAACCCTCGCGGACTGGTGCGCCGTCGACGTCATGGAGGAGGACGGCACCGTAGAGAGGCTCGCTGTGGAGCATTCCGACCCCGAGAAGGCCGCGCTCGCCTACGAGCTGCAAGAGCGCTACCCCTCAGACCCCGAGATGACGCGGGGTGTGGGCAAGGTGCTAAGGACCAACGAACCGGACATGATGGCGGAGATACCAGAGGAGCTTTTGGACCAGGCCGCCATGGACGTCGAGCACAGGACGATCATGCGGGAGCTTGGCTTGAGATCCTACATGGTCGTGCCCATGGTCGCGAGGGGGAGGAGTCACGGCGCGATAACTTTGGTCTCCGCCGAGTCAGGGCGACGCTACGAGGAGACAGACCTGAGACTCGCCGAGGAGTTGGCGAGGCGGGCCGCCCTGGCCGTGGATAACGCGAAGCTCTACGAAGAGGCGCAGAGGGAGATCTCCGAGCGCAGGGACGCGGAGGAGGCTCTTCTCCAGAGCGAGGGACGTTACAGGACGGTGGTCAAACAGGCCGCCGAGGGGATCTTCGTGGTCGACATCGACACCAAGCTCATCCTCGAAGCGAATGTCGCGTACCGCAATCTGCTCGGTTATAGCGCCCAGGATATGCTCGGGCTCGGGCTCACCCTCTACGACGTCGTCGCGCACGACCGTAAGAGCATCGACCAGTACCTCCAGCAGATCCTGGAGAAGCGGGTGCACTTTATCGGGGAGCGGCGTCACCGGAGGAAAGACGGCTCGCTGGTCGACGTCGAGGTCAGCTCCAGCGTGATCTCTTACGGCGGCGGCGAGGCATTGTGCGTCATCGTCCACGATATAACAGAGCGCAAGCGTTCCGCAGAGCGTCTGCAGCGCAGCCTGGATGCGCTTCTCGGCCTCTACGAAGCGGGCCAGATCCTGAGTTCCAGCCTGGAGCGCGAAGAGATCGGCTCCAGGCTACTGGAGATAGCGAGCCGCGTCTCGAACCTCACCGCAGCGGTCATCAGCATCCCGGACAAGGAGGGAGAACTGCGTATCTGGCGTTCTTCGGGTCTGGAGGGATTGTGGCGCAAGGCTCGCTTCGCCCCCGAGGCGTTGGCAGCCCGCCAGAGAGTACTGGAGACCAGGAAGTACCAGGCCGTCAGGCTGCAGCAGCCGGAGGATGCGGACGAGTCGCAACTCGTGAGCCTGAACCTCCCCCTGCTGGTGCGGGGCCGGCTCATAGGTGTGCTCGAAGCCTACGGACCGGAAGCCCTAATGGAGAGGCAGTATGAGGAGACCCTGATCAGCCTCGCAAACCAGGGTGCAAGCGCCCTGGAGAACGCCCGACTCTACACCGAATTGGCCAGGCGTGAGAACCGGCTGCAGGACCTGATCAGGAAGCTCATAACGGCCCAGGAAGAGGAGCGCCGAAAGGTCTCTTACGAGGTGCACGACGGTCTCGCGCAGACGGCCGCAGGTGCCCACCAGCTCCTGCAGGCGTTCGCCAGGCAACACCCGCCCACCTCGGACAAGGGCCGCAAGGACCTCGCCCGGGCCCTGCAGCTGGTGCAACAGACGGTCGGTGAGGCCAGGTACGTCATAGCAGATCTGAGGCCTACCGCGCTCGACGATTTCGGGCTGGCGGCCGCCGTACGCCTGCAGGTCGAGAAGATCAGCAGCCAGGGCTCCCAGGTCGACTACGAGGAGGCGCTGGGAGACGAGCGCCTGCCGCCTCAGATCGAGACAGCGCTCTTCCGGGTCACACAGGAGGCCCTCACCAACGTCCACAAGCATGCTCCCTCCGCCCGGGTGAGGATCACACTCCGGCGCCTGAACGACTCTGTTCGCCTGCAAGTACGGGATTGGGGGCCCGGCTTCGACCCGGAGAAGATCACCGACGGGGGTGGGCCCGGCGAGCGTCTGGGCCTCTCCAGCATGCGTGAGAGGGTGGCGCTACTGGGCGGCCACCTGGAAGTCCATAGCAGTCCTGGAGAAGGTACAGAAGTGGTGGCGGAGATACCGTCGGTCCAGATAGACGGTAAGGGAAGGTAGAAGAATCGTGAATCGTGAACTCAAAATTGGGAATGGGGAAGGGGCGGCACCGTCGAAGGTGTCGCGCATCCTCATAGCGGACGATCATGCCCTGGTCAGAGAAGGCCTCAGAACCATGCTCTCCGGTGAAGATCGGCCTCCAAGTCATCGCCGAAGCCAACGACGGCCAACAAGCCCTAGATCTCTGCAGAGAACTCAGACCTGACCTCGTGCTGATGGACGTGAGGATGCCTGTTATGGATGGCCTCCAGGCCACCAGGAAGATCAAGCAAGAGATGCCAAAGACCTCCGTCATGATGGTTACCTTGCACGAGAACCCAGACTACCTCTTCGAGGCTGTCAAGGCGGGAGCGGCGGGCTACGTGCTGAAGGACGCTTCTGGGGAGAGGCTGTTGAGCGCGGTGAGGAGGACGCTGGAGGGAGAGTCGCCGCTCAACCAGGAGCTTGCTATGAGATTGCTCAAAAGGCTGGCGAGGGAGAGTCGTGTAGAGAGTAGTAGCGAGGAGGAACATCCAGAGAGCCGCCAGAGGATTCACTGGAGGCAGACAGGGAGGGCGGCGAACCCCTGGCAACCCGGCCAGGAGCCACCCGTTCAGGTGCGCACGAGGACGGATCAGAAGGACCCGCGCAGTCAAGATGCGCGGCGCAGATAGAGAGCCTCACGCCGAGAGAGGTCGAAGTATTGAATCTACTGAGCCAGGGGCAGACCAACCCCCAGATCGCCCAGAATCTGCTCTTCAGCGTGAGCACCGTAAAGGCGCAGGTGCGGAGCATCCTCTCCAAGCTTGGAGTATCCGACCGCACCCAGGCCGCCGTCCGCGCCATCGAGTCCGGACATACGATCTCAGTCATCGACTAGAGAAGCATTTCAGCACGCGCCCTATCGGGCGCTTGTCAGCACGCTCAGGCCTTTGGCCTTCGCTTGTCAGCTAGTCAGCTTTCTTGGTGTCGGTTCGCCGCCCGTGCTCGATCGCGAATCGTTTGCCTCGATAAAGAGCCTCCCCAGACCTTGCTGACTAGCTGACAAGGCGCGAAGCGCCGCGCTGACAAGCGGAGGCGAAGCCGGAGCGTGCTGAATGCTATTTTCTGCGAAGCCGGACTCTGAAGAAGTCAAACAAGACGCGGAAGACCGCGAGGGTGGGGACGGCGAAGACTATTCCGGCGAGGCCTGCGAGTTCACCGCCGGCGATAACGGCGAGAAGGACGAGGATGGGGTGCACCTGGAGGGCCTGGCCCTGGATGCGGGGGGTCAGGAAGTTGCCTTCGAGCTGTTGGATCAAGACGTAGGCCACGATCGTCAGGATGGCTGTGGTCGTCGAAGACTCGAAGTTGGGAGACCCGAAGACGAGGGCCACTATGACAGCGGGTATACCCCCCAGGAAGGCGCCGAGATAGGGGATGATCGCCGTGATCGAGACCCACACGCCGAGCAGGATGGCGTAGCGCACGCCGAGGAGATATAGCGCCGCAGCGGCCAGGACGCCCTGGATCATGACCACGAAAACGAGCCCGCCGAGGTAGCGCGAGAGCGACTCGCCGAAGGCTTCCCACAGGTCGCGGGCGTCGTGGCGGTAGTGGGCCGGTACGGCCCTCAGGAAAGTCGCCTTTACCTTCCGCACGTCCACCAGGAGGTAGATCGCGACGAAGAGTATGCCGAAGAGCGTTACGCCGAAGTTGAAGACCCTGGGGATAAACCCGAGGATGCTCCTGAGCAGGTTCTCGGTAAGGTTCTGGGCGCGGTCGAAGAGGTCGGTGACCAACCTTCTGCCGAACTCCTCAGGGTCCGAGCCGGGTACGAGCTGGCGTTCGTTCAGTGCGTTTATAACGTCGAGCAAGAGTTGGTTGGCGCTGTTGGCGATGCGGGGAGTGTTCCTCACGAGCGTGCTCAACTGCTCTATCAAGAGCGGCACGAGGAAGAAGAAACCCAGAGAGATCAAGCCGAGCATGGCCAGAACGGTCAGCAGGATCGCAAGCCCCCTTGGCATGAAGTGCGAGAGGGCCCGCACCGGAAACGAGAGCACGATGGCCAGCGCCACCCCACCCAGCGCCACGGCGGGAACGGTCGGCGCCGCATACAAAAGGAGCGCGAACAGGGCAAACCCCGCCACGACGATGCCGATCCAGACCCTCAAAGGGACGAGGATCGGGGTCACGTAGCCGCCGGACGTCGATTTCTCCTCCCGACCCTCGCCCCGTGGCCTCCGGGTCCACCTTTCTCTCCTCATCGTCTCCGGTTCTCTCCGAGTATGCGGTTACAGACGTTATTCTACGCGTAGAATAAGCAATTCAGCACTTCAGCACGCTCAGCCCTTGCGGGCTTCACTTGTCAGCTAGTCAGCTTCCTCCGTTTCGAACCTTGCCCTGCCGCGCACGACGAACCGCTGCCGGCAGCGGTTGAGTCCTACGCTTGCGGCAACGCTTCGGGACGACTTGCTGAAGTGCTGAAATGCTGACCAGCTACGGCGTTAGCCGGAGCGTGCTGACATGCTGGCGAAGCCAGCGTGCTGACCGGCTGCAATGGCCAGTCGCAGCGTCTTCTCGTCGAGTGGGACGCGGATTGCGCCGTAGACCTGTTCCGCTTCGGCAGCGAAGGCTTCTATCACGTCCTGTGTCCCAGTCTCGTATCCGGCGCGCCGCAGGCTTCCGACGCTCTGTGATCTGAAGGGCAGCTTCATTGCGTTGTAGACCCGCTCCAGCACGCGCGCCAGCTCCCGCTCGCCCTCGACGAGCACGATACCCCCTACGCTCGTGGCCCGGCGCGTGATCCTCTGCGCGATCCCGACGATTTTCATGCCGCCTTCCCCGTCGCCAACCCTTATGCTGTGGTCCCCCGGGCAGAACTCGTCGCGCACCTCCCCCACCTCGGCCATCACCCCGAGCCGCGAGAAGGCGCCGAGGACCAGGGCCGCCGCCTCATCGTAGCGTTCCCTGATGCCGCGTCCGGACTCCTTCTCGTCCGCGGGCCGGATGATGGAGAAACCGAAGGTGCCCCTGTGCGCGGCAATCGCGCCGCCGCCCGCGGAGCGGACGAGCACGGGATAGCCCAGCTCCCCGGCTGCCCTGACGGCGTCTCTGAAACCAGGACGGAACGTGTCGCGGCGCGTGACCCCGACGTGGCGGGTCGACGGTGTGATCGAGACGGTGGCCGGCCGTGAGCCCCCGGCGACCTGATCGAAGACGGTTCTCACGTAGCCGTAGGCGGTCGCCGAGTCCTCGAACCGTGCCAGGCAAGAGAAGCTCCATCGGAGTGGTCTAACCCCCGCGCTTCACGGACTTCTTCTTGCGGCGTCGCGCGAGCCTGTAGACGAGGAGTGCGGCGCACAGCAAGCCGAGACCCGCGAACATTATGGAGAGGAGTGTGCCTCTCCCCGCCCACCGCTCGACGGAGAAGGCGAGATCCGTCGCACCGCCCGAGGCGTAGAGGGCTTCGAGGCCGGAGGTGCCCTCGGAGACGATAAACAGGGCCCCTATCGCGACGAACATCAGGCCAGAGAGGATGTTGGTCGTGTGCAAGCGGAGAGATCCAAGGGAGATCTCACGCCCCCTCAACCAGCGGCGGCGCCCGAGGTCGAGGCGGTCCCAGAGGAGGGCCATTACGAAGAGAGGGGCGGCCATGCCGGCGGCGTACGTGGCGAGGAGGCCGGCGCCCCGCAGGGCCGAGCCCGAAGTCGCGGCGACGGTGAGTATCGCGCCGAGGATGGGTCCCGAGCAGAAGCCCGCGAAACCGTAGACGGCGCCGAGAGAGAAGGTTGCGAGTAGGGAAGTGCCACTGATCCCACCCCGCAGGCGTTCGATGGGCCCGAACGCGAACCCGCCGCCCAGAGCCTGCATCGCACCGAAGGCGATTATGACGAGGCCCGAGACGGTGATGAGCGTGCTCCTGTGCCCGTAGACCAGCGAGCTGACCGCGGAGATGCCCATGCCGAGCGGCACGAGCGTGGCGCAGAGCCCGAGGTAGAAGACGGCCGTCCTCCCGACGAGCACGCCTCGCGACTGGAAAGCGTAGGCGAAGAACGCGGGCAGGAGCAACGCGCTGCACGGGCTGAGAAGAGAGAGCAAGCCCCCGAGGAAGGAGGCCAGAAACGAGGCCTCAACCACCCTCGCCCCCCCGACTGGCATCCTCTATGGCTCTTTCGAAGACCCCCACAGGCTGCAGGCCGACCAGCATCTCGCCGTTGATAAAGAAGGTCGGCGTCCCGTTGACACCGGCGTTCAGGCCTTTCTGGAAATCAGCGCGCACCACTGGTTCGTAACGGGCGTTCTCGTAATCTCTCTCGAACCGCCGTGTGTCGAGGCCGGTCCTCTCGGCCAGCGCGATGAGGTTCTCGTCGCTGAAGCCCGAGAACTGGCTGTCGTAGAGCAGGTCGTGGTACTCCCAGAACCTGCCCTGGGCCTGGGCGGCACGGGCGGCAACGGCAGCGTTCACCGACTCCTGGCCCCTGTAAGGGAAGTCCCGCCATTCGATCCTCAGCGTTCCATCCTTTACGTACTCTTTGTAGAGTTTCGGTTCCACCTCACGGGCGAACTTGGCGCAAAACGGTCACTGATAGTCCGAATATTCGGTCAGAACCACAGGCGCATCCGGACTCCCGAGCGCAGGATGCCCGAGCCGGTTTCCCGAAGCCTGCCCCGAAGATCCCGCGCCGTCGGCCTCCTGCTCCGTAGAGTCCGCCCTTCGCGACGTCTGCCCTTGTGAAGAGTCCCCGCTTCCCGTGCCGACGCAACCGGCCAGGATCGTTGCCACCACCGCGACGAGGAGGAGAGTCGACAGCCCCCGCCGCTTTGTGCTCACATCCTGACCAGTGCAGATCAGCGTTCTATCCCCTAGCCTGGTTTCGTCCCGTCAGTTTTAGAGTATACGTAGCCAGCGCGCGGACGGACCAGATCACAGCGACCTTGTCGACTCTACGCTGCTTTCGGCTTTGCATCCTCCTTGCGGTTTTCAGTCGGGGGTTAGGGTAGCTCTTCGGCGGAGGCGGCGCGGCTCAGGTTGGGCTCCTTCTCAGTGTATGGGATGGAGCTTCACTCGTTTCGTGCCATCAACCGGGTGCCCATCTCTTGGGAGCTCACGCCTACCAATACTGCAGATCTCTCCTTGAGTAAAGAGCTCGATCCCTCCCGTAAACCAGCGTCCCCTGTTCCTCCTAGCCCTGGCGTGAACCATGTCCGAAGCCTCTGTAGCGAATGCCTGCAGCCCTGACCTTCTCCGGGTCCAGGACGTTGCGGCCATCCACGAGGAGAGGCGGGTTTTTCATCAGGGAGGCAACCTTCTTCAGGTCGAGGGTACGAATCTGCTCCCACTCCGTAACCAGGACCGCCGCGTGCGCCCCCATCAAGGCCTCGTAGGGATCGAAGACGATCTTCATCGAGTTCGCCAGGAGCCCAGAAGAAGCGGCGGCATCGCCGGCGACGGGGTCGTAGCCGACCACCCTGGCACCCAAAGAATCCAGAGAGCGGGCTATCGTTAGGCTCGGGGCATCGCGCAGGTCGTCGGTGTTGGGCTTGAAGGCGAGGCCCAGGAGGGCGATGCGCTTGCCCTTCAGGGTG
Source organism: uncultured Rubrobacteraceae bacterium (assembly GCA_963811295.1). Taxonomy (GTDB): domain Bacteria; phylum Actinomycetota; class Rubrobacteria; order Rubrobacterales; family Rubrobacteraceae; genus Rubrobacter_D. The sequence continues at coordinate 40,357 of CAWEQZ010000031.1, read as the reverse complement.
TGCAGCTCTCGCTGGAGCTTACCGATGACCTGCTTGCGCTGCCTCTCGTTGACGGCGACGGCGGCGTCGAGGAGCACGGGCTCGTAGTTGTACTCTCCGGCCACCGCCCGCAAAGCAGCCACATCCTTGGGGAAGCAAGATCCACCCCAGCCGATCCCCGCGGAGAGGAAGCGAGGCCCTATGCGCTCGTCCAGGCCGATGCCGTAGGCCACCTCCCCTACGTCCGCGCCAACGAGCTCGCAGAGGTTTGCGACCTCGTTTATGAAGCTGATTTTGGTCGCCAGGAATGCGTTGGCGGCGTACTTGATCATCTCGGCGCTGGCCAGATCCGTAGTAAGGAAAGGGACCGCCACTTTGGGCCTCGGGTCCAGCTCGGTAGGGAAGCTCTGCTCGATTATTGGTTTGTAGAGGGCCCTCAAAGTATCCATGGCCTCGCTGGAGTCGGCTCCGACCACGATCCGGTCCGGGAAGAGCGAGTCGTAGACCGCACTCCCCTCCCTGAGGAACTCCGGGTTGGAGACGACTACAGGAAAGTGGGCCGCCTCCTCCCCACCAACCTCTTCCACTCCGTCCCTGATCAACACCGAAACGTAGTCTCCGCTACCTACGGGCACCGTGCTCTTGTTGACGACGACGAGCGGGCGCTCCCTGGGCGAAGCCTCGGGTCCCGCCACGGCGGACCCTATGCCTCGGGCCACCGAGGCGACGTTCGAGAGGTCAGCGGAACCGTCCTCCCCTTGAGGCGTATCCACGGCTATGAAGACTACGTCGGCTTCGCTTACCACCGAAGCGAGGTCGGTCGAGAAGTGCAGTCTATCGGTGTTCTTTCTCACGAGCTCCTCGAGCCCCGGCTCGTAGAAAGGCACCCGTCCCGCTTCAAGGCTCGCCAGTCGCTCTTCGTCCCTGTCCACGCACACGACCTGGTACCCGAGGTGCGCAAGGCACGCCCCCGTCACGAGGCCGACGTATCCTGCCCCGACTAAGCCGATGTTGAGCCCCTTAGCTGTCTTGATCAAAGTCCTCCACCCTCCAAAAAGCTCATTTCCAAGTCGGTATCAAGCAGATCTACGCACAAGGCAGCTCCCTCAATCTCTTCTCTCCACCTACCTTGCGTAGTCGCTCTCATACCCTAGAAGCACAAAAGGTGGCCTTACCCCATCTTCCGTACTAGCCGCTAGAGAATGCTATCACCGATTCTGGCTCCTTCGTGAAGTCTTCGTCTGCTCTGGCCAGCGCGCGGAAGCCACGAACTCCGCCGGTGTCCGGTAGCCTAAAGAGCTGTGCGTCCTGCGGTGGTTGTAGTGGTTCTTACACTTCGTCCGAAAAGCGACCGCGTAATGAATGTCGGTAGTGTCCGCGTAAGTGTGCAAAAGGCAAAGGTTGTTGACGAAGACGGCAACCGTGTACTTTCTCCCGGAAGAGGCCAATCGACCGAGAAGGAGAACACGATGGCCGATGAACCGAAGATAGGACTCCAGGAGCTGTTGCGCAAAGCGATGACCGATCGGGACGCGGTCTAGTGGAGAAACGGGGAGTGTTTCCTAGTTCTCGGCACCGATGAGCCGATGCAGGATGAAAAGCCCAACCGCAACACCCAAGGTCAAGATCGCTCCCGCGAGGAAAAGGGGCGCTGGCCGGATGCCGCCGGTTTCCGCCAGGGGAGCCAGATCCGCGCAGGCGATCCCCGGAGGGACCCCCTCGCCCTCTTTGGTCTCCGCGTGCAACAGTATGAAGCGCTCCTTGTCTTCGCCGAAGAGCTGGGCTACCGAGACGTCCTCGATGGTAGTTGTGGCAGATCCCGTCCCGTCCTGCTGGGCCGTGATGACCTCGAGTGGGATCGTAACGGGGGCGGTCTCTCTGGGGACTATTCTACGGTGACGCTCTTGGCGAGGTTGCGCGGCTTGTCCACGTTGAGGCCGCGGTTCTTGGCGACGCGGTAGGCGAGGAGCTGCAATGGTACGCTGAGCACGAGCGCATCCAACATCTCTGGCGCGTCGGGGATCGGGAGCACGACACGGGAAATTCGACGGGCGGCCTTGTCGTCCTCGCGGGCTATCGTTAGCACGTGCGCCCCCCTGGCAAGGGTCTCCTCGACGTTGGAGAGCGTCTTCTCCCTTACCAAGCCCTCACCGAGAACTGCCACTACCGGGCAGTTCTCGTCCACGAGGGCAATGGGACCGTGCTTCATCTCACCAGCCGGGTAACCCTCGGCTGGGAGGTAAGAGATCTCCTTGAGCTTCAACGCACCCTCGAGCGCCACTGGGTACGAAGGGCCACGACCGAGGAAGAGCGCGCACCGGGCCCCTTCGAAGACGTGAGCGGCTTCCTCTACCCGGCCGTCCAGAAGTCCCAGTGTCTCCTCCACCTTCTCCGGAGCTCGGCGCAAGTCGCGTCCGAGCCTCAAAAGTTCCCTCTCCGGCACGGTTTCTCTCGTCCGCGCCAGTTCGAGGGCGAGCAGATCAAGAGCGGCAACCTGGGCGAGGAAGGTCTTGGTGGACGCCACGCATATCTCGGGCCCCGCCTTGGTGAGCAGGACCGCGTCGGCCTCCCTGGTTATGAGCGAGCCCTGCGTGTTGGTCACGGCGAGCACGCGTCCGCCGAAATTCCGCGCCGCCTCCACCGCCGCCAAAGTGTCGGTCGTCTCTCCGCTCTGGGTGATGGCGACCACTAGGGTCTTCTCGTCGACTATGGGGTCGGCGTAGCGATACTCGCTCGCCACGGCGACCTCTACGGGGATGCGGGCGAGGCGTTCGATGGCATACTTGCCGAGCAGGCCCGCGTGGTAGGACGTGCCGCAAGCCACGATCGCGACCCTCTCCAGGCCCGTGAGGTCTACCTCCGAGAGATCCACGGCGCCGCCAGCGTGGAGGCGTCCGGAGAGCGTCGCCCGCAAGGCGGTGGGTTGCTCGTGGATCTCCTTGAGCATGTAGTCCTCAAACGCGCCGAGCTCGACAGCCCCGGCGTGCCAGTCCACCTCGAAGCTCTCTCGTTGAACGGGCTCGCCGTCAATGTGAAGATCCGTACTGAGGAGTCCGTCAGCTCCACGATCTCCCCGTTCTCCACGAGGAGAAACCCGCGGGTCTGCTTAAGCAGAGCCTGAACCGCGCTCGCCAGAAAATTCTCGCCCTCTCCCAGGCCCAAGACCAGCGGGCTCTGGTGCCGGGCGGCCACGATCTTCTTGGGATCGCTCGCCTCCACCGCCGCGACCGCGAACGCGCCCCTTAGGCGCCTCAAAGCCTTGGCTAGCGCCTCGCGCAGCGAGTCACCCTCCTCCATGCCTTCGGCGAGCAGGTGCGCTATGACTTCCGTGTCCGTCTCGGACTCGAATGCGACGCCGCGACCCTCGAGCTCCTCCTTGAGCTCAGCGAAGTTCTCGATAATGCCGTTGTGCACCACCGCCACCGTCCCGCCATTCCCCACCTGCGGGTGGGCGTTAACTTCGTTCGGTCGTCCGTGCGTCGCCCAGCGGGTATGACCCACCCCGGCCCGCACCCGGGAGAGGTTGCCGTTGTGCTCCACGACGGCCTCGGCGAGCTTGTTCAGGTGTCCGGCCTGTTTGATCACCTCTATCCGGCCAGAGACCTGCAACGCCAGTCCCGCCGAGTCGTAGCCCCGGTACTCCAAGTGCTTCAAACTCTCCATGAGGACCTCGACGCAGCGCTCTTTGCCAACGTAACCTACTATGCCACACACAGGCACACCTCCCTTGCTCGTCCCGCTCTATTGGTCTTCCTATCTTCCTTACGCATCCGCATTTGTCCTGACCGTGCACGACAAGGAGAATGAGTCACCATAGTTACTGATCGACTTACTCATGCGCTGCTTGCAAATCTGCCTCCAACGCTTGAGTCCCGCAACGCGCAACGTCTTGAAACCGGCGGTAACTAGCGCCTTTACTGGTTAGCATAGATAGCTGCATCCTCGGTTACACGGCACCACCACATCTAGTCACTCGGCTTATTACACTTGTGTCAAGCTAGATAGGCTAAAGCCTGCGACCTTCGGGCGAAAGCGTGTTCGCAAACCGATTGGCGCGAAAAGCACCTTAAGCAGCGTAAGGTATAGTAACGGCCAACACCTTAGTACAGGTGCTCAGGTGCTGGTCACAACATCGCACTCGAACAATCAAGGGTTTCCGTGAGCAAGCGGTGCTTTACAGGTCGACGTCTCGAATGTTGTGGGTTTGGTCTTCTTACTGCTTCGAGGGGGCCCATCGTAAGGTAGCGCTTCAGCGTCCACTGCTTCGATGCCGTCCTGGCGCATTTGCATAGAGCGAAGTAGGCGTGACTCCTAGTTCTCAGCACCGATGAGCCGATGCAGGATGAAAAGCCCAACCGCAACACCCAAGGTCAAGATCGCTCCCGCGAGGAAAAGGGGCGCTGGCCGGATGCCGCCGGTTTCCGCCAGGGGAGCCAGATCCGCGCAGGCGATCCCCGGAGGGACCCCCTCGCCCTCTTTGGTCTCTGCGTGCAACAGTATGAAGCGCTCCTTGTCTTCGCCGAAGAGCTGGGCTACCGAGACGTCCTCGATGGTAGTTGTGGCAGATCCCGTCCCGTCCTGCTGGGCCGTGATGACCTCGAGAGGGATCGTCACGGGGGCGGTCCTTCCGGCCCGGTCATCGGCGCAAGTTCCGCCCGCGTGGATGTGGTTTATGTGCTTGATGCCCGCCTCTGGCAGGTTACGCATCTCGAGCGTGACCTCCACGCCGCCCTCGACGTCTTCGAGGGTTGCGGTCCCGCTCACCCCGGAGTCGCGGCTCTCGGTAAGGTTCACGTTCACAGTCTGGTCTTCCTGGGCCTCTGCGCTTGCCGAAAGGGCCAACACCAGGACCCCAAACATCGTGATCGCCAGGGCTGCTCCACTAAGCCATCTCGCTCGGTACATCATCCTCCTTCGATATCATCCATCTGCCGCTACGCGTTCATCAGAGACGCCGTGCATGCAGGTACTCGCACCACTTGAACCGTCCTCGGTACTAAGACAATCTCCCACGCAACAGACGATTACTGCATCGCCCTTACCCAAGACTGATCTCCTGCGCCGCTTCGGTCGTCTTGTAGTCTGTGCCCAACATTTCGTTAGACCTCCTCAGATAAGCGGTGGCTCTATCCACGTGGCGGTCGTACGCCTCGAAATCCGTCTGGGTGGCGGAGGAGGGGTCGGCCGCCAGGCGGTAAGCCAGCTCGTTGGCATCGCGGAGTTCGTTGATGGCGAGAACGAATACTTTGTATTGGTCCTCATGCTCCGCGGAAGGCGCGAGGTCCCTGGCTCGGCGAGCATAGTTCTCGAGGGCAACGTAGTCAGCCTTCAGCTCCTCGACGTCCTCAGCTGTGAGTCCATCGTAGCGCAGCAGCTTGTTGTTACTCCGCAGGGAGGCCTCCACAGAGCCGTTCTGTATGTCAGCGACCTCGTCAAGGTACGCAGCTTCGCTCGGCCCATCGGAAGCTGCCTTCTCGGCGACGTCCTCCGGCCTACCGCCCTGCTCGGGGTTATATTGTCCGGCCGGCTCGGTCTTTGCCCTTTCGGGTGGACCTTCATTCGTACCCAGTGTGAGGGCGACCACCACTCCCATACCCGCCGCCACGGCCAGCACCGCAGCTGCCATTGCTACTATCTTGAGAGGGACTGGAAGTGTTCGTAACCATTGCATCGTTGCAAGCAGGACGCTCCTCGAGTAGCGTAGTTAGTGAGCTATGTTACGATGGCCTTATTGGGTTGGTCAATCCTTCCATTGCCTCGAGACCGCTGTGAGCGCCGGTATGGGGACCGCTAGCGAAGAAACACTCGGGCTCTATCGGGAAGGTGATTCGGACGGAGCTTCCGGGGTAACGGGCCTTGGCGGTCTGCTCGATCTCCCGGAGGCTCTCGGCGCAAACTACGATGGTAAAGCTCCCGTCCCCGCTGACCACCCGGACCCGAGCCCCGATCATCTCCGTCCCGCCCGTCGCACCGACAAGGTCCTCCCCGAGCCAGAAGGCCGCCCCTCCTCTACCCGTACGTCCGCAAGTCCCTGTAGCATTCGCACCGGCAACCGGGGCCGACTCCTCTCGCTCGATGTGCACCAGGATCTCGCATCTTCTCTCGCCCCGCGGCAGACTTCTAACCTCTCCTTGTCCCAGTTATTTACACGTAGGCTCTGCATTGTCGGCAAACAAGAGGTTCGGCGAAAGACCGCACGAAGTCAGGAGGACCAAGGATGCCCGTTAACCGCTCATAAGGCTGTTCTGATGAAGTTCGAACATAGCACCAAAGTGTTGTATAACCTGTGCCTTTACTGCCTCGCCCAAGGTCGGCGCGGGATCCGAACAGCCTCATGTTTGTAAGACTGCGCTAGGTCGTCTGGCTTTACGATGCTACGGCTCCGTCCGAAGTGGCGGGGTGTTCGGCTCAGGACGCCAGCATGTTCAAGGCCACCGCAAGGGAGGTGAACCACGCGATCAAGACCCCGAGGAGCAAACCGACCACCAGGAGGGGTCTGCGCCACCACGGGCGGCTTGCCCCCGATTCGGTGGCCCCGTCGCGGGCGGCCGCGTGCTTCCGGTGATTAGGCACTGCCTGCGACCGCCGAAGCTCCTGCTTCAAGCGCGCCAGTTCCAGCTCTTGCCGTTCGGCCCGTCTTTGCATATCCACGCGGTCCTCGCGCCCCTTCTCGAGATCTTCGGCGAGTCGCTTGCGCTCCTTCCGCAACCGTTCCGCCTCCTGCTGAACCCCTGACAATTCCGTCTGCTCTTGCTCCAGCCCCTCGGCCCGCCGCAAGATTTCTTGGTACCCCCGACGCTCCCGCTCCCGCTCCTCCATGACTAGCTTATGTTCCTGCTCCAGACGTCGCCGTTCTTCCTCCAAATGTTCGGCTTGCTGCTGAGTTGCAAGGCGATGCTCTCGTTCTGTCTCGAGGTCTTCTATTAGCTGCTGGCGTTCTTGCCCTAACCGCTCCGCATCTTGCTGCACAGCCGATTGCTCCTCACGTTCTTGCTCGAGCCGTTCGGCCCGCTGCTGCACCTCCAAGTGCTTCCGACGCTCCTGCTCTAGCTCTTCCCCCAATCGCCGGTGCTCCTGCTCCAGACGTTGCCGTTTTTCCTCCAAGGGTTCAGCCTCGCGTTCATTTTCTATTCGCGCCTGTCGCCTTCGCTCGAGGTGTTTCACCAATCGTGGATCCGTCTCCTCCAGATATTCCGTCAACAGCCGGCGCTCCCGAGACTCTCGCTCCAGTTGTTCCGTCAGCATACGCCGCTCTTCACTCAGCATATCTAGTCGGTCACGTTGGTCGCGCAGTAACTCGTACCGGTTCTCGCCGAGGCCTTCCGATCTCCGCGAGCTCCGCAAGGCGCCCATCGCGACGGCCAGGGTCGCAACGCCAACCAGAACGATCACGCCAAGTAACGCACTGATCATTCGATCATCCTCCGAACCTTTCCGATTGTGCTTAGATTATAGATCGTTACGGCACTGCGCTAGTCTGTTAGGGAAGGATGTTGCAGGCTGGGATCGCTCAAAATGCTCCTGCCTGGGTAGTCGTAAAGACGCTTAGTATAGCCATTTTCCTGCTTCAACAAACTACCAACTGACACCGACCTCCAACGCATTCGTAGTAAGGGTAAGAATATCAGCACTGTAGCCCAATACCCAATTAGTAAGGTGAAGCACTTGCAATCATCGGCACTGGCCATTCTACGGGCTTACGAGGCCCCACCGTACGGGGGCTAGTAAGCTGCTCGGTCGAACAAGAGGGCCCTAACGGTGCGGGCCAGAAGCACCAGATCGAGCCATACGGACCAGTCGCGGACGTAGTGGATGTCCATCTCGATCCTGTCAGTAAAGAAAGCGTGGTTGCGACCGGATACCTGCCACGGTCCGGTTACCCCTGGGGGTACGCGCAGAATCTCCTCGCGCGCGTCCCCGATATCTCCCGACTCGCGGGGTAGGTAGGGACGAGGGCCGACCAGGCTCATCTCCCCGCGCAAGACGTTCCAAAGCTGCGGCAGCTCATCCAGACTTGTCCCGCGCAAGAATCGGCCGACGCGCGTAACACGGGGATCGACGCGTAGCTTATGGTACTTTACGTACTCTTCCCTGAGGCCGGCATCCTCAGCGAGCATAAGCTCCAGCACGGCCTCCGCTCCGGGTACCATAGTACGAAACTTGATGCACGGGAAGGGGACACCGTCCTTGCCCATCCGCCAGTCCGTGTAGAAGACAGGCCTTCCAGACTCTAAATAGACGAGCAGGGCTATCATCAACAGGAGCGGAAGCACGAGGGCCCCGCCCGCCAGAGTGGCTGCCAGGTCTAGCATACGTTTCGCCCTCCGAGCCCAGGGGCTGAGGAGGTTGTACTTTATCTCCACCGCCAAGGTTCCCGCAAAGTCCCGGGCCGTCACCGCCGAGTTGGTTATACCGCCGAGGTGCGAGATGAGCAGGACGTGCCGAAAGCTGCGGCTTGCCCGACTAACGAGCGGTGCCAGGCGCGAGCGCCGGATGTAAGGCGCAGCAAGGATTATGGTGTCCACGCCGGCTCTGCGAGCGAGGTTCTCGGCCTGGGTCATGGCATCTGCGTGGGAGAGGCCGTCGAGCGGCTTTTCCGACGGCGTCAGACCCCAGTCGATGAGGGCTGCGGGGGCGTACCCCAGCACCCATTCCTCTTTCAAGAGCTTGACCGTTCGGGCGGTCGTGTCCTTATCTCCTATGACGACCACGGGTCTGCCCCAAAAACCGAGCCTCCACACGCCCCACCGCGCCAAACCCTGCACCAAGGGGGAGAGAAGCAAAAGGCCCACAAAGCCTAGCGCCAATAGCAGGCGTGGAAAGCTGTCGTAAAACTTGATGAACCTCGAAGCTATGTCCCCGAAACCCAAGACTATGGCGATAGAAACGGCGGCGGTGGCGCCGATCACGGAGTATGTGTGCCGGCGAAGCCTCTCCTCTGAGCTCAGACCGTAGCCCGGATACAGCCCCATCAAAGAGCGTAACCCTATCCAGACCGCCACGGCGAAAACCCCGATCACCATAGCCGTATCTCTGGGGTAGCCCTCCCACCCTATCGGGGTCAACCCGCCCAAGACGCGCTGTAGCTCGAACGCCGCTAGCCAGACCAGCACCGCCAGCAAGGCGTCCGACAATAACAAGGTCAGGACAACCACTGGTTGTCTCCAAACCTGCGCCAGGCGACGCTTCGGCAGCCGCGCGTGCTGCGATGGGGGCTCTTCTAGCTTTCGAGCAGTATTGCCTATACTGGGGACTTGACTCCTCCTCAAAACCCTAAGGTCCAGACCCCAAACGTGTAATTTTCTACACGTTGGGAGCGCTCTGTGAAACTTCAAGTATAGTTACCTAAAGATGACAGGAAGGATGTTCGGTCGCAGCTGAGATCATTGTATACGTCAAGCATCAAAAAGTATTGCCTTGGTGCTAGACTGCTCGGTGTACGTCCGGGCGCGCAACCGGCAAGGTAGTATGGGCCCTCGAGAACAGCAGCCCTCTACTGGGTCATCAGCTTTCCACAAAACTGGAGGCCCCTACATTTCTCAGAGAACATGCACATTGTCTGGCAGCCTCCCAAGCCTCCGCCGCACGGTGTTGCGTAGATCTACGACAAGAGAGGCGAACTCTACGACCGTTTCGAGGTCAATTGCGTCATGATCGGTACCGATCACGACGCAATCGGCTCTCCGAATCTCATAAGTGGTCAGGTCGACCGAAGAGAGTTTCCTATCAGGGAGATAAAGGTATGTATGGGTCGTGATAGACGACCTCGGCGCGGGCCTCACGGAGCAGCTGGAGAATGGTAAGAGAAGGACTTTCCCTTATGTCTCCAATATTCGGCTTATAGCTCATCCCCAGCAGCAGCACCCGGCTGCCGTTCACCGGTTGTTTGTTGCCGTTCAAGGTCGAAGCGATTCTACCCACCGCGTGGTAGGGCATATTCACATTGACCCGACCCGCAAGCTCGATGAACTCGGTGGTCATGTTGAACGCCCGCGCCCGCCATGAGAGATAGAAGGGGTCTATAGGTATGCAATGTCCTCCTAGTCCCGGTCCCGGATAGAACGGCATAAACCCGAAGGGCTTAGTCTTGGCCGCCTCGATCACCTCCCAGACGTCGACGTCCATGCGATCGCAGAGGATGGCAAGTTCATTTACCAGGGCTATGTTGACACCCCGAAAGATATTCTCAAGCAGCTTAGCCATCTCAGCGCTTTCGGGGGAGGATACCGAGTGAACCTCCTCGATAATAGTGCCGTACAGCTCCACGGCCCGTTGGGTGCACTCTGGGGTTATTCCTCCCACGATCTTGGGGATGTCTTTGATAGTGTAGCGCCGATTACCAGGGTCTATGCGCTCGGGGGAAAATGCCAAGTAGAAGTCTCTACCCACCTGACATGCGTCTCCTCTGTAAGTTGCCATCGTTCTTTAGCTCCTCCTCAATTATGGGAAGCACAACCTCCCGCGTCGTCCCCGGGTAGGTCGTGCTCTCTAGCGCAACTAGCGCTCCAGCGCGCAGGTTGCGCGCTACGTCCCTGGCACCTGAGACTAGCATCGAGAGATCAGGCTCGCGGTGCTCGTTCAGAGGCGTCGGCAGGCAAATCACCACAGCCTCGACCTCTTTGAGCGCCGTATAGGCTTCTGTAAATTGTAGCTTGCCTGACTCTACTAAGGGTCGCAAACGTTCAGTAGGCACATCTTCTACATACGAATCATAAGTATCGAGAGCGGCAAGTTTTTGGGGATCCTTGTCGACCCCCACTACGCGGAGTCCAGCCTCGGCAAACGCCACCGCAAGCGGCAACCCGACGTATCCGAGTCCGACCACGCTTATTTGCCCTCGATGATGTAACATTAATCCTCTGGGTCTGTCGAGAACTCCACCATAATCAACAACACTACCAAGGTCGAGACTCCGTGGAAGCTGATTTAGCCCGGTTCTGCTGTGAAGGCATACCTTAATTGTCGTAAGGTGCAACTCGGTGCTAATCTCTGTAAAGCACCAAAGTACCGTCCGTGAAGTTCCGGCCCCCTATCCTGCTTGGAAGCGTCGGCGGGCGCCCTTACGCGGGCGCAGAGCTGGGCGTCAAATATTGTAGAATCGTCTACGGCCTCAGAACAGTCAATCATACGAAAGTCGCTCTTGTTGGCCTCCTTGCCACGGCATACCTCCTGCGGGATCGAGGCGCCGAGCAGCCTTAGAGCCATCGTAAATCAAAGTTGATGCTCTTGAACGGGACAGCACGCCCTGCTACTCCGGCAATGAGTGGACGTGGACTTGTCGGGTATTGTGGTGGGGACCGAAGCGGTAAGCACCTTCAAGAAACGAGCATTGGTAGGTTATGCTAAGAGCAGCTCTACTCACAGCATTAAAGACCGCGCTGTTCACCATGTCCGTTACGAGCGAAACAACAACGCAGACTCTGCCTCCGGCGCCGAGTGGTGACGGGCTGCGGGGCGCTTACGTAGGCTCGGCGTATCTTGCGCCGTTTGGCTCTCATAATCACTAATATGACAGCTGGCGGGCCTACGAGGAGACAGTATAGGCGGCGCGTTTTATTAACGGCATTCGAGTCGTCATGCCTCAGCCGAACTCCAGCTATCCCCCTGAAGAGAAAGCCAGCATACTCGCAGAGCATGGCGTCACACGCGGTCGCCTAGAAATACCGTGGGGTGAACTCTCCGTTGACGAGAAATCTCAAGACCTGACGGAATTTGATGCCACCTGTTAGCGGTGCGCAAACACAGTATCCGTCCAGTAATACACTTGAAAGCCCACCATGGCGGTCCCGCTCCGAAAATTCGTCCCCCGCTCTTTCTAGCGACTCACCAGTTTACGGAACTTTAAAGGCGCAGCCGCTACCGCTTGTGGAAAGAAGCTGCATGAAGATGCTCACCTGTCCAGTCGGACTCACTATTACATCCTACTGAACTTAATAAACGGGCGAGCCCCGACCAGCCGTCGCTATTGTTCCTCATTTTAAGAACTCTCTCAACCTACCTTTGAAGGCATTCCAGTAGTAGGCGGCCTCGACGAACCTCAGCATAGCTCCGAACAGCGTTATTCCTCCCAAGGCCCTTAATATCCATTTCGCTCTGAACCAGAGGGGAAAGTCGTGTTTTTGCAGCACATGGCTCATTCCACGACCATATGAGTAAGCTCGGTACATCATGCTACGATGATACTGTACCAGCTCTTTGAGCGGGGAGGCATGTATGGCAATCAGATCGGGATCATAGTGGAGCAAAGCTCCCCGCGCTAGAAGCCGTAGCAGGTAGTCAGTTTCATCGGCAGCCCCCCACACTGTACCCGCCCCCGGCCCCAATTTTTCATCGAACCAAATTCCTTCGATTGCACGAGCCCGCAGAAAAATATTGTAAGCAATAACACGCTTCCATAGGTTGAACTTATTGGTAGGACCAGCTTTGATATCATATCTTCCGTTACTATCGTTGCCATACTCGTCGACCGAGCGACCGGTTAGTCCATCTACCTCTGGGTGACTAGCAAAAAAGTTGGCCACTCTCTCTAACAGGTCAGAAGGGTAATGGCAGTTATCGTCAGGAAAGCCAGCAATTTTCCGAGTCGAATGCTTCAATCCTAGATTCTTTGCTTTCGACAGTCCCATCTCGGATCTAAGGTGGAGAATTGGAAACTTGTCTTTGTACCTGGCCAAGATAGGTACAAGCCGATCATCTGGATTTTGGTCTACCACGATCAGTTCGAAGTTCTGATACGTCTGAGCTTGTAGTGAGGACAAAATGATCTCGAGATCATTCACTCTTCCGACTGTCCCCAAGATTAGAGAGAAATCTAGCATTCTCTTTTCCTCCGAACTCTGGAAAAGGATTTCAGTGTTGGCAACGCTCTAAAACGGAACTGAGGCAACACTCTTAGCGTACCCACCCCGGCCTGTATAGCAGTCTAACACCAACGCCGTTTATGGACAATCTTTGACACCTCCTTCTGGTCGCGTTTGCTCGTCCGGTAGAAGCTACCCTTGGTGGTCAGCATGTGAGCGTGGTGCCTGAGACGAGCCAACAGGACAGTGGTATGTTTGTCGCCCCCGAAGACCTGCATCCACCCCCCTAGTGCTTCGTTCCTCAAAGGCGGTATACATAAGCGTGTGGCCGAACCGTCGACCGGAGCAAGGAGAAAAGAGCATGCCGAAGCTGCTGTGGGCCCGCGCACCAGAGGATGCCGATGAAGAGCGAAAGATCTGTAAACTCGCCGGAAGTCGTCACGCTCCCGGAGACTGGATCTTCCGTGCCCGTATCATCTCTTTGAGTTGGCAGGGACTGCGCACTGCCACAATCGCCGAGGAGCTCGGCTGCCATCCCAAGACCGTTAGAAAGCACCTCCACCGCTTCAACACTGAAGGGATAGATGGACTCGAAGATCGTCCCGGAGCTGGGCGCAAGCCTCGCCTCACGGAGTTGGAGCGCTCCAGGATCATCGCTCTGGCCAGGATGGAGCCCCCCGGACGGCTGGTACGCGGTGGTGGAGGAGAGCTCGAAGCCTTCGATGAGGAGGGGCAGGCGCACTGGACGCTGGACGCCCTCACCTCTGCCGCACGAGAGAGGGCTATAGAGGTCTCTCGCTCCCAGATCAGACGCATCCTCCTGCGAGAAGGGGTCCGTTGGCGCAATACTCGTCCGTGGGCCGAGAGCGAGGACCCCGAGTTCGTCCCAAAAGAGCCAGGGTCGTCGAGCTCTACACCGACCCGCCAGAGGGCTCCACGGTGATCTGCCTCGACGAACTCGGTCCGGTGAGCCCTCGCGCCTATCCTCCAGCTCCAGGCTGGTCCCCGGACGGCCATCGCATCAAAGCACCGCTGGAGTACAGTCGTGGCCCACAGAAGGTGTGGGTCTACGGAGCTTTACGGGTCGAAGACGGCCAGGCGTTGACGCTCACCGGTCCCTCACGCAACACCAAAGGCTACCTCAGATTGCTGGAGGTGGTCGAGGAGGCGAATCCCACCGGAGAGATCTATCTCATTACCGACAATCTCGCCAGCCACAAGAGCCCTCCGGTCCGGGAGTGGTTGGGGAGCCATCCGCGGGTAGAGCAGGTGTTCATCCCGAAAGGCGCTGCCTGGCTGAACCTGCAGGAGGCATGGTGGCGGATGTTCCGTCGGGAGGCTTTGGCCGGGCAGCACTTCGCCGACGCGGAAGAGATCGAGCTTGCTACGAGGGTAGCCACCAAACAACTCAATCATCGGGCGAAACCGTGGGTATGGGGACGGCCTCCCAGACCGCCGAGGCATCGGAGAAGGCGTTATGTGTACCACCTTTGAGGAATGGAGCACTAGAAGCTCTATCCTCCCGAAGAACACGGTGAAGCCTTCCGTGGCTACATCTTCAGCAAACGCCGCTACTTCAACGGGCTCAGGGTGCACCTGGTGGTAAGCGGCAGGGGCGAGCCGGTGGAGTTCTCCCTGGCCGCTGGTTCGGAAGCCGATGTGAAGTTGCTCAAGGAGTTGGGCTTAGATCTGCCCGAAGGGTCGATCATTTGTGCCCACAAAGGCAACATCGACTACCACTACGAGGACGTGCTAAGAGAGGACGGCTTGCACCTCAAAGCCCAGCGCAAGGAGAGATCCAAGCGGGCGATGGCTGCATGGGAGGAGTTCTTGAGCAAGCCCACTCGCCAGTACATCGAGACGGTTTTCAGTAACTTGAGCGCGTTGTTTGACCTGTTGGCCTTCTCCATTCAACGCCTGTAGCCTATAGGGGGCGACTTGGGTTAAGCCCTACTTGGGGAGTTCAGGCTGCCTCCCGCCGGCTAGGTAGTCGATCCTGAAAAAGTCTATCCGGCAATCGCCGCGTTGGTTCCATGGGGCAAACGAGGCGAAAGAGGGGCCACAAACCGAGCCTCCAAAAATGACCACAAAGCTCTGAGGGCGGCGAGGAGCTTGGAGAAGTTCATGCCTGCCGCGCTCAGAACGGCGTTTACCTTGTCCCCCTCACTCCCCTTGAGCCGATTCCTCTCCATCCGCCTCTCTTCCTTTAGATGCCCGATGGAAGGCTCTATCGTCGCCCGCCGCTTCATCCAACGCCACACCGAGCCAACGATGGAGCCCCGCCTGCGGCTGGCTACATGCATCTGGCAGTCCCCCTCGTAGTCGTGGCCCCGGTAGTTCATGTCGCCGTAAACTTGCTCTGGCTCTATCCCGGTTAGCGCCAGGAGCTGATCCAGGGTGCTTCGAAGCGTGTGGCCATCATAGGGGTTGCCCTCCAAAGCCTGCGCTGCCAAAACCCACCCGCCTTTGGAGCTCACGGCGAGGGAGACCTTGCAGCCGAACTCGTAGCGCTTGTGAGCCTTGCCTTTGGAGATGCACTCCACCTCCGGAGCATGGATGCTGTAGAGCTTGCCCTTGTCGTGGCGCTTCTGCAGATAAAGCCTTTTGGCGAGGGCGAGCAGATCGCCCATCTCCTCGCTCGGATCCGGCGATTTGCGCTCGATGTCGCGGATGACCCTGCCCAGTATCGTGCGCAGTTTGCGCGTGCATCGGCGCGCCCTCGCCCATTGCCTGGCGTGAGCGTAGCGGCTTTGCTGGGCGAGCAGGGCCTTGCCCACTCGAACATATGACTGCCTGAGCGCGACGCCCTCCCTTTGGGTCGCCGCAACGAGCCTCTGGCGCATCCTCTCGTAGAGCCTAGGGTCGGTCGGGAAGCGGATGTGCTTCTCCTGCACCGTGGTGTCCACATTCACCCGCCTCAGCTCGCTGGGCTTGATGATCTTCAGCCCAAGGCCGGCCTCGATCGTCCGCTTGAGCAACTCCTCGGCCCCCGCCTCCCCGACCCGCCTTCGCCAGCGGCTCATGCTCGAGGGGTCTATGGGCATCTCGTGACAGAAGAACTCCATCCCCGAGAGGTACTGCCAGTAGGGGTTCTCCACCCATCCCCTCACCACCGCCTCGTCGGAGAGGTCGTGAGTGTACTTCAGGTAGTGCAAGCTCACCATCAGCCTCGTGGAGATAGCAGGTCGGCCCTTCCCGCCGCGATAGTAAGCCCCGAAATGCTCGTCGAGGCCGTGCCAGTCTATCTGTTGGGCCAGCTTCACCAGAGGGTGTCGGCCATCGAGCAGGTTCACAAGTCGCGTTTTGTCCATACGTAGTTCCCCCTGTGCTTCGCAATCCGGGCTGGGTCGTGGTTCCACGGTTTGATTTTGCAAGGAAACCGGCCCGAAAGCACCTTTTCCTTGCGATACTTCGACCTGGAATCGCCGCGCAAAAGGCATTCCCGGCCTCAAAGATCTATTCTTCAGGATCGACTAGGTAAACCGGTTCCTCCGACTGAGCAGGCTCGGAGAGAACCTCCAGGTGCCCCGCTTGAGGGTATCGCGGGGCAGCCCTTACCCACTCGGTCGCCCGGTCGAACGGCTTCCGGAAGCAACGCTGCTCAATGCCCTAAGTGAAGCGTTGAGCAGCGTTGCTTCATGATTTACCTGATCTCCACGTAGCTGCTGTTTAACGAGTTGTATGTGGATGAGGGGTAGATAAGGCCGAAACTGTAGCCTTGTGCCTGCAGCCGCGTGATGATGCAAGGCAAGGCATCGGCGGTGTGAGGGGTCCAGGCGTCGTGCAGAAGCATGATAGCGCCCGGCCTTGCGCCTCCGACCGCCTGATCACAGACCGATGTGGCCGTCGACGCAGCCCCCCACTCGTCTACGTTCTGGGAAAAGTCCCACACAGTTTGTGTTAGTCCGAGTGAGGTGGCTACGCTCTCAATCTGGGCGTTTGTAGACGCCCAAGGAGGACGGAACAGGTTTGGCAGAGGAGCACCAGCGGATACGATGGCCGTATTCGTGTCCCGAAGCTGTTGCTCCACCTGGGAGCTACTGAGGGTAGTCAAGTCCGCGTGTGTGTAGGTATGGTTCGCTACCGTGTGACCCTCCTGGTACTCTCTCCTTACCAGATCCGGATGGGAACTGGTCTGATCCCCGCGGACGAAGAAGGTGGCCTTCACATTATAAAGCCGCAGAGTGTCCAAGATCTTGGGCGTATTTGTCGGTGTCGGATCCGGCCCGTCGTCGAAGGAGAGCGCGATGATCTTGCTGTTCGGAGGAGGCGTGGTGTCGATCACCCAGGTCTGGCTCGCGGGGGTAGGATCAACGTTCCTTGCGGCATCAATTGCCCTCACGTAGAAGGTGTGCGATCCATCGGCGAGACTGCTGTAAGACTTTGGTGAGGTGCAACTAGAGTAGGCCATATCGTCGAGCCGGCACTCAAAGGTAGAATTCGGCTCTGAGGAGGAGAAGGTGAAGCCCGCCGAGCTGCTGGCGGAAGTTGCCGTTGCAGAGGGGCCAGAGTCGATGGTGGTATCGGGCGGTGTGGTGTCCGGAGGAGGCGGTGCGGCCGCTGTGGTAAAGGACCACGCTGTGCCATTACGGAGCGAGTTGCCGGCGAGGTCCTTGACTCCCTCATTGCCCGCCTTAAGCGTGGCGGTATACGTGGCTCCCGGGCCCAGGTCCGATATCGGGTCGAGCGTAGCCGTGGTGGTCGCCGGGTCGTAGGTGACATTGGCCGCCACCGGTGTGGTAGTGCCCGTCTTGGCCAGCGTGAAGGTGGAGCCGTTTATCGTTGAAGCGTTCATCGCCTCAGAGAAGGTGGCCTCGACGTCGGTCGTTGGCCCGACGTCCTTCGCATTGTTCGCCGGGACAACGGCTCTGACCGTGGGCGGCGTGGTGTCTCCGGTCGAGGGCGGCTTGGCTGCTTGGCTGACGCCCTCGCTCAACAAAAGCAAGGAGAGCGCCAAAACAAGCGCCATCAGAACTGACGTCAAATTGTTAAATGTCCGGAACTGCGCTAGCTTACTCATCCTTCCAATGTCCTCCAGCCTCTCGCGGTGCGAGTCCACTCGAATAACGAGACCGACCAATTCTCGGTTTCTATCAATCCCGGTACTCGTCAGTTCCACCGCGTTGTCCAAGTTATTATTATAGCAAGCAGGAGGTACTGGGCGCATCCTACTAATGGACTACTTTGGTGTTGTTTGGGCGTGGCCTGCGGGTAGCGAAGTGGGTAAATAACCCTCTTGACTCCGGTCTTAGTGACCTTCTCGGAGGTGAGCATCATCATAAGGCGGCTCATCCGAGAAGCCTGGAATCGCTACGGCTGGGAAAGTAGACACCCGACGACCGAGATCTCCTTCTATGAGAAGGCCGTTTCTATCAAGCTTGTAAATGGAGAGCTGGTCGGAAGAACCGAATGGAAGAGGCCTGACCCCGTTTTCTGTACCAGGTGCTATGAGAGCGTGAGTACGGATTCTAGCTCCTCTGGCTTGCCGGCGTTCTCTACCTTCCTCTCGAGATCAGCGGCCAGCGCGAACTCGGCCGGAGTCAGGTAGCCCAACGCGCTGTGCGGACGCCGGTGGTTGTAGTGGCCACGGTAATCTTCGATGAGCACCTTCGCTTCCAAGAGATCGGCGAAGACCTCCCTCTTTAGCACTTCGTCTGAAAAGCGGCTTATGAACGTCTCTGAGTAAGCGTTCTCCCAGGGAGATCCTGGCTCGATGTAGAGGGTCTTAACCCCTGATGCTTCCAGCCACTGCTTGATGGCTCTGGCGACGAACTCAGGACCGTTGTCCGAGCGGATGAAGGCTCGGCTCGCCCCTTCGACGGAACAGCGATGCGAGGGTCTCTACCACATCCTCGGCGGTGATCGAGCGCTCGACTTCTATGCTCAGGCACTCCCTGGTGTACTCATCCACCACTGGCATCATCTTCAGCCTTCTGCCCTCCTCGGTTAGGTCCATAACGAAGTCGTAGCTCCAGACGTGGTCTTTGTGCTCGGCCCGCCTCCTCGTGCACCCGTTCTCGCTCCGCCCAGGATCGGGAGGCGCCGCCTCTTATGTTGCTTCTCGGGTACTTTGAGACCTTCCTCTCGCCACAGCCGATGCACCCGCTTCTTGTTGACCGGCCAACCTTCGCGCCTCAGTAGCGCCCACACCCGCCTGTAGCCGTAGCGCGGATTCTCCCGCGAGAGCTCGACCATCCGTTTGGCCAGTCGGCGGTCCCTTTCCGCCTTGCGGCCCGCGTAGCGCTGGCTCGATCTGGGCTGGCCGATCACCCTGCACGCCCGACGCTCGGAGACCCCCAGTCGCCGCCGAACGTGCTCGACGGCGGCCCTCCTCCGAGTCGGGCTCAGAAGTTTCCCCGGCTCACCTCCTTTAGGATGTCTATGTCCAGCTCCTTCTCGGCGAGCAGCTTCTTGAGGCGAGCATTCTCTTTCTCCAGCTCCTTGAGGCGCTTCGCTTCGCTGGTGCTCATCGCACCGTAGTGGTTTCTCCAACGATGGAAGGTAGCTTCGCTTATGCCGAGTTCCCTGGCTACCTCCGGGACCGTAGCCCCAGCGGCTAGCCTTGCCTCCGCCTGGCGGAGCTTGCGCACGATCTGCTCCGGGGAGTGTCGTTTGCCCATAAAGAGTCCTCCTTATGCCCAAATCGTGGGCTGTTGGACTCTCATAGTAACTGGACCAGTTTTCGGGGAGCAGGTCAGCTGGACTTTGGCCATGTGGGAGCGAAAGGGGTAGGGTACGCTCTCGTCACCGCAATCCGCCGAAAGAGGTGATCGATGCGCACTCTACCAACCACGATGATACGGGTCCTGGCCCCCTTCGCGCCACTGTTCTCCAATTGCGTCTTCCAGCATGTTCAACTGTTGCTCACAGGTTTGATCCTCGCGCCAGGCAAGCGAACTGTAGCCTCCGCCCTTAGAGCGGTGGGCCTGGACAAAGAGAAACGCTTCTGCCGCTACCATCGGGTCTTGAGCCGCGCCTCCTGGTCGAGTCGGGAGGCGAGCCGCCTCTTGCTAGGATTGCTTGTTGAGGCATTTGTACCGGATGGGCCGCTGGTGGTAGGCGTAGACGAGACTCTGCAGCGGCCTCAGGGCAAGAAGATTGCCGCAAAAGGAATCTACCGCGACATAAGGTCAGATCCAGCCACTCCCACCTCGTCAAAACGAGTGCTCTGAGGTGAGTTTGCCTGACATTACTGGCAGAGATCCCATGGGCCTCTCGGGTTTGGGCGTTGCCGTTCCTTTCGGCGCTGGCCGAGATATGCTCAGAAGTTGTGGATCGAAGATTTCGTAAGGCACGCGGTGTACCTTCCCAAGAAGGTAATCGAAAGAGCCGACGTTGCAGCGTCGGCGGGAAGGAACACCGATGTTCAGCATACACCACGATGGCCAAACCCGCGAAGAA
The DNA here is from genome assembly GCA_963811295.1 of uncultured Rubrobacteraceae bacterium. Classification (GTDB taxonomy): domain Bacteria; phylum Actinomycetota; class Rubrobacteria; order Rubrobacterales; family Rubrobacteraceae; genus Rubrobacter_D. The sequence continues at coordinate 20,177 of CAWEQZ010000031.1, read as the reverse complement.
CTCACCCTCGACCTCGACGAGATCGCCCGTGCCGGAGCGAGGAGGATGCTGGCCCACGCGCTGGAGGCAGAGGTCGATGCCTACATCGAAGCGGCTAAAGACCAGCGCGACGAAAATGGCCATGCCTTGGTCGTTCGCAATGGGCACGCCAAGGAGCGCGAGATCCTCTGTGGGGCCGGAGCCGTGGAACTCAAGGCTCCCAGGATCAACGACCGTAGGGTCGACGAGCATGGAGAGCGCAGGCGTTTCAAGAGCGTGATCGTGCCACCCTACATGCGTCGCTCGCCGAAGGTTACGGAGGTTTTGCCCCTGCTTTACCTGCATGGTCTTTCGAGCGGGGACTTTATCCCGGCATTGGAGGGGTTTTTCGGCACGGAAGCTGGCCTGTCGGCCGCGACCGTCAGCCGCCTGGCCGAAGAGTGGCAAGAGGAGCGCAAGCGGTTCATGGACCGCTCTCTTTCAGAGCGAGGATACGTATACGTGTGGGTAGACGGCGTCCACACCGGGGTAAGGCTCGGCAGCGACGATCGCCTGTGCTGCCTGGTGATGGTCGGGGCCAGGCTCGACGGCACCAAGGAGCTGGTAGCCATCCACGACGGCTACCGGGAATCTACCGAGAGCTGGGCTTTCCTACTGCGAGATCTCAAAAAGCGCGGCATGTGTGCACCTGCGCTGGCCGTCGGAGATGGAGCTTTGGGCTTCTGGGCAGCCGCGAGGGACGTCTTCCCTGAGACCACTCATCAGCGAGATTGGGTCCATAAGACGATGAACGTGCTCGACTCGCTGCCCAAGAGCGTCCATCGGCGGGCGAAGAGCGCCATCCATGAGATCACCGAAGCCGAGAACAAGACCGAGGCCGCCCGTGCCATCGAAGCGTTCGCGGGCGAGTTCGGGACGAAGTGGCCGAAGGCCGTCTCAAAGATCGTAGACGAGAAGGAGCAGCTTCTCGCCTTCTACGAGTTCCCCGCCGAGCACTGGCGCCACCTTCGTACCACTAACCCCATAGAGAGCACGTTCGCTGCGGTGAGGGCGAGGACGGATCTGACGAAGGGACCGGGATCGAGGGAGGCGGGAGTGGCGATGATCTACAAGCTGCTTGAGGCAGCCGAAGGGAGGTGGAGACGGCTCAACGGCTCTCATCTGGTGGCGCTGGTGAGTGCCGGAGCGAGCTTCGTGAACGGAGAGCTGGTAGAGGGGGATGAGGAGAAGGACGCCGCGTGACCAGAGAGGTCGATCCACAACTGCGAAAATGTGGAAGGCGGCGATCTCCGCTTGGTCTGACCCAGATCCACAAGGGCCGAGGGAGTGCCTTTCAAATGATTTGTCGGCCACGGCGGAGCTCGTCGCCTTGCTGCAGGAGCGGGATCGGCGTGACTTTATAGAAGCCTGTAATTCCTAGGGGAACACCCATCGCAGTTATGTCCGCCCTGTCTCCGCCCTGGCGCATGGAGTGACGGCTACACGAGGGAGGGACGGAATGGATCCGGCGGAGTTCGCGGGCAACGAGGGGTTCGTGACGCTGGGCGTTGACACTCACAAGGACGCCCACGTAGCCGTCGCCCTCGACGGGCTTAGCAGGCGCCTCGGAGAGTTGAGCGTGCCGGCGACCGCCAAAGGCTACAAGGCACTTTTGGACTGGGCGCGCGGCCACGGCGCGTTGGAGCGTCCGGAGTCGAGGGGACGGGGTCCTTCGGGGCTGGACTCACCCGCTATTTGACGAGCGAGGGCGTCGAGGTGCGCGAGGTAGTTCGTCCCAAGAGGCGGGATCTCTTCCGCTGCGGAAAGTCCGACCCCATAGACGCCGAGGCAGCGGCCCGCGCTGTGCTCGCCGGAACCGCCACGGGACGCCCCAAGGGCGCCGACGGGGAGGTGGAGATGATCCGCGTCCTGCGGCTCGCCCGCCGCTCCGCGGTGAAAGCTCGCGCGGAAGCGCTCAACCAGCTCAGGGCGCTGCTCGACACCGCACCCGAGGCTTTGAGGGACGAGATGTGCGACCTCTCCGCGTGCTCGCTGATCCGCAAGGCCTCGCGCTTACGTCCCGGAAGGCGGCCCCACAGCGTATTGATCGCCACCAAGCTCGCGCTGCGCTCGGTGGCCCGACGCTGCCAAACGCTCTCGGAGGAGATTTCCGAACTCGACGAACAACTGGAATGGCTCGTCGGCCAAACCGCGCCGGAGCTGGCCGCCCTCAAAGGCGTGGGCACCGACACCGCTGCCTCGCTTCTGGTCGCCATCGGCGACAACCCCGCCCGCATGGACAGTGAAGCCTCCTTCGCCCACCTCTGCGGAGTGGCCCCGGTCCCCGCCTCCTCGGGGAAGGTCGTGCGCCATCGCCTCAACCGCCGCGGCAACCGCGACGCCAACCGGGCTTTGTACGTGGTCGCCTTCACCAGAATGAGCAACGATGAGCGCACCCGGAACTATGTGGCGAGGCGTACCCGGGAGGGCAAGTCGAAAAAGGAGATCATCCGTTGCCTCAAGAGGTACATCGCCCGTGAGGTCTACAAGAACCTGAGTTCTTTGCCGCTACGGGAAGGTCCGGTGGTTTCGGTGCCTTGACGAACATAGAAGCATCTCTTGATGATACCTCGCGCTGGCCCCTTCCGAACGCTACACAAAAGAGCGGGGAAAGCGACATAAGAAGCTTACTGAGTGGGCCTGGCAACTGCTTTTGCAGGTGAGGCGTTGGCACCCAGAACGCGAGCTCGTAGCCGTCGCCGATGGCGGATATGCTTCTTTGGAGCTCCTCGATCGCTGCCGCAGACTCTCCAAGCCGATCACCTAATCATCACCCGTTTGCGCCTGGACGCGGCCCTCTACGAACCAGCCCCGCCACGCTATCCCGGCCAATAGGACGGCCCCGACTCAAGGGTGAGCGCTTGCCTAACCTCTCGGTTGTCGCCGAAGATCCTCCACCGGCTGGAATCCATCATGGTTGCAAATGGTACGTGGGAAGGAGCGCACTATCGAGATCGTTTCGGCGACGGCACTCTGGTACAGCACGGGGCTGCCGCCCGTTCCGTTGCGCTGGGTGCTGATCCGCGATCCCGAGGAGGAGTTCGAGACTCAGGCCTTGCTCTGCACCGATCTGCACGCAGACCCCGAGCGGATCATCGGCTGGTTCGTGAGGCGCTGGCAGATGGAGACCACTTTTCACGAGGTGCGTCAGCGACTGGGCTTCGAGACTCAGAGGCATTGGTCCGAGTAGGCGATCCAGAGGACCGCTCCCGCACTATTAGGGCTGTTCTCCGTGGTTGCGTTACTCGCCCACGGCAAAGGGAGCGGATCCCAAGGCCCGAAAGCGGCAGCTTGGTACCAGCAAGAGGCATCCGACCTTCTCGGACGCTCTGGCGCAGGTGCGCAGGCAGTTGTGGGCGCAAGAACGGCGACTTTTCGCGGATCACCGCAGGAGGTCGACGCAGTAAAAGTCCCGCGGGAGTTTATGGAACGGCTGACCGACGCGGTTTGCTATGCGGCGTGATGGCGAAAGTCCACAGCTTGTTGAAAAAGTCGTTGTCCGACCTGTCCCTAGACCGAAATGGCATCGCAATAAGTGCAAAACACGGCCTAAACGCTGCGAAAGCGGGACTTTGAGCCCTCGAATGGAGCTCGGAGGGGAACATAGAGGAGTTTTTCAACAGTGCACCATGGCCCTTGCCGGGCCACCCCGAAGCCATGAAAATGGAGCCGTCGCCTTAAGCTGACGTCGGCCCTGACTGGTGCCCTACACGTACTCGGAGAGAGCCCGTTCAACAGTGTGACGCAGGAGCCTCAGGTACACCGAATTGTTGCCTTACGAGCACGAACACCAGACTCTTTAGAGAAGAGGCTCCTCCTGGCGACGAGAAGGGAGCACGGCACGCGACCGAAGGGAGACAGCTGTGGAAAGGATCATCGAGCGATGCGCCGGGCTCGACGTGCACAAGAGTTCGGTCACCGCGTGCGTGAGGATCCCCAACGGGAGCGAAGGCCTCCACCAGGAGATCCGGGAGTTCGCTACCACCACTCGAGGGCTGTTGGTGCTCAGGGACTGGCTGGCCTCCTTTGAGGTGAGGTTGGTGGGCATGGAAGCCACCGGGGTCTACTGGAAGCCCATCTACTACATGCTGGAGGACGACTTCGAGTTGTGGCTTCTAAACGCCCGGCATCTCAAGAACGTCCCCGGTAGGAAGACCGACGTCAAGGACGCAGTGTGGATCTGCCAGCTCGTTGAGCACGGGCTGGTGCGCCCCAGCTTCGTGCCACCGAAAGAGATCCGGGAGCTCAGGAACCTCACCCGCTACCGCAAGGCTTAGAATCGAGGAGCGCACAAGGGAGGTCCAACGTCTGGAGAAGGTGCTCCAAGACGCCGGGATAAAGCTCTCTTCTGTGGCCACCCGCGTGCTTGGTGCCTCTGGAAGAGCTATGCTCGATGCGCTGGTCGGCGGGACCACCGATCCGGAGGTACTGGCGGAGTTGGCCCGGGGCCGCCTTCGCTCCAAGCTGCCCGCGCTCCGGGACGCCCTGGAGGGATGCTTCTCCTCCCATCATGCCCTCATGGTGGGCAAGATACTGGCCCACGTCGACTACCTTGACGAGTCCATAGATGACCTTAGCGTCGAGATCGAGCGGGGGATCGCCCCTTTCTCCGATGAGGTCGAACTCCTCGACACCATCCCGGGCGTCAATCGCAGAACGGCGGAGACCCTGATCGCGGAGATCGGGGTGGACATGAGCCAGTTTCCCACCCATCGCCACCTGGCTTCGTGGGCGGGGATGTGCCCCGGCAACGAGGAGTCGGCGGGCAAACGTCGCTCGGGCAAGACTCGTAAGGGCTCGAAGTGGCTCAGGAGCGCGCTGACCGAGTCGGCTCGCGCTGCGGCGCGTTCCAAGGGGACCTACCTTGCGGCGCACTACGCCCGCCTCAGAGGCCGGCGTGGTTCCAAGAAAGCCGCCGTGGCGGTGGGGCACTCGATCCTGGTGATCTGCTACCACGTGCTGGAGCGGCGAGTGCCCTACGAGGAGCTCGGCGAGGATTACTTCGACCGGCGACGATCCAGCGAAGCCTACGCGAAGCGATTGGTCCGTAAGCTGGAGCGACTCGGTCACAAGGTAGCGCTCGAACCCTTACCCCAATCCGCGTAGGAGGTCCGTCACTCGACCGGATTTTCACACCAGGCTGTCCAGCTAAGACCAGAACCGCTCGGGGGCGAAGTATGATCCACATCGACTTCTCGCCGGAGATTGCACCACATTCCCGAGTCGATCTTCGTGCACGCGAGCCAAGGATCTCCCGCGCACCATCACTCTGCAGCCGCAAGAAGAGCACGAGGCCATCCAGTTAGCCAGAAAGCACCAGAAGACCGAAGCGTTTGCCTCCCTCTACTGCCGGAGGGCGGGCATAGAAGGGACGGTCTCGCAAGGAGTAAGGGCCTTCGGGTTGCGCCAAGCTCGCTACGAGGTCTGAAGAAGACCCACCTTCAGGAGTTGGCCACCGCGACAGCGATTGACGTACTCCGCATCGCCAATCGGCTAAACGATATCCCTACCGCTGCTACGCGGCGTTCTCGCTTGGCGGCACTGGCTCCAGCGAGTTGATCATAACTCTACAGCGAATAAACTAACAGTATCATCTCAGGACTTGACCGCTACGGACCGAGAAGAGCATAATCTGCGTCGTTAATAGGTTAGAAGAAGATTTAGGACTTCTTTAGAGGACATTTTTTGGCCATGACTACAGATACTGTAATCCTAGATAACTATATTCGCCCAGGTTATATTTCTACACACAAGTCATTAGAGAAGCGCTTAGGAGGATTGCGCATACTGATTTCCACTCCGATGGAGCCCAACAAACCGTGGCCTGTGGAATGGGGGGGGCTGGCAGTAGAGGTGCAACGCACTCTCACGTTTACGGTTCCCTGGAAACATCCACAGGGCTTCACCGAGCCTCGTTTTATCCACGTGCCCATCGATGCGCTATGGCGTTTATGGCGCCTCCGCCCTAGTGTCGTGATCTCCACGGAGATGGGGGCGCGTACGATCCAAGCTGCCATCTATCGGCTCATCAGGCCTGATAGTAGGCTGATCATCCAAGTAAGCCTTTCCGAGCACACGGAGAAAGGACGGAGCAGGGCGCTGGAATGGCTAAGACGACGGCTTTTGCGTAGGGCCGATGCTGTGTTGGTCAGAGGGGAGAGCGGGTGCCGGTATATTCGGCGTTTAGGGGTCAGTGGCAACAAGGTATTTATATATCTTACGGCTACAGATTGGCCTTTTTTCGATGCTGTGACGGTTACAGAAGGTTCTAAGGAAATCCGCCGCCTTCTCTATGTCGGGCGGCTCGTAGAGCTTAAGGGATTACTACCCTTCTTGAGAATCTTGTCACGTTGGGCTGAAGAGCACCCCGGAAGGGGAATAGAGATGTGGTTCGCCGGAGACGGACCCTTACGGCCAGCTCTTGAGTCTATGGAAACTGATTCGCTATCGTTGAGGTTTCTAGGCCACGTGTCCTACGAGCAGTTGCCCGAAATCTACGCCAGCGCGGACCTCTTGGTTCTTCCAACTCTCTCCGACGAGTGGGGCCTGGTGGTGAATGAGGCCCTGGGCGTCGGGGTGCCGGTACTGGGGAGTTTGTACAGTCAGGCCGTAAGTGATCTCGTCGAGGACGGGATGAACGGCTGGACTTTTTACCCGGATCGTCCCGAGGACGTCTACAGCGTCTTGGACCACGCGATGCGAACTCCGCCGGATGCTCTGCGACACATGAGAGAAGCCGCGGTGTCTAAGATGCTCGACCTAACCCCCGACAAAGTTGCAGATCGTTTTGTGGAGGTCATTTCTTTCGTTTTGAGGAGCAAGTCATAAAGACCTCATAAGGATCTTTGCGGCTTATCTGACTACCGCGTACCCCTTGGGAAGCTGAGTCCCACTCGGGCGAGGAATATATCTTACCGAAACTGTACTTGTTCCTTCAACTGCTCCTGCAGCTGCACAAGTCGTCCAGGTAGCCGAAGGTCACCATCTTCGCCGCCTGTTAACTGGGAAACCGCCCATACGAACTGTAGGCCGACGACCCTAAGAAACGCAATTCACTTGGAGGCTACCTTCCAAACTCATAATTGTGGTAGTTGTCTTTTGGCACTATAGTGTTGTTCATGACTATGCCAAGAACCCTAGACCCTATGCTCTCCACATCGCGTACATGTTTTCGGACCGTTCCCTTACGGGTTTTTTGCGCGTCCAGGACAAGCAGAACGCCGTCGCTTTTGGGAGCGATAATAAGCGGGTCTGAGACGGCCTGCATGGGTGGAGTATCTACCAGCACGTAATCGAATTGCGTACGGACTTGATCCACAAACTCCACAAACCGTCTGGAGCTTAGGAGCTCCGCCGGATAGGGGGGTATGGGACCCGTAGAGAGCACATTCAGTCCGGGCACCGGTACATGACAGGCCTCCTGCAAATCTTGCTCTCCGCTTAAGATGTCCACGATTCCGTAGGGGTTACGCAAACCGAAGACTTTGTGCACAGCAGGTGCGCGTAAATCGCAATCTACTATTAAGGTGTTGTTGTCGGCTTGCGCCAACACCACACCTAAGTTAGCACAGGTGGTAGTCTTACCTTCGCGACGACCAGGGCTTGTTATTGCTATAACTTTCGGTGGGGAATCAACAAACCTGTACCGGAGGTTAGTGCGCAGGGTGCGGTAGGCCTCCGCAGAAGGACTAGCAGGGTCCAACATGGTCACCAAGCGGCCATCAAAGCCTCCGCCATTTGTCATCTCGCTAGGCGTACGGCGGCGTTTGGATCGAGAAAAGAACTTACTGCTCACCTGTACCTTTACTGCTGTCTGCCCTTCGAAGTTGCGATTTCGGGTATGACCCCGATGGTGGAAACACCGGATATTCGCTCTACTTCCTCTGGGGATTGCCATCTGTCGTCCCGGTACTCGAACAGGAATGCCAGTCCCACACCTAGCATGCTTCCCAGCACGATTCCTATTAGGATATTACGCACAGGATTCGGGCTTATGGGAGCCTGCGGCACAACTGCTGGCTCCCACACGGTAGCGGTTATCCCGCTGACATTCGGGCTCACATCAGAAACCTGCTCTGAAAACCTATCTCCGATGGCGTTAGCGATCCATTGCGCTCTCCGCGGATCAGTATCCGTGTACGAAACATCGATAAATTGCGTGTTGGTAATAACCTCTACATTTGTGTTTTTGATCAGATCTCTAGGAGAGATATCCAAATCTAGATCTTGAACAACGGCCTGCGCTACGGGGTATGTGTCCACCGCCTCACCCAAGGTCAAGGTCAGAAGCTGAAGATTGGTTGCCTGCGCAGGGTCACTCGCGAATCCTTGACTTTGCCCCACTAATATCTTAATGGATGACTGGTACACGGGTGTCTGTAGAAAACTGAATCCTAATGCCATGCCCGCGCAGAGACACATTACAAGCAGGATCACAAAAAAACGCCCGCGGAGCACCCGAAGAACATCACTTACCTGAAAAACGACCTCTCCTTCAGGAAACCTCGTCATGCCTCCGGTTTCCTGGCTCCGTTCGGCAAACATGGCCCTAAGTATAGGATCTTTTGGGCGATGCACAACTCTCTGCGTCGAGAACTACCCTCTCGTGGCCTTCCACTTCTTCTGCGACGAAGCTTCTTGTGCGAGAACCAACTTCGCAAAACGGCTACCCTGGCTAGATGTGTGTTGCGTGGTTAGATGAGCTAAAAAGAGGGCCATCCGTAGTCCTGACCAAAGGAGCACCAGATGACCCAAGCACAGCATACCCCACCTGCCGCACTCCTGGAAGAAGCGATCATCGCTCTGTTCTGCCAGATCGACGACGCCTATATCGCGCTCAACCCTCGCGGGCGCCGCCGCTACGCTTCCCTCAAGCGGCTCTCGGACTCGGAGGTCCTCGCCCTGGCGCTCTTCCAGCAACTTAGAGGGGTGGAATCCGAACGCTCCTTCTTGCGCGAGGCCGCCCGCTTCTTCAGCCATCTCTTCCCTGGGGTCGTCGGCCTCCATCCCTCCTCGTTCCACCGCCGCGTGCGCAAGCTCAGGCGATTCCTCGAACCCTTGAGACGCGCCGTCGTGCCCGAGTTGGTGGGAGATCCGGAGACCATGATCGTGGATTCCACCCTGCTGGAGGTCCTTCACCCGCGCCAGGTCCCCCAATCGGCGGGGTTCGATGGGGCCTCTTGGGTGAGGTGGGGCACCTTCAGCGTCTACGGAGTGAAGCTCCATATGCTTTGCGCCACGAACCGCGTTCCCATCTCCTACGAGCTCACCGCGGCCAACGTCGCGGAGGTTCGCCTGGCGAAGGAGCTTTTGGAGGAGGCTCAGTTGGGGGAGGAGGTAGCCCGCAAGCTCTTGGCGGATCTCGCCTACCGCGGCGAGGATCTCGCGGAGGAACTGGCCGGGTCGGGGATCGCGTTGGTAACCAGCGAGGCCAGCGGGAGGCGACCTGGGGTGAGACAGCAAGTAGAGATCGCCTTTTCGAGCTTGAAGCGAGTCTTTGGTCTCGGCGAGACGTTGGCGACGACCATCATCGGGCTCGCGACCAGGATAGCGGCCAAGATAACGGCCTACACCTACGCTTTTTACATCAACCGGCTGTTGGGTCGTCCTCAAGGCAGGATCAAGGAATTGTGGGCATGAACCTGACAACACACATCTAGTAGATCACTACGTGCGGTGCACCAGCAGGCTCGAAGAGTGGTTCACTCATGTCTCGTTCGCACTCGGAGGGGAGGCTGGAGTGAGGCTTCTCCATGGGCTCGCCATGACGGTCTCAGACGACACTCTACTTGAGCATATCCGTTCCCGTAACGTCGGGGAGGCAACGACACCCAGAATCTTGAGTGTGGACGACTTCTCTTTCAAGCGCAGGAGAGGCTGGGGCATCATCTTGGTGGATCTCGAACGCCACAGACTGGTGGACGTACTGTTCAATCGTAGGTCGGAAACGTTCGCTAGGTGGCTCGCACAGCACTCCGGCGTGGAGGTAATGAGCCGAGCTCGCGGTGGCGAGTAGGCCGATGCTGTCAGGAAAGCGGCACCTGGTGCCATCCAGGTAGCGGACCGTTTCCACCTTATCAGGAATCTCGGGGACGTAGTCTTGCGTGTGTTCGGGCGGCCTTCGGAGAGTCTTCAATCCATACCCTCTCCCGGCTCTCCTCACCTGCAGCTGACACGCCTCAGGCTTGACAGGGAGGACTCCCGCGACAATACCAGGACCCAGACGCGAAGCCTGTTCAGGACCTCGCGTCCATAGAGCGGGTGCTCTAGCTCACTACGAAGGCTACATACTCAAGCGCTTCATCGATTGCTGCCTGATCCACCTCCTGAGGGACTCGCTGGAGATCCCGAGCTCCTCGGCCATCTTCGGGCTCGACTTCTTGCCCGAAGAGCGGTAGAGTTCGACGGCTTCGCGTTTTAATGCCGGTAGGGAGTGCGGTGTTGGTCCAGGCACGGTGGACCTCCTCTCCGGGGACTTATTGTCCCCCCTTTAGAATGTCCGTATTACCGGGGAAGCCCAGAAACGAGAAGGACGCCACGTGATCAAGGAGGCCAATCTACAACTCTCGACGACACCTCTAGCCGACGTACTTCACGCTCCTTTTTATACAGTGGAAGGTGTGGAATAATTACATGTTGCCCCCCGATGGATAGAAAGTCGAACGCAAATCCATTCGCGGAAGACTCCAAAGAAGAACTGCGTAAAGCAGCCATAAGACTTTGCCCAAGTCATCTGGAGGCAATCCCTTTATGTTCGCTAGCATATTATGTTAAAGCGAGTATTTCCATCAGCGCTTGATAAGTTGCGTAGCAGCACACTTGCTCGCAACACCTTGTGGATGCTCCTCGGGTATGGATCGCGGGCCGTAATTCAAGCCGTCTACTTTGTGGTACTTGCCCGGTCTTTGAAACCAGAAGGATATGGCGCATTCGTTGGCACCGCTGCTCTCATAGCCATCGTTGCTCCTTTTGCCAGCTTGGGCTACGACTGGCTTCTCATAAAGAACGTCGCCAGGAACTCGGGCCTATTCGCAAAGTACTGGGGAAATGCACTGGTCATGAACCTGCTTGCTGGATCGGTATTGATAGGCGCAGTAGGGTTGTTATCTAGTTACCTTCTTCCGAACACTATCTCTCCCCTTTTGGTCTTTTCCGTTGCTGCAGCTGACTTACTGTTTGCTCAGATACTGGGAACAAGCGGGAAAGCCTTTCAGTCATTAGAACGCTTAAACTGGACTGCGTACTTTCAGGTATTGCTGAGCCTGTTGAAACTAGTTGCTGCGCTTGGTCTTGCGTTACTCGTCGCTTCTCCCGCGCCTGGGCAATGGGGATTGTTGTATCTGCTCAGTTCAGTTCTTAGTGCGTCCATCGGGTTCTGGATCGTCAGTCGAAGGTTGGGGGTTCCCAGGCCGGACCTGAGCGGTGCGGCCTCCGAGCTAAAGGAGGGGTTGTACTTCTCTATCGGCCTTTCCACTCACACTATCTACGACAACATAGATAAGACTATGCTCGCCCGACTCTCCACCCTGGAAGCTACGGGCATCTACGCAGCAGCCTACCGGCTGATCGACGTGTCTATTTCTCCCATAATGTCTCTGCTATTTGCGTCCTATGCGCGGTTTTTCCAGCATGGTAGTGGCGGCATAGGAAGGGCTCTTGGCTATGCAAAACGCCTTCTTTCCTACGCGGGTGCATATGGCTTATTCACCGGGGTTGTTCTATTTCTAGTGGCACCTTTGCTCCCTTACCTGTTGGGAAGCGAGTATCAAAACGCTGTTGAGGCTATCCGGTGGTTAGCTCTCCTTCCTTTCTTGAGGGCAATATACTATCCTGTGGCCGACGCGTTGACGGGTGCCGGTTTCCAGGGGCTTAGGAGCAGTGTGCAGGTGTTCGTGGCTCTGTTCAATATACTGATTAATCTCATACTCATTCCAGCTTACAGTTGGCGAGGGGCTGCATGGGCTAGCATAGCTTCGGACTCCCTTCTGCTGATAGGGCTGTTGACGGTGGCCTGGTACGTTCACCGAAAGGAGCGGCGGATTTGAGTAGCAGCAGTGGCAGAGCCACTAGGTCCCAATCCTCTGCAGGGCTGCTAGCCGGTGGTCCTCTCCTTCGACGAGGGATTTGGCCAGCTCATGGGTGATGCTAGAGCCTGTGCCGAAGAAGCCCGGCCGTATCGAGCGCTTCGATTTTGAGTTTTGGTGAGGCAATGCCTCAAGCGAAGGTTGCTGGACATCGAGACGCTGGAGCGGGAAGTGGATGCTTGGTGCACCGAGCGCAATCGGCCAGGTGCGGGTGTTGAGTGGCGCTTTACAGTGGAGGATGCGCGCATCAAGCTCCGCATCCTCTACCAAAAGCAAGAAGGCGACCGTGGCCTAGCGACCTGTTGCCCGATCGTTCCCCGAGTACCCTCAGCACCTGCCTAATGCATCCGAGCGTGGGTGTCATCGGGCGTAACCGCTCTTTGGTGAGTTTGCTTCTCACCACCGGAGCTCCCAGCCGAGTCTTGGCGGGCTGGCAAAGAAAAAACCGCTGCCGTATATAACGTCCAGTAGATGTCGTTCCGGATCAGAATAGAGCTCTCGCTCATGCTGTGTAGCAGCATAAACGTCAAGTACATTAGCGGCCAGAGGCCTTCTGTTGCCTTGCTCAAACGTGCCCAAGCCGCCGCCCGCAGGAATGCCAACAGAAATGAGAGCACGAACACGAGTACTCCGAGCAAGCCCAATTGGAGCCAGAGATCTAGGAAGCCATTATGAGCACTGGTCGGTTGGAAGCCATTCAATGCGAACGAAAAATAGGAGCCCTTGTCAGCTTCCCAGAAGCCACTGTAGCCGTATCCTAACCAAGGGCGCTGCGAGATCATCGTAATTACGAGAGGCCATAGATTTGTACGACCTGTAAGCGTGATATCCCGTCCTAACGCTCCTAGGATGGTTTCTGCATTGTACAAACCCCACATCACTACTCCGCCGCCTAGCAGCCACGCGCTAATCAGGAAAGGCACTGCTAAGGTGATACGCCATCGCAAAGCACGGTAGACAGGCAAGAGAGCCAATAGCAATACACACACAACCAGGCCTGACACCGAATTCGAGAAGATTACAAGGCCAAACGAGAGAATTAGACCGGCACCTGCAACCCAGCGGCGTTTACGACTCGTCAAGGCGAGGAGCAAGAACACTATCGTGCTCAGGGCCATGATGCTGCCTAGCGTGTTCTTGTGTGAGTAAATGCCCCGCCACCCTTGTCCGTCGATGTCGCTTTGAACGCCGTATGATGGTAGGGCCAACGCGAACACGAGGCTAAGAACCGCTGCTATGGCTAATGCCCAGCCCAAGAGTCTCAGTTGCTCGCTCATTTTGTAGCGAGCAGCAAAGTACAGTCCGAACGCGGTAGTCCCTATCAGAGCCACGCCCTGGCGTAGTGTAATATCCGGTACATCGGACCATAGAACCGAAGTTAGGGCAATTCCCACCAACACCCACAGTAACTTATTCCTCGCGGCGACCTGGACAGCGTACTGCCACCGCACGGCCAGTAGGAAGAAGGTGATCAAGTATATGATGACCCAGACGACCTGGACTCTGGGATCCCCTGAGCTTGCGTCTGGTTCAGTAAAAGTGCCACCCTCTAACCATAGGAAGGGAAGCAGAGCGCCTGAGAAGAGCAGCAGAACCAAGACCGCGAATCCCTTTTCAGTTGTACTTTTGAGCGGGATCAGTTCCGGCGCCTCCAAGCTATCCTTGGTCATCTAGTTCACAGCTTCAGGACGAGAACGTCTAGCATATGATACAGGGTGTCGTGCGCCGGTGTTGACCTCCCGTGTGGTGGCGGGAGCGCTTACGAGGGGTTGTGCAAGGCGGCAGCACGGCACCAACGGCTATCGCCTACCGGACCACAGAATTACACATCCCGCTGGGGTGCGAAAACCTACGGTTAATGCTAAACCATAGGCATTGCGGCAGTAGCGGAGTCGGATCCCGATCCGATTGAGAAGTCTGTGAGGAGGACAAAGAGTAGTATGCGAGTAGCTGTGTGCACGGTCACATACCGACGACCTGAGGGGTTGAAGCGCCTGATCGACGGTCTAAATAGGTTGGCCTTCTCAACGAGCAAACCACCCACTTTGGAGCTGATTATCGTTGATAACGATCCGGCCGGTCTTGCTTGTAGGTTCTGCGAAGGCTTACGTTCAGACCTTAACTGGCCACTTAGGTGTCTTACAGAGCCACGGCGAGGCATTTCTTACGCACGCAATAAAGCCGTCACCTGTGCCGTAGATGACGCGGATTTTGTGGCCTTCATCGACGATGACCAAGTTCCCGAGCCGTCTTGGCTAAACGAGCTCTTGTATGCGCAACGGTTGTACGACGCGGACGTCGTGGCAGGGCGAGTGCTGCCGTACTTTGCAGAGCCTGTCTCCCCTTGGATCGAGAAGGGCAACTTTTTCGCGAATGCCCGATATCCTACAGGCTATCTGCTTGACCACGCTCATACTGGCGGCGTTCTTGTCCGCTCAGAGGTCTTTAAGAACATGTGGCCTTTGTTCGATGTACGGTTCGCTCTATCCGGCGGCGAAGATACGCACTTCTTTATGCGCGTACACCGTGCAGGTCATAAAATCGTTTGGGCTGATGATGCCGTAGTCTATGAGTGGATACCCAAGTCGCGTGCGAACGCGAAGTGGCTTGTACGAAGATCTTACAATGGTGGGAACAACTATAGCTTATGTCTATTTGACCTTGATTCTTCATGGGCGACATGGACTAAACGCGTTGCAAAAGCGAGCGGGCGTCTTGGCCAAGGTCTACTGTTACTTCCTGTATCCGTAGCATTAGGACGACATACGTTTGTCAGAGCTCTGCAATATATCGCTCTCGGTATGGGTGCGCTTGCAGGTGCTGTCGGGAGAAGCGATGAGAAGTATCGGAGAACGGGAAGTGTATAGCGCCGATCAAACAAGGAGGCACCCCTGGAGCAGCCGAACAGAGGCTTCTCCTTCAGCGGTTCTAGACTGGCATCTTCGCGAGAAGCTCGGGCCGCTTCGTTCTTGCAGGAGTTCTACGACATCACCGCTGCTCGTTGATGATCTGCCTGAACTGTTGGGCCAAATCTTGCACCCTGTTGGGCGCCAAATAGTGATGGTACGGACATGAGACACATGCGGTACGATGCAGATATGCTGTCTCGTTGCGGTGCGGTGTAAGATAGATATCTACTTCTGTCTGTCTGGAACAATGTCTCACGATGACGGACGGTGTAGCGGGAAGGTGTACTCGGCACTTTGGTTGGCGCAATGGTTGGCGCAAAGGAGCTAAGATGAAGACCTCGTCTTCTGGCGCTGCGGGGTCGACTTCGCAATCGGCGGATAAACGCACATCTTGGAGAACGGGTCTGCTTGCTATCCTTCTTGTCCTGGCAACAGTTGGTGCCTGTGGTTGTTCAATATCTCCACCTTCGGCCCTCTCCACAAGTGATTGTCCTAACTTCTCTGGCCCCATTACCATAACCTCGGGCGGTACGTACAGAGGCTGTTGGGAATCGCCTGACTTCGGCACTCCTGCTGTACGCATAAGCACAACGGAGCCTGTGGTAATAGAGAAATCTATAGTTCGGGCTCCGGGCAAGAAGATAGCCACCACGGTAGAAGGTGCTGACGTCACGGTACGCGACTCTAAGGGTTACGGTCTAAATCCAAACATAGCAGGGGCATCTACCGAGTATTTCTTCTACACCTACGCCCCGAAAAATGTCAGGATCTTGAACAACTATCTGAAAGGCACGCCCGGCATATGGGTTGGGTCCTATGGTGGCAACTACACCCCAAAGCAGACCATCAAGGTACTACGCAACCAGGCTCTAAATATAGATGGGCGGCGTTCTGATGGGGCTGGCGGATACCGGAACTCCTACCAGCGTTTGAGGCAATTCGTCCAGTTGGACCACGTACAGAACGTGCCGAATGTCGAGGTGGGGTGGAATGAGATCATTAATGAGCCTGGAAAGTCAGGGGTCGAGGACAACATAAGCATCTATATGTCGAAGGGTACACCATCCTCTCCGATAAACATTCACGATAACTACATCGATGGGACTTACCCTGCTACTGGCATGGATGGTACGTTCACTGGTGGTGGCATCTTGGGGGGGGATGGTGATGCTCCCACCAAATCGGAGGTGCCAGCATACGTCAGAGTTCACCACAACCAGGTTCTCGACACGACTAATTATGGTATAGCGGTGGCAAATGGACATCACATAGAGTTGGATCACAACCGCACGGTAGGGGATAGTGACGACTATACGGCGAGAAACGTCGGGATGTTCTGTTGGAATAGCGGCGGGCACGACGACAACAGGTGGAACAACAACTCCATCCATGACAACAAATCCGCCTGGATTAGCGATTACGGTGGTGCTACTCACCGTAATGATTACTGGGTACCTGATTGTCACGTTTCAACCAACAACAAGTCCCTGCCAACAGTAGATGAGGCGGCGGAGTGGAGATTGTGGCAGAAGAAGTTAGATAAGAATGGGATTGTGCTCGGGCCTTGACTAGATAGTGTCTGAGGGGTGGGCTTCTCCCGCTAGAGGGCTCTTCCTAGCTTTCTCATCGAAGGCTTGGCACCCTGCTCGATATAGGTGTGCCCTCTATAGCGTTTGCGATGAGATTGACCAATGCAAGCCACGGGCTGGTAAAAGCTTGTGCACCTCCTCTTAAGAAGCGTTGTACACCGATTATGCGATGGTAGGTCAACTGCGCTGCGAATCGGTGTGGGAACTATCAATCTCTGCACTTTCGTACGCACAGAAGTTTAACACCCACGCGAACCTTGAGATGCTTAGTGGATAGTCCAGGCCGTGAGGCCTCCAAGAGCAACCCCCTAGGTGCGCTATACTCCACTGCTGTATTCAAGCGATTGGGCGACGCACCTGAACGCATCATTTGAAGGAGAAAGGAGATAACAGAGTGCCAAAGAGAGTCGTGGTAACCGGTGGACTCGGTTTTATCGGGTCACATGTAGCCGACGCCTATCTTGCCGCCGGCGACCAAGTTATCATAATAGACTCACAGGTTGCTTCAGTTATAGATGGCACTGAACACCAAGCGCATCCTCACTGCACTGTTGTTCGGAAGTCCGTTGAGGATTATTTCGAGGACGGCGGTAGCTTCGAGGATGTCGACCGGGTTGTACATGCAGCATCCCACGTTGGACCGGCGGGTATCCTGCAGTACGCTGGCAATCTGGGTTCGGATATGGTGAGATGTACAGAGTACGTGCTGGAAGGATGCCTTGAGGCTGGTGTGCCTTTGTGCGTGTTCAGCTCGGCAGAGGTCTATGGTCGCAGCGGTCGGCTGGGCGAGAAGGACGACATCCGGGTCCCGACCCGGTACAACGCGCGCATCGAGTACGCTATCGGCAAGACCCTGATCGAGGCCATGACGATCAACAGCCTGCGCCGGGGGTTGAAGGCTTTCGTGATCCGGCCATTTAACGTCGCAGGCTCTCGCCAGAGCCAGGCGGGAGGCTTCGTAATGCCAACCTTTGTCCAGCAAGCCCTCTCGGGACACCCCATAACAGTCTTCGCCACGGGACGGCAAGTGCGCTCTTTCACCTCTGCCACGGACCTCAGTCGATTTCTTCTGAGTTTTTGGGATGCAGCGTTGGAGAGTAGGGAGTCCATCTTCAACATCGGCAATCCAAGCAATAGCACTACCATCTGGGAACTCGCTGAGCGGGTAAAAGGGTTGCTCAACAGCGCATCGGCCATAGTCTATGCCGATGCGAAAAAGATCCACGGTCCATATTACGAAGAAGCCGAGTCATTCGAGAAAGTGCCGGCACTCGGTGCAGCCTTGGAGGTGGGCTGGAGACCGCACATAGGTCTCGACGAGCTGATCTTGGAAACGGCAGACTACTACAGGAGCCGAAAGGACTACCGCAAAGAGCAGGAGGAGATTGAGGCTTCTTTTGCTTCTCTCTGAGCGTCTCCAACGAGTCTTGGTCGTCGCGCCGCACGCCGATGATGAGGCGATGGGCTGCGCGGGTCTGCTCGCCAAACTCTCTGAGCGGGACTGCAAGGTCCATATTCTGTACATGGCGGTGGACGGGTTTCATCACTATGGACTCGACCGCGAGACCACCTACGGTGAGCGAGTGAGAGAGATCGAGGGCGTCACCGGGCTTCTCGGCTGCACCTACGAGATAGCCTACGGTAACAAGGACCTTATCGAGAAGCTTGACACCCTACCCAAGCGGGAGCTCGTAGACTACTTTGAGGGGGCCATAAACGAACACCACCCTGACCTCTTACTGCTCCCTTACAGGGAAGATTATGATCAGGATCACGTGGCAACCTTCCAGGCCGCCTTTGCCGCCGCCCGGCCTATCGCTGAGGTGTTCGGCAAGTATCTGGTGCCCAACGTGATGACCTACGAGATGACTAAACTGAACTGGGCTGCCGAGCCACTACCGCGTCCCGTCGCCTACTGTGACATCTCCCGACACCTCAGTGTGAAGCTCGAAGCTGTTAAGCACTACAAGACCCAGCTCAGGCCGAGCCCACACATCCGGAGCCTGGAGTCAGTAAGCGCGTTGGCTAGCATTAGGGGTAAGGAGATAGGGGTCGAGTACGCTGAGGCCTTTAATATTCTGAGGACTGTGATCTAGAAAAAGAGTATGATTCCTTCTGAAATAAAAACCCGGGAGCAACCTCGAACTTCGGGGGGATCGGCTCGGTGGTATGCGATGGCAAACCTCACGTGCACAAGGTTAGGGTGAACGCCTTAGACGGGAAATTCAGCCGTGGGACAGCTTCTGTCAGTGCATTTGTGTTACTTGTCGACCCTGCTACGCAGACGACCGTGCAAGGGCAGGATGCTCGCACGGTCAGCGTCGTCGGGGCACGTTGAGGATGAGACGATAGGCTAGTGTGTAGGGGCCGAAGTTCTTCCTTAGAGGCCTCGGCCCTTCGCTCTTGCCCTTATTCACTATAGTGCGTGGAGAGACCGTCCGAAAAGGGTGCGTTGGACTTGCCCCACGGCCGCGCTCGAGCTACGGCGCCTGGACGGCACGGTGGGTTCCCACTGCGTTTCCCTGGGAGCGCGACGTACGAAGCAGTCGAAAGTTTGGAGGCATCGCTCATCCTGGTAGGCATAGTCGGGTTGGCGGACAACAGGTGAGGGGCGGGGGTTGGGAGTTCCTCTCTCAGTCGGCGCGCATAATCTTGGCCTTCTTGCTAGCGTTCGGCCTGGGCGCGGCGATCGCGGTCGCAGCCGGGTGGCCGCAGGAACGATTCGCAGGCCACTCCCAGAACGCCCCTCCCCAAGAGCGCGCGGAGCGTGCCTCGTCGGCCTACCGCACCACAACGTTCGAGCGACCCAGGTTCGACATCGTACTCACCTTCGACGACGGGCCGGATCCGAACAACACGCCCAAGGTCCTAGACGCTCTGAAGCGCTACGACGCGAAGGCCACCTTCTTCGTACGCGGCGATCAGGCTAGGGCCTACCCGAACCTGGTCAGGAGGGAGTACCAAGAGGGGCACGTGGTGGGTAACCACTCCTACGACCACCCCCGCCTTACCACCCTCACCAAACCGGAGGTCGAACGACAGCTCCGGGACACTAACGAGGCCATCACGGCGGCCGGCGCCCCCAAGCCCAAGCTGTTCCGCCCCCCTTGGGGAGCCACCGAGGCCGATGTCGAGCGCGTGGCCGACTCCCTCGGGATGACGCAGACCCTGTGGGAGGAGTCCGCCATCGTAGACGAGTGGGGAGAGGATCTGCCGACGCCTGCGTCGGTCTGCGATCAGACGGTGGCCAGCGCGGACCCGGGGACATCTTGCTGCTGCACGACGGCTTCACCCCTTCCACCGCCGACGCCCTACCCTGCATCCTCAGGCGGCTGAAGGCGCAAGGGTACGAGTTCGGCCTCATCTACCCCTCCTCCACTCACAAGCCGCTGAACCGCAGCGACGTGCAGATTAGGTAAAGGCACCTGGGGCGGAACTTCTCAGAACCCGGTAATCACGAAGTTCGGTCGGTCCCCGATCCAGACGGCCCAGGACCGCTAGGAGGAAGCAAAAAGAGGGGCGGCCCGGTTAAAGGGGAAAGGAGGAAAGAGAGGATCACCCCAACGCTGTGACACTCA
>CAWEQZ010000030.1:0-163317 GCA_963811295.1 uncultured Rubrobacteraceae bacterium | reverse complement strand
TAGTGAGAAGGAAAAAGGGGAAGGAAAAAGGGGACAGGTCCATATTAAATTGGACCTGTCCCCGTTTTTTATTAGGGGTTTCAGAATCGCCCGGCGCCTCGTCGTCAGAATAATGCCGCTTCTGCTCTGCGACCTGTTCAGCATGCTGAGCTTGGCGGCTCCAATATCTGCTGAAATGCGACGAACGCGCCGGCGGCCGAGCCGCTTGACCGCTTGTGCTTGTAGTAGAGGTAGCCTCGCTCTTCCAACGCCAAGCACAGCCGATGCAGGCCGTAAAGTACGGCGACGATCGCGAGACACCCGAGCCCAATTCGCAGTAAGACCATGCCCGCAGTTTAGCCACCCGCGCCGGACTGCACACTTAATGCCGCACTTCCCAATTCCCCAGGGCGGTCGATCGAGACACCCCCATCCCGCACCGCTCCCGGAGGGGCCGGGTCAGGCGGGTGGACGCGGGCACTCAAGCTTCAGATCGGCCCACGCAGTATATCCTAGTTGCCGGTGCAGGTTTCCCATCGTCGAGCCGTTGTTTGATCCACTTCGGGGCTCCGATTAGACTCGTCCGTTACCGAGACGAGAATCAAGGATTTCCGGTTTAACTAACGAGACGAGCTAATGATATCTAACAATGAACCTCTAGCCCGTTTGTCCGTATCGAGCGGTGCAGTTCTTGTCGCTCTTGCACTTCTAGTGCACAGCAAGTGCTTTGGCGGTTGGGCTAGGCAGCGACCATTCAGCAATTAGCCGTTGGACAGGCCTACGGCGTGTCGCCCGATGGTCGCTACGTCGCAGGCCGCTCGTTCAATGCGTCCAACCAGCCAGAAGCGTTCTTCTGGTCATTCGAATCCGGAGTGATTGGGCTGGGGGACTTGCCCGGAGGCGCCGTCTCCAGCGAAGCAAACGCCGTTTCTAACAGCACCCTCGCGATCGGCACGAGCATCGTGGGGGTTGGGGGCAAGGAAGAGGCGTTCGTTGGTCGATGGCCGACGGACTTGTAAGCATTTGGCGCCCTCGGAGGCAGCGAGGTTCAGGCCCAGGGCGAGGATGTCTCCGCGGATGGAACTGTCATCGTCGGCATGAGCAAGAACACGATGAATCGCCAAGTGGCGTTTCGCTGGACAAACTCCACAGGATTGGTAGCTCTCGCCGCCCCGAGCCTCGATCCTTTCGGGACCAACCATGCGCGAGCCATCTCTGCCGACGGGACGATGATCGTCGGGAATGGAACTTTTCTCGGGGCCTCGGGCCGGACGCCTGGCGATGGTCGGCGGCGACGGGTTTTCAGCGTTTGGAGACCAACGGAGGCGGATCGATTGCGTGGGAAGTCTCCGGCGACGGCTCTGTCGTAGTTGGGTCCGGATCGAACGGCCGGGCATTCCGTTGGACGGCTGAAACCGGCATGGTGACTCTGCCGAACCTCCCCGACGGCGAGCCTTTCGACGGGCGAATGGCGGTGTAGGAAATGGGGCCCTCGTCGTCGGCGACACGGGATTCAATGGTCGGGCTGCAATTTGGGACGCCGTTCACGGCACTCGCGAGCTCGGCCAGGCATGGCCGAGGACTACGGACTCGACATCGCGGATTGGACGCTTCAAAGCGGCAGGGATATCTCCCATGACGGCCGCGTCATCGTTGGGTTCGGGCAGCGACCCACACCTGGACAAGTTGCGTTCCGCATCACGATCCTCGTGGCAGAGCCAACGTCAGCGGCGGGCGCGGCAGTAGCGTTCCTTGCGATTCTCGGGTCGCGGCGAGGCAAAAAGGGGACATCGACATATTAAATGTTGGACCCGTTTCCCCTTTCTCCTCCCCCACCCGTAGTCGCGTCCCGCCGCCCCCTCCCGCACAGCTCCCGGCGCCTACTCAGGTCGGACCGGTCACGTGGCCCGGGGTTGGGAAGCTCTTGGTCTAACTGGTGCTCGTACTCTTCGCGGTCGGAACTCAAAAGCGACTCCAGGAGGATAAACGGAGCCCCCAAGAGTTCAGTGGTTCCGGCCCGCACCCCAGCAGGGCAGAAGGCCCAAGCACAGAATGAGGGGGGCGGAGCGTTGCATTAGATGCCGGGCTTTTATGGGAATTTCGGGGGATGGTCCAGAGAAGTTGGTTCTACCCACTGACCGCCCGCCCCGGAGGCCGCCGCCTAGCCCCACGTCGCGCAAGCTTGGCTAGCCATCATCGCCAAACGAGACGCCGCCCCCGCTAAGTAAACTGCCCACCGCTATCGTGAGCACCGTGGCGTAGAACAGCGAGGCTCGTCATCCGGGCGGTAAATACGGCGCGAAGAATGCGATGAACCCGACCAGGAATATCACGGTCCCGGCGATTTCTCTGCGCTGTATTTCCCCATGCCCTGCATCATAGCCGCCAGCCCGGAGGCTGCCGCCGACGTGGTAGAATGCCGCCGTAGGCCCGATGGCGAGGAGGTTCGCCCACTTGATTTATTAGGCCACTAGCATGGACATTTTTGAGTCCTGGAAGGGTCCAGGCGGGCCGAGCGCCCTGTCAGGGTGCTTTTGGCATTTGATTGGGTTATTCATATTCGCGAGTCTGGTTTTTGCTTTCGTGAGATGGATGTGGTGAACTGCACCGCGCCGGCTTGCGACACCTATTCACCCACGACCGGGGTGCATCACCAAAACAAGGCCACCGCAAAGCTCCCGGAGGCTGCCGCCGACCGTGGTAGAATGGCGGCAATGACGGACAAAGACCTCATCATCTTTGGCACAGGTTCCGCTGCCACTGCGGTCGCGTTTCTGGCTGGGGCCGCCTCTTGGATGCGAGGCGCCAACAAGGAGCGGCGGAGCAGGGTCGTTGAGGCACTTCGAGGGAGTACCCCTACTCCAAGCGGGCGCTGATCGCCTTGATGGTGCTCCCGCTCATAGTGATGGCGATTACGGTCGCCTATCTGTACGTCAAAGTCATGTGGGGGAACGCCCGTTGAGCCGCTCCCGCCGGCCTGCACACTTAATAGCCCACCACCCAAAGAAGGGGTGGTGCATGCTGTGGCACGCCCTTTGCTCCTATCTCCCCAACGCAGCAGCCCGCGGCCCCCGACAGTTGCGGAACACGACTATGCGGGGCCGGAACAGAGAAGAGTCGAGTGTTGGGGCCGGCGGCGAAGAGGCAAACTGGAGGCTCGCAATACCAAGACCTAGTAACAACTTGAATCAGCGCTTCGTCCCCTCCCGACGAAACGCAATGCAAGTCACATGGCGAGCCACCACAGGCAGGCGAGTCTGGGAAGCACTGAAGAGGCAATCCCAGGCTCGCCTGTTCTTTTTGACTGTTGCAAAATCGAACACTTGTCTCATTCTGCATACGTTCCGTGAACGCGCTCAGCGGGGCTTCGTGCGGAGATTTGCCGTGCGATTGCAACGGGAACTTAGCTGGGCGGTGGCGATTGCGCTGAGCTCTAGCGCCAGTCGCTGGTCGGCGTATGCGTTGCGTGCCTGGGTGATGAGCGTCGCCGGCAGGCTTCGGATCCGCCGCGTGGGGAATCGCGGCGCGACGAGGCAACCCCCTCCCCAGCCCTCCCCGCAAGGGGGAGGGGACCGGAAGGCAGCATCACTGCGGAGCCGCTCTTCGATGACGCGACGTCATGCAGGCTCGATTGACGCAGCGCATTCGCGCAGGGATGGAGAGCCTTCTGCGCTGCGGCCTTCGCCCGCGGCGACCGACGGCGAGTGGTGCCGCCGCGTCTATCTCGACCTCGATCGGCCGGATCCCCACGGTCGACGAGCTCGACGCGTTACGTCGCGCACCAGGGCGCGGTCGAAGCGGGCCGAGCTGGTCGATCGGCTGCTGGGCGACGAGTATCGCGAGGAGTACGCCCGCAACTGGAAGACGGTGTGGACCAACCTGCTCATCGGCCGCACGGGCGGGACCGAGCGGCGGTCGCTCACCAGCCGGCCGGGGATGACGGCAGTATCTCGAGGGCGTCGTTTCTGGCGAACAAGCCGTACGACGCGCTGGTGCGGGAGCTGGTGACCGCCACCGGCGACGCGCAGCCGGGGATGCGACGAGTTCAACGGCGCCGTCAACTTCCTCGTCGAGAAGCTCGACGAAGGCGGCGTGCAGGCCACGGCGAAGACGGCCCAGTTGTTCCTGGGCATGAGCGTGCAGTGCACGCAGTGCCACAATCATCCGTTCAACGACTACCGGCAGAACCAGTTCTGGGAGCTGAACGCGTTCTTCCGCCAGGTGCGCGTCGAGGTCGAAGACGATGGGCGACGACGACGATGACGCGCGCCGGCGACGCTGGTGGACGTCGACTTCGCCGGCGAGGGCAAGATGCTGGCGGCGACGGCCGCCGCGAGGTGTTCTTGGAGCAGCGCGACGGCGAGCTGGTCGACCGCGATCGCGGCGAGCTGGAGTCGGCGCCGATCTTCTACGAGCTGCGCAACGGCCAGGTGGCGGCGGCGTATCCGGCGTTCGTCGACGGCACGCCGCTGGCCGACCTGTTCGCGGACGCAGGGGCCGGAGTTCGGCAACAGCGGGCGGCGTCGAGCAGGTGCACCGCCGGCGAGGAGCTGGCCAAGCTGATCGCACGAGTCGCCGCAGCTCGAGCAGGCGGCGGTCAACCGGATGTGGGCCCACTTCTTCGGCTACGGGTTCACCAAGCCGGTCGACGACATGGGGCCGCACAACCCGGCGTCGCATCCGGAGCTGCTCGCGGAGCTGGCGGCGCAGTTCCGCGCGAGCGGGTTCGACATGAAGCGGCTGATGCGGTGGATCGTGCTGAGCGAGGCCGTACGGGCTGAGCAGCCGCGTCGGCGAGCGGCAACGAGGCGGACGATCCGGCAGCTGGGCGAGCCGCCGCGGTTCAGCCAGTTCTACGTGCGGCAGATGCAGGCCGAGCAGTTGTACGAGTCGCTGCTGGCGGCGACCGAGGCGGACGCGGGGCTGAAGGAGTTCGACCGCGAGGCGATGAAGCTCGCAGTGGCTCGACCAGATGAACACGGCCGCTGGGCAACGACGAGGGGACCGAGACGACGACGTTCAACGGCTCGATCCCGCAGGCGCTGATGATGATGAACGGCGACCTGGTGCGGCGGGCGTGCAGCGACGGACAGCGGGCGGGTTCCTCGACCGCGATCGCGAACGACGCGGGGCTGAGCGACCGCGAGAAGATTCAACTACCTGTACCGGGCGGCGCTGGGCCGGCTGCCGGGCAAGGACGAGACGCGCGTCTGCAACGAGCTGCTCGCGGCCCGCGACGGCGAACGTGGTCGAGACGCTGCAGGACGTGTGGTGGGCGGTGCTGAACAGCAAGGAGTTTATCCTGGTGCATTGAGGCGGATCGGAGAATAGGACGCGGATGAACGCGGATGGGCGGATTAGCGCGGATCGAGCCGAACCGTTGAATCGATGCTGATCCGCGTTCATCGGCAATCGCGTATCGCGTGCAATTCTTCGCATCGAGTGCATGGCGATGTATCTCAGCACTCCCCGCGGGATGACTCGTCGGCATTTTCTCGAGCACCTGGCCGGGCGTGCGGCGCTGGCCGGGTCGGCGCTGGCGCTGGGGCACTCGCTGCGGGCCAACGCGGCGACAGCTCGAAGCGGAACCACAAGTCGTGCATCCTGCTGTGGATGGGCGGCGGGCCGCCGACGATCGACATGTGGGACATGAAGCCCGGCGCCACGACCGGCGGGCGAGTTCAAGCCGATCAGCACCGCGGGCGACGGGCAGATCAACGAGCACCTGCCGCAGATCGCCAAGCAGATGAACCACCTGTCGATCGTCCGCTCGATGAGCACCCGCGAGGCCGATCACACCCGCGGCACGTATTACCTGCACACGGGCTTCGTGCCGAACCCCAACGTGGTGCACCCGAGCTACGGCTCGGTCGTGGCCCACGAGCTGGCGACGCAGACGGCGGAGCTGCGAGATTCCGCCGTTCGTGTCGATCGGCGGGGCGAGCGAGGGGCCGGGCTTCCTGGGCATGGCGTACGCGCCGTTCCAGGTCGACTCCAACGGCCACGTCCGCAACCTGCGAAGAGCGTCGACCGACAAGGCGCGCATGATGCGACCGCATGCAGCTGCTGGCGATGCTCGAGAAGCGCTTCATCGGCGAGAACCGCGGCGCCGGCGGCGGCCGAGCACGCCAAGGTGCTGCAGAAGCACGCTCGACCTGATGACGAGCCAGCAGATGGAGGCGTTCAAGGTCGACCAGGAGCCGAGGCGATGTCCGCGAGCGGTACGGCGACAGCGGGCTTCGGCCGCGGCTGCCTGATGGCCCGCCGGCTGGTCGAGGCGGGCGTGCCGTTCGTCGAGGTGACGCTGGGCGGCTGGGACATGCACCAGAACTGCTTCACGACGCTGCGGAACGAAGCTGCCGGAGCTCGACCAGGCGATGAGCGCGCTGGTCGAGGACCTGGCCGAGCGCGGGCTGCTGGAGGACACGGTCGTCCTGTGGATGGGCGAGTTCGGCCGCACGCCGCGGATCAACGAGCAACGCCGGCCGCGACCACTGGGCCCGCAGCTGGAGCGTGGTGCTGGGCGGCGGCGGCATGAAGGGCGGCCAGGTCGTCGGCGCCACCAACGACGACGGCACGGCGGTGACGACCGAGCCGTACACGCAGCGAAGACCTGATGGCCACCGTCTGCCAGGCGCTGGGCATCTCGCTGGAGACGGTGTTCACCGCGCACGAACGGCCGCCCGATGAAGATCGCCAACGGCGGCAAGGTGATCCGGGAGCTGGTGGGGTAGCACCTGTCACTCCGAGGGCCGCCGAGGAGTCCGGCCGCGGGTTCATGGATAGCCAGTTTCCCATCAACCGCATCGCCCCGTACTACGTACCGCCGACGGACGATCAGGCTGCCGCCGATTCGACCGGCTGTTCGCCAACCGCGATCCGCGAAACGCCAATGCAACGGCTCCTGGCGTTGGCGATGCGCGAGCGCATGAAGGGCGCGGAATCTGTCGTCTTTGAACCGCGACCGATTGCTGTCGCAGTGCATTTCATATATTCCGACGGACGAAGTGTCGAACGCGACTCCCCTCCCAAGCGACTCATGGGGCCTATCCTGGGCGCCGTGAGATCGCTTGCGGGTGATTCGACGGAGATTTTCCTTGCAGGCAAACGCGTGGCGGTCGCGTTTTTCGACACGCCTCACGGACAGGGAGTGTCGTTAACGATCCTCGGCGACGTCCCGTTGGCGCCGTGAACGCAAGCGGCTGTTTGCGGTATGCTGAGGGGCGACGAATCTTCGCCCTCACCTCGCGCCCCCCGAGACTCCCGCCTTGCTCGTTGAAACCCACTCGCTGACGAAGCGCTACGGGCGCGTGGCGGCGCTCGTGGAGTGCTCGTTGGGCGTCGAGCGCGGCGAGATTCTCGGCCTGCTGGGCCCCAACGGCGCCGGCAAGACGACGCTCCTGCGGCTGCTGCTGGGCTTTCTCAAGCCGACGGCCGGCCGCGCGACGGTCGACGGGCTCGACTGCTACCGCCAAAGCGTCGCCGTGCACGGCGGCTGTCGTACCTGCCCGGCGATGCGCGGCTGTTTCGGCACCTCGATGGCCGCGAGACGCTGCGGCTGTTTTCTCGCAGCTGCGACCGGGGACCGCGCTGGAGACGGCGCTCGCGCTTGCCGAGCGGCTGCAGCTCGACCTGTCGCGGCGCGTCGGGCAGATGTCGACCGGCATGCGGCAGAAGCTGGCGCTGGTCGTGGCGCTCGCGCCGGACGTGCCGCTGGTGATTCTCGACGAGCCGACGGCGAATCTCGACCCCACCGTGCGGCGGGAGGTCATCGCGCTGATCCGCGAGGCCCGCGGCGGCGGCAAGACGGTGCTGTTTTCGTCGCACGTGCTGTCGGAGGTCGAGGAGGCGTGCGACCGGGTGATCGTGCTCCGCGAGGGTCGGCTCGGTCGAGTCGGTGCGCGTGGCGGACGTGCTGCGGCAGCACCGCATTCGCGCGGAGCTGCACGGGCCGCTCGCGCCGCCGCCGGCAGAGCTTGTCGGCGCAGCTCGCGATCGAGCGCGGCGCCAACGGCGACGTCACGATTCTGACCGCGGGCGACCTGGCGCCGCTGCTGGGCTGGCTGGCCGCAGCAGCCGCTGGCCCGGCTGCAGATCGAGCCGGTCGGCCTGCGGACGGTCTACGAGCGCCACCATCCGGCGGGTCGGCGTCATGAATCGCGTGCTGCTCGATGCGTTCGTTGCGCGACAGTTGGCTGCTGCTTGGCGGCTGCTGCGCGCTGGCGACGGGCTTCATCGTCCTGCGGCTGTGGGTCGCGTCGAAGATCAAGGTCGACGCGTTCGTGAAGTTGTTTTCCGAGGGCCTTAATGTTCGCCGAGCTTGCTCCCGGTGTCGATCGAAGACCTGGCGTCGCCGCTGGGCCGATCGGCGTTCAGCTACGAAGAGATGCCGGTGATTCTGCTGCTGGGGCTGTGGGCGGTGACCCGCGGGAGCGACTGCGTGGCCGGACGCGTCGGCAGCCGGCACGATGGAGATGCTGCTGGCCCAGCCGCTGCGGCGGATTCGCGCTGGTGCGTCGCACAGCCGGTGACGCTGGCGGGCGTGGCGGCGCTCGGCCGCGGCGAGCTTGGCCGGGCTGGCGGCGGGGCTGGCGATCTCGGAGTTCGATCCGCCGCCGGCCGTGGCGTCGCTCGTGCCGGCGACGCTCAACTACGTCGGGCTTGGGCGTGTTCCTGCTGGGGTTGGCGACGTTCGCCTCGGCCATCGCCCGCACGCGATCGCAGGCCGTGGCGCTGGTGATCGGGTTCTATGTGATCGAGCTGGCGCTGATGATCGTCGCGCGGATTTCGCCCAGCCCCGATGGATGGAGCAGCTCACGATCCTCTCGGCCTACGAGCCGACGATGCTGGCGATCAGCATCGAGCGCGACCCGGCGGCGTACTGGCCGATGTTCTGGCAGTACAACGCGGGCTGGTCGGGCCTGGGCGTGCGCTGTGGGCGGCCGCGGCGGCGATCTTCTGCCACCGCGACGTGCCGGCGCCGTTGTGACTGCGCCGAGCCGCCTGTCATTCTGAGGTCGGCCGAAGAATCTTGCCGCCCTCGGAGCGCCGTCGCGGCGTTTCCTGCCGGCAAGACCCTTCGGCTGACCTCAGGGTGACCGATGTCGGCGTCACGGCAGCTTGTCGACGAACCGTTGCACCTGGGCGGCTATCCTGCAGCTCGTACGAACAGGCTCTCTAATTCTCGGCGACAACACCATAAGGGGCGGTACCGTACTCGACCCCAAGGAAGAGACGGCCCGGGCGACGCGCGAGTTCAACGAGCGGGTAGCCAGAGACCCCAGGCTCTTCGGCATCGCCTTACCCCTGATCCGGGAGCGCATAGACGGCCTCACCATAGCACGGGTCCTGTAGGGGCGTTTCGCGAAACACCCCTACGCACCGGCGAACCGCCCAATAATCCCTGAAACCTGAAGCCGCGGCATGAGGAAGGCCCGAGGCCTTCCTCATGCCGCTATACGCTGGTCCTTTTGCCGATGTATGCTACTATTTGATCCGTCTAAAGGCCTTTGAAGTTCGCACAAGCTCCGGAGGATGATGAAGAGTTACATGGCGCGGCCCCTGGAGGTCGAGCGTAAGTGGTATGTCGTCGACGCGGAGGGAAAGCACCTCGGTCGTCTGGCGACGGAGATCGTGCGCGTTCTGCGCGGCAAGAACAAGCCGCAGTATACGCCGCACGTCGATGTGGGCGACTTCGTTGTCGTGATTAACGCGGACAGGGTTGCCGTCACGGGCAGGAAGGCCGAGCAGAGGGTCTACAGGCGGCACTCGGGTTATCCCGGCGGCATGAAAGAGACCAGCTACGAGCAGATGCTCGCGCGCAAGCCGACCGAGGTCCTTCGCAAGGCCGTCTACGGGATGATGCCGAAGTCGCGCCTCGCCAGAAAACAGTTCAAGAAGTTGAAGATCTACGCGGGACCCGAGCACCCACACGCAGCCCAGGACCCGCAGACGCTCGAGGTGAAGTAAATATGGCAGAGGCTCTATATAGCGGGACGGGAAGGCGCAAGACCGCCGTTGCACGGGTGAGGATACTCCCTGGCGACGGTAAGATCACCGTGAACGGCCGTGACGTGGACGAGTACTTCCCGCGTCCGGCCTACCGCACAGCGGTACGCTCGCCGCTCGATCTACTCGGTTCGGCAGGCCGCTACGAGGTCATAGCCAAGATCGAAGGCGGTGGCCCCACCGGGCAGGCGGAGGCCTTGCGCCACGGTATAGCGCGGGCCCTCGCCGAAGAATCGCAGGAGGCCCGTAGCGAGCTGAAAGCGGCCGGGTTGCTCACCCGTGATTCCAGGGCCGTCGAGCGCAAGAAGTACGGCCTCAAGAAGGCCCGCAAGCGCCCGCAGTTCTCGAAGCGCTAGAGTCCCCAGAGCGGATCTTCATGTCGGGCTCCTTTCGCACGCCGAAAGGGGCCCGTTCTGCGTCGAGAAGGAGAGGTGCCAGGACTTCGGGATCCACCCTGGCAAGGGAGGCCGACTGAATAGAGGGCCCATATCGTTCGGCACGGACGGGGTGCGCGGGGTCGCCAACAAGGGCCTGCTGCCCGAGGATGCCCTGAGCCTCGGACTCGCCGCCTCCCACGCCTTTGGGGGTAAGGTCCTCGTGGGACGCGACACGCGCCTCTCCGGAGGGATGCTCGCCAGCGCCCTGTGTGCCGGCGCCGCGAGCGGTGGCGCCGACATCGTAGATCTCGGCGTCCTTCCTACGCCCGGCGTCGCGGCCCTCGCGCCGCGCCTCGGTGCCACGGCCGCTGGCGTCGTAAGCGCCTCGCACAATCCTTACCCCGATAACGGCATCAAGTTCTTCTCAGGAGAAGGCCGAAAGCTCTCCCCTGAGAAGGAGCGTGAGATCGAAGACCTGCTGGGCCGAGAGACGCCGCGTCCGGCCGGGAGCGGTATCGGAAGGGTCGAGGTGCTCGGCGACGCCCCACGCATGTACGCGCAGTGGGTGCTCCGGCAGTTGCGTCCGCCGGCCGAGGGTGTCAAGGTGCTCCTGGACTGCGCCAACGGGGCGGCCTACGAGGTGGCGCCCCTCGTATTCGGGGAGATCGGGGTGGATCTCACCTTGACCGGAACCGAGCCCACGGGCACGAACATAAACGAGGGCTGCGGCTCGACGCACATCGAGGAGCTCGACGCATCGGGGCACGATGTGGCCTTCGCCTTCGATGGGGACGCGGACAGGGTGCTCGCGGTCGACGAGCAGGGGAACGTGGTCGACGGGGACAGGATCATCGCCATCCTCGCCAGCGACATGAAGGAACGCGGCGTCCTCTCCGGCAAGGTGGTGGTCACGGTGATGAGCAACCTCGGCTTCTTCAAGGCCATGGAGGCCATGAGGATACCCTACGAGGTGACTGATGTGGGGGATAGGCACGTAGCCGGGGCTATGGACCGGCTCGGCGCTTCACTGGGCGGGGAGCAATCCGGGCATGTGATCCTGGCCGGGCATACCACCACGGGAGACGGCATCGTTACGGCCCTCGCGCTCCTCGACGTGATGGTTCGCAGCGGCAGACCGCTCTCCGAGCTGGCAGCGGCGATGGATGTGTATCCCCAGACACTCATCAACGTGAGGGTCGAGGAGCCTGGGGCCGCGAAGGCCGTCGCGGCATCGGATGCGGTCCGGCTGGCCGTCTCAGAGGCGGAGAAGATGCTCGGCGGGGAAGGTCGCGTCTTATTGAGACCGAGTGGAACAGAGCCGGTCGTGCGGGTGATGGTCGAGCATACGGACGAGGCGGTGTGCCGGGAGGTCTGCGAGGGGATCTCTCGCGCCGTATACGACGCGGGTAAGGAGGGAACTTGAGGTTTGTAGGCTGCGCGCTGGCGTGGAGGCCTGGCGAGGCGCGGATAAGCTCTCGTGCCTGGTCGTGCTGGACGAGCGGGGGAGCATCATAGCCAACTCGTTCGTGGCTGACGCGGAAGAGATAGCGGCTACGGTCGAGGGTTACGGCTCGGAGCGGCGGGGGACCGTCGTCGGCGTCGACGCGCCGCTCGCAGTCCCCAACGAGAGGGGGACGCGAAAGATCGAACGCATCCTCTCGAAGGTGGCGCTCCCCGCCTACTCGGCGAGCCGCAGGATGTTCGGCGGCGAGCCTTATGCAGAGGAGCTGCTCTCCGAACTGGAGAAGGTCGGCGTGGAGTACACGGATTACCCTTTCCCGAGGGAGAGGGGCCAGAGCGTGGTCGTGGAGGTAGATTCCGCGGCGACGCTGAAGGTCCTCTCCCTGGAGCGCTCTGGTGCGGCGAACAACGGCGACCTCGCAAAGCGGCTCCGGGCGATGGATGACCCCAAGCTCCGAAAAGGCAACAAGGAGAGCAGGGCCGCGGCGCTCAAGGGTGCTATCGAGGTCCTCTGGGACACTCCTGGCCTCAGGCTAAGGACGGGCAACCTCTCCGCGGACATCTCCGCGTCTGAGAATGTAGACGTCTCCAAGCTCGACGTCTCCGCCTCGATGTCCCACGCAGAGCTCGACAGGACGGTCGGCCTGGTAGAAGGGACGCTCGCCGCCTATACGGTGCACCGTCACTGGAGGGGAAGGGACGGCTCCATAGTGGTGGGCGCGGGAGATGAAGGGTCGGTCATGCTGCCGGCGAGGAACGCTCTGCACGAGCGTCTGGCCGAAGAATGCTCCAACGCCGGTGTACCCTACGTGTAGCCCCGTACGATACCCTGTAATGATTGTCAGGAAGGGACAGCCGTGAAGTACATGTCGTCGAACGTGGCCTTGCCACAGGAGCAGCGCCACACACGCATCCTCTTCGCCGAGCGCCTGGCTCGACCTGGGCGCAGGCGGGAGAAGAGCCTCTGGTGAGCCTCAAGGTCCGCATCATACCCTGCCTCGACGTGGACGCCGGGCGGGTGGTAAAGGGGACGAAATTCACCAACCTGAGGGACGCAGGAGATCCCGTCGAGCTCGCGGCCCTCTACGACAGGGAGGGGGCGGATGAGATCGTCTTCTACGACATCACCGCCTCCCACGAACAGAGGGACACGGCCGCCGCGCTTGCCCGCGCCGCCGCCGAGGAGGTCTTCGTACCATACACCATCGGCGGCGGCGTAAGGACTGCCGGCGATATGCGCGCCATGCTGCGCGCGGGGGCCGACAAAGTCTCCATAAACAGCGCCGCCGTGGGGAACCCGGATCTCATCACCGAAGGAGCGGAACGTTTTGGGAGCCAGTGCGTCGTACTGAGCGTGGACGTGAAGCGACGCGGCCTCTCCCCTGGATGGGAGGTCTACCTGAACGGCGGACGGGTCAACACGGGAATGGACGCCGTCGGGTGGCTCATGGAGGGAGAGAGGCGGGGGGCAGGGGAGTTCGTGCTCAACAGCATGGACGCGGACGGCACCGAGACCGGTTACGACCTCGACCTGATCTCCGCCGTCGCCGAGAAGACCACCCTCCCCATAGTCGCGTCCGGCGGGGCGGGGAGCCCGGAGCACATGATCGCGGCCGTCAACGCCGGAGCAGGCGCGGTGCTCGCCGCGAGCATCTTCCATTTCGGCGAGTACAGCATAGCCGAGGTCAAGGAGCACATGATGCAGGCCGGTATCCCGGTCCGGCTTGTTGAGCCGGAGCCGGACGTGGTTAGCAGCACAGGGGGATGGTGATAGAAGGATGACCTCAGCGCCGGATAGAGTGGTGTTCGACGAGAATGGTCTCGTCCCCGTCGTAGCCCAGGACGCAGCGACGGGCGACGTGCTTACGCTGGCTTACGCCAACCGCGAGGCCGTCGAGAAGACGCTCTCCAGCGGCGAGGCCTACTACTACTCCCGCTCGCGCTCCGAGCTCTGGCGCAAGGGCGCGACGAGCGGCAACACGCAGAGAGTCGTCGAGATGAAGCTGGACTGCGACGGGGACGCGCTCCTCTACAGGGTCGAGCCGCGCGGGCCGGCCTGCCATACGGGCCAGAACAGTTGCTTCTTCACCACCCTGGCAGGGGAAAGAGTCGGGGTAGCGCCAGCAGGCGACAGCGAGTTCCCGTTCGGGACGATGGTCGAGCGGCTGGCGGGTACGATAGCGCAGCGCCACCGTGAGATGCCCGAAGGCTCGTACACGGCCTCCCTGATCCAGGGCGGAAAGGAGCGGCTGGCACAGAAGGTGGGGGAAGAGGCGGTGGAGGTCGTGGTTGCCGCGCTCTCCGATGAGAGACTATCGGAGGAGGCGGCCGACCTCGTCTACCACCTGATGGTGCTGCTCGAGGAACGGGGCGTGGGGATAGAAGACGTAGCGAAGGTACTGCATGACCGCCACGGCTAGCCTCAACCTGGTCCCTTCGCTGGGCGAAGCCCGCAGACTCGCCCGTTCCTACGAAGTGGTGCCGCTCTACGCCGAGTTCATAGGAGACCTGGAGACGCCGATCTCGGCGGTCCTCAGGTTCGCTGAGGAGGACACGGTGTTCCTGCTGGAGAGCGCGGAGTCGGCCGAGAGGTTCGGCCGCTACTCCTTCCTCGGCTTCGACCCCAAACGCACGCTCTCCTACAGAGACGGTCTCTACACGGTCGTCGACGCGGATGGTGTGCGGG
Organism: uncultured Rubrobacteraceae bacterium; assembly: GCA_963811295.1. Lineage (GTDB taxonomy): Bacteria > Actinomycetota > Rubrobacteria > Rubrobacterales > Rubrobacteraceae > Rubrobacter_D. Next base: position 148,806 of record CAWEQZ010000030.1, on the reverse strand, counting down.
AGATTCCAGCAGGCGACCCTTTCAGAGGCCTGGCCAAGATCGTGGGCAAGAAGAGCGTAGCCCCGCTTCTCAACCTACCGGCGTTCGTGGGCGGCGCCGTAGGATACTTCTCCTACGACGCCGTGCGTTATCTCGAACGCCTCCCCGACTCTCAAAGAGACGACCTCGGCGTCCCCGAGGCCTGCTTCGCCGTTACGGACACCCTGATCGTCTTCGACCACCTCAGGCACAGGGTGCTCATCGTCTCGCTGGTCGACGCTGCGGGCCTGCGTGACGTGGAAGGTGAGGGCTTCGCGGCCGCCTATAGGCGGGCGGCCGACGACATACGCAGGATCGCGGAGCGCCTCTCCGCCCCGCTGGTTCGCCGGATGCCCGCGTTCGGCCCCGGGGTCGAGATCTCCTCGAACTTCACCAGAGAGGGCTATGAGGAGGCCGTAGAGGCGGCCAAAGAGTACATCAGGGCGGGAGATGCCTTCCAGATAGTCCCTTCCCAGAGGTTCGCCGCCGAGATCGGGGACCTCGACCCGCTCCTCCTCTACCGCGGCCTGCGCACGGTAAACCCATCCCCCTACATGACATACCTCAAGCTCGGCGACCTCTCCATCGTAGGCGCATCCCCCGAGCCCCTGGTGCGGGTAGAGGGGCGTCGCGTGATGACCCGTCCCGTGGCGGGCACCCGCGGGCGCGGCGGCACGCCGGAGGAAGACGCCGCCCTGGCCGAGGAACTATTGGCGGACGAAAAAGAGCGGGCCGAGCACGTCATGCTCGTCGACCTCGGACGCAACGACCTAGGGCGGGTCAGCGAGGTAGGCTCGGTCGGGTTGGAGAGCTTTATGGAGATAGAGCGCTACTCGCACGTCATGCACATCGTCTCTACTGTCGAGGGAGATCTGCGCGAGGACCTGACGGCCCTCGACGCGCTCGCGGCGGCCTTCCCCGCCGGGACCGTCTCCGGCGCGCCGAAGGTCAGGGCCATGGAGATCATCGACGAGCTCGAGGGCACCCGACGCGGACCCTACGCCGGCGCCACGGGCTACTACGGTGTCGACGGCCGCCTCGATACGTGCATAACGCTCCGCACAGCGCTCCTCAAAGACGGCGTCGCCTACTTCCAGGCCGGAGGCGGCGTCGTCGCCGACTCGGTACCCTCGCTCGAGTACGAGGAGACCCGCAACAAGGCGCGGGCGATGGAGCGGGCCCTCGAGGTTGCCCGCACCCGCGAGATGTGGCTGTAGGGACAGTTCGCGAACCGCCCAATGACGAATCGCAGCTTCGGGCATCAGGAGCGACGCTGGAGGGCCATCCTTCCGCTATACTTTCTCCGCCATGTTAGGGATTCTTCTCGTGCTGTTCGGCTATGTTCTCGGCTCCGTGCCGACCGGGTACCTGGTCGGACGGGCCCTCGGTGTGGACGTTCGGAAGGTCGGCAGCGGGAACATCGGTACGGCGAACGTGCTGCGGGCGGCAGGGAAGTGGGCCGCCGTACTCACTCTCGCAGGGGACATGCTCAAGGGGCTCGTTCCCGTGGTGGTCGCCAGGCTCACCGTGCAGAACGAATGGCTCATCGCCTCCGTCGCTTTCGCGGCCGTTGTCGGACACTGCTGGCCCGTCTTCTTGCGTTTCAAGGGCGGAAAAGCTGTGGCCACGGGCGCCGGTACGACGATCGGGCTCGCGCCTTTGATCGGGCTCTGCCTCTTCGCCTTCTGGTGGGCTGTCGTGCTCCTCAGCCGCTACACTTCGTTAGGCGCGATCGCCGTCATGGTAATAAGCCCCGTGGTGTTCTGGCTCTCGGGCCAGCCGCTCCCTTACGTACTCTACACCGTAGTCGGGGGCGCGCTCGTCCTGTGGAGGCACAGGGAGAACGCTAGAGCCCTCCTGCAGGGCACCGAGAGGAAGGTAGGCCAGCGGGCAGAGGAGGAGGGCTAGTTGCTCGACGAGGCGTACGAGGGCAAGAAGATACTGCTGACAGGGGGGACCGGCTTTCTGGGAACGGCGCTGGTCGAGAAGATCCTGCGCTCCCTCCCCGACCTCGGGCGCCTCTACCTCGTCATCAGGCCCTATCGTGGCAAGAGCGCCGCAGAGAGGTTCGAGAGGGACGTCCTCGGCGCCGCGGCCTTCCGCGGCCTGCGCGAGAAGCTGGGCGACGACTTCGGGGACCGCATCTCGAAGAAGGTTCGCGTCCTGGAAGGAGACGTACACGCGCCTTCGCTGGGACTTGGCGAGGAAGATCTCACAGAGCTCTCGCGCGAGGTGGATGTCGTGATCCACTCCGCCGCTTCGGTCATTTTCGATGCGCCGCTCGACGCCGCAGTCGACTCGAACGTGCGCGGCACTTTAGGCCTTTTGAAGCTCGCCCGCGCCTGGGAGAAGAGGCCGCTGTTCATTCACATCTCCACGGCCTACGTGGCGGGAACCAGCAAGGAGGACGCGCCCGAGGCGCCGCCGGGCCCGTCTTCGCCTGACGGGACGGCCCTCGATGCGCACGAGGAGGTTCTCGGCCTCGAGGCGGTCGTGACCGAGGTGGATGAGGCTTCGCAGGAGCGTTCGCTTCTGAGGCGCTTCGAGATCGAGGCGCGGCAGGAACTCGGGATGGTCGGCGAGGAGGAAGAGGTCGCAGAGAGGGTAGACCAGCTGAGGCGGGCCTGGATGCGCGAGCGGCTAGTGGAGCGGGGGACGTTGCAGGCGCGGGAACTGGGGTGGAACGACGTCTATACCTTCACCAAGTCGCTCGCGGAGCGGATGGTGGTCACGGAACGTGGTGAGACGCCGCTCGTCATCATGAGGCCGGCCATCATAGAGAGTAGCCACAAGGAGCCTTACCCGGGTTGGATCCAGGGCACCAGGATGGCCGATCCCATAATAATGGCGTTTGCGAAGGGCATCCTGCGAGAGTTCCCGGGCAACCCGAAGAGCTACGTGGACATCGTCCCCGTAGACCACGTCGTAAACGCGATCCTGGCCGCGGGGGTCCGTCGCCCAGTAGAGCCCGAGATCTTCCAGGTCGCCTCGGGAGAACGCAATCCGCTCCGCTACCGCGACCTCTACGACATAGTGCGCGACTACTTTGTAAGGAACCCCTTGCGCGACTCCAGCGGGCGTCCGATCCAGGTGCCGGAGTGGTCCTTCCCCGGCCGCAGGCGGGTGGAAGGAAAGCTCAAAATGGAGCTCGCCGGCCTCAAGGTGGCCGGCATTCTCGCCGCACGGATGCCGGAAGGCCACATGGCCTCCGACGTGCGCCAGAGGATCGCACGCGCCGAGAAGCGCGCCAAAATGAGCCTCTACTACAGCCGCATCTACGGCGCCTACGCGAACATGACCACGACCTTCGCGAGTTCCCGCACGAAGGCCCTCTACGCAGCCCTACCGCCAGAGGACCGCGAGGAGTTCCCCTTCGACATCGCGGACATCGACTGGCGGGCGTGGATGCAGGGTGCGCACCTGCCCGCACTCACGACCCGCCCGAGCCGCAAGAAGCGCAAGAAGACGACCGACGAGAAGCCTGGCGAGGTAGCGGCGATTTTCGACGTCGACGGCACCATCGTCGGCTCCAACGTGGTCTCTTACTTCGCTTGGCTCAGGATGAGGGAGCTTCCGGCGGTCTTGCGCCCGCTCTGGCTCGCCGGGTTTCTGACCAAAGTACCGTACTACTGGGGACTGGATAAGCTCAGCCGCGCCCACTTCAACCGCGCCTTCTACAAGAACTACGCGGGCTGGAAGCCTTCCCGCGCCAGGCACCTCGGACAGGAGAGCTTCGCCGGCTTTACCCTGGACCGCATCTTCCCCGACGCCTTGCAGCAGCTCAGAGACCACAAGGCCGCCGGCCACCGCATTGTGTTGCTCTCCGGCGCTCTCGACTTCCTCCTCGAGCCAATGAAGGATCTCGCCGACGATGTGCTCTGTTCCACGCTGGCCCAGGAGAACGGCGCCTACACCGGAGAGCTGACTGGCGCCCCCGTGGCCGGCGACGCCCGCGCCAGGATGCTGGCCTCCTTCGCCAGACGGCGGGGCCTGGACCTCTCTCGCTCCTACGCCTACGCCGACTCCATCTCTGACCTACCCATGCTCGAGGCCGTCGGAAACCCCGTCGCCGTCAATCCGGATCGGCGCCTCGGGACGGCGGCCAAAGCCAGGGGATGGAAGGTCGAACACTGGGACAAGAACGGCAGCGCAGACGGCGTCGCCAAAAAGATCTAGGTTGCAAGCCCTCGTCTACCGAAAGTCCATCCCACGCTATCTCTTGATGCGCGCGGGCTCCAGGCGGATTAAGTCCCTAGAAACGAGTCGTCTCTCCCCGCTCCAACTGGAAGACGTCACCGACCCTGGGCTCCCTACCCCGCAATGGGTACGCGTAAAGCCACTCCTCTCCGGTATCTGCGGCTCGGATCTGGGAACGCTCTCGTCGGAAAACTCGCCTTACTTCTCCCCGATCACCTCCCCTCCTTTCGTGATGGGCCACGAGGTCGTCGGTGAGGTAGTCGAGGACAATTCCGGCTTCCGAGCAGGCGAGCGGGTCGTCCTGGAGCCGGCCCTCGGCTGCGTGGTCCGCGGCATAGACCCGCCTTGCCCCTACTGCGCCTCGGGCCGCCGCGCCCTTTGCCTGAACGTGGCCAGGGGGGATATAAGCCGGGGTATCCAGACGGGCTTCTGCCGCGACACCGGCGGTGGCTGGTCACGGGGCACGCTTGTCGCCCACCCCTCACAACTCCACCGCGTACCCGACGCTGTACCCGACGAGGCCGCCGTAGCCATCGAACCCCTAGCCTGCGCCGTACACGCCACGCTCGGGGCCGCCCCCGTCCCCGGCGAGACCACCCTGGTCATCGGCGCCGGGAGCGTCGGCCTATTTACCGTCGCGGCCCTGAGACACCTGACCGACGCCGGCCGCATCATCTGCGTCGCCAAGCACGAGCGACAGAGGAAAGAAGCACTTCGCCTGGGGGCGACCGAGCTCGTCCACCCCAGGGAGATCTACTCGAAACTCCCCGAGATGCTGGGCACGGCTTCCTACAAACCCGAGCTCGGCAAGCCGGTCGTCATGGGCGGAGCCGGCAAGGTCTTCGAGTGCGTCGGCGCGCCCGGCACTATTGAGGACGCACTCCGCTTCGCAAAACCCGGCGGCGACGTCACGCTCGTCGGCATGCCCGGCGCGAAGAGCACACTCGACCTGACCGCCCTCTGGTACAAAGAAGTCCGTCTCGCCGGAAGCTACGCCTACGGCGCCGAGGAGCACGATGGAAAACAGACGAGCAGCTTCCAACTCGCGCTCAACATCGCCCCGGAGATAAGGTTAGAGACACTCGTAGGCCCGCACTTCCGGCTGGAGGACTACAGGGAGGCTATCGGCGCAGCCCGTTCCGCAGGGCGCGAAGGACACGTCAAGGTGGTCTTCGACCACAGGAGTTGAGCCCGACGTATCCTCCAGCAGCGTGCCCGTAAGACTCGTCTTTGCAACCCGGCGCGTCAGGTATTGACGCATATCTTGCAATCTTGTAGCATATTAGGACTCCTAACATATTGGGGATCGGGCACGAGCGTATCGGAGGAGGAAGCTGGGATGGCAGAGGGACGAGGAGAGATAGCGGGGTACGAGTTTGGGACGCGGAGCGTGGTGCGGTCGCCGCTGGGGCTCGAGGACCTGGACCTGTTGAAGCAGACGGTGTTGTTTGGCGAGGAGGACGAGGAGCATTTGCGGATGGCGGGGGATGTGCTCGAGGACCAGGTCGAGGACGTGCTCGATGTGTGGTACGGCTTTGTGGGGGATCATCCGCACCTGGTTCGCTACTTCTCAGATGACGAGGGCCAGCCGGATATGGAGTATCTCGGGCGGGTGCGCGGGCGGTTCGGGCAGTGGATACTCGACACTTGCAGGCGTCCGTACGACCAGGAGTGGCTCGACTACCAGCAGGAGATAGCGTTGCGCCACACCAGGGACAAGAAGAACCAAACCGATGGGGCTTACGAGACGCCGGATCACATCGGGCTGCGCTACTTGGTCGCGTTCATCTATCCGATCACGGCCACCATAATGCCGTTCCTGGCCAAGAAGGGACATAGCGCTGAGGACGTAGACAAGATGCACCAGGCGTGGTTCAAGTCGGTCGTCCTTCAGGTGACGTTGTGGAGCTATCCGTACGTAAAGAACGGGGACTTCTAGGTTGGGGTCGGTCTTCGATCTCTCCGCGCAGCACGACGATGTGGACGCCAAGATCGTCGCTGCGCTCGAAAGGCTCTCGCAGGTCTTTCGCGTACGGCTCCGGGAGGAGGCGTGGGCGTGTGATCTCAGCCCCACGCAGGCCCAGTTCTTGATCTATTTGCTCTACCATGACGTGGAGCTCAGGCGGGTCAGCCAGCTCGCCAGGGAGTTCGATCTCACCCAGGCCACGGTCAGCGACGCCGTCGCATCGCTGGAGACCAAGAAGTTGATCCAGCGTGAGCAATGGCCTGAAGACCGGCGTGTCCTGACCCTGCGGCTGACCCCTGACGGAGAGAAGCGGGCGACCACGCTATCACACTGGGCGGATCCCGTAATGGTGCACCTGGAGCGTTTCTCGTCCGAGGAGAAAGAAACCGTAACGCGTTTCCTGATAGGACTGATAGGATCTTTGCAGCGATCCGGTCTCATAACCGTAGCCAGAATGTGCGTAACCTGCAAATTCTTTCGGCAGGACGTCCATCCCGGTGAGCCCTCGCCGCATCACTGTGGTCTCCTGAACGTACCACTCGGAGCTGCGGATCTCCGGGTTGACTGTCCGGAGCACGAGCCCGCCGTAGGCTATCAGCATTTCAGCTAGTCAGCACGGCGGCTACCTTATCAGCCACGGATTGCGCATGCGAAAGCCGAACTGCTGATATGCTGACAAGCGCCCGACAGGGCGCGAGCTGAAATGCTGACAAGTCGTCTGGCGAAGCCCGGCGGCGAGCTGAAATGCTAAGACGACCGAAGGGAGCGACCATGAGACCCGGCATCACGACCGTCCTGGAGAAGAATAGCCCCCCCATGTGGTTCTACGCGGGGGACAGATTCCACTACGAGAAGCTGCCCGAGGGCACGCGTGTGATCTATCCGCCGGGACCTTTGGAACCTCTCGCCGAGCCAGGCGTCGCCATAGAACGCGCATTACTCGAGCCGATGGGCATGGAGCCGCTGCACGAGCTCTTGACGCCTGGAATGAAGCTGACCATCGCCTTCGACGACCTCTCGATACCGCTGCCACCGATGCGCAAGCCGGACATTCGTCAGCAGGTCATCGAGAAGGTACTGGAGAAGGCCGCCGCCAGAGGTGTCGAGGACATCCACCTCATCGCGGCTCTCGGTCTCCACCGCAGGATGACGGAAGCCGAGCTCCGCCATTGTCTGGGGGGCAGGATCATGTCCCGCTACTACCCGGACCGGCTCTACAATTACGATGCCGAGGACCCCGACGGGAACGTCGTCATAGGTGAGACAGAGTTGGGCGAAGAGGTCAGCGTCAGCCGCCGCGTCGCCGAGAGCGACCTTCTCGTCTATGTGAATGTGAACTTCATCCCCATGGACGGTGGACACAAGTCCGTGCACACAGGCCTGGCTCCCTACTCCTCCATCCGCTATCACCATACCCCGAAGATGCTTGCCAACACCCGCTCCCTGATGGACCCACCGAACTCCGCTATGCACGCCTCCATAAACCGGATGGGTAGAATCTTCGACGAGTACGTCAAAGTGTTCCATATAGAGAGTACCCTGAACAACCAGACCTACCCCGCCGCTTTCGACTTCATGGCAAAGCCTGAGTACCAGTGGAGCTTACCCACAAGAGCCAACTTCCTCGCCACCCACGGGGCCACGCAGACGATGCCGCTGGAAGCTGCCAGGCGCATCTCTCATTCTATAAAGGCTCCGCACCGGGTGACCAGCGTACAGGCGGGTGCCACCGAGCCCGTCCACGCAGAGACCCTGAAGGATAATTACAGGCAGATGGTGGTCCCCGCCGATGGCCAGTCGGACGTGCTCGTGTTGGGCATCCCGTACCTCGGACCCTACAACGTCAACTCGATCATGAACCCGATCCTGGTCTTCAACATGCTACTCGGCTACCTCTTCAACCTCTACAGGGGCAAACCGCTCGTGCGCGAGGGGGGAGTCCTGATCGGCACCCACCCCATGCCGGCCAACTTCAACAAGCTCCACCACCCGAGCTACATAGACCTGTGGAACGAAGTCTTCCCCGAGACCAACGACGTCCATGAGATCCACCACCGTTACGAGGAGAAGTACGCCAACGACCCCTGGTACCGTACCCTATACCGCAACTCCAACGCCTACCATGGCGCGCACCCCTTCACGGTCCTCTACTGGGCAGCGCACGCCCTCGACCACCTTGGGAGCGTCATACTGGTAGGCGGCGACCCGGAGAACACGAAGCGCATGGGACTCGGACGGGCCGACACCATAGCCGAAGCGCTCCAGATGGCCCAGGACACCGTAGGCCCGAACCCAAGCACGACCTACATGCATATCCCACCCCTCTTCATGTGCGAGGTGAGCTAGGGTCTGCGTCGTAACGGGCCCGCAAGACTACGGTGTTAGCGTGCCCTCAACTGCCACAGCGGGTCGTCTTCGAGGTGGATGTTGTTGACCTGCAACCAGTGCCTCTCGGCGGTGTCGCCCCATTTCTGCCAGGGTCGTGTCAGACCAACGCTCAGGATCGCCTCGACGCCTGACTTCAGGCGCTTTTCCACGCTGGCAACGAGGTCCCGGCGGGGTGTTCGTCCGTCCCTTTCGTACAGTCGCAGATCATTCACCGACAGGTCCACCGAGGGCATCAGGTAGTCGAGGACCATCCGAACCGTGCCCCTGTGGTCGATGTACAGCCACGGTTGTTTCTCCGGCTTCAGGCAGCCCAGCGAAGCGCGCCCTTCCCCCACATCCACCGTGCCGCTTTCGTCCCAAAGCTCGAGCGCGGACCCGAAGATCTCCTCGAGACTCTCTTGTGCCACCCCGTCGAGGGAGTCCCAGTAGTCGTCAGGATCGTCGTCGAAGAGCCATCGCGTGCTCGAGGGATCGAAGCGATGGTCCTCCAGTTCGGGGGCGTGTCCGGCGTAGGTCGCCGGCCCGAGGTCCACGACGGACCCGACGTCGAATGGTCCGTCGTTGGTACTGAGTAGGTCGATCGTGAGCCTGCCGCGGCGGAGGACAGGGCGGATGTGGCGCGGCGACTTCACGTCTACGCCCGCCACGCAAAAGTAGCCTGGCTGCATCCGTGTCAGGTGATTTACGAGTATCTGCACCGTATCTACAGGTGAACGGCTCTGATGCCGTCCCATTCTCGGTCCAGGTACTCCAAGACCAAACGCCGGTGGCAATGCTCAGGCCTGGCCTCGCTGCACAGCAGAACCGTAGGGACTTCGAAGAGGTCTCTATCCAGCGTCTCCTCGACCCTGCGTTCCCTCAGCAGATCCAGAAACGCCCTCTCGTAGTCGGGCCATCCGCCGCCCTTTCTGTAGGCGTCGAGGATCTCGCGTGTTGGGGCCAGTCTGGGTTCGTGGAGGTACTCCGCGCCGCAGAGCCTCTCCAGGAAGAACGGAAGGTCGGCACGACGGGCGAACCCGGCGAGACGGGACGCGTTGCTCAACCTCACGTCGAGGAGGCGCTCGATGCCGGTGTCTTTCAACGCTCCGAAGAATTCGGGCGCCGTCTTCTTCGTGAAACCGATCGTATAGACTTCCGTGGGCTCGCCTCACTCTCCGGGAACAGGACCGGCTGGCCGCCGTCCTTCTCGCCCTCTATGTGTATGCTGCCGTCGCCCCTGATGTGGAGCAGCGTGATTCCTCGTTCCTCCAATGCCCGCCCGACCAGTAACCTGCGGTGGCAACGGGCGGGGTCTTCCTCGCTACAGAGCAGGGCGACCGTGCGCGTGCTGACTTCCCGCTCCAGCCTACTTATACCATTGAGGAACGGCCGGGAACACCCGACAAGCGCGTAGTCTACCCGGCCCTTCGCGTCGTAGAACTCTGCGCCTTCCGGCCTTCCGCCCAGCTCCCCGCCCAAGAACAGGTATCCGATGCCATCGTTCGACAGAGCCGCTTCGAGGGCGCGGACGTTGAACTGTGGCGCATGCCTGGAGTACGGGTGAGAACGGGTGTCCACAACAGCCTCGATCCCGTGCCTCCTCAACAGTCCGGCGAACTTCTCCGCCGAATGGTTGGAATGCCCGACCGTGAACACCGAATTCGCCTCTGTCCCTTGGTCTCCGATGGCAATTCCTTTCCGTCCTCCGAAACCCTACGAACGGTATCGAGCATAATCCCGAGGCCGCATTCTCCCCAGACCCACTTTCGCCGACCGACAACCAAGCTTGTAAAGAAGCCAATGGGTTGCTCCTCGGAGTACGCAAGTCGATGCGCTAGTTGGGCCGCAAGAGAGAGTTCGAGGAGTACTTGAAGCTTCTCCGCCTAGAGTACGAACGCCAGCGGAACATCATAAAGCTGCTCTACGGGAACGAGTAGCTATAGCAACTTTGGCGAGTTGCAGTATATTTCTCCATGGGTCTACAATCTCGAATACGAATGGCCTACAAGGCCGATGCCACGTTCAGGCTCGAAGCCATCGCCTGTGACCTGAAGCTAGAAGACGTGTGTGCGGAGGTTTTGCGAGGCGAAGGGAGCATTGATCTACAGTCGCAGAATCGAGAGTTCGTTACCCTACATCGGGGACTGGACGTGTGATGGAAGCTGAGCGAGCCGTCCCAATCCTTCGCGCTCTCGCCGAAGGCGTAGACCCGTTTACGGGCGAAGTGGTAGACGACCATAACCCACTTCAGAACCCTGAGTGTATTCGGGCGCTGTTTGCCGCGGTCGAAGCGCTCCAAGGACGAGTCTCCGACCGGAACAAGCGTGCCGAGGAGAACCGTGACCTTACCAATCGCGTCGGCAAGCCCTGGGATGAGCGTGAGGACGGGGAGTTAACGGAGCGTTTCGACGCGGGATGGAATGTCGCCGACCTCGCGAAGCATCACCAGCGTACGCGGGGAGCGATCCGAGCGCGGTTGGTGCGGTTGGGAAAGGTCGCGAACCGTCGCGACGCGTAGCGTCTAGCGGCCCCGCCCGACCCGCAAGGCGATGAACCTTACCTCCGTCGCTCGCACTCCAAGGTCCATTCGTCGCCCAGGTAGTTCCAGAGCTCGAAGGCTGGCAAACGTCTCCTCACCCTGTGTGTCCGCGGATACCCTTGCGCAGAAGGTGACCTCTTTCACTCCGGTGGCGTTTTGGGCTGTTACAAAGTCGGATTTGCGGCGAGGCGTTTGCTACACTCGGTAGCGATGGTTTTGAGAGACGCATATCCGGAGTGAGAGTTTTCGAGCGTGGTCGGGAGGACGTTGGGCGTCGATCTGAGAACGCTGGTGCCCCCTCAATTTGCGCGGCATGTAGGGCCGCGATTTTCTGGCGGCGTTCGCTGCGGCTCACGAGCCCCGGAGTATCCGGGAAGGAGAATTACGCTACATAGGGTTGTAGGGCCGCCCTTTTTGGCGGCCAGGCACAGAGGCACATTTGCAAGAGGAGATCTCGCCGTCCCCGGTGTCCGCTACCTTGCGGAAGGGGGCGGCGAATGAAGTCTTTGCGGGTCGACGGAAGGTTGTCTTTCATCGTGCTGCTCCTCTCGCAGCTCGCTGCGACGATGGGGTTCACGTTCGTTCTGCCTTTCATGCCGATCTACGTCCAGGCGCTCGGCGTCGAGGACGCTGGCAGTGCGGCGGCGTGGGCGGGCGTGATCAACAGCTCGACCGCCGTGACGATGGCCCTCGCCGCACCGCTGTGGGGCAGGCTAGGCGACCGGGTCGGGCTCAAGCCTATGTTACTCAGGGCCACGATTGCGGGCTCTCTCGTCATCGGCTTGATGGGGCTCGTGGGGAGCCCGTGGCAATTGCTGGCCCTCAAGACCTTGCAGGGATGCCTGACCGGTACGGTCGCGGCCGCGACGGTCCTCGTATCGGCGACGGCCCCGCCACAGAGGGCGGGGGAGAGGCTTGGGGACCCTGCAGATGGTCATCTTCGTCGCCGCTGCTGCCGGACCTTTCTTCGGTGGAGCATTCGCCGACCTCGTCGGCATCAGGGCCTCTTTCGGGGTAACCGCCGCCTTGCTTGCGGCGTCTGCCGTCTTGATCTCCTTCTGGGTCAAGGAAGAGCGGCCTGAGGAAGAGGAGGCGGAGGAAGAGGAGTCCAACGAGGCCGAAGGTCCGTTGCCGCACAGGCGGCTCGCGCCGACCCTCCTCGCGCTCTTCGTGGTGCAGCTCGCGATCATGAGCGCAGCGCCCGCGCTGCCGGGTTTCCTCTCGACTCTGATGGAAGAGCCCGTGCGGGTCGCAACGCTTGCAGGTTGGATTATCGCGACCGGCGCCCTGGCCGCCTCGCTCGGCTCCGTCATCGGAGGAAAGCTCGCGGCGAGGTTCGGGGCGCGGAAGGTCATCATCTGGACCTTCTATTGGCAGGCATCTCCGCGCTGCCGCAGGCCGAGGTCGACTCCGTTGCCCTGCTGTGGACCCTGCGCCTGATAACAGGACTGTTCGTCGGGATCGCCGTCCCCGTCGCCAACCTCGCGATCCGTGGCGCCGTACATCCCAGGCGCCAGGGCGAGGCGTTCGGGGTCGCGGCGACGGCCACTTCGGCAGGCAACGCCGTCGGGCCGGCGGCCGGTGGTCTGCTGGCCTCGTCGTTCGGCTTCGGCGCGCCTTTCCTCGTTCCCGGGCTCTGCCTGGCCGCCGTCTCCGCGATCATCTGGGGAGCGCCCCTGCTCGCCGTCGGATATCGCACCGTGGTGCGTGATCTCTAAGTAGTTCGGGGTTCTCAGAGGATCCCCATGATTGCGGCGGGCACTGGCTCTGCTACCCTGCATTTACGGCAAGGCGGAAGAAAGAGGAGGAACATGGCCAGTCAGGTGTCTCAGCAGAGTTCGGCCGAGGAGGGCGCCCGCGGGCCGGCCGGTACGGTGCACATCGTGGATCCGCACCCTCTGAACTGGTTGTACATCACCTGGAACACCATGGAGGAGCCGGTCCGTACCGACGAGAAGGGGAACATCGTCGGGGCGGCGATGGAGGACTCTCACTGGGAAGGCGCGACGCTCGTGGTGAAGGTCAGCGAGGGCATTCGTTTCCAGGACGGCACGACTTTGACGGCGCACAGCATCCGGCGCGCTTTCGACGAGGTGCAGAAGTGGAAGGCGCCGCACCCGCCGGGGACGTATCTGAACTTCCATCCGGACACCACGGTAGACGTCACCGACGACTATACGATCCGGTTCAACTTCCCGGAGCCTGACGGGCTTGCTCTGGCCAAGTTCAGGGGCTTCCACATCCCGAGCGAACGTTTCTGGACCGAAGGGGGAGGATTCGGCTACAGGAAGCTGGGGACCGGCGAAGGACACTGGTGAGCCATCGACGCTCCAGGCCCGTGGGGCTCGGGACCGTTCACCCTCACCGAAGGCTTCTCCACCATCGAGAACACCATAGCGATAGTCTCCGGAGACCCTTTCACCTGTACCTGGCTCTTCACCGACTTCCCGCGCTACGACCGAGTCGTCCTCGAAGCCAACACAGACCATTGGAACAAGGAGCGTGGACCCCGCCTGGAGAGAGTCGTCTACGTCAACGATATCGACCCTGAAGAGGCGCTCGAGAAGGTCTGCAATACCGAAGGTGAGATCGACATCGTAAGCGAGGTCTCGCCCGCCGACGCCAGGAAGATCGTCGACTCCGAGCACGCCAACCTCGTTACCGTGGACGCCCTGCGTGTCGTCTCCGGCCTCATAAACCGCAACGCCGACCTAATGGACGACGTGCGCGTTCGCAAGGCGCTCAACCTGGCCGTGGACCGCGGACGCATGATCGACGAGGTCTTCCAGGGCTACGCCCACCAGGTAGCCGCGCTAGCCCCGCCGTATTCCGGTGGGGCACCGGACGGGTTGGAGCCTTACGCGCACGACCCGGAGGAGGCGAGGCGTCTACTCTCCGAGGCTGGATGGCCTGAGGCACGCGCCCTGAGGCTCGCTGCCACTAGCGACGTCACGGCCGTCGCCGAGCGCCTCTCCGGGGACTTCCGCGACTCGCTCGGGATCGAGGTCGAGATGATCTCCATACCCGACGAGGATCTGATCCCCGCCCAGAAGGCGCTCGTGGAGAAGAACCTGCCGTTACCCTTCGACGTGCTGGCTCCACGCGTGGTTCGATCTCGCGGCCGGCTACCCACCGGCGGTCATCCACCGCGAGTACTTCCATTCTCTGGGCGCGTTCCGCGCCGGTCCTCCCTTGCCCGAGTTCGAAGAGCTGATGGCCCGCTCCGTCGTGGAGACCGACGCTGGCAAGCTTGGTGAGCTGGGCAAGCGGATCGATAAGCTCGTCTACGATGAGGCCCTAAGCGTCTTCCTGTGCTGCCCGATGGCGCTCGTCGCCGTGAATAACCACGTGAAGTTCACGGGGCACGCAGCCACGCTGGAGCTGGCCGAAACCGAGGTTACGGAAGAACACTGGTCGCGCCGCACCGACGCCTGAACGGCGCGATCACCTCAAAATCCATCATGAATGCCCGCCAGAGAAAGGTAGGGGCGGGTTTCGAAACCCGCCCGTTTCAAACCTGCCCCGCGCGAACAGTCCCTACCGGTGTTCTCCTGGACCACCGCCGAACAGCATCTTGCGGGTCTTCTCATCCATGTCGTCCAGCGAGCGGCGTAGCTCCTTGCCTACCTCGAGGGCTCGGCTGACGGCGGGGCGCGACTCCATGCCCTCGTACCAGCGCTTGAGGTCGGGGTAGTCTTCCAGGTCCTGGCCCTGCTTCTCATGCGAGACGAGCCAGGGGAAGATCGCCATGTCCGCGATCGTGTACTCCTCGCCGGCGAAGTACTCGGCCTCGGAGAGCCGCTGGTCTATGACCCTGTAGAGCCTGGCGGCCTCGTCTGTATATCGCTCTATTGCGTATGGGATCTTCTCGGGAGCGTAGCCCCTGAAGTGGTGCGCCTGGCCAAGCATCGGCCCGATGTGTCCCATCTGGAACATCAGCCACTGCAGCACCAGGTACCTGTCGCGCGGAGCTTCGGGTAGGAACTCACCCGTTTTGTCGGCGAGGTAGATCAGGATGGCTCCCGACTCGGAGAGTGACATAGGCTCTCCGTCAGGACCTTCCGGGTCTACGATGGCAGGCATCTTGTTGTTAGGGCTTATCTTCAGGAACTCCGACTCGTACTGGTCGCCCGCCGTTATGTCCACGGGTACCAGGTTGTAAGGAAGCCCTGCTTCTTCGAGAAAGATCGTAATCTTCCAGCCATTGGGAGTCGGCCAGTAGTAGAGATCGATCGGCTGCGCCATTCGCTTCTCCTCGCTCTCTGTTGGTACCTTACAGAAGTCCAGCCCTTCTACGAGAGCATAGTATAGGAGAAGTGGACTCCCTTCAGGCCGCACGGCGGCAGAGCACGATCCTTAACATAACGTCATGTAGGCGACCAAACGCGTGCTGCTACCACAGCGGCTGCCAGGGCACGTACTCGCGAACCTCTCTCTCGTTCCTGGATTCCGTAACCAGGTCGCGAAACACAGCAAGCACCTGTTCCTTCTGGTCTTCTTCCTTGGCAGACGTGCTCGTGCCCTCCCATAGCGCCTCTATCCAGCGCAGGTTCCTTTCCCTAGCCCTGGCCCTCTCTACGTCAGTCTCTCTCATGCCTGGACTTCCTCCTCCGGTTACACAGGATACTACCCGAAGACCCGCAAAGCGTCCCTACCAGCCTAGCAGTTCGCACAGATTCCTGCATGAAACGCGTTATGTATCATACACTTGGGAAACAACCCCAAGATGTGGATGTTTCGTGCGTAGGGCAATAGCCTTACGCACGGCGCTACAGGGTACTTTAGGGCAGATCACAGGGAGATAACTTAGGTGTAGCCATCAATCGTCACGCTTCTCTCTAGATGCGTTAAGCTGCGTAGAGATAGACGAGCAGAGAGATCAGCCGCAAGGCAAACGTTGCCCCCACCGCAGCCAGCTCTAGCTGCCATTCTTAAGAGATCTCTAGTGATATGCACCCCACCAGAGGCACGAGGATCCATCCTAAGGGACTGCAATCACCTCTTGGAGGTTCGGGCCACCCCACAGAGACAGAAGGGCGAATAAAGGCTCCATTTGCAGGAAAAGATGCTCGACTTCCTTTCTCAAAGTCTCTCCTCTTCGAGCACGGGAGAGAGGCCCATTCAACCGAGTGCGTGGAAAGAAGAGTTCTCCGAAGTAGTAGGTAGCGCGGCATGGGTGGGAATACAAGGGACGTTGCCCCGTTCGCCTGGAGAGTATTCAAGCCTCGGAGCGTTCGAACTCGGTCAGCCTCTTAATCGCATCCACGGTATCAGGTATCGAGGCCAGCTTGGAGAGCGCCCCCATCGCGCCAGCCTCAATCGCACGGCCCGCTACGGAAGTGTCCAGGCCTGCCGTCAACACCAGAGACGGGATGCGGGGGCCTACGCCTCCGTCGTTGATCTCTCCCACGAGGTCCAGCCCGTTGCCGTCGGGCATCCCTACGTCAATCAGCGCGATGTCCAGGCTGCCCTCCCGCAGCCGCACGCGGGCCTCGGCCAGGGAGCCGGCCTCGACGAAGGCTACGTCTAGCCCTTCGGTGGCCAGCGCCTCCCCCAGCGCGTGCGTGAAGACCCCCCTAAAGGAGGCGTCGTCTTCGACCAAGAGAATCCGCTTCTCCACCCCGAACCCTTCGTGTAGTAGTGAACCATCAGTTTACCCTACCGCGTCGTGCCGAGGATGGTGGTTGCTGGGCAAGCCGTCTTGCTTCTCCTATGCACCGGAGTGCGTGTAAGGCTCTGGCACGGACGGGGCTTCGGCGGACCAGGCGAAGCGCCTAGAAGGCGCTTAAGAGAACTATCTAGAAGCCCCGACAGCCTGGGGTAAGCATTCTCCCCACCAGCGGGGAGTTGGTATGCTAGCCGACTAAGATCCTCGGCGCTTCGGCAAGGCTCCTCTATAGCCCTATCTGGAGCCAACACAGTGTCCGGCCTTTACCTGTGCAACAATAGACCCTTAGTCTTGGAGGTGGTGCGATAGTGTCGATGCAACCGTCCGACTTCGGCAGGGTGTCTAGGCGGACCCGGGAGGTCCTCCGTCAGAGCGAGGAGCGCTTCCGCCTTTTGGTCGAGGGCGTCAAGGACTACGCCATCTTTATGCTCGACCCCTATGGCTATGTCACCACCTGGAACGAAGGGGCGCAGCGCATCAAGGGCTATGTCTCCGAGGAGATAATCGGGGAGCACTTCTCCGTCTTCTACACCCCAGAGGATAAAGAGCGCGGCCACCCAGAAGAGGAGCTGCGCGATCGCGGCGGCCGAGGGTAGCTACGAGGAGGAGGGCCTTAGGGTCCGCAAGGACGGCTCGACGTTCTGGGCCAACGTGCTGATCACGGTCCTGAGGGACGATGTGGGCGAACTGAAGGGCTTTGCAAAGGTCACCAGGGATATCACAGCGCACAAGGCGGCCGAGGAGCGAGAGAGGCTGCTGGCCGAAGAGCGGGTGGCCAGGGAGAGGACCACGGATATCCTCGAAAGCATATCGGACGCGTTCTACGCCGTCGATAGGCGGTGGCGCTTCACTTACGTAAACAACAGGGCTGAAGAGATGTGGGGCCGCACTAGGGAGGAGCTACTGGGCGAGAACGTCTGGGAGGTGTTCCCTCAGGGGGTGGACTCGGAGTCCTACCGGCAGATAAGGCGGGCCATGGAGGAGGGAATAACCACCGAGTTCGAGGCGTACTCGCCGGGCTTGGACGCGTGGACGGCGGGGCGGGCCTATCCTTCTCAGAGAGGGGCTGTCGGTGTACTTCCGCGACGTGACCGAGCGCAAGCGGGCGGAGGAATCCCTTAGGCGCGTGACTGAGGCAGAGCGCAAGCGGATAGCACGAGACCTCCACGACGGTCCCTTGCAGGACTTCTCCTACACAGCGGCGGCTATCGGCATGATCATGCTGCACTCCGATGACGCGAATCTCGACGAGCGACTGCAGGCGGCCCTCGACGCAATCCGACGTGGCGCCCAGGGACTGCGCGAGGTGGTCAACGACCTGCGCATCGAGGACGAACAGGACCGCCCCTTAATCGAGATGGTCGAGTTCGTGGTGAGGCGAAACCGGACCATGGCCCGTAACGCGCAGATAAGCCTGGAGGTGGCAGAAGAAGTCCCCGCTGCGCCCCTGGGAGAAACAGGGACGCAGGTCTCGCGCATAATCCAGGAGGCGCTCACTAACGCCCGCAGGCACTCGGGGGCGGAAAGGATCTCGGTGAGCCTGCGGACGGAGGCGGGTGATCTGCGCGCCGAGGTGTCGGACGACGGGGTGGGGTTGGAGCCGGACGTCTCACCGGGTGTGGGGTTCGCCACCATGCGCGAGAGGGCAGCGCTCATTGGCGGCCACTTGGAGATAGAGAGCGAAGAGGGACAGGGCACCAGCGTGCGGTTGAGGGTCCCTTTGCCACAAGGAACCTCGGAATGACCGTCGAACCTGAGGCGAGGCGAACCCGCGTCATGATCGTCGAGGATCACGCCGACTTCAGGGACCTTATGGAGGTTCTGCTTGACAGACAGCCGGACATCGAGCTCCTAGCCCAAGCCGGATCGCTCGTCGAGGCCCGTGCCCAGGCCGCGAGATTCAAAGTTGGACGTGGCGGTCCTGGACCTGGGGCTGCCCGACGGGAACGGAGCGGATCTGATCGCCGATCTGCGCCGGGCTAGCCACGACGTGAGGGTGTTGGTCTTGAGCGCGAGCCTGGATCCTGCGGGCATCGAGAAGGCGAGGAGCGCAGGCGCCGACGAGATACTGGACAAGCTTACCCCCGTTGACGAGCTCCTCGCCACGGTAAGGCGCCTGGGGAACGCCTGAGTTCCCCTAAACCTCCGTACACACCCGGAAGGCGCCTGGCCACGCGACAGTCAGGAACAGAGGTACCTGCTCGTTCTGACACATAAGACCGTCGAAGTTGGCGTCAACAAGCCTTCGCGAGACGCTCCTATCCGTGGAGAGTCCTCTGAGCGGTCACTACACACTCACGAGTCTACCCGAAGACCCTCACGTTCTGGAAGACAGCGACGAAGCCTACGGGTCGGTGGAGACGGCTGCAAGGCGCAGCCAGGAGTTCTATAGTCGGGTGGGGATGCGGGTGAAGGTGGGAGAAGAACTAGAAATCAGCCTGGGGATAGGGGGAACCCCTTGCTGGTAAGTTGGGCACCGCTTCGGTAAGCAGTTCTGGATCAACATCCTACTCGACGATCCTAGGCTACATCCCGGGCATAGTCCATGCCGTGTGGGTCATCGCGAAATACTAAACCGGGCGTCAGTAGCACGGAACCACGAGCCACTCGAGATCCGTCAGCATACACATGACTCTGACGCGCGGATAAGACCTCGAGGGTGTCGAGCCTTAGAAAGTCCTACCGGCCTTCGAGTGCCAACAGGCTACGCTCCGCTCTCTCCCGATGACGCCCAACCAAGCGTAGCCCATGGCTAATCTTACGGCGAAGGAGAAGACAGCGTCTGGGACGAGGTGCCTTGGCCTCCCCGAAGATGGGGCGTCCCAAATAAGGCGCCCTACGTGCTTTTCCTTTTGGGGGCCCTATGGACCGGGCTTTGTGGGCCTTTCCCTCAAGCGCTCCTAGCTTGCTCGGCGTGCTTGCCTTAGGCGAACTCCTCGACGATCTTGGCGCAAAAGGCGTCCAGGTCGCCGGGATAAATCGTTCGCCATGTGTCTCTCCTTTCGTAGTACGCGGACAACCGCCGGACTTGTCCGCGCCGGGCGCGTCTACCTCGACTTCACCCCCCTCTGCGGGGCTCCTGGTAGACGGTCTTCCGTCACGCGATCTGCGTGTCTTCATGCCCGCCGCGTCCACGGGTGCGCCCGGCTTCTCCAGGAGCGTATGCCCACAACAGCGTGGGTGGGTCCACCTCTTGCCTTACCCGCGGTAGGCCGAGGGTAACGACTTATCGCTCCTTGTGGGCGAAAAATGGTCCGAAAGATGTAATACCGAATCCAGGAGAAGGGGTCGGTACGTCTGTGGGAAGGGAGTAGAGAATGGGTCTGTAGGGCGGGTTTGAAACCCGCCCCTACCAGAGAATAGGGATAGGATCATTACTAGCTGTGCGTCTCGGGACGCTCGTTCGCTGGGTCCGTTCAGGCCGTGCGGCGGATCAGGATGATCGTCGACAGGCAGACCGCCGTAAGCACGAGGTAGGAGAGGGCGTCGCCCCGGAGATCCGCAAGGAAGCCCCCGACGGGGGCCCCGACGGCATAACCGGAGGCCCAGGCGAAGTTCGTGATCGCGAAGGCCACGGCCCTTTCCATCCCGGCCTTCTCGGTGCCGCGCGAGAAGAGCGCCGTCCCAGGGACGAGCGTCGCGTTGAAGGCTCCTGCCGCGAGCACGACGAGAAGTCCGATCACCCACGGGTTCCCAACCCACGTCAGGAGGAGCAGGATGCCGATGGAGGCGACCAATCCGGCGAAGACGGGCGGGCGGTAGCCAGAGCGGTCGGACCAGCGGCCGAGCAGCGGATGGACGAATGCTTCGAAGACGGCGCTCACAAAGAAGACCGTGCCCACTGCCGCAGCGCCCCATCCGAGCCTGTTCAGATCTAGCGGTACCAGGACGGCCAGCGCGCTGAAGAGAAGGGGGGAGAGCACGATAAACCAGAGGCTGATCAGCAGCAGGGGCTCCCGTACCGTCCTGAGGGCCGGCAGCAAAGACACATCTCCTGAAGAGGCCGGTGCCCGCTCCAGGACGGCCCAGACGGCGATGATCCCGCCGACGATAGCGACAGATGCGAAGGCGGGCAAGAGGCCGACGGTTGCGGCGACGCTGCCGAGTACTGGCCCGAGGAGCGCTCCGACCACGGCCGCGCTGACCATAACCCCGATCATCTCGGCCCTCCGTTCCTCTGGCGCCCGGTCAACGAGCCAGGTGAACGCCGCGATCCATGAGAGGGCGCTACCGAACCCGCCGATGAACCGCGTCGCCACTAGCAGCCAAGTCGTGTCCACGAGCGCGAACATCACGCTGGTTACGGACATAAGGGTCAATCCGACGAGGGCCGTAACCCTCACTCCTGAGCGCGAAGCGAGGTATCCACCAGGCACGCTGCCTATCAGCACGCCCGCCCCGTAGGCCCCACTCAAGATGCCGACCACGGACTTGGAGAGGCCCAACTCCTCCTGGAAGTATGGGACGAGTGGGTAGAGCGCAGCGTAAAAGATCGTATCCACCAGCACGATCGCGCAACTGAGAGCAAGGAGTCGGCGCACGACGGTTATTCTAATGGCTGAGTGCAGCCCGTGAGCCGGAAGCTCTTCACGGCACCCCGCGTTCTAGCTGCTAACATGACTGACGTGGGCAGTATACGTACCATCTTGACCGACTGGCTCGCGTGGGAGCGCAGGGGGCCCGCGAACAGGGTGCTGTTCGCCGCCTCGCTCTTGCTGGCCGCGTTCGTGACGCTAACCTTCGCGGGGGCTTCGCTCGACCCCGACCCCGGTAACCTCGCGCGCTACTTCGCGTTCTACTGGGTGTGGGGTCTCTGCGCCATCGGTGTACTTCTCGGGATGGCCGAGTACAAGACGAGTCCCTTGCGCAAGGGCAAAGAACGCGGCCATCTCTTCATACTCCTGTACATAGGCGCGCTGCTCATCGTGACCCGCGCTCTGAACATGGTTCTCTACGCCGGTTAGCGGTTTGTACCTGGCACTGCTCTTCGACCTCGACGGTACGATCGCGGAGACCGACTCCCTGCACCTGCCAACGTGGGTGGATGCGCTCCAACCACACGGCATCGAGGTCGACGAGGAGTTCTATCGCGACAGGATCAGCGGCCGAAACACGGCTGAGATCGTGCGCGAACTGCTCCCCGAACTCACCGACGAGCAAGGAAGGTCCATCGGTGACGCCAAAGAGGCGAGTTTCCGCAAACGCGCCTCCGAGCTGGAACCCCTGCCAGGTCTCGTGGACTTTGTAGGGCGAGGCAGGGAGCGGGGGATGCGGATCGCGCTCGTTACCAACGCCCCTGAGGAAAACGTCGAAGCGATACTGCTCGCCCTGAAACTTCGGAATCTCTTCGACGTGGTCGTGCTCGCCGACGAAGTCGAAGCTGTAAAGCCGGATCCAGCACCCTACAGAGCCGCCCTGGAGAGAACTGGCGTCCCTGCCGAAAGAGCACTCGCCTTCGAGGACTCGGTCTCGGGTATCTCCTCCTCCGTCGCCGCGGGCATCCCGACGGTAGGCATCGCCTCGAGCCAGGACCCCAAAAGGCTCATCGGAGCGGGGGCCTTCACGACGGCAGAGGACTTCACCGACCCGCAGCTCCGCACCCTGATCGACGCGCAGGACGGCCCCTAGCCATCCGACGAAGTCAGGACGACGCCGGTGATGGTGAACGGCGGAAGCATTGAAGCGTTTTGGGTCACCCACAGCTGTCTCCAGCCTGCTGTCAAAATGACAGCAGGCACACTCCGATTATGGCGAGCGATGTCAATAGGGGTGACGGACGCCGCTGATAGCGGTCACTAATTTGCACGCCGAACACGACAGCCATGACCAGGACACTGTGGGAGAAGGCCGCGACCGCGGCCATCAGGGCCCAGCACGTCGTTACGCAACTGAGGCCGGTGATCACGCCGTACCGGACGCACGCGGTGTCCGCTCGCCACCCCCGAGGGGCGAGCGGCACGGTTAGCCCGCAACGCCTCAGCCTCCGTTTCCTGCCAGGAGAGATCTCCCACAAGACTGCCGTAACCATGACGAGACCCGCCACGAGCGTCCACCCTAGTAACGGGTCGAGGAACCCTAAAGTTCCCTGGATAACGGTCTGGACCACTACCCAGCAGCAGAGGTAGCCGACGAGGAAGGCGGCCATCGCCCGGTGCCTGCGGCGCCACAGGCTGGAGAGGGCCACGTGGCGAACGTTGGCGAGGGTGAGTGGCAGCATCATCGCGGCCACCATGACGGCTGCTGCGATGATGGTGTGGCCTACGCTTGGGACGGTGTGGGCGTGGGTCGCGTGCCGAAGGATGAGCGCCCAGGCCACCGCCGCGATCAAGATGACCCACCACTCGGGGTGGCGCCAACCGATCCGGCGCAGCTTTAGTGGGACGCCGCCGTGCGCGGCTCGAGTCGTGGCGGACATGCCAGTGAGCTCAGGCGTAGAATAGGCTGACGCGACCCGCTCTTACGTTTCCGGGTTGCTCCTCGCTGGCATGCACGGGAGTGAAGGTCACGCGCAGGTGCTCCGGGTCCAACTCCTCCGCCTCTTCCAATCGCTCGAAGATGCCCGTGATGTCGAAGGAGAAGGTCAGTCCGCTCCCGCTGTGCTCCTCGTCGCTTTGGGAGGCTTCGAGCACGCCGAACATCGAGACCTTGCCGACGCGCCGATCCTCGTACTCGGCGGCCTTCGCCCCGGGGGGCAAGCCCAAATGAACCAGGTAGCTGGAGGCCGCGAGATCCTCTCCCCTCACGTTCTCGACCTTCAGGTACACCTTGCGGGGCCGCTGGCGTTCGGTCGCTGCGGCGAAAGCGGGTCCAGAGGGAGCCTCGACAGCGATCTCGACCTCCGTTGATGTGGCTGCGAGCGGCACTCCCTCGTCGCTCGCGCCGACCATCTCAGGGACGAGTTCTTCTGGCATCCGTTCCTCCTCCGATGGGGATCCCGCGGCGAAAGCCGCCGCGGCGATGGCGGGTTCTAGGACCGACGGAGATTCGTCCGTGTAGTGGTAGTTCAGCGGCGGCTGGGTAGTATCCAGTACGTCGCGTACCGCAAGGGTCGTGGCGGACGCGCCGCCACCGATGGTGAAGCTCATATCGAGCCACCGGGTTTCGGGAGGGTTGACGCGAGAGCCTTGGTTTAGCCAGACCTTCCACAGCCGGTCGATGTTGGCGTGGTGTAGCCAAAATATTGGGTCGCGGCCAGCGGTGGTGAAACTGCTCATCCAACCCAGCGGCTGGATACCCCCGACCTCCATGTGAATATCACCGTGCGGAAGGTTCTCGAGGCTGCCCACCGCCCCTCCGCTGTGGCTCCAGCGGGTGACGGGTCCTCCGAAGCCCACTATCGTGCCGGGAACGTTGGGTCCAGAGAAGTCCCTCTCCGCCATCGCGGCGCCTAGATCCACGTCCTCGAGATCCACCTCTTCGCCCCCGTTGATGTCAGGATTACTCTGGCTCCTTTCCCTCACGAACAGCGGGTTGGATTTGCCGGAAGGCATGAGGGGTTCTCGGAAGGCGGGAGGGAGCCTGCGTGCATCGGGCCTACGGGGGTCGCTGTAGTTCCAGTATGGGAGGGCCCAATCATCCGGGCCGCCGAGGGATGAGACCGTCTGTCGCACGATCTGCTCGAAGTAGTGGAGGTAGATGCGGTGCCACGGAAGGAAGTACCAGCTGCTGTGTTGGCACTCGTTCCAGGTGGCTCCCCGAGGCCAATCGCTCCGCGGGATGCTGGTGCCGTGGACTTCGGCGAGGTAACGCCAGCAGGTTGGGTCGGAGAAGTCCGTGCCGTTCCTTTCCTGCATGGCAGCGATGGCCCGTGCGTACCACTCAAGGATCGGATGCCAAGGGTCCTCCTCGCTGCCCAATTCCCAAACGTCGCGGCGCTCAGACATCTGACGCTCCATTCACTGTCGAAGACGGAGTTCCTGTCCGCATGTCCTTCGCTGAGGGATATGATCGCGACATAGTTCTACGCCCCTTTCTGTTCTGGCCACTCTCAGCGGGTTGCTCCTGACGCTCAATTTAGCCGCCAGCGATGAATCGGCGATGAATCCAGGGCGAAAGCAGGGACGATGTCTCAAAAGTTTCATAGGATCCCAATTGCAGGCATACTATCCGAATGAGCCCTTGTCGAGAGAGTGGATCCAGCTCTCTAAAGAGATCACTGATTTGTACGCAGGATCTCAGGCAGGTTACTCTGATACCGAATTCCTAGTGAGGAAAAATGCGCTCTTTGCGCAAACAGAGGAGCTGAATAACAAGATCCTCAACACGCCGATAGCAGTGTTTCACTAGCGAATAGAGTCGAGGGATACTCTCGTCGAACATGAGGTCGGGGACGCTACGAGACCATATCTATTCTGGCTCACATCCCTACGACACCGAGGGGCATACTCGTTCTCACGATCTTCTTGGAACTGCGTAGGGCGGTTCGTGAACCGCCCTCCTTCACCGGGATGCGTTCAGGAACTCCCGTAACCTCTGCGCATACTCGGGATGCCGGTACGCTTCGACGTGCGCGTAACCCTCCAGCCTCCAGACGCGCGAATCGGGGTAGGCTGCAGCCAGGACTTTGGCCTGTTCGTAGGGAACTATGTCGTCTTCTGTCGAGTGGATGATAAAGAGAGGAACACCTTCATCTGAGAGCTTCGTGGCATCGTTTTTCGGTACCACGTCCCAGGGGTCGAAGTCGGGAAAGAGCCTCCCTGCGAGCAGTATCGCCGGCCGAAGAAGCTTCCCGAAGCGTACGAAGTCAGGAATCTCGCCCTCTAGAAGGAGTGGAAGATCCGCGTATGCGGCCTCCTCGACGACGGCCCCTACACCCGTCCCCGGAGCCGCGCGCAAGGCCGTCGCGCCACCCATAGACCAGCCGTGAAGCACCACTTGATCGAGCGCGTAGCCTTGCCGCCTCAGCCAGGCGAGCGCGCCGCGGACGTCGCGAACCTCCCTATAGCCGAGGGTGCGGCGTGTACCGCCCGACTCGCCCTGCGCCCGCAGATCAAGCATAAGCACACTGTAGCCGGCGTCGTGGTAGACGGGCACCGTCTGCAGCAGGTGCTCGTCGAATTTGTATCCGCCCCAGCCGGGGACGAGCACCGCTGCCAGGGACGAACCCTCTACGGGCACCCACCAGGCGCTCAGGCGAACCCCGTCCGTGCTCGGGAACTCGACATCCCTGTATCCGAGACCGAACGACGCAGGCGTCGCCTCCGGGGATCTGCGCCTTGGGGAGGTCATCCACAGGACCACTAGCAATCCCACGCCGATGTATCCCAGAGGCAGGGCGATGAGGAGGACGAGCATGCGGCCCAGCATCGTTTGCATCCTCCGAGCGCCCGGCTGCTAGAAGATCACCTCCACCGTTGTCGGACCACCCTCCTCGCCGAGCTCGACGGTGAGAGCGCCGCCCTCTCCTCGGTCCGGCGCGTGCTCCTCGTCGTTGACGGTTACACCCTGCGCCATTGTGATGCCCTGCAATACCAAACGTACCTCCTTACGCTCGGGGACGAACGAGCCCTGGCGTTCACCGAGGCGGATAGTGATGCGGCCGCCCGAGGTCTCGCAGGAGATCCTGCGCCTGGCGTACTCACCTTCTTCGTAGCCGAAGCCGTTCCCCGCATCCTCATAGAGTGTGGATTCTCCCTCGCCCCTGGCCGGGTACACCAGCAGCGTCAGCGGGTCGTTCGGCCTCTCGTCCGTGTGGGCCGCATCGGGCCCCATGGGAATGGGAGAGTCTCCCTTTGCGTAGAGGGCGGGCTCGCCCAGTGGTGCGTGCGCCAGGATATGGACCGGCCCCTCGAATCGCTCGCCGCTGTAGTAGTGGAACCAGGTGCCCTCGGGCAAATACACGTGGCGGTGCTCGATACCGGGGCGGGTGATGGGGGCAACGAGGAGGGCGTCGCCGAGCAGGAACTCGTCGTCGGCCGTGTAGGTCGTCTCGTCCTCGGGGTACTCGAACAGGAGGGGGCGCAGGATCGGCGCGCCCGTCCTGTGGCACTCGTCAAAGAGCGAGTAGAGGTAGGGGAGGAGGCGCTGGCGAAGTTTGATCATCTCCCTGCACACCGACTCGTAGGGCTCACCGAAAGCCCACGGCTCCTGGTGGCGGGTTCCTATCGTGGTGTGGTTGCGGCAGTACGGTTGGAAGACCCCGAACTCCGTCCAGCGGGCCAGGAGTTCTCCGTTCGTGTCGCCGCCGAATCCTCCCACGTCGACACCGGCCCAGGCGACGCCTGAGAGGGCGAGGTTCTGGAGTTGTGGCATGCTCATCCACAGGTGCTCCCACCAGCTGGAGTTGTCCCCGGTCCAGTGCATGGCGTGCCGCTGCAGGCCTGCGTACCCGGCGCGGGTGATCACGAACGGCCGCTCCTCGGGCCGCAATGCCAGAAGGCCCTCTCTCGCGGCGCGGGCCATCAGGGAGCCGTAGGTGTTGTGGATCTGGGCGTGCCACCTGGCCTCGCCGGCACGTCCGCCCGGATGGACCACGTCGTCGGGCATGGTGGCCCCGTCTGGTATGAAGAGTGCCGGCTCGTTCATGTCGCACCAGATACCGGCCACCCCGGCATCGGTAAGGGCCCTCTGGTTCCCGCCCCACCACTTGCGCGTCTCGGGGTTGGTGAAGTCGGGGAAGGCGCACACACCAGGCCAGACGGCGTTGTGGTACTCCTCGCCCTCGCGCGTCTTGCAGTAAAGATCCCTCTCCCTTCCCTCGGTGTAGACGGAGAAGTTCTCGTCCACCTTCACGCCGGGGTCGACGATGGTGACGACACGGAAGCCCTGCTCCCGCAGGTCGGAGATCAGACGCCGCGGGTCGGGGAAGCGGTGCCCGTTCCAGGTGAAGACTCTGTAGCCGTCCATGTAGTGGATGTCGAGGTAGATCACATCGCACGGGATGTCCCGCTCCCGAAAACCTCTCGCGACCTCGCGCACCTCTTCCTCGTTCATGTAGGAGTAGCGGCACTGCTGGTTCCCCAAAGACCACAGCGGCGGCATCGGGGTGCGGCCCGTGAGCTCGGTGTAGCGGTCGATGACTTCCCTCGGGGTCGGCCCACAGAAGACGTAGTACACAATGGCCCCACCCTCGGCCGCGTAATAGGCGCGGTTCTCATCCTCCAGCGCGAGGTCGAACTCGACCCTGTGGGTGTTGTCGAAGAAGAGGCCGTGGGTCTTGCCTTCCTTGATCGAGAAGGTGAACGGGATGGAGCTGTAGAGGTTGTTGAAGGAGGCGGTGTGCCCCAGCGGCGGGTCGACGTTGTAGAAGACCTGGTAGGAGCCTGTCTTCTCCAACCCGCTCGTCCGTTCGCCGCACCCGAAGTACCGTTCTCCAGCCTCTCGCCTTTTGTAGAGTCGCACCGGACTACCCAGGGGTTCCGAGAAGACGTCGGCCCCAGGGGTCTCGACGGCTCCCATCCCGAGCTCTTCGTCGTCGACGGCGAACTCCCTGCCGGAAGAGTCGGCGAACCCGATGCGCAAGGGATTCAGCGCCACGCGGGCCGTCGCCGCTGTGGTCGAGAGCGTGAGTTCCTCGTCGGACTCCTGCATGGAGACCTCGACGTTTACCCAGTCCTCTTTGGCAATGCCCTCCGAATCGTACCTCGGCGGGCCCCCAGCGGGGAACATCCCAACCCGAAACAGGTCGGGGGCCAGGGCTGCCACTTCGATGGTCGTGGCCCCGGACTTCACCCGCAGAC
Organism: uncultured Rubrobacteraceae bacterium; assembly: GCA_963811295.1. Taxonomy (GTDB): domain Bacteria; phylum Actinomycetota; class Rubrobacteria; order Rubrobacterales; family Rubrobacteraceae; genus Rubrobacter_D. Next base: position 120,373 of record CAWEQZ010000030.1, on the reverse strand, counting down.
TCCTGTCGTCATGGTCGAGGAACTCCGCGGCGCCGAGCGGCTCGTAGTTGCCCCCCGTCGCGGGCTGCTTCTCGAAGGTCTCGGACAATGTTCCTCCCTGCGGTCGGAAGCTGGTCAGCGCGGCGCCTTTGGCGCCTTATCAGCACGCGCCCTGACGGGCGCTTGTCAGCATCTCAGCTATTTGGTTGAGGCTGGCATTCTAATCTACTACTTTGCCTTGCTGCCTCCTGTCTTTACGGCTCCGCCGAAGACTACGACGGCGACGCTTAAGGCTACGACGAGGTAGAGGGCGTAGCCGAGGCCCGTCAGTTCGGCGAGGAACCCGATAAAGGGCGGGCCGACGAGGAAACCCGTGTACGCTGCGGTGGAGACGGCGGCGAGGGCTGGCCCTGTGGCCATGCCCTCGGTGCGGCCCGCGGCGCTGAGGGCCGCGGGGAAGACTATGGAGAAACCTGCTCCGGCGCAGGCGAAGCCGACGAGTGCGACGAGGGGTTGCCCTACGGCCAGCGCGACACCCAGTCCTACTGCGGCGAGGGCCCCGCACGAGCGGACGAGTGTGGCCGAGCCCAGGCGCTGTGTAAGCCCATCGCCGAAGAGGCGTCCGAAGGCCATCGAGACGGAGAACGCAGCATATCCCGCGGCGGAGAAGCCGGGGCCCGTCCCCAGGGTGTCATTCAGGTAGACGGCGCTCCAGTCTCCCATCGCGCCCTCCCCGAGGAGGACACAGAAAGAGATGATCCCAAGTCCAAAGAGAGCCCGCGTCGGACGGGCGAACGCCGGCGCCCCTTCCTCTGAGGCATCGGCGTGCGAAGGCAAGAGCGACCCGTAGGCTCCGGCGAACGCTATCGCAGACAGGACGGCTACCGCAGAGAAATGGGCCAGGGGGCCTACCCCGAGGGTAGCCATCAGTCCACCTAGCGCGGCTCCGGCAAGGCCTCCGAAGCTCCAGGCCGCGTGGAAGGAGGACATGATCGGACGTCCGTACCCTCTTTCGACCACGACGGCCTGAGCATTCATAGAGACGTCCAGTCCACCATTCGCCGCCCCGAGAAGGATGAGGGCGGGCATGAGCAAGAATAGGTTCGGCGCCAGCGCCGGCGTAACGAGCGAGAGGGAGAGCAAGAGCGCCGTCGAGCCAACGATGCGCCGGCTTCCGAAGCGGGAGACCAGGGCCCCGACAAGCGGCATGGCAACCAGGGCCCCAACCGCAGCCCCGAGCAGGGCGACGCCAAGCAGGCCCTCGCCGAGACCGAGGCTATCCTTTACAGCGGGTATCCTGACGACCCAGGTCCCGATCACGACGCCGTTGGCGAAAAACACCCCGAGCACAGCGAGCCGGGGCACGCGCAACGCCGGACGGTGATGTGCGTGCGCACCACTCATGGCCGCATCTGCGACGACGGGCCCTGTAGGGGCGGTTCGCGAACCGCCCAAACGGGTCTCGCTCTAAAATGCAATATCCCTGCCCACGTCGCGCTCGACTGCGCGGTCGTAGACCACGCGGGCAGCGGCCATGTCCTCCAGGGCGAGGCCCTGGCTTGCGAAGAGGGTTATGTCCTCGGGGCCGCGGCGTCCCGGCACCTGCCCCGCGATGACCTGGCCGAGCTCGTAGACGGCCTCGGGGAGGATCGCGCCGGTTTCGAGGGATTGCATCAGGTCCCCCGCCTCGAGACCGAGCTCCTCGCGCGAGTCGGCGCAGACGAAGCTCGCCCGCCTGACGACCTCGCGGTCGATCTCGGTCTTGAACAGGAAGTTCGACCCTGCGGCGTTGACATGCGTCCCAGGCCTGAGCCACTCGCCGAGGAGCACGGGTTCCCTCGATGATGTCACGGTGACGACGATGTCCTGGGCCGCGGGTTCCTCGGATGCGTGGGTCGTCTCTATCTCCATCCCGAGCCGCCCGCCCATCTTCTCCGCAAACTCCTTGCGCGACTCCTCGCTGCGGCTGTAGACGATGACCCGCTCGATATCCCTGACGGCCGCTATGGCCTCGAGCTGGCTCTCGGCCTGCCAGCCGGCCCCATAGATGCCCAGAGTGCTCGCGTCCTCGCGGGCGAGGTGATCGGTCGCCACCCCGCTCGCCGCACCCGTGCGCACCTGTCCTAGCCTGTCCGACTGCATGATCGAGAGCAGTTCCCCGCCCTCGGGGTCGAAGAGCATGGTGTAGAAGCGGGCGCCGGTGCGCGCGACGGTGTAGGCCTTGAGGCCGAGGGCCCCGATCTCGGGCGCCCCGGCGGCCATGTAGTTGAGCCCGCCCGTAGGGAGGGCTACGCGGCGCCTGGCACGGTTCGTGGCGCGTCCTTCCGCGTGCTGGCGCAGGACCGACTCGACGGCATCCAGGGTCGAAGGCATGTCGAGGAGGCCTTCGATCTCGTTCTCGGTCAGGAGCAAAGTCAAGGCGTCTCCTCCCTGTTCACCGTCAACTTATCCGCTAAAATCGCTCCACTTATGCGGGTCCTCGTCATAGACAACTACGACTCCTTTACCTACAACCTGGTCCAGTATCTCGGGGAGCTCGGGGCCGAGGTCCTCGTGCGGCGCAACGACGAGGTCACGCCGGAGGAGGTCTCCGCGCTCCACCCGGATAGGATAGTAGTCTCACCCGGTCCCTGCACGCCGAACGAGGCCGGAGTCTCTGTGGAGCTGATCGGGGAGGTCGGTGAGAGCATCCCCACTCTGGGCGTCTGCCTCGGACACCAGTCTATCGGGCAGGCTTTTGGCGCCGAGGTAGTGCGCGGCGAGCCCGTCCACGGCAAGACGGCGAGGATAATGCACGACGGCCGCGGAGTCTACAAAGGCCTTGCCCAGGGCTTCGAGGCTACACGCTACCATTCGCTCGTGATCGAGCCAGAATCGGTCCCAGAATGCCTGCTCGTCACCAGCCGCACCGAAGAGGGTACGATCATGGGCGTCAGGCACCGCGAGTACCCCGTAGAGGGCGTCCAGTTCCACCCCGAGAGCATCCTGACCCGCAGCGGTCACGACCTCCTGAAGAACTTCTTGGAGCTCTGAGCCGGACCCTTGCTGCGCGAGACCCTTCGCAAAGCCGTCGACGGGGAGGTCCTGACCGAGGGCGAATCGGAACGTGCGCTCCAGACCATTATGGAGGGTAATGCTCCCCCTGCGGCCACGGCCGCGCTGCTTACCGCGCTCCGCGTAAGGGGGGAGAGTGTACCCGAGATCGTCGGCTTCGCCCGCGTGATGCGCCGCTTCGCCGCGAAGGTCGAGGCCCCCGAGGGCGTCGTCGATACCTGTGGTACGGGCGGCGACGCGAAGGGGACCATAAACATCTCCACGGCGGCCGCGTTCGTAGCGCGTGGAGCCGGCGTCGTGGTTGCCAAGCACGGCAACAGGGCGGCGACGAGCCGGGCCGGTAGCGCCGACGTGCTCGAGGCGCTCGGCGCGGAGATCGAGCTCAGTCCCGAACAGGTCTCCCGCTGTATCGCCGAGGCCGGCCTCGGGTTCATGTTCGCCCGCACCCACCACCCCGCGATGAGGTTCGTGGCCCCCGTGCGGGCGGAGCTGCCTTTCAGGACCGTCTTCAACCTGCTCGGGCCCCTGACCAACCCCGCCGGCGCCAGGCGCCAGCTCGTCGGCGTATTCGGCGCGGCCTACGTGCGTCCCGTCGCCGAGGCGCTGCGGGACCTCGGGGCCGAGAAAGCGCTCGTCGTCCACGGGACGGACGGGATGGATGAGATCACGGTGACCGACAAAACCCTCGTCGCGGACGTCTCCGAGGGGGAGATAGTAGAGTATGAGGTCTCACCGGAAGACTTCGGCCTCCCGCGCCACGCCCCGGACGGCCTGCTAGGCGGCGACGCCCACCTCAACGCCCGCGTCCTCCGCGACATACTTGCCGGTGAGGAACGCGGGGCATCGCGCGACATAGTCCTGCTCAACGCGGCTGCGGCGATCCACGTCTCGGGTAGAGCGAGGTCGGTGGATGAAGGCGTGCGTCTGGCAAGGGATGCCATAAGTGACGGTGCCGCCGCGACGGCCCTGGAAGACTTCATAAAGACTACCCGCCGCCTCTCGGGGACCGTGTGAAGCGCGCAACCGTCCTCGACGAGCTCGCCACGGCCGCCCTCAGAAGGGCACAGGATCTACGCAGCAAAACCGACCTCGACACCCTCTACCAGGAGGCGCTGCTCTTTGAGAAGAGAGACTTCACCGGCGCCGTTTCGACGCCAGGCCTCTCCGTGATCTCCGAGATAAAACGCGCCTCACCCTCGGCAGGCTTTATCCGCGAAGCAGATCCGTCAGAGTGGGGCGCCCGTTACGAGTTGGAGGGTGCGCATTGCCTCTCCGTCCTCACCGAGCCCGAACGCTTCCAGGGAATTCTCGAAGACCTCGACGCCGCGCGCAACGCTTCTACTCTGCCGGTCTTGCGCAAGGACTTCACCGTCGACGAGGCGCAGATCCTCGAAACGGGCACCAGGGCCGACGCCGTCCTCTTGATAGCAGCGCTCTTCGAAGCGGCGGCGCTCGCCCGCTACGTCTCCCTGGCCGTAGAGGTCGGCCTGACGCCGCTCGTGGAGATCCACGACGAGGAGGAGGCGAACCTGGCCCTCGAATCAGGCGCCAGGGTCATCGGCGTCAACAACCGGGATCTAAGGGACTTCACCGTGGACCTCGGCACCTTCGAACGCCTCGCGCCGAAACTCGCCGGCGCGATCCTCGTCGCCGAGAGTGGCGTCAAGAACCCCGAAGACGCCAGAAGGCTACGAGACGCAGGCGCCGACGCGGTCCTGGTGGGCGAGGCGGCGATGCGAGATCCCACCCTCGTCGCACGCCTGTCGTCCCTGCCGTAGGGACGGTTGGTCTAAAGGCGGTTTGCGTTTTTGGGGCGGGGCGTATTTTGGGCGGTTCACGAACCGCCCCTACAGGGAATCGTCCCCACGACAACGTCTCCTCTACTACAACACGTTCCCCGACGAACCAATCCCTATTAGATTGGGCGGCACATGCCGATAAAGAGATCACCTTGGAACGTGGCGAGCGATACAACCGCCGGTCGATCCGGCTGAGAGGCTACGACTATACGAGAGACGGCGCGTATTTCGTGACCATTTGCACCGAAGACAGGGCGCACGTTTTCGGGAGGGTTGTTGATGGCGAAATGCACTCGAATGCCTATGGGCGGGAAGTCGCGAATTGTTGGTTGTGGTTGGCAGAACAATACCCGTACGTCCGCCTTGACGAATGGATCGTAATGCCCGACCACGTACACGGCATTGTCGTAATCACGGACGGTATGAATTCGGACGAACCCTGTAGGGGCGGTTCGCGAACCGCCCACATTAGAACCGCCTCCCCGGCAGGGTTCGTGGATGGACCCAACGTTGGCACGGACGGTTCCGAATTCGTCCCCGCGCGGCGCAAACCGTTGGGACGCTTGGTCGCGGCGTTCAAAACCGTATCAACCCGCCGCGTCAATGACCTCAGATCCACCTCCAGCGTCAGATTGTGGCAACGCAACTACTACGAACGTGTCATCCGCAACGACCAAGCGTTGCAGGCCACACGTCGTTACATCGTCAACAATCCCTCGCAATATCAATCGTAGATGCGGTCTCTCTCCGCCAGTAGCTCATGCACCTTCAGCTCGGTCTCGCCGTACGCGCCTTCGCCGAAGTGCCTGAAGCGGAGGAAGCCGTCTGCGTCGACCAGGTACCACGCAGGCCAGAATCGCTGCCCGTAGGCGTTCCAGATAGCGTAGTGGTTGTCCAATACCACCGGGTACCGGATATTCGCTTGCCTGACAGCCTCCTGCACACTGGAGATATCTTTCTCGAACCCGAACTCCGGGGTGTGGACCCCGATCACCAGCAGGCCGTCGTCGTTGTATTCCTCGTACAACGCGTTGATGTGGGGCTGCGCGTTCTGGCAGTTGAAACAGCTATACGTCCAGAACTCGATCAACACTACCTTCTCGCCAACAGTATCCTTTATGGAGACGCCGTCCGTATTGATAAGGCCGGTCGAGCCTGTGATCTCGCTTGCCCTCTGATACTCATCCTCCTTGTTGGCGATCCGCTCCTCATCGGAAACGGCATGCTCCGGCTTCCCACCCATGTCACGTTCGGAGGAGTAGGATCTCCCGGCGTTGCCTGAGACGACCGTCCTGTCCTCAGCATTCCTGGCGTCTTGTGGGCCACCTTTCGGCTGCTTACCCGCTCTCGCCTGTGTGCCGCCCCCGTCTGCACCTCGGGCGTCGAGCTGGAGCTCGATAGCGGTGATAGACCCGATGACCAGCATCAGCGTCAGCGCCAGCAGGATGGGCCGGGGAGTGATCCGTCTCATAACAGTACCTCATTCAGTAGCGGAAAGTTGGCGAGCGCGTTGAGTTGGTTGGTAAACACCAGGACACCCATCCCGATCAGGACGACCCCGAAGACGATGTGGAGGCGTGCCGCGGCCCTCCGATGCAGCTTGAGAAACGAGAGGATCCGCGAAGGGAAAAACCCGACGAGCAAGAAGGGCGCTCCAAGCCCCCCGGCGTAAGCGAGCAGCAATGGAAATGCCGTAGCCGGGCGGGTCGCGGCGAGGGCCAGGGTGCTGCCCAGGATCGGCCCGACGCAAGGCGTCCAGGCGACCGCGAAAGAAGCGCCGAACAGGAAGGAGGTGAGATGTCCCGGCTTGAGTCCTCCTGGGTGTACCGAGTACCGGCGGTCCAATATAGGCAATCGCAATAGCCCAGTCAGGTGCAGCCCAAGCACGATAACGATCGTGCCTGCAAGCCTCGAGAGCCACGCTAGCGCCTCCGCCGCAATGTTCGCCAAGACCGCGCCGAGCACCACCCCGAGTGTCGCGAAGATGGCCGAGAAACCTGCCACGAACATGATGGTGCCCAGGAAGATATCCTTGCGGTCGAGATCAGAGAGATCGAGCGAGGTGCCCGCGAGCTGGGCAAGGAAGGCGGGGATCACGGGCAACATGCACGGCGAGAGAAAGGAAGCGAGGCCTGCGAAGGCGGCGAGAACGAGCGTCGGTTCGGACATCCCTACGCTTCCATGTCCAATGTACTCTTACACGTGCTCATCGGAAAATTGCTCCTGCTGGCTCGCCCTCGATTCTCACACGGGCCCACAGGGTGGACAATCGATCCTAGCAGTATCGTAAGGAACTCTTAAGGGTTCCTCACGCGATCCGGTAGGCTGCGTGTGGTTGGAGGCGCGGAACGTGTGGCGCGCAGGATCTGCGCTTGCGCGGGAATAATGGCATGCGTCAATCATAGATGCGCACCCCCTCTAACTGTCACACATTCGAACGATATTCATGGGGGCGGTTCGTGATCCGATCCAACGCAAACCGCCCGTGTTTCAGGCGCGCTTCAGGGTGAAATAGAAGCGTGAACCGTGTCCGAGGTCGCTCTCGACGTCCATGGTGCCGCCGTGCGCTTCGACGAGGCCGCGCGCGATCGCGAGTCCCAGTCCGGCGCCAGGGGCGCTATCCTTCTCGGAGCGAGTTCGCGACTGTTCGTCGCGGAACGAGCGGTCGAAGACCCGCGGCAGGTCTTCGGCGGCTATACCCTCGCCGGTGTCGGAGACCTCGACTTGCGCCTCCTCCCCTTCGCGAGTGGCGCGCAGGGTTACGGCGCCGTCTGGCGGAGTATGGCGCAGAGCGTTGGATACGAGGTTGTGGAGTACGCGCTGTAGCCTGGGCGGGTTCACGAGCACGGGGTCGACGTCGCCCACGATCTCGCCCTCCAGCCGCACGCCCTGCCTTTCGGCCTGCGGCTGGAAGCTCGAGATGGTGTCGGAGATCAGGTCGTGCAGCGAGGCTTCCTCCAGCGTGAGCTGCAGCAACCCAGCGTCTATCCTGGCGAGCTCGAAGAGATCGTCGACCAGGCGGCTCAGGTGCTCCAGTTCGCGGCTCGCCGAGGAGAGGTAGCGGCTTTCGGTCTGCGGGTCGGTGGCGACGCCGTCCGCGAGGGCTTCGATCAGGGCCCTCGTAGAGGCGAGCGGGGTTCGCAGGTCGTGGGAGACGGCGGCAACGAGGTCGCGTCGCGCCTGCTCCATCTCACGCTCGCGCTCCGCCGCTTTCTCTAGTGCCCGCGCCATGCGGTTGAAGTCGTCCGCCAGCCCGGCGACCTCGTCGTGGCCCTCGACACGGACCTCCGAGCCCAGTTGGCCTCCCGCGATCCGTTCCGTCCCGGCCCGTACGCGCTGGATGCGGCTGGATAGGGGCATCGCGTAGAGCAGGGCGAAACCGACCGAGAGGGCCGCCGCGAAGGTCAACATCGTCAAGAGCAGCGAGAGGTCGTGTCCCGAGATGAACATGGCCCTCGCACCCGCGAGCATCATCCCGAGGAGCAGGAGGCTCCCGATCAGGCCCGCCCCCACCAGCTGCGCCCGAACACCGCCGAGCCGCCCAAGTACGGCGGGACGGATCAGGATCAGCGCCAAGAGCCCGCTGCCGCCGCCGGCCACGCCAAGCAACACTGCCACGGCCGTCAGGTCGGCCTGGGGCACGCCGAACACCGAGGCGGCCAGGAGGGCCAACGCCAGCGAACCGGTGAGGAACAGGAGCGCTGCGCCAGCGGTGCGAAGCGCGTTTTTCATCCGCCGAACTTATAGCCGACGCCCCAGACAGTCTGCAGGTAGCGGGGTCGCGCCGGGTCAGGCTCCACCTTCTCACGCAGCCGCCGGACGTGCACGGTGACGGTGCTCGTGTCTGCGGAGAAGGTATATCCCCACACCGACTCCATTAGCTGGTCACGCGTGTAGACCCTGCCAGGGCTCGAGGCGAGACGGTGCAGAAGGTCGAACTCCCTGGCCGTCAGCGTCACCGGCTCTCCCAGTACCAGGACCTCGCGCGTGTTCGGGTCAATCCGCAATCCGTCGAAGGAGAGCACCCGCTGATCCCCACCTCCGGACGCTTCTTCCACGCGCCTAAGGACCGCGGCGACCCGAGCAGCCAACTCGCGGGGGCTAAAAGGCTTCACGACGTAGTCGTCCGCGCCAAGTGAGAGGCCCACGATTCGCTCCTCTTCCTCGCCGCGGGCCGTGAGCATTATCAAGGGCACCCTCCGGTCTGCCCGCATCCGGCGGCATACCTCCAGACCGCTGATCTTGGGGAGCATAAGGTCGAGTACGACGAGATCGGGTTCGCTCTCTCGAAAGACCTCGAGCGCCTCTTCGCCGTCGGCGGCCGAGACGACGTCGTGGCCATCGCGCCTCAGATAGAGGCCAACGACTTCCCTAATGTTCGGCTCGTCGTCGACGATCAGGACTTTCGCCACGGAAACCCTCGAATCCCTTTCCTCTTGCCGGATTATAGCGCGGGTAAGGGTGACTCCCCGTCCGCCAGCCAGTCGAGGGCCACGGCCGCTGTCCACGACTGCTCATCGGAGCCCAGTGCCTCGCCCGTGAAGGGCTCGTAATACTCCCCAAAGCGGCCGTCAGAGAGTTGCGCGACGGCGTGGTCTTTAAGCCAGGCCGCTCTTTTCCTTTGTCCCGAACTTTGCAGAGACCACCACAAGAGCCAGTTCATCACGGGCCAGATAGGACCCCGCCAGTAGTTGCGGGGAAGGAAGCCCAGGTCATCCGGGCTTGTGCTGGGAGGGAGTGGCCTGCGAAGATCGGGGTTGCCCGTGAAAGTGTGCGATTCGAGCACCCGGAGACCCTTCTCCAGACGGTCTATGTTTCCGGTACCGGCTATGATCGGTGCGAAGCCGGCGATGGTGCGTGCCACAAGGGGTTCGCCGGCTCTCAGGTCGTAGTCGAGGCACAGGCCTAGTTCGGCGTCCCAACGTTCGTCCAGCCCTCCTCGCCCGCGTTCGATCCAGGCCCGAATCATCGTCCTTTCTCCTTCCGGAGCGCCGACGACTTCGGCCACGTCGACCAAAGCCTCGTTCGCCCGCACCAGGATCGCGCTTGCCAGCACGTCCTTGGCCAGAAACGGGCTTGTCCGGTGCAGAACGGCGTCGTCGCAGCGGGCCTGCTTGATGACCTCCACTAGCCAGATAAAGCGGTCGTACTCGTAGCCCGTCGGTCGCTCGGCGGGGTCGAGGATGTGATCCAGGTCGAGGCGCTCGTAGTCGGGTATCGCCCCGACCTCCACCCGCTCCAGCGCAGAGGTCCAGCGCGGGGAGTTGTCCGTGCCGCTCTCCCAGGGGTGGTAGATGGTCACGAGTCCGGACCCTTCCGGGTCGCGGGCGGTAGCCAGGTAGCGATGCCACGCGAAGAGCTTGGGGTAGACCTCGCCGAGGAACTCCCTGGCTTCGGCGACGCCCTCGCCCCTGGCCTCGGCGACCGTGAGTATACGCCTGGCCGCGAGAGCGTGTACCGGTGGTTGGCACAGGCCGCTGGTAACGGAAGGGCCGGACGGGGCGTCAGGGGAATCGGCGGCGCTAGCCCAGTGCTCGGGACCAGGGAAGTAGCTCTCGGGAGGCGCATCGGGGTTGAAGACGATGTGCGGGATCTTGCCGTTCTTCCACTGGTGCTCGAGAAGGGTCAGGATCTCGCGGGCGGCGCGCCCAGTGTCGAGGTGGGCCAGCCCGATGGCTATAAAGGCTGTATCCCAACTCCACTGGTGCGGGTAGAGCGTGGGGGAGGCGCGGGTCCATTCGCCCATGTCGTTCTCCCGCAGCACCTCCGCAGCCCGCGCGATGATATCTTCGGGTCGCAAACAGACTCCTTCCCGCTCTGGTCCTCCCACACGTCTTTGCGCACGGCCGGGCTGGCAAAGCTTATTCTCAGCACTCCACCCGCGAATAGTAATCTATACAGCGTCGTGCATGAGGCGAGGCCTCATGCACGACGAGCATTTCAGCATTTCAGCACGCCGCCCTGCGGGCAGCTTATCAGCATTTCAGCAAGAACATGGAGCTGACAAGCTGATTTGCTGAAATGCTGATAAGCGCGGGTTGAGGAAGGGCGTCGCCCTTCCTCAACCCGCTTTAAGGGGTACACTTCAGGTTATGACGCTGGTCAAGATTTGCGGCATAACCAACGCAGAGGACGCCCGCGTGGCCGCGGACGCGGGGGCTGACGCGGTAGGGCTCATTTTCGCCGAGAGCCCGCGTCGCGTGAACGTCGAAGAGGCCCGCAGAATCTCCTTGGCGTTACCCGAGACCATCATCAGGGTCGGTGTGTTCGTGGACGAGGAGCCGGCCGAGATCCTCAGGGTCTCCCGCGAGGTGGGACTCGACTTCGCGCAACTCCACGGTGAAGAGACTCCCGAGGATGTAACCGCCGTACGGCGGGGCGGCGTCAAAGTCATGAAAGCACTGCGGGTGAGAGATGCTGGCTCACTCGAAGCGGTGCACAGATACGGGGCCGACCTGATCCTGCTCGACGCGCACAGCGAGAAGGCGCGGGGAGGTACGGGCCAGAGGTTCGACTGGGAGGTGGCGAAGTCCTCCACCGGACGTGATAACATCGTCGTCTCCGGAGGGCTGGGCCCGGAGAACGTGCGGGAAGCGGTGGAGTTCTTCGAGCCCTACGGGGTTGACGCGTCGAGTTCCCTGGAGGATGGGCCAGGCAGAAAGAACGGTGAGCGGGTGCGGAGGTTCGTCCTTGCGGCAAGAGACTGAGAAGGGTTACTTCGGCCCGTTCGGGGGCCGCTACGTGCCCGAGACCCTGATCCACGCCCTCGAAGAGCTCGAGGAGACCTACGAACGTTACAGGGACGACCCCGAGTTCGGCGAAGAGCGGGACCGCCTGGCGAGGGACTTCGTCGGCAGGCCAACCCCCCTCATGTTCGCCGAACGCCTGACCCGCAAGTGGGGCGGGGCCAACGTCTGGTTCAAGCGCGAGGACCTCGCGCACACGGGTGCGCACAAGATCAACAACACCCTGGGCCAGATACTGCTCGCCGACCGTATGGGCAAGGAACGCATAATCGCCGAGACCGGCGCTGGCCAGCACGGCGTCGCCACGGCCACGGTCTCGGCCCTCTACGGCAAAGAGTGCATCGTCTACATGGGCGAGGAAGACACCCGACGCCAGAGGTTGAACGTCGTGCGGATGAAGCTCCTCGGGGCTGAGGTCGTACCCGTCTTCAGCGGTTCGCGCACCCTCAAGGACGCCGTCAACGAAGCTATAAGGGACTGGGTGGCGAACGTCGAAGACACCCACTACATCATAGGGAGCGTCGTTGGACCAGCGCCGTACCCCAGGATCGTGCGCGATCTCCAGTCTGTTATAGGGACGGAGATCGAGGCCCAGAGTCGCGAACGCCTCGGCGGCGACCCCGACGCCATTGTCGCCTGCGTCGGCGCAGGCTCGAACGCCATAGGAGCATTCCACCCGTTCGTCGGAAGGAAGAAGGTCAGGCTCGTCGGCGTAGAGGCGGCGGGACGCGGCTTATCCACCGGCGAGCATGGGGCGTCTCTGGCCGAAGGGAGACTAGGCGTGCTGCACGGGGCTATGAGCTACGTCTTGCAGACGGAGGGAGGCCAGATTCGCGAGGCCCACTCTATCTCGGCAGGCCTCGACTACCCGGCCACAGGTCCCGAGCACGCCTATCTCAAGGACGAGGGCCTCGCCGAGTACGCGAGCGTAACAGACGAGGAGGCGCTCGGTGCGCTCCAGACGTGCTCGCGTCTGGAAGGAATAATCCCGGCGCTCGAGACGGCGCACGCCATCTACTACGCAGAGAAGGTGGCCAGAGAGCTCGGGCGGGGAAAGAACATGGTCATCAACATCTCGGGGCGTGGCGATAAGGACGTCGAAGTCGCGGCGAATGCGCTCGGCATCGGCTCGGAGGAAGCAGATGCTGTGTCCGGCCCTGATCCCTCGACTCCCTCTGACGAAGTATCCTCTTGAACGGTGAACGCGTAAGGGGTGCTTTCCGGGAGGGACGGACCGCGCTCGTGCCCTACCTTACAGGCGGCTACCCGACACTCGAAGGGGCGAGGGAGGTGGGGGAGGCCTACCTGGAGGCGGGTGCCGACGTGCTGGAGATCGGGGTTCCCTTCTCCGACCCGCTCGCCGACGGGCCGACGATCCAGGACACGACGACGCGCGCCCTCGCCAACGGGGCCGACCTCGACTACTGCCTGGACCTCGCCTCGGCGTTCTCGGGGCGGGTGCCAGTAGTCTTCTTGCTCTACTACAACGTAATCTTCGCGCGGGGGGTGGAGCGGTTCTTGCAGGAGGCGGCAGAGGCAAGGGTCTCGGGGCTCGTGATACCCGACCTCCCCGTAGACGAAGCGGGCAGGTTCGCAGAGCTGGCCGCCACGGCCGGCGTCGCCTTCTGTCCGCTCGTCGCACCGACTTCGACGGACCGGCGCGTCTCGCGCGTCGGCGAGATGGCGACCGGGTTCGTCTACTGCGTCTCCGTGGCCGGGGTAACGGGCGTGCGCGACAACCTTCCACCCGGCGCCGTCGAGCTTCTCAGGCGCGTTCGTGCGAGGACCGATGCGCCGGTGGCGCTGGGCTTCGGTATCGGTTCGGCCGGGGCTGCTGTCGAGGCCGCAGAGGAAGCCGATGGAATCATCATCGGAAGCAAGCTCATGCGGCTCGTCGAGGAGGGCGGGCCGGAGAGGGCCGGCGGATGGCTGCGCGAGGTGCGCGAGGCGCTCTCCAGGGTCGTCGAGGCGGGGGGCTAGGCATCAGGAACTGGCTCAGCAAACGCAGGGAGTACTCCAGAAGCGCGCCCGAGACCGAGAGCGGCGTCGGCCCCATGGACGCCGTATTCACCAAGTGCGACAGGTGCGGGCAGCCGATCTACGAGAAAGACCTCAGGGCCCGCTTCAACGTCTGTCCCAACTGCGAGTTTCACTACCCGCTCTCCGCTCCGGAGAGGATAAGGCTCCTCACCGACACGGGCAGTTTCCAGGAGCGGGACGGGGGCATCTTCGCCGACGACCCACTCGGGTTCGAGGATTATCGCCAGAGACTGGAGAAGGCGCGCGCGAAGACCGGGCTCGACGACGCCATACTGAGCGGTACCGGCGCCATAGGGGGGAGGCAGGTCGCGCTCGCCGCGCTCGACTTCAGGTTTATAGGAGGTTCGATGGGGAGCGTCGTCGGTGAGAGGGTCGCGAGGACCATCGAGCTGGCCGGCGCGGAGGAGCTGCCGCTCGTTATAGTGTCGGCGTCGGGAGGGGCCCGGATGTTCGAGGGCGTCTACTCGCTCATGCAGTTAGCGAAGACCAGCGTCGCCCTCTCTCGCTACGTCGAGGGTTGCTGGCCCTACGTCTCGGTCCTGACAGATCCCACCTTCGGCGGGGTTACGGCCTCGTTCGCGACGGCGGCCGACGTAGTCCTGGCCGAGCCCGGGGCCAGGATCGGGTTTACCGGCGCCAGGGTCATCGAGCAGACGACCAAAGAACGACTGCCCGAGGGCTTCCAGACGGCCGAGTTCCAGAGGGAGCACGGGATGGTCGACCGCATCGTGCACCGCCTCAGCCTGAAGGGAGACCTCGAACGGCTTTTGGGGTTCCTGCCATGATCCTCGACTTCGAGCGTCCGATCAAGGACTTCGAGGAGCGCATCGCGGACCTCAGGCGGCTCGCCGGCCCGAGCGAGGAGCTGCGGGTAGAGATCTCCCGCCTCGAAGAGGCTCTCGACGCGGCCAGAAAGCGCATCTACTCCAACCTCTCCCCTTACCAGCGCGTGCAGGTTGCCCGCCACCCCGAGCGTCCTAACTTCAGGGCCTACCGCGACGCCCTCGCCGACGATTTCTACGAGCTCTCCGGCGACAGGTTATTCGGCGACGACCCTGCCGTGCGGGGCGGATTGGCCAGGATCGGGGACCACAACGTCATCCTCCTTGGCCACGATAAAAGAACGGACGTCAATAGCCGCGTGAGGGGCAACTTCGGGATGGCCCACCCCGAGGGCTATCGTAAGGTGAAGCGCTTCTACGACCTTGCCGCCAGGTTCAGGTTACCCGTGGTCGTGCTTGTGGACACGCCAGGTGCATTCGCAGGGAGAGGCGCCGAAGAGCGAGGACAGGCGTGGGCCATCTCCGCCGATCTCATGGCGCTGGCCAGGATCCCGGTGCCGGTGATCTCGGCCATCATCGGCGAGGGCTGTTCCGGCGGAGCGCTCGCCATGTGCGCCACGGACTACGTCGGGATGCTCGAGAACTCCTACCTCTCCGTAATAGCGCCCGAGGCGTGCGCCTCGATCATCTTCCGGGATCCTGGCCGGGCGGCCGAAGCCGCCGAAGCACTCAAGCTCACGGCCGCGGATATGAAGGGACGCGGGATCGTCGACGAGATCATCCCCGAACCCCTTGGCGGCGCCCACAACGACCCAGCCTCCACCATCGAGGCCGTGGGCAAGTCCCTGAACCGTGTGCTCTCCGGTCTCTCTGACACCGACCCGGAGACCCTCCGCGAGGTCCGCTACGAACGCTACCGACGCATCGGCGCCCACGCCGCAGAGAACGGTGAGGTCAGCTAGATCCTCTGTTCTTCGAGGAAGTTCGTCAACTCTTGCGCGGTCTCATCGGGACGTTCCTCAGCAAGATAGTGGCCCGCGTCGATGGGTTTGCCCCTTGCGTCGTTCGCGTATTCGCGCCAGACCGCCCTCACGTCGTAGATCCTCTCCATGACGCCACGCCCGCCCCAGAGGGCCAGAAGCGGACATTCCACCTTGCGGCCTTCGTCCAGGTCCGCTTCGTCGTGGACGAGGTCGATGGAGGCTGCGGCCCTGTAATCCTCGCAGCTCGCGTGGATTGTGGCGGCGTCGAAGCAGCGTTCGTACTCGGCCAGGGCTTCGGGCGCGAACGCCTCGAGGCTCGTACCCCAGCCGCCGAGCTTCTTCCGGAGATAGTAGCCGGGATCGGCCCCGATCAGGGTCTCAGGCAGGTCGTAGGGCTGGATGTAGAAGAACCAGTGATAGTAGGCCGTCGCCAGGTCCTTGCCTACCGTTCTGAAGACGTGGCGAGTGGGCACGATATCCAGCACCGCGAGCTTCGTGACACGGTCCGGCTGGTCCAGCGCCATTCTGTGCCCGACCCTGGCGCCCCTGTCATGCCCGACGACGGCGAAAGAGTCGAAGCCCAAAGACTCCATGACCACGGCCTGATCCCCGGCCATCGCCCGCTTGGAGTACGTCGAGTGATCCTCGTCTCCGAAGGGTTTGGAACTGTCGCCGTATCCCCGCAGGTCAGCCGCCACGACCGTGAAGTCCTCGGCGAGTATGGGGGCGACCAGGTGCCACATCGCACGGGTCTGCGGATAACCGTGCAGCAGCAATACCGGGGGTCCATCGCCCCCACGGACCAGCTCTATCTCGGCGCCAGGGGTCTCTACTCTCTGCTGTTCGAAGCCCTCGAACAATGTCTTCCCTTCCGGAGGTTCGCAAGTCGTACCGTCATTCCCGCCTCCCAACTCCCCGGACCGCGAAGCGATCCTCAGCCGAAGAAGGTGCGGAGGTCCTGGTACAGGTCGTCGGGGACGGTCTTGGTCTCATCGGTGGCTTCGGAGAGGTCCACGGTCACGATATCGTTGCCGCGGAGGGCGACCATCTTGCCCCACTCGCCGCTCTTGACGGCCTCGGCTGCCCGCAGGCCGTAGCGGGTGGAGAGGATACGGTCGTTGGCCGTTGGTGTGCCGCCGCGCTGGAGGTGCCCGAGGACCACGTGGCGCGTCTCGATGCCGGTGCGCTCTTCGATCTCACCGGCCAGCCCTTCCGCTACGCCTCCCAACCGGACGTGGCCGAACTCGTCTTTCTCGGCGCTCTGGGTCACGAAGTCCTCGCTGAAAGTGACGCCCTCCGAGACGGCTACAAGGCCCCACTTCTCACCGTTCTCGGCGCGCTCTCTTGAAGATCCGGGTGATCTCGTCCAGATCCGGTTCCACTTCGGGGATAAGCGTCACGTTGGCGGCGGAGGCGAGGCCCGCGCCCCAGGTGATCCAACCAGCGTGCCTACCCATCACCTCGACCACGACGACCCTCTCGTGGCTCCTCGCCGTGGTCCTCAGCCTGTCTATGGCGTCCGTGGCGATGGAGACGGCCGTGTCGTACCCAAAGGTCGTGTCCGTCGCCGATAGGTCGTTGTCTATGGTCTTGGGGCATCCTACGACCTGCACCCCGAAGTCGTCGTAGAGCCTCTTGGCCACACCAAGCGTGTCGTCGCCGCCTATGGCGACGAGGGCATCGACGCCGAAGTCCTCCATCTGCCTGACGACCTTATCGGCGTCGCCCTCGTTCTTGTAGGGGTTCGTGCGCGAGGAGCCGAGGATGGTGCCACCCTCCTGCAGGATGTAGCGTACGTCATCCACGCCGAGTGGCATGACCGTATCCGGCTCGGGATCGAGCAGAGACTTCCAGCCGCGCTTCAGGCCGACGACCTCGTAGCCGTAGTCTTCGACGCACTTCGTCGTGACGGCCCGGATCACACCGTTCAACCCCGGCGCGTCGCCGCCCCCCGTGAGCATCCCGACCCTTCGTACCTCGGCCATGCGCCTCCTCCTTCTCTAAGCGTGCGAGAGAGTCAGTCTAGCAAAACTCCTCCCGGACCGACCGTTCCCAGATGCTAGAGTGAAAGGCTCCCGGGCGAGTCGGAAAACCGCCCGATGCGCTGCTAGAGTGCCGCGTCCCAGGTGTCCGCAACGTTAGAGAAGTCCAGGAGACGAACCCGAAAGAGGATCGTTGGGTATGTTAGGAGTGGGTTCCACCCGGCGCAGAGGACCGGCTCTATCGCGAGTTGCCGCGTCCTACCTCGCCGGATTCACGGCAGCTCGCATGATCTACGAGTAGTTCGAGGTGCCGTTGAGGATCTGGCCGGCTGCGCTTCCGGTCTTCGTGCGGACCTTGATGTTGGCTGTGTAAGAGTTGGGCGTCGGACCCGTAACGAAGTCGTGTTGCTGCTCTTTGCGGTCGAACCAAGAGGCGAAACTGTACGTGATCCTTAGCAGTGTCGTCTGCGGCGACCGTGCAAACACGTCTAGAGAATGCTCCAAGACCTGTCGTGCAAGCTTATCGGTAGGAAGCGTTCCGGGTAGCCATCCTGCTTTTACCGCAAAGTGCCGCGAGACACCGTTTGGTCCTTTTCATCTTGACCCTAAGTGTCATGCGAGTGTACCGGGATCGGAGATCTCACATTTGGACTGAATCTGCATCCTCCCTGCCATACAATCTGTTTCACATCATCGACATAAATATCACAGAAGGGTCAAATTCATGTCCAGCGAGAAGAAAGCCTAAGCCAACGCGCGGCAACGCCCTAAAGAGCACTGGCCCAAGACGCCTGAGGGGGGAGTCCGTCGTTCGCCTCAATGCCCTCAGCCACGGTCTGAGCTCCCAGGAGGTCCTCCTGTCAGGAGAAGACAAGGAAGCTCTAAGGGAGCAAGGCGAACACCTGAGAGATGAGCTGCAGCCTGTCGGAGAGCTGGAGAACCTCCTCGTCGACCGGATAGTTGCTCGTACTGGAGGCTCCTGCGCGGGGGCCGGGTCGAGGCCGGCATATCCGCCTGGGAGCGCTCCGAGGAGCTGGCCGAATGGGCTGAGCTTGAGGCCCAGGAATACGAATCCGATGACATCGAGTCCTTGATGAGGGCCACAATGTCACCAACCGACAAACAGGGACACAAGGAAGCGCTCTCCAGGGCCCGTCTAATAAGGAGCGAGCAGGAGGACGAGATCGCCGCACTCGGGAGGACCTTCGCCCGAGATGTCGAGCTGGCCAACGCGTTCTCGAATCTCTCCAGGTACGAGACTGCCATAGGGCGCCAGCTCTACCGGGCGTTGCACGAGCTAGAGCGCCGGCAAGTTGCCCTCACGTTGTGGACGTCGAGGTCTCAGGGATGCCCGAAGTGACAGGCGCTGAGATAAGAGATCCTCAAGGATGCAGCTCTGCTTAGGTAACATGACCAAACAAAGCCAAACGACAGACTGTTCCATCTTCTCTCGAAGCAATAGCGTAGGTTGTGGCGATGTAACTGACAAATACCCCATTTGGGGGATGCGTTCTCATATCTTCTAGTGCTACCCTTCCTATCATTGAATATAGGGGATCGGCCCGAAGACTAGGGTAGAGGCCGAGATACCCGCCCCGATAGACGCGAGGCACCGATGGGGCGGGAGGAGCCAGTGGTGCGACCGGCTACCGCTTTGACAGTGTTGGGGATCGGCATGGCAGTGGCCGCACTCACGGCAGCATTGGCGGGGATCGTGACCCCTGTGCACAGTGCGCCCGTGCTACCACAAGGCTTCACCAACTCGCAGGTCGTAAGCGGCTTGACGAACCCCACGGACATGGAGTTCGCCCCCGACGGCAGGCTCTTCGTCACCGAGGATGCGGGCAAGGTGCGTATAGCCAAGTCCGACGGGACCCTTGCGACATTCCTCAACATCTCGACCAAGGTCGATTCTAAGGGAGAGCGTGGCCTGCTGGCGCTCACGTTTGACCCGAGCTTCTCGACCAACAACTACGTCTACCTCCACTACACCAAAAAGGCGACGTCCTCCACCCCGCCTCACAACCGCATCGTGCGCGTCACTGCCAGCGGCGACAGGGCAGTTGCGGGCAGCGAGAAGCTCATCTTCAAGCTGGGTAACCAAAGTCCACGAACCAGTTTCCCCAGTTCATGGGCGGGGCGCTAGACTTCGGCCCGGACGGCAAGCTCTACATCGACACCGGCGACAACGACACCCCGAACAAGGCTCAGCAGCTAACCAACCTTTTCGGCAAGATGCTCAGGATAAACCAGACCGGCACCATCCCAACCGACAACCCCTTCTACTCTACGGCCTCGGGCAATAACCGGGCGATCTGGGCGCGGGGGTTGCGTAACCCCTTCAAGTTCGCCATCCAGCCAGGTACAGGCACCATCTTCATAAACGACGTGGGGAAGAATACTTGGGAGGAGATCAACCGAGGTGCGACAGGGGCCAACTACGGCTGGCCCGTCCACGAGGGTGTGGCCAAAGATCCTCCATTCGTGGATCCGATCTTCGCATACGGGCACGGCAGCACCGACACCACGGGTTGCGCGATCACGGGGGGCACCTTCTACAACCCCACGACCGCCCTGTTCCCGCCAGAGTACGTGGGCGACTACTTCTTCGCGGACTTTTGCGGGGGGTGGATAAGGAGGCTCGAACCGACTACCGGTGAGGCGGGTGGATTCGCGAGCGGGCTAGAGCGGCCCATCGACCTGGAGGTGAGCCAGGGTGGCGAAGTGTACTATCTGAGCAGGGCCAGCACGGGAATAGTGGGCAAGATCGGGTACGCTAGCAACTAGAGGCTGAAAGGCACTACAAATGGCCGGGGTTTCGAAACCCCGGCCCTCTCCAGCTCTAAAGAGGAGCTTCTTGTTCTGGCCGCTCTCTTCTTCTAGAGCTTAGCTCTGGTTGTAGAAGTTTCCGTCCTTCCACACTATGATCTCGCAGCTTTCTTCGTCGAGTTTGTCGCTTATATCCTCGTCCGGGCCGCCAGTAGCCGGGGTTGGATCACCTACAGCATTATCGGATCCAAGGTCCCTGTCTCCGACGCACTTGTCGTGCTGGCCACGGCCTCCTACGGCCGTGTCCTGAATGTCGCCGTCGTTGACCTTAATGACATCGGCGCCCCTGTTACCATAACCGTTATCAACGTCGGAGTCATTTTCATCGGGGGTCTCTGGTAGCCCATCCTCGACGCCGTCGTCGCCGCACGCGTTGAGTCTCAAGCGGTCGAATCCTTGCCTGCCAAACACTTCCTCGTCGCCGTCGGGGGGACAGCGGCGCTCGTTGTAGGTATTGTCGCCGGGTCCGAGCTCGACAACGAGGTCCGCTAGGGCAGGCCCAGCTACCACCAGGCTAAAGATGCTCACTAGCGCCCCCAGCATAGTTAGCTTACGCATCTACTACTCCTTCCTGACGTAGTGTCCTGTGACACATACACTTAGCGGTTCTCTTTTGCACGCTGAGTAGATCACCCCTCCTAGTGGTCGCTTACGCATACCTGGCGCAGAGCAGTCGAAGCCCCGCAGCAGCGGCATGCTGGATCGCTGTGTTCTGCAACGGCCTTCAGCGCGCCAAAGAGTGTGCTTTTCCGCGTTTCCACTTTGAATGCCAGACATCGAAAGGTATGGCGCGTCGTCATGCTACCTCCTCTATGCTCTGAACGGCACCGAGATCAGCAACGGTCTAAGCTATCAACTATCCCAACTTCTTGGAATTGCCCTTCCACGTACTCTGGTGCATAAGGCTACTACCGTGCGTTGCATGGGCTGGAGAGGGATACACCCACTTCTTTTCTTCCTGCCACGCTGGCAACCCCAGCGCCCGCTCCCTCGCCTCGTTATCCACCTCGTAGGTATGGATGTCTTCACAGCGCGCGCAGCGGCAGTAGATAGACTACGTACCTCGCTGAATCTCTACATCTTGGATGTGGCCTTCGTGTGCTTTGAGGAACGCGCCTATGACGGCTTCCTCGGCGCCTTCTTGTATCATGTGGTGGTCGTTCACGATGGACGCCTTTCCTCTGCTTTCGGATACTTCGGTGGTGTGTTCCCTGATAAGCGGGGGATCTCACACCTCCCGCACGCCCTGCCATAGGGAAGGCTAGATGATGAGTGAAGCGCTAGTGGCGCGCGGAAGATGTCGCTACTACTATTGGGTTGCATCTGCACCCTCCTCTGTGCGAGCGGAGCATGGTTGCCCCACCGCTGCTGTTCGACAGCCCGGCTTTCTCCCAACTAGCTCTGGGAGGCCCTTAGGCTTTGCGCCTCCGCCTCACGACGGGTTCGCCCTTCTCGCAGCTTACGGGGATGCGCTTGGCTGCTGGCCCATTCCCGATGCTATGTATGTATCATATACCGAATCCCGGAGCTACGCAATACCCCTTGGAGGATTCTCACCGCAGAGAGCCGATGCCCCCGTGTGGATTTGTATCACACGCTCTCTCATGCCCCTTATCACTAAAGGGCGATGAATCCGCGATGAATATTGAGCGTACACAGCAACGATCACAACTATTGACCTAGGCAGGGTCTATGGTCAATCATGGGGCAATGAAAGCCTATTCGGAAGACCTACGCCGGAAGGTAGTGCAGGGAGTCCTGGAGCGCGCCACCTCCAAATCCGAGGCCGCCCGCCTGTTCGGCATTAGTCTCTCCTCAGTCAAGCCCTACGCCAAGCTCGCCTCCGAGGGAGGCTCTCTTACTCTCAAGAAGGGGGTGGTATAGGCTGCCCGGACCCCGTTTTCTGTACCACTCACGAAGAGAGTCTTTGTACGAATTCTAGCTCCGTTGAGTAACCAGGGTCCTGGAACCTCAGAGCTTCGATGGCCGCAAACTCCGTCGGGCTTAGATATCCCAACGCCCCGTGCGGCCTGTGGTGGTTGTAGTGGTCACGGTAATCTTCTGCCAATACCTTCGCCTCCTTCATATTGGCAAACATCTCCCTGTTCAAGAGCTGACTATTAGCGCTATCCGAAAAAAGGGTTCACGCCACTCTGCGGTTCGCCATTTGATAGTTCCAGTCAACTCACTGACTGACCCGCAAGATAGGTGTAAGGCTAGTAAAATACACCAGGATGCCGATGGATAAGCAGCGATCACTCAAACAGCTCAAAGAAGCCCTAGAAGCTCACCATCAAGCCCTCGAAAATCTGGAGAGCGCGCTTGTGGAGTTCGAGCAGAGCATCTCAGGGGAAGCTACTCTTCGCCCCCAACAACAAGAGCAGCGCGGCGTGCAGCTCCTCTCGATCCCGCAGCTTTGCCAGGAGCTAGGGATGGGCAAGAGCTGGATTTACCGTCGCCTTCGCAGCGGAGAGATCCCCAGCGTAAGGCTGGGGCGCTCGATAAAGGTAAGGCGAGACGAGCTAGAACAATACCTCCAGAGACACCACTATCCCGAGCGCCCTCAGGAGGCACTTCAGAAAGAGGATAGCCCTCCTCATTAGGGGGCGCTCTCCGCGAGTGTAGTCACACTAAGTAGTTTCTCAATGTAGTTCTAAGTAAGCCTCTCTTCTGACAAGTTCTCATCTGGAAGAGGCCCGCTTCCTCAGACCCATTTGTCCTCGTGTGGGGGAGGTGGTTAGCCATCTGTGCGAAACCACCCGTGACGCACGTGCACACGGAGCACCATCTCTGTGTGGACAATTTTCTCCGAGAGGTATTGCGTAGCTCTGGGATTCAGTGTACGATGCAATCATAGCAAGCATCGGTAATGTGCTTGCAGTCATGCGCATCTGTGTGCGCTAGCGAGAATGGCAAACCCGTCGTGAGGCGGGGGCGCAAAGCCCATGGGCCTCCTAGCTGGGAGGCGGCAGGGCTGCCGAACAGCAGGAGCGGGGCATCAGCGCTCTGTTCGCAGAGAGGGAGGATGCGCAGATGCAGCCACTTACCGAACGCGCTAGTGGGAACTCAAGGCTTCCTTCCCGCTTCTTGGTCGGGGCGTTAGTAGCTGTGGCAATGCTGCTCCTGGGCACCTTGACCGCGTTCGCAGCCGACATGATAAAGGTGCAGGGCGAGTCGATGACACTCGCCACGGGCATTTCCGTGGTGAACGACTCAAGCGCCGAGCCCACCGGAGCGGGCAAGGCCATCCGATACACCGCCAACGCCACCGCGCGCAACAACGTGACCTACACGAAAGGTGCCACCCAGATCGTCGTGCGCGCGCGCAAAGATGGCACGAACGCAAACCATCCGCTGCTCAAGGTCTTCACCAAGACGGGCACCCAGAGCCCCGTGCTGCGCGGGACCGCCACGGTTTCTTCCACGAGCTACCAGGAGTATACGTTCCCATTCAGTGCGAATCCTGGGACCCACCAAGTACAGGTGCGCGGGGCCAACATAGCGAGTGGCAGGCTGCTTAGGGTTGACTACTTCCGCATCCCCGAGGCCGCCCCTATTGAGGACACCACGCCGCCGGAGACGACAATCGACAGCGGCCCGAGCGGTAGCGTTAGCGGCACGACGGCTACGTTCGAGTTCACCTCCAGCGAGCCGGGCTCCGCGTTTCAGTGTCAGTTGCTTGGCCTAGAGTCGGCGCCCACTGGGTGCGCCTCGCCCAAGAGCTACAGCGGCCTCACGGCTGGTACTCAGTACACCTTTAGCGTGTGGGCCACGGACACCTCGGGCAACACCGACGCCACCTCGGCGACGCGCACCTTCACTCCCAGCGGCAACGACCCCTACGCCAGGCCCGACACCACTTCCCAGACGTTTGGGGAGGGGTGGACCCCTGCAGCCAATAGCGTGCACCTAAACCCCCGTATTACGTGCTCTACAGACCCAACACCCGCGAACACAGGGACTGGCCAGGGTGGCGTCAACGTCGTCAACCAGAACGTAGTACTCATCAACCCGCAGATCAAAGGGTGCGGCCTGGGTATATTGGTCAAGGCGGGCGGCTTCAAGCTCCTGGCTGACAAGAGCAAGGTCGGCTACGCCTCTGCCAATTCGCCTGCGATAGGCAACAATTACAGAGGTGTTTACTTCGATCGGGGGGCCTTCGGCTACGAAGTCAAGGGACTAAACGAAGGCGAGCTGTTCATGAGGAACAACTACATCCCCATCAACCTACAGGCGGGCTACGACTGCCTGATCTCGAACACCCACATAGACCACCCCAACCCCCTGGATTGGCCCTCCACTGGGAGGCTGTCAGGGAGCCGCCGGGCCAAGGTCGGTATCAAGGCTCGCGCCGACTACACCCTCCTGCCCGTCGCCGATCGCTCCTTGCACGACTGCGTGATCCGCTCCAACGACGTTGCTGGCTTCGAGGAGGAGGGCATCTCCCTGGACGCCAACGGGGGTGGCAGGGACGAGGTCACCCTGGTGCAGGGCTCCTCGCCCCTCGCAGCGGTTGACCCAGCGACCGACACCGTGACCCTCGCCCAGCCCCCCGGCGGGCAGTGGAGTAACCTACAGAACGCGCAGGGTGCGTGGCTCTCCATCAACCAGGGCGGGGCGGTGGGCCGCTACCTCAAGATCGTAGGGGTTAATGCGGCGAGCTTGAAGCTTACCCTCGCCGACCCCAACGACTACCTCTCTGGGGCGGCGGCGGGCGACCCGGTGAGCGTGAGCGCCCCGTATCGTAACGTCACGATCTCTGAGAACAAGGTAAACGAGGACGGAGCTCTGGTGGGGATAGATTTCCACGGTCCGATCTACCAGAGCCGGATGGTGAACAATGAGGTCACGGGCACGCCGATACGGGTACCCTTCGGCCCAGACGACAACTCGCGGCTCACGGGAGCTTGCTCCGACACCGACGGCGACGGTAGAGTGGACCTTTGTGAGTACGCCTTGCAGTCTATTCGGGTGACGTCGTTGGCGGATATAGGACCAGGCGCCATGACGCCGCGGCCCCACGTGGGGATAGCCTCCTACGATTCCGTGGTGAACAACCAGGTGGGCTGGGACATAAGCTTCCACACCAGGGACACGGAGACGTGGCGCGGCATTCCGGCGTACGCCTCCGGCAACACCTTCACCAACGTCGGGCGCAGCTCTACAACGACGGCACCTACGACTTAGACCTTCCAAGCGACCCCAACCCGTAGGCGAGTGTGAGCAATGCAAACCCTAGTTTCGGAAGCCTGGAGCACCTTCTGCGGAAGGGGATGATCAAGTATGAGGAACGCCTCAACCAGCATACAACGAACACCCTTGCGTAGGAGGAGTGCAAGTTCCCTGCTGGTGACGTTTGTAGCGACACGCTTTGCCGCGATCGTGTTGCTCTTGGTTGCGGTAGAGAGGACGGATGCTCAGACTCAGGTGGAAGTATGGGCGTGGGGAGACAATGCGTTTGGCCAGCTAGGAGATCGCACTACTACCCAGCGCAACACTCCCATGCAGCTGAGCGGCTTCTCCGACGTGTAAACTATCGCTGGCGGGTTATATCACAGCTTGGCGCTGGAGAGCGATGGCACCGTCTGGGCTTGGGTGCAGAACGAATACGGACAGCTAGGAGATGGCACCACCACCCAGCGCAACGCCCCCGTGCAGGTCAGCGACCTCTCCGGCGTGCAGGATATCGATGGGGGAGGGAATCATAGCCTGGCGGTGACTTCTTCCGATACCACGCCTCCTTCGCCCACCGACCCGGTCCGGGGGCCGCCCACGGTCGAAAGCACCATCTCCAGCGCCAGCGAAACAACAGTTGCCCCCAAAATAAACGTCACAGCGACCTTCTCTGAGGCGATGGACGCGAGCACGACAGACGGGGATGCGAGCACGATCAACGGCAACACCTTCAAGCACTTCAAGAAGGGCTCCACTACTAAGATAGCCGCCGCGGTTAACTACGACGATGCTACGGATACGGCTACACTCGACCCGACAAACAACCTACGGAGTGGGGTCACCTACAAGGCGGTCGTAACCACGGGGGCTAAGGATTTAGCCGGGACTTTCCTAGACCAAATCAGCACGACCTCTGGCAACCAACAGAAGGGCTGGACGTTCACCACCGGGACGAGATGAGGTAGTGAGAGGAGTAGTCACAGACCGAGAAGGCCGAAGCATAACGCCTCGGCCAGTCCTGCTACCTCTATTCACTCTAGATTCCCGAGTGCGTAGAAGTGGTGTACTCGGAAGTTGGGTAGTACGAAGCGTTGCGGGGACCGAGGATACATGCGCCAGTAGTGCATCCATGCGCTATAGTACCGGCCCGATACAGTTTCTTAGATCCCGACTGAGCGGGCAACCACATGCTCTGCGAACTTCGCTCTCTAGTCGCAAAAATCTCTCAAAAAACAACAAAAATATCGAAAAAAGGGTGGCCACGTCTTCAATATTCATTGCGGATTCATCGTCCTTTGGTAGTAATGCGGGCAAGCATGCGCAGCATCCGTGTGCGCTGCGAGAATGGCAAACTCGTCGCGAGGCGGGGGCGCAAAGCCTATGGGCCTCCTACTAAAGCGCCTGTCATAGAGATTGGACCACTGCCCGGTAGCCGCAGTGTTCAAAGAAGCCCTCGGCATCCGAAGCACTGATCGTGCTAAGGGCTTGGCCTATGACCTCCATGAGCGTATCTCGGCTGCGAGCGCATGCCTCCCTGAGGTAGCTCTTTAGCTTGGAGAAGGCTTGCTCTATGGGATTGAAGTCCGGCGAATAGGGCGGCAAGTAGATGAGCTCGCAGCCCTTAGCCTCGATCAGTTCCCTGACCCTCTCTCCCTTGTGAGCCGAGAGGTTGTCCATCACCACTACCTGGCCTCTCTCAAGCGTGGGGCACAGGACCTCTTGCAGATAGGTATGGAACACCGTCGCGTTGGTCGAACCCTCCACTACCAGAGATGCCCCCATGCCCTGCTGCCTGCCGATGCTTGAGAGAAGCGTTATGTTCTTGCCCCAGTTGCGGGGAGCTTTCTGGTGCGCCCTATCCCCTTTTCGCGACCAACCGTAGAAGGGTGCCAGCGAGGTGTTAGACGAGCACTCGTCTACAAACACAAAGCGATCCGGCTCTATCGAAGAGATCACCATAACCCGGAAAGCCGCCCTCAGGAACTCGTCACGCTCACTCGCACCCAGCGTCCTTTTTTTCGGCCGAAGCCCATCTTCCTTATGGCCCTGGAGAGGGTCGATTCGCTAACCGAAACTCCGGCCACCTTTTTCAGGTACTCCCGTCTGTCTTTGAGCTTGGCGAAGGGACGCTCCTCTACGTCGGCTTCAAGGAGCCTCCTTGCCTTCTCATCGAGTAGGGGTTTCTTGCCCGGAGCCTTCCCCGGCGAGAGCGAGCGTCCTTCGCACGCCGCCTTTACATAGCGCTTGACCGAGGAGAGGCTAACCCCGAACAGGCGGGCTGCCTCGCTCTTGCTCATGCGCTGGTGCTCGACTCCTTCGACTATCTTCTGTCTGAGATCTTCTGAATAGGCATCCATCGGACCATGATGACTCACGGACCAAGCTCATTGCAAGCTGCTCTAGGAGGTAGCCGGGCTGTCGAACAGCAATAGCGGCGGGGCTACAATGCTCCGCCCTCAGAAGGGAGGAGGGTGCGGATGCAACCTCACATCAAACACAGCCATACGAGAAAGGTCGTTCGCTTTGCATTAGTCGCTTTGTTGAGGGAATGTCCGGATTTCGAGTTAGTCGGAGAGGCCGCCCCGCTAAAGAAAGGTGGATAATGAGAAGAACGGTTCTACTGTTGGCATCGGCGGCGTTAGCCATACTATTCATTTCGGATATTACTAGCAGTCCTCCTACAGAGGCCCAGACGACAGTCGGCCAACCTAACTTCGTCTTTATCCTCACCGACGATATGCGTAAAGACGACCTGAACCTGAAATATATGCCCAAGACACTCAACCTCATAGGGTCGCAAGGCATGACGTTCGGGAACGCGTTCGTATCCAACTCCCTGTGCTGCCCCTCCAGAGCCACCATCATGCGCGGCCAGTACGCCCATAATACGGGGGTTTGGGGTAACAGTGACGGTCCCGACAGTGGTTGGCAAGGCTACAAGAACCACGGCAACGAGCAAGACAACATAGCCACGCGCCTGCACAATGCCGGTTACAGGACTGGGCTCTTCGGCAAGTACTTCAACACTTACGATTTGTCGGCGGTACCCCTGGGCTGGGACGACTGGTTCGCCACACAATCTGGAGGCGGGGTGTTCAACTTTTACGTGAATGACAACGGCACTAAAAAGTACTTCCCCAAGAGTAACAGTAACTATGTCACCGACGTCCTCAGCAGGGAAACTCAATCCTTCATCGGCGACAGCGTTGGAGCGGGCAAGCCGTTCTTCGCCTACGTCGCGCCCAAACAGCCACATGAGCCGGCCACCCCAGCCCCGCGTCACGCGCATGCCTTCGACGGCGAGAAGGCTCCCCGCTTGCCCTCCTTCAACGAGAGCGACGTGAGGGACAAACCCACTTCGATAGGGTCGCTGTCACTGCTCAGCTCAACGCAGATCGCGCAGTTAGACACCCTCCACGAAAAGCGGGTCGAGTCTTTGCAATCGGTAGATGAGCTGGTAGAGGCAGTAGTGGGCAAGCTCCAAAACGAAAGAGTGCTCGACAATACCTACGTGGTGTTCACTTCGGATAACGGCTTTCACCAGGGCGAGCACCGCATCAAGTCGGGTAAGGAGAAGCCTTATGAGGAGAGCATCCGCATGCCGCTGTTGATCCGCGGTCCCAACGTTCAACCCGGCACTCCTACCAACTATCTAACCCTGAACACCGACTTCTTCCCGACGTTTACGGACCTTGCGGGCGTAACGACACCGCGGTACGTTGACGGCCGCTCCTTGCGGCCGGTTCTGGAAGGAAGCGCTACGACCTGGCGCACCGCCATCCTGCTTGAGCTTCGCAAAACGATCTACGGCATTCGCACGAGCGACGGCAGGAAGTACATCGAGTATGGGAACGGCTTCAAGGAGTTTTACGACCTGAATGCCGATCCCTACGAGCTCCGCAACGTCCTATGGACGCAGTTCCGCCAACGGACCTGCGAACGCGCCTACAAGCGCTCAAGAGTTGCGTCGGCGCCACTTGCCGCACGGCCGAGGACGGGCCGTAGCTTCATGCTGTCGCGAAAAAGGCAAAACCGCTGCGAAGTGGGGATGCAAAACCCAAGGGCCTCCTCGCTAGTTGGGAGGAAGCCGGGCTGTCGAACGGCAATGGTAGCGGAGCAACAACGCTCCGCTGCCATGAGGAAGGGAAGGAAGCGGATGTCAGCCGAAGACCATAACAGGTGACGATCACCCCGGGTTAGCCCAACGAAGGCAAGCTGCAACTGGCGGGGCTAAGGAGGCTCGCTTCTTTATGGAGGGAGGAGAGAACAAGTGTTGTGAGGAGAAAGGGACACCAATGATGCCCCTCCGTGAGGTGGTGACGCAAACAAGGTAGGCATCCTAATAAATGGTGGATGCCTGCGAGGAAGGAGTTAGCAAGTGAAGCGCACAAGTGTTTTTCTAGGATTGGCGGTATTGACATTCCTAGCAACCGTTGCAATCCCCGGGTTAGTTCGAGCCGCCGACGCGTTGGCGGAGTTCTCGGTCCTGTGTACTCCGTCCCACCAGCTAGCCGACGACCCTATCGTGTATCCCCGTGAGCCTGGGGCAGCGCACATGCACCAGTTCATCGGCAACCCCTCCACCAACGCCTTCTCCACGTTCGATAGCATGAGAGCTGCACAAGCAAAAGTGAAATGCGAGCTTCACAACGACACTGGTGGCTACTGGGTACCTACGCTGCACAAGCCAGACGGCACGCTGGTGCCCGTCAAGCAGGCGTTCTTTTACTACCGCGGACCAAAAGGAGTAGCACAGATTCCGTTTAGCGCCGGCCCTCCTCCCCAGGGTCTCAAGATGATCGCTGGTGGCAACACGCTGAATCCGCCGAAACCGGACATGGCGCAGAGGTCGCTGTCGTGGAGCTGTGTGGATTCCGGGCCGTTCTCCACACAACCACCGGATTGCACTTCGGTTAACAAGTTATTCCGGGCCCATATCCACTTCCCGTCCTGCTGGAATGGCTGGCAACTGGACAGCTCGGATCACCGGAGCCACATGGCTTATCCGACGAACGGGACATGCCCGTCGACGCACCCGGTACGTATCCCCAAGATCTCGTTCCACGTAGTCTATACCCTCAAGAACGGGAAAGGGACCTACCTGTCCTCGGACCACGAGGTTCCCGGCGCGCCAGCCGGAACCGCCTTGCACGCAGATTTCTGGAACACATGGGACCAGGCGGTGCTACAGAAGGCCGTCACCAAGTGCATCAACGCCGATAAAAGTTGCAAGCGACTGAAGGACAACGATACTCGTCTTCAGTGAACAGCCTAGAGAGAGGGCCAGCTTTCATTGATTTGAGTAGCGCTTAGCCGGATCATTTGGGTCGGGGTCTCTATCAGCCTCGACCCTTTCTCTTATCCTTATTCACCGAAGCGCGTGGAAGGGAGATTTTCCACGTTCCTGCTTATCGACGCGCGTTCTGGGCAACTTTTGTTCTGGTGTAGGGCAGGCGCTTCGCCTTAGTGAAATTTCGAATGACATAGAGCCAAATGGAGAAGCATTCGTCACATAGAGAATGTTCTCCATAGGGATATTGCAAGCACTAACGTTCTTCTGTAAGATGCATTCATGGCGAGGCTAGAAGCAAGTGTTAGTCCCGCTTAGGGAGGAGCAAGATGCGAGGTTTCATCCTGCTGTTGGCCGCTACGGTCCCCCTTGGGTTGCTGGGAACGGGCGATGTGCTCTTCAGAAAGAACCAGGGGGCTGATGCTCATACCGTTAGCCGCCTAAACGTCGTGGTAGTAATGATCGACGACCTTGACAAGCAGAGCATGGCGCGAAGGAAGAGGGGGGAAGATGGCGAAGAGCAGCCATTTCGTGGTGTTGGTGGCAGCGGCGGGAATCCTAGCGGCAACGGGATTGCTGGTGCTAATAGTGCTGGTAGTTCAGGCGCGGTCTGCGGAAGCGACCTCTCCGGGCAAACCCGGCAAGATAGCCTATTCAGCCTACGACGGAAACGACTTAGAGATCTACACCATCGACCCCGGCGGAGGGGGTAAGTCCAAAGTCACCGACAAACCTGGGTACGCCCGCAGCCCCGCCTACTCGCCCACGGGCAACAAGATCGCTTACTCAGGCTACGACGGAAACGACTCAGAGATCTACACCATCGACCCCGGTGGAGGAGGCACGACCAAGGTCACCGACGACGGTTCGGATGACTTCTCGCCTTCCTACTCGCCCGACGGTAGAAACATAGCCTATGTAGGCTACGACGGAAACGACTTAGAGATCTACACCATCGACCCCGGTGGAGGAGGCACGATCAAGGTCACTGACAACAATACGGACGACTTGAATCCTTCCTACTCGCCTAGTGGGCAAACGATCGCCTTTGAAGGCTACGATGGAAACGACTCAGAGATCTACACGATAAACGTGCGGGAAGGAACCAAGCGTAAGGTCACCGACAACGACACGAACGACTCCCAGCCCGACTACTCCCCCGATGGCAAAACAATCGCCTATGTAGGCTACCCCGGAAGCAGCCAGGAGTACGACGGAACGAACGAAGCGATCTTCACGATAGGCGTGAGCGGCGGGAGAAACCGTTCCAAAGTCATCGACAACGCCTCCGAGCCTTCCTACTCACCCAACGGCAACAAGATCGCCTATTTGGGTGACACGCCGGCGAATCCCACACTCTACACGGTGGGTGTGGGCGGAAGAAGTAAGGTCAAAGTCACCGACACCGGTGCAGCCGACTCCGAGCCTTCCTGGGGGAGTCAGTAGCATGCCACACTCACTTTGAGTGTGGCTATTAATGGCATTGACGTATCTCTAAGTGCGTAAAAGAGGGGGATTGGAGATGAAGCGGACAGCTTTAGTGCTCACAGTGGCGATAGGTGCGACGGCACTCTTGGCGTTGTTCTATCCAAGCGTGATGGTCAGTGCCGCCGACGTAGCCGGGCGCTTAGAGGGTGAGAATATCGCCACCAAGCCTGCGGGTTCCAGCGTTGTTAGTGGCACGGGATATTCCGGTGGTGCAGCCCTCAAGTTCACCCAGAACAATACCGCTTCCCACACCATAAACTGTAGCGCCACCTGCGATGTGGTGCTGATGGCTAGCGGTGGGCAGTCGGGTGGCCAGCCGACCTTCAGTGTAAACGGCTCAGCAGCCCAAGCCTTAAGAAGCACTACTGTCACGGCTTACACCTTCGACATTAACCTGCCGGCCGGACAGAGAACGATCAGCATCACGGCCGGCAACACGGGGAGCGGACGAAACGCTGTCTTAGACGTTGTAAGCTTCCCAGCCTCAGCTGGAGGTGGAGGTACCGACGCCGACGGGGACGGAGTGCCGGACTCAACGGACAACTGCCCGGACGTCTACAACCCGAATCAGAACGACCGCGACGGCGACGGCGTTGGCAACAGGTGCGAGGATGGATCTACGCCCCCGACCGATACCGACGGAGACGGAGTGCCGGACTCAACGGACAACTGCCCGGATCTTTCCAACCCGAATCAGAGAGACGACGACGGCGACGGCGTTGGCAACGCGTGCGATGATGGTTCGACGCCTTCAGGATCTGCGGTCTTGGTCGGTGCCGGAGACATTTCCTCTGGCGGCAATAGGGACCAAGAGACCGGTGACCTCGTCAGGGCCCAGCTCAACGGTGGTGCGTGGGGCGTCTTCACCACCGGGGATAACGCCTACCCGGACGGTACGTATCAGAACTATCAGGTCTACGATGCCGCGTGGGGCTCTTTTAGGAACAAGACGAGGCCGACATACGGGAACCACGAATACTACGGCTCGTCCACGGCGGTGGGTTCGGAGCAGTACTGGAACGAAGGCCCCGACCCTACGCCAGTTCGTGTCTCTAACGCTGCCAGTTTCTACGCTTACGATGTGGGCAACAGCAACTGGCGAGCGATAGTGCTCAACTCGACTGATACGGAGGGACCGAGCTCGAACCAGGCTCCATCTTGCGCGGCCGGCAGCCCGCAGATGAACTTCCTGAATAACGAGCTCAACACCACCAAGAACACGGTGCTGTTCTGGCACCATGCCAGATTCTCGGCGAGCACGGACCACCCTACCAGCGAAGGTGCCACCGGCTGCTCCAAGACGTTCTTTGATGTGGCCTACGATAACGGCGCGGACCTCGTATTGCAGGGTCACAGCCACCTCTACGAGCGCTACGACACTCGCGACAAGAGCGGCACGAAGGTTGCCGGTGGGCTCACGTCCATCGTCTGCGGTCTCGGTGGCAACAGCTTTGACGGCTTGCAGGGCAGCCCGAGCCCCGCGTACGACCGGGCGTTTACGAACGCGTGGGGCGTATGCAAGCTCACGCTAAACACCAACAATGCGCAGGTGACCTTCTTGCCCGCCTCCGGTTCTCCGGGCGCGGACAGCGCTACGGTTGCGGTTCGTCCGTAACGCAAGCTAAACTCCAACCCACGAACCTGGCGCTCCTCTCATCTGGAGGGGCGCTTCTTAGTGGGCGAGGACCCACTCGAGTGGGCATACAAACAGCGGCGTCCCGGATCGACCGACGGGTCACTCCAAAGGTACCATAGCGCCCGCGGATAGATGGACCGGGCCAATCCGAGGCGTCGCCCGCAAGCAACGATAGCCTATTTACAGCGGATAGAAGCATAGCGCGAAGGGCAGAAGCTATTGCGCTCGGCCACCACTTAGGCCGCTAGGTCGGGGCTCTTCCGATCTTTACGCGAAGATGATGGATCTTCCATACAATCTAGAGGTGGCGAGCCGCGACAGATCCCATTTCTGCCGGGAGGAACTTTCAGCCGGTGCACCGCAGGCCACCCAGGTGGCCGACCACTGGCGCTTGCTGCCACATTGACGTACTGAAAGCGAGGGTTATGGCTGCTTGAGGAAAACCTCCGAGCGTAGCCACGGTGAAAGAGATCCCGTTTCACCTAAAGCTCGGAAGAGCCGTCGCCCCTTGACAAACAGTGCCTTCTCATAGAGAAGTTCGCTACACGCTAGTACTTCCATGCAACAGAAAGAATACGCAATTTTGGGTATGCCCCTTCCTGTTAACGGGGATAGAATATTGCGCAGTTACAGCATGAAGGTAGAGGCTAAGACGTTCGCTCCTCGATATGGGTGCTTGCAAGGGCGGACAGAGCCGATAGCACAACCGGCTACCTCACTTAGGCGAGGAGACAATAGTGAGAGTAGCCTCCGCGATAACCACAGCTTCTTTGCGTACTGACCAGCGCATCCTACTCACGGTGGTAATAGCGCTGTTGACTGGATGTATCTCGCTGTTGTTCCTGAACGAGAACTCCGCCTCGGCGGCGGTCACGCCACCCGATTTTACGGACACGCGCGTCGTGAGTGTTGATTCTCCTACAGCGCTAGCTTTCACTCCCGACGGGCGTTTGCTTGTGACCAGCGAGCCCGGCAGGTTGCGAGTTTACAAGGACGGAGCACTGCTCGCTAACCCCGCTCTGGACATCTCTGGCAAGGTTTGCACCAACGGCGCGCGCGGGTTACTCGGGATTGCTGTGGACCCAAACTTCGCCACCAGCAACTACATCTACCTCTTCTATACTTTTAAGAAGCACGGCGTTTGTCCGCAGAATAGCGCCAACGTACCGGTCAACCGAGTGGAGCGCTATGTGCTCTCCAACTCGAATACCGCTACGTCCGACAAGATACTCGTGGACAACATTCCCAATATGCATCATAACAACGCGGGGGATCTGCACTTTGGTAAGGACGGCTACCTCTACGTCACGGTCGGCGACGGCGCGTGCGACTACGCGGATGTCTCGCGCTGCGCCGGCGAGAACGATGCCTCCCGCGACCCGCACATCCTCTTGGGCAAGGTACTGCGAATAACCCGCGACGGCGGCATCCCCGCGACCAACCCTTATACGGGCAGCGACAGCGCCCGTTGCAACCTTACCGGCCGCACCGACGTCGGCAAGAAGTGCCAGGAGACGTTCGCCTCGGGCCTACGCAACCCCTTCCGCTTCGCCTTCGACCCGAACGCCTCGGGCACGCGCTTTTTTGTCAACGACGTAGGCGAGGGCAGATGGGAGGAGGTGAGCGAGGGCCGCTCCGGGGCGGACTACGGCTGGAACCATTGCGAGGGCAACCACGACAACCCGAACAGCCCGGGCTCTGTGAACTGTGGCGCCGCGCCCTACACACCTCCTATTTATGATTACAGCCACGACACCGGGTGCTCCTCGATCACCGCCGCGGCCTTTGTGCCAAACGGCATCTGGCCCGCCGCCTACGACAACTCCTACCTCTTCGGTGACTACACATGCGGCAAGATCTTCAAGCTCACGCCAAACGGAGCGGGTAGCTTCACGCGGACGGAGTTCGTGACCGGCCTTGGGGAAAATAGTGCGGTAGCCATGACCTTCGGACCGTACCAAGGGGGGCAGGCTCTCTACTACACCACCTACGGTGGCAACGGACCCGGCTCCGGAGGCGGCGGTGGGGAAGTGCGCCGCATCGCCTATACCGGCGGCACCAACCGGGCGCCTACCGCCGACGTCGAGGCGAACCCTACCTCCGGACCCTCGCCCCTCGCGGTCGACTTCGACGCCTCCGGCAGCAGTGACCCTGACGCGGGCGATACGCTGAGTAGCTACCTCTGGGACTTCGGCGACGGCACCCCGACCCAGACCACCACCACGCCCACGACGAGCCACACCTATTCCACTAACGGTACCTACAGCGCCTCGCTGCGCGTTGAGGATGACCACGGCGCCCTCTCAGAGCCGGAAACGGTTCGCATCGACGCTGGCAACGAGGCACCCACCCCCGTGATAGAGTCGCCCGCCGCGGACATGCTCTTCAGGGTGGACCAGGAGATCACCCTAAGCGGCAGCGCCACGGATCCCGAGGACGGGCAGCTGCCTGAAGTATCCTTAGAGTGGGAGGTTCTCCAGCACCATAACGCGCCCAACCCTCACACGCACCCCTATTTCTCGGCGACCGGCAACAACCTGGCGATCACCGCTCCGATGCCGGAGGGTCTTATCTCGACCGGTGCTGGCAACTACCTGGAGATAAGGCTCACCGCAACGGATTCTAACGGCCTCTCCAAGACGGTCATCCGAGATGTGCAGCCCAACCGGGTGAACGTCTCGTTTGCCACCAACCCAAGTGGCCTGTCGCTGCTCATCAACGGTGAGACGTTCACCACTCCCAAGACACTACTCTCGTGGGAAGGCTACAGCCTGAACGTAAGTGCCCCTTCACCCCAGAGCCTTTCGGGGAGGAGCTACGTGTTCTCTTCCTGGTCCGACGGTAAGGGGCAGCAACACGCCGTTGTGACCGGGGCAGCGCCCGGCACCTACACGGCCACCTTCAAAGCCTGCACCAAGAGCGGCACCTCAGCCGCAGAGACCCTTAGGGGCACCTCAGCAGCAGACGTCATCTGCGGCATGGGAGGCAACGACACCATCGAGGGCATGGCAGGCAACGACGAACTCCTTGGCGGCAACGGAGCAGACAAAGTGACGGGCAACGGTGGTGCAGACACTCTGTACGGGGAGAACGGCAACGACACGCTCAACTCCCGAGATGGGGTGAGCGGCAACGACTCTCTCGACGGGGGTGCAGGCACAGACAAGAGGACAACCGACGCAACCGAGAGGTCGATCGTAGGGTTCCCGTAGGCTGTTGGGCGAGCGCAAGCGGGACAAGGGCCGAGGCTTAGCAGCTCCTGCCCTAGATGTTCTCGGAACCTCCTACTCCTGCGGCGAGATGCCGCTAAGCTGTGTGAATACAGGGGCGACGCCCAAATGTTGCCGGGGATAGCTGGTAGATTACGCACAGATGGTACGCGTCTTGTTCGTTTGCTTGGGTAATATCTGCCGTTCGCCGTTGGCCCAGGGGGTCTTCGAGGACGTGCTGCGGCGCGAGGGGTTGGAGGACGAGGTCTTCGTTGACTCCGCGGGTACCGGCTCCTGGCACGTCGGAAGCCCGCCGGACGACCGTGCCCAAAGGAGCGCTTTCGCCCGCGGTCTCGACCTGAGCGCCCAGCGGGCCCGCCGGATCTCGTCGGACGACTGCGAGGAGTTTGACTACGTCCTCACCATGGACGAGCAGAACTACCGGACGGTCGCCTCGCTGTGCCGCGGCAGGGCGATGGTTCGCCCCTTCCTCGACTTTGCCCCGCACTCACCGGAACGCGAGGTCCCCGACCCCTACGGCAGCGGCCCCGATGCTTTCGAGCGTGTCCTGGATCTGGTAGAAGAGGCATCCGAGGGACTCCTCGATGACATCCGCGAACGGCACCTTAAGGAACGTGGCTGAGAAAATCGTCGCCGAAGGTGTCGAAGCACACCTCGGAGATCGGATGCTCTCGGCGCGTCCTCTCGGAGGCGGCTGCATCGGAGAGGTGTACAGGGTGGAGCTGGAGGAAGGTCCCCCGCTCGTCGCCAAGGTAGATAGGGAAGGCGAATCTCACCTGGAGCGCGAGGCATACATGCTCCGCTACCTGCGGGAGAAGAGCGAAATTCCCGTCCCCAAGGTTTACCACGGCTCACAGAGACTCCTGCTCATGCAGTTCATCGAAGGAAGCAGCCGCTTCACCGAAGGAGCCGAGCGCCATGCGGCCGAGCTACTTGCCGGGCTGCACGGTATTACGGCGGATTCGTACGGCCACGAGCAGGACACGCTGATCGGCGCCCTTGACCAGCCGAACCCGCCCACGAAGAGCTGGGCCGAGTTCTTCCGTGACCACCGCCTGCTGTACATCGCGCTCGTCGCCCACGAGGCCGGACGGCTGCCGGCGGAGGACCTGCGTCGGGTGCAGCGCTTGTCGGAGATGGTCGATGAGCTCATCGAAGACCCCAACCCCCCGGCTCTCATCCACGGCGACGTCTGGAGCGCGAACGTGCTCGCGAAAGGCGACCGCATTACCGCTTTCCTGGATCCCGCCATCTACTTCGCTGACCCCGAGATCGAGCTGGCGTTCATCTCCCTGTTCGCCTCTTTTGGTCGTCCCTTCCTCCATCGTTACCAGGAGATCCGGCCGATACGCGACGGCTTCTTCGAGGTGCGCCGTGACCTCTACAACCTCTACCCGCTGCTGGTCCACACCTATTACTTCGGCGGTGGCTATCTGGGTTCGGTGCGGAACACGCTGGACCGGTTCGGCGTATAGCTTCGGTTACTTTCTCTTGGCCACGTACAGGGTGGTCAGGTAGCCCTTGACGATGCGGCCGTGGAAACGATTGTCGATAAGGTCGGCGATGCCACAGAAGAGGCGCTCGCGGGTGTCATCTCTTAGACTCCTGTGTCCGGAGTAAGTGTTCAAAACACGCAGGTAGCCTTCGGCGTCGTACGTCTCATCCCAGCGATAGTTGCGGCGGGTCACCGCCTCGAAGAGGCCGGAGCCCTCGATCTCGCCTGTCCTGTCCGGGATCTCGTCGGACCTGGGAGGGCCTTCATATTTGTGATCCCAGATCTCTCTCGCCTCGCGCTCGTAGATTCTCTGCGCAGCCTCGAAGAACCCTTCGCTCGCGTCGCTGTGGACGTGAATGTTCCAGAAGAGGGCTAGCGACCCTCCGTCTCTGAGCGCCCCGGCGACCTTGGGATAGGCCACGGCAGGATCTAGCCAGTGAAAGGCGGTCGCCGAAATCGCCAGATCGAAAGCTCCTTCCTGCAAAGCGGACTCTTCGAAGGCTCCGGTACGCACGTCAGCGTTCGGATATCCTTCCAGATTGCGGCGGGCGACCGCAGCCATATTCTCGCCGAGCTCGATGCACAGGATGCGGTAGCCGCGGCGGGCGAAAGGCACCGTGGCCTGGCCCGTGCCGCACCCGATCTCGAGTATCTTTCCTCCCGCCGGTATTCCGGAGAGCGAGACGATGTCGTCGAAGAGATCTTCGGGATAGCCGGGACGAACCTCGTCGTAGAGCGACGCCGCCTCATCGAATGTCGTCCTGAGCCTGTCCCTTCTTCGGCCATGGGCCCGTGCTAACGGATGTTCTTCAGCGAGCGGAGACCGACGAGCAAGACAGTGGCGTCCTCCGCGAGCGCGACGACGGGGTCGGGGAGACCGGTCTTCTCGACCGCCAGCGCGCGGAGCCGTTCTCCTGCGAAGGCAGCGACGATGGCCGCGGTAGAACCCAGTGCCGCCCCAATCATAGCGCGACGGCCTTCCGAGACGAAGACCGCTGCCCCCACCAGGGCTCCTGAGGCAGCACGCCCGAGCAGGGGAGGTAAGGAGGTACGGCTCGGTGTGGCGGGTAACTTGTCCCCGACCAACTCCCCCAACTCCATCAACACAAGCGCCTTTGAGATGCGCGGTGAGCCGAGAAAAGCGAAGACTGTACCATCTAGATCCAGATAACCATGGCTCGCGGCGCGGCACACGAAGGCAGGGCCGGAGAGCGAGCGCAGGCCCGAGATGGCGCCGAGACCGAGGACCCTGGAGACGCTCATGCGAGCGCGCTCCCGTACGGGCGGATTTCAAACCCACCACCTACGATCTTACGCCAGAGCACTCCACACCTCCAGCTTGGTCCTGATGTGGCGTATGATCTCATCGGTAAACTCGGTCGTGCCCGCCGAACCACCGAGATCGGCGGTTTTCACGCCGTCTAGGACGGTCTCGAAGGTCGCCTCGTAGATGGCGCGCGAGACCCGGCTCGCGTCCTCTTCATGTAGGAAGGTGAGGAGCGCGGCTCCCGCCAGGATCATGGCCATCGGGTTGGCGACGTTCTTGCCCTCTAACGAAGGAGCCGTGCCGTGCGGCGCCTCGGCCATGACCGTCTCGGGGTTCTCCTCCTCGTCGAGCGAGATCAGGAGCGACTCGGCCCCCGCTATGGAGCCGAACATCTGCATCACGAGGTCCGAGATGCAGTCGCCGTCACGGTTGAGGGTGGGGATGACGAGCGGCTCGCCGTAAGTGGTCAACAGCAGCGCGTAGGTGGCGTCTATGAGCTGGGGGTCGTAGCGGACGTCGCGGCTGTTCTCCGCGGCGCGGTCCATCTCCTCTTTGAGCATCCCCTCGTAGACGGGGGAGACGGTGAACTTCGGGCCGCCGAAGACCTTGGCCCGCATCTTGCGCGCCTGGATAAAGGCGAACTCCGATACGCCGCGGCACACCCGGCGCGAGATCATCTCGGTCCTGTAGGCGACCTCGTCGAGACCCTCGCCCTCGCGCCACTCCTTCGCCCCGTAAGCGTCATCGACGGCCATACGAACCACGGAGATCGGGGCGTGCACGCCGCTTGTCGGGTTGACACCAGGGATGCGCCGCCCCGTGCGCACGATAACGGTCCCGTCTATCCCCGTTCTCAGGATCGCATTGGGCGAACCCACGTCGCCCGGTTCCTCCGGCGTAACGGTCGCCGCCTTGATGCCGAATCCAGTCTCTTTCATCGCCGCAGCAGCCTGGTGCACGACCTCATTGTCCGTGGCCCGTCGGTTTTCCAGCGACAGGTCGTAGCGCACGAAATCCAACTCGAGCCCGGTCACCGCAGGGTCGAGCACCCGTAAGGCTTCTTCGAGCAGCTCCTGCCCCGTCTGGTCACCCTCCATTACAACGATCGTCTTCGGGTCCACTCGTCGCCCCTCTATATAAATAGTCTCCCTCTGTATCCCCTAGAGTATACGATCCACACGTACACGCATTCGTGCTCTGCAACTCCAGACGGTCCGCGATGCAGACCGGAACATCAGGCAACAGAGGATAAGATGTGTGCAGGAATCCGGGCGGCAACCTGTAGGGGCGGTTCGCGGTCGAACACCGATGTTACCCGTAAGCCGTAACCGCAGAGCGCCCTCAAATTTGGGCCCCAGTGCCCCTCCAAACCGCTACGATTCGACTACAAGCGAAAACGACCTGACAAGCTGAAGTGCCGACAAGCGACAGCCGAAGGCTGGAGCGTGCTGAAATGCGTGCAAAGTGGTCTTTGACCTCTTTGCACCTCTCAGGTAAACAGGTCTATCAGCTGCAAGTTCTCGAACTCGGTAGCCAGGGTGGGTGAGAGCGGGGCGCCATCCCGCTTTTCGCCCATCGTGTCAGCGACGTCCAGGAAGGCGGCAACGGGGCCGGTCGCCGGGACGTCACGGCGCTTGAGGGCAACGATCGAACGGCTCATCTCCGGATTCTCTTCTACGGATATGAGCACGAGGTTGCCGGTCGAGACGGACCTGACCACGGCCGTGCGGGGCAGAAACGCGACCCCCAACCTGTGCTCGACCATCCGCTTGGCGGCCTCGATGTTGTCGACCTCCATAGTCCTGAGCTCCCTTATGCCAGCGTTCCTGAGCAGGGCGTGCGTCTGCTCGAAGTAGCTCGAGTCGTGGTCGAAGAAGATGAGCTGCTCCTCACCGATCTCGGTCAAACTCGCCGTCCCCTTCCTGGTGAACCGGTGTCCTGGATCTACGATTAGCACCAACTCGTCCTCGTAGAGCGGCAGGCTCTCGATCTCGGGGTGGCGCATCGCCCGCGTCAGACCGAGCTGCACCTCCTCCTTGAGCGTCATCTCCAGGATCGCCTCGGAATGCCCGGTCCTGACGGAGATCGAAACCCTCGGATGCTCGGCCGCGAACCTCTCCAGTAGCCCGGGCAACGCGTACGTCCCAACACCGGGGGAAGCACCGATCCTGAGCCGCCCCCCCGACGCCCCCCTGAGCTCCTCCAACCGCCGCTTGCCTTCCTCGAACCCGCCTACGATCCTCTCCGCATAAGGCAAGAACTCCCTTCCGGCCTCCGTGACCCGCATCCCACGGCTGGTCCTTACGAAGAGCGGGTCCCCGAGCTCCTCCTCGAGCGCTTTGAGGCGCGCCGTCAATGTAGGCTGCGTGAGATACATCTCCTCAGCAGCCCGGCTCAAGTTCCCCAGCCGAGCTACCGCCAGAAAGCATTCCAATTGTCTGAATAGCACGCTGCCTCCCTTCGGTCGCCAGCTAGTCAGCACGGCGCCTTGCAGGCGCCTTGTCAGCACGCTTCGGGCCTAAAGGCCCTCGCTTGTCAGCATTTCAGCCTGTCAGTTCCTGGCTCTTGCTGACTGGCTGACAAGCAGAGGCCGCAGGCCGAAGCGTGCTGATTAGCTTGCAGATATAAGTAAAACCTATATCTGCGATACACGCAAACAATTGGAATAATATCGGGGGGATTGGTATCTTGCGGTTGAGACGGCGAGGTTGAGAGGAGAGATCTATGATTCCGGTACAGTACAGGGACCCGCGGACGGAGGAGATTCTGGAGCGCCGTTACGAGGAGGGTGCGCCGGCCATCGGGACACGGGTGAGGATAGGTTTCGACGAGTACCGGGTCCTCTACAGGTGGCGTTGTGTGCCGACCTCGTGCATCGTCTACGTGCACAGGGTGGTCAGGGAGGTCCGTAAGGAGGCCAGGCCTGCGGCCTGAGCGGGCCTTCGGTTCCGAGCGCTCTGGGGCGAGGCTTGCTAGAGTAGCCTCTCCCTGGAAGCTGTAGAGAGGAGCCGGAGGTCATGACGGATAGGACGCGCACCTACGCCGAGGGGATCGAGCTTACGGCCGAGGTCCCTGACGAGTTTGCCGAAATACTCACGCCCGAGGCGGTCGCTTTCGTGGCGAAGCTCTCGCGGGAGTACAGGGGGAGGGTGGAAGACCTCCTCGCCAGGCGGGCCGAGAGGCAGGAGAGGATCAGCGCTGGCGAGATGCCCGACTTTCTGCCGGAGACGCGGGAGGTCAGGGAGGGCGACTGGAAGATAGCTCCCATCCCCGACGATCTTCAGGACCGGCGCGTGGAGTTGACGGGACCACCCGACCGGAAGATGACTATCAACGCCCTGAACTCGGGGGCGAGCTGCTGGATGGCAGACTTCGAGGATGCCAACTGCCCGACCTGGCACAACATGCTGGAGAGCCAGCTCAACATGAAAGAGGCGATCGAAGGTACCATCACCTTCGACGACCCGAAGACGGGCAAGCACTACGAGCTGAACGAAGACGTTGCCGTCATCCTGGCGAGGCCACGAGGGTGGCACCTCTTCGAGAAGCACATGCTCGTCGACGGGGAACAGGTCCCAGGTGGTCTCTTCGACTTCGGACTGTACTTCTTCCACAACGCGCAGACGCTGCTGGACAACGGCTCCGGCCCTTACTTCTACCTGCCGAAGCTGGAGAGCCACCTCGAGGCGAGGCTCTGGAACGACGTCTTCGAGTCGGCCCAGGACGAGCTCGGCATACCCAGGGGCACCATCAAGGCTACGGTCCTGATCGAGACGATACTCGCCACGTTCGAGATGCATGAGATCCTCTACGAGCTTCGCGAGCACTCCGCCGGCCTCAACTGCGGCCGGTGGGACTACATCTTCTCCTACATCAAGAAGTTCCGCGAACAGGACATGCTCCTCCCCGATCGCAACTCGGTGACCATGACCGTGCCGTTCATGCGCGCTTACTCGCTGCTCACCATCAAGACCTGCCACCAGCGCGGCGCGCAAGCGATGGGGGGGATGGCGGCCCAGATCCCACGCAGCGACGACCCTGAATGGACGGAGTTCGCCAACAACAAGGTGCGAGAGGACAAGGAGCGCGAGGCGAAGGACGGCCACGACGGTACGTGGGTCGCCCACCCCGGGATGGTCTCGCTAGCCAAAGAGGCCTTCGACGAGTACATGCCGCAGCCCAACCAGCTCGACAAGATCCCCGACGTGAGCCCTTCCGCAGAGGATCTTCTGGAGAAGCCCGAAGGCAACATCACCATGGACGGCTTCCGCAACAACATCTCCGTCGGCGTGCAGTACATCGCGGCCTGGCTCGCAGGACGCGGCGCCGTCCCCGTCTTCAACCTGATGGAAGACTCGGCGACCGCGGAGATCAGCCGCGCCCAGGTGTGGCAGTGGATCCACCACCAGAGAGGCATCCTAGAAGACGGCACCGAGGTGACGGAGGACCTCTTCAACAAAACCCTCGACGAGGAACTGGAGAAGATCAAGACCGACATCGTCGGCCCGGAACGCTGGGAACAGGACGAGTTCGGTAAGGCCGCCGACCTCTTCGCCCGTATCTCGACCGACGACGTGTTCGTAGAATTCCTGACCCTCCCAGGCTACAAGTACCTGGACTAGAGAGGAGCGCCTATCCCAACCATCATGCAATCCCCGAGGTCCGGCGCAGGGGCCCGACCACCCGCCCCGGTCCTCCTGCCGCGGTGCGTGGGCCACGTACCCACACCACGAAAGAGGGCGCTTGTTGCGCCCGCTTAGCACATATGTGAGCATATAAGTGCATAATGAAGTGTATCGACACGGTATCGAGGAGTGAAGGAGGGAGTAATGGAGCGCGAGAAGAACGGGACGAGTCGGATCGCCAGGGAATGGGAGGGCGAGCGTTGGGAGGGGATCGAGCGTCCTTACACGGCTGATGATGTGGTGCGGCTGCGGGGTTCGATCAGGATCGAGCACACTCTGGCGCGGATGGGCGCAGAGCGGCTGTGGAGGCTGATGCACGAGCGGCCTTTCGTGAGCTCACTCGGGGCTTTGACGGGCAATCAGGCCGTGCAGCAGGTCAAGGCTGGGCTGGAGGCTATCTACCTCTCCGGTTGGCAG
The DNA here is from genome assembly GCA_963811295.1 of uncultured Rubrobacteraceae bacterium. GTDB lineage: Bacteria > Actinomycetota > Rubrobacteria > Rubrobacterales > Rubrobacteraceae > Rubrobacter_D. Next base: position 75,496 of record CAWEQZ010000030.1, on the reverse strand, counting down.
GTGGCGGCTGACGCCAACCTGGCCGGGCACATGTATCCGGATCAGAGTTTGTACCCTGCCAACAGCGTGCCGCACGTCGTCAGGAGGATCAACCAGGCGCTGCAGCGGGCCGACCAGATCCACCACGCCGAGGGCCGGAACGGGGTCCATTGGTTCGCCCCGATAGTGGCTGATGCCGAGGCCGGTTTCGGTGGTGCGCTTAACGTCTTCGAGTTGATGAAGGCCATGATCGAAGCCGGCGCCGCGGGCGTCCACTTCGAGGACCAGCTCGCCTCCGAGAAGAAGTGCGGGCACATGGGCGGCAAGGTTCTTATTCCCACTTCCCAGGCTGTCAGGAACCTCGTCTCCGCCAGGCTCGCGGCCGACGTCATGGGCGTCCCGACCGTCATTATCGCCAGGACCGACGCCGACGCGGCCAACCTCATCACCAGCGACGTGGACGTAACTGATCACGCCTTCCTCACGGGTGAGCGGACCATGGAGGGCTTCTACGGGGTCAAGGCGAGCCTGGATCAGGCCATATCCCGCGGCCTTTCCTACGCGCCGTATGCTGACGTGGTGTGGTGCGAGACCTCAGAGCCGAACCTCGAGCAGGCACAGCGCTTTGCGGATGCCATCCACGAGAAGTTCCCAGGCAAGCTGCTTGCATACAACTGCTCGCCCTCCTTCAACTGGAAGAAGAAACTCTCCGAAAAGGAGATCTCTCGTTTCCAGGAGGAGATCGGGGCCATGGGTTACCGCTTCCAGTTCGTCACCCTGGCCGGCTTCCACGCCCTGAACTACTCTATGTTCGATCTCGCCCGCAACTACAAAGAACGTGGCATGGACGCCTACTCCGAGTTGCAGCAGGCCGAGTTCGCCGCCGAGGAGCACGGCTACACCGCCACCAAACACCAGCGCGAGGTCGGCGCCGGCTACTTCGACGAAGTCGCCCAGATCGTCGCCGGCGGCGCCGCCTCCACCACGGCCCTCACCGGCTCCACAGAAGAAGCCCAGTTCGACAGCCCGGAGAGCCCCGTCACAGGTCTTCCCGGCTCAACCGAGAACGAACAGTTCGTGAAGTAGGAATCAGGTTTCAGTTAATAGGGGGCCGGGAACTCCGGCTCCCTCTAGCAAAGGGGGAAACACCATGCCCAACGAACCACAGGGCCGCAGAGTGGACGGTGATGGGCCGGATCCCACAACGTTCGAAGAGGTAGCGGAGCTTGACCGGAAGCCCAGCGACGCAGACACAGCGTGGCTATCTATGGCCACCGCAGACCCAGCCCATTTCCTCAAAGATCCAGACGCGAAGTAAAGGTTCATTCGGAACCCGCACGATCAATGACCGTCATTCCCGCGCAAGCGGGAATCCATGGCCACAGCAGCTACGCTTCCCCGGGACATATTCCCGAGATCATCCATGACGAGCTGAAATGCTGACAAGCGAAGGCGAAGCCTGAGCGTGCTGAAGTGCTGACAAGCCTGCGAAGCAGGCGTGCTGAAAAGCTCTATCCGAGCTGCAGATACTCAACTCCCTTGAGATCCAACCAGTAACGTTGCGGTCCGTCGTCCTGGCGGACGACTCGGATCAGGGCGTTGTCGCACGCGGCGCAGCGCACAACGGTGCCTATCTCGCTCACGTAAGCCATCTGGCCGCCGATCTCTCCCGCCGCGCCGCAACGGACGCAGGCGGCCCTGGCCGTGGTGATCTCGAAGGTGAAGATCTCAGCCAGTAAGCCTGCCGCAGCGTTGCCGTCGAGCCTATTTTCGTCCATCGCTATCCTCCAGTCGGTCCGAAGCGCTCGGTCTTGACGCGTGTGGGCTCGTGGCCAAGCCCGACGAGCGTCGTCGCGACGGCCTCGACGAGCGGGGTAGGACCGCACACGAAGGCCAGAGGCATCTCATCGGGGGAGAAGGCGACTTCTCCGAGCATCTCTTCGTCTATTCTGCGGTCGTAACCCTTCCAGCCGGGCGGCGCCGAGCGGGTGAGCGTGTGGGTTATCTCCAGCGTCTCATCCTCGGCCGCGAGCCGATCCAGTTCTTCGCGGAAGATGACATCCTCGTAAGAGCGCGAGGAGAAGAGCAGGCGGACAGGGGTGTCGTTGCCCACGGCCTTGCGGTGACGGATCATGGCCATGAGTGGCGCTATCCCCGATCCTCCGGCGATGAGGAGCAGCGGCCCTCCCTCCCTGGCATCCCAGGCGAACCAGCCCCCGATCGGACCCCGCAACTCCAACCCGTCGCCGGCCCTGATCTCCTCCGTCAGGTAGGGCGAGACCTCGCCATCGTCCAACCGTTCGACGAGGAGCTCGACCCTGCCGTCTTCCGGCGCCGACGCTATAGAGTAGCTGCGCTGGGCTTGGTAGCCGTCCTCGGCGGTGAGCCTGACGTCGACGTGCTGGCCCGCTCTATGTCCTTCCCAGCCAGGCACGTCGAGGAACAGGCTCTTCGTTCGCGGCGTGTCGGGGCTGGTCTCGACTACTTCGCCGATACTCCAGGCGAGCTTGCGCGGGGCGTCGGCCATCTCAGTCTCCCCAGTAACGCTGCTCGCGCCACGGGTCGCCATGGTTGTGGTAGCCGAGGGACTCCCAGAAGCCCGGCTCGTCTTCGGCCTCGAGCCTGAGTCCCCTTACCCATTTGGCGCTCTTCCAGAAGTAGAGGTGCGGGACGAGCAGGCGGGCCGGACCGCCGTGCTCCGGAGAGAGCGGCTCTCCCTCGTAAGTGTGGGCGACCCAGGCCTTGCCCCCCGTGACCTCTTCAAGAGGTAGGTTCGTCGTGTAGCCCCCGTCGGCGAACGCGACCACATACTCCGCTGCCGTATCCACTCCTTCCAACAATGTGTCTATGGAGACGCCTTCCCAGGTCGTTCCTAGCTTCGACCACTTGGTGACGCAGTGGATGTCCCTGGTGATCTCCTCCGAAGGCAAGGCCCGGAATTCCTCCCACGACCACGTCCTCGGCCCGTCGACCTCGCCCTCGATCGTAAAGTCCCACTCCGCAAGGGGTGTGCGAGGCGTCGGGCCTGCGGAGAGGACGGGGAAGCCCTCCACGAGGTACTGGCCGGGCGGGATACGCACATCGCCCTCAGCCCGCCTGCGCCGGCCTCGAAAGCCGCGAGAGATGAATCCTCCACCCATGCGTGTACCTCCTGCCGTCGTGTTCTGCCGAGAATACTTTCATTCTGACACGGCGTCGAAGTCAGGGTCAAACTCGGGGACCGGCCACCATCAAGGTGGCAAACTAAAACGTCACGGCGGCCGTCCTGAGGGACGTGGACGGTCTTACCAACAGTGAGATCGGCGAGCGTTCTGCTAACTTCGGATCTACGCAGTTCTCAGAGGTTTGCAGAATGAGCCAGCCCATCGGGAGATGCGCCGAGCGAAGGTGGATGCCATTCTACTGACGTGCAATACTAACCAACCAATCCCCCATCGGTAAGGAAGAAGATAGCCATGACGATGGTAATCGAACGGATGGCTCAGGCGCTCAATCGCCACGACCTCAATGCTTTTCTGGGGTGCTTCGATCCGAACTATCGCAGCGAACAACCCGCCCACCCCAACCGGGGCTTCGGTGGCAAAGAACAGGTCCGCAAGAACTGGTCGGGCATGTTCGAAAGCTTCCCGGACTTCGAGGCACAGTTGCTTCGCTACGCGGCTGCCGATGGTGTAGTGTGGGGGGAGTGGCATTGGATGGCCAGTGGGCTGAACATGGCCGGGGTAACCATCATGGGGGTAGAAGAGGACCGCATCGTCTGGGCGCGTTTGTATATGGAACCGGTCGAAGAGGATGGCCAGGACATTGACGAAGCCATGAGGACCATAACCAGGGGAGGCCAGCGAGAAGGGGATGAACGCTGGGAGGAAGAGGGCACCTCCTAGCGGCGGAGCCAAGGAGGTCGCCAAAGTCGGGGCCGCCGGGAGCCTTGCGACGACCGGGATGAGCGTACCGTCTTCGGCGGCTTCTACGTCGTGCCGGGATCCACTCGCTACCCCGGTAGCACCTCGTCCGCCCCGAACGCGACGACCTCGGCAAGGGTCGCCGAGCGCACCACCTCGCCCCGCGCGTACGTCCGGACCGCGCCGTAGCCGTCCGCGTGCGGCCCCGAATGGACCTCGACGACACCGGCGCGGAGGTCCACCAGCCAGGCCTCAGGCACCCCTGCGCGGGCGTAGAGGGGCAACTTGACGTTTCGATCGTAAGAGACGCTGGTGTCGTCCACCTCGACCACGACCAGGGCGTCTCCCGCTTGTGGTACCCGACCGCTGACCCCCTCCCGGTAGAGGACGAGGTCCGGGTAGTGCTCTCCGTGTCCGCCGAGGACGAGCGGGTTCTGCACGCTCACCACGAAGCCGGCAGCCCCCCGAAGGTCCGACAGCACGCCGGTGAGGACGTTGACCGACTCCACGTGCCGCCACCCGATGGGCGTCATCTCGACGATCTCCCCCTCCACCAGCTCCACCCGGTCGTCCTCGCCGAAGATTCCTGCCTCGCCCATCTTGCGAAACTCCTCGACGGTGAAGCGGTGCTTCGCGACCTCCGTTTCCATCACCTCCCAGCCCTTCGGCCTAGCCGACCAACTCCGCCGTGCTAACCCCGAGGGCCTCGGCCAGCCTGTGCACCGTGCGTCCTGGCGCGCTGCGACGAGTGTACACCAGGAGCACGATACGGGAACGCCCGGCAGTTGTTTCGATCTGGCTGGGCCCCCCGAAGAACACGTCATCCCCGTTTCTGCTCCCCGACAGTGACTCGCCTTCGATGTCTTCTACGCGTGAGGTGTGCAGCCGGCGACGAGATATTGTGTCCGCCTCGGTTAGTGTAAGCTGTGTGGTGTGACCGGTCCCCAGCTCCTGTTAGGATGGATAGCCCTGAGGAACAGACCGGACAGACTCTTGCCGGACGGCGTTCCGCGCTACGTCTGACTCTACGAAGACGGCGGCGTGGCCGCCGAGCGCTATACGGCGATCTTCACTGGGCTTCTCTCGCTGAAGAAGCCGGGCGAGTACCCGTACGCGCGCATGGATGACGACCCTCTCGGTTCCGGCGGCTACACGGTGAGCCCCATAAAACCACGCCCATCCACCCAGATCTCAAGAGGTGCCTTCTACAAGATTCTCGGCCGGCTGGCTTGACGTCACCGCCCCTCGCTGCTTTAGTTGTGCGCTCGTGTAATCGGTAGAGGCCACGAAGCGCCGCCCCGAAGAGAATAGGTGCCCGAGAGGTTTGACGGAGCCAGGGCACAACCGGCTACTGCAAGAGGAGACGCACAGAGGTGTACGAGAACGAGTAGGTTGTTCGACATCCTCAACATGCCGATCGTCGTGCTTGGCGTGCTTTTCGTGGTGGTGGCCATAAACGTCTTCCTTTACGTCGGCTACGCCTCCGAGACGCCACCCCCGCCGCCTGCCGAGCCTTCGACGACCATCGAAAGGCCAGAGCGTACCGGGCCAAGAGATGAGACGCTACCCGAGGTGACGCGGCCCGAGAGGACCGGGCCCGCGACCACCCCCCAGAGCACGATCGCCACCGATCGGAGCGCTACTGCGAGCGCAACCTCCTCTCCCTCTCCGTAGCCAGCCGAACACTCCGAGCGCCAAGCGAAGTGTGGGGACGAGGAAGGAGGGGCCCGCCTGCGGATGTACGTCAGCGGGGACACCCTGGTCCACGAGCCCCTCACGGAGATACCGCGCCGATTCCCCGACGTGGAACTCGTGCTCCTGCATCTAGGAGGCACGAGGGTGCTCGGCATCATGGTCACCATGGATGCGGAGCAGGGCGTCGAAGCGATGAGGATCGTAGACCCCCGCACGACCCCATCCACTACAACGACTACGAGGCCTTCAAGTCGCCACTAGAGGACTTCGAACGGGCCGTGAGCGAGGCCGGCCTGGAGGACCGGGTCTACTACCTGAGCTACGGCGACACCTACGGATTCGAGGTCCCGGGTTCTCCTCCGGAAATTGATGCCAAACTCGGGCGGATGCCGACGTCATGATACCGTAGGACGGTTCGTGACCCGCCCGTGCAACGAATCGCCCTACACCAATGTCTTTTTCAGAACGTGGTAGCTGTGGCCCTTCGGATAATCTGGGATGTCCGCAACGACTTCGTAGCCGAACTTTTCGTAGAACGGCTTTGCTTGAAAGCTGAACGTAGTCAGGAAGGCGTTGTAGCATCCCTGCGTCCTGGCTTCGTCTTCGGCAGCCCGGAGTAGCTTCACCCCGTACCCCTGCCTGCGAAACGGCTCCGCTACCCACAGGATGTGGAGGTCGAGCCACCCTCCCCAGACGTGACCGAGAGCACCGCCGAGCACCGCGCCGCGCTCGTCCTTGAGGAAGATGGCGAGCGGGCTGTAGTAGGAGTCTCCTGTAACCGCCACGTTGAACAGGTTCAGGCTCTCGCGCACAAAGGTGGCGTCCCCCGCGTCGCCCCTGGGTTCCGAGACAATCCTCAGTTCTGTCATGATCTACTACCTGTCTCTAGTAGGATCATGCGGGTACATCTAGGACTATCTTGCCCATCCCGCTACCTTCTTCCATAAGGTGGAGGGCCGAGGCGGTCTCTTCGAGCGCGAAGGTCTCGTTTATCTTTGGACGCAGGCCGTGCTCGGCGTATATGTCGAGCATCGCGCCGAACTCCTCGGCGGTGCCCATCGCCGTCCCGAGCACGTCGAGATGCTTGAGCGCTATGCGAATGGTCATAGCCTTCGGCGTCGGGCCGGCCGTCGCGCCGATGACGACGATCCGCCCGCCGGGCTTGGCGAGCGAGACGAGCGCGCTGAAGTTCTCGCCGCCGACGTGATCGGTCGAGAGATCTATGCCCCCGGCCATGCTTTTGAGCTCCTTACTCCAATCCTCCGAGTTGTAGTTTACGCCCCCCTCGGCGCCGAGCTCCTTCGACTCTTCGATCTTCTCGTCGTTTCCCGAGGTGACGAACACACGGGCCCCAAGGGCGCTGGCGATCTGGACCAGGAACGTCGCCACCCCGCCGCCGACACCGGGCACGAGCACGGTCTCGCCCTCCGCGATCCCGCCGCGCGTTACGAGCGCCCTGTAGGCGGTCAGGGCGGCAAGAGGCAGCGCGGCGGCCTCCTCGTGCGAAAGATGCGAGGGCTTGGGGAAGACGTGATCCGCCGGCACCTTGATGAACTGGGCGAAAGTTCCGTCGTCCGGAATTCCGAGAATACGGTACTCCTTACCAGGCACCCGCGGGTCGTCGCCCCAATAGAGCGCCGGATTGATAACCACCTCGGTCCCCTCATCCGGTCCCTCGGCGCCGTCCCCTCGGGCGACTACCTCTCCGGAACCATCGGAGCCCGGAATCCTGGGCAAGATGTCGGGTGTGACGCCAGGGTACTGCCCCTGAGTGGCGAAAAGATCCCGGCGGTTCAGCGCCGCCGCCCGCAGCCGGACCACGGTCTCACCAGGCCCCGGCTCCGGCTCGGGCACGTCCTCATAAACGAGCTCGTCGGGTCCCTCGAGTTCGTGCAGACGAATGGCTTTCATGTCGCTCCCTTCGGTCGCTTAGCATTTCAGCACGGCGCTTCGCGCCTTGTCAGCACGCCGCCTGCGGCGGCTTGTCAGCATGTCAGCTTAGTACGGATGCGCCTCTTGTGCTTTGGCGCGACAGTTTCGCTCGCGCTGACAAGCGAAGGCCTTAAAGGCCTGAGCGTGCTGACTAGCTTCTCTACACAAAGGCCGAAATGCCTGTTACATCACGACCCACTATGAGCGACTGTATGGTGTCTGTGCCTTCGTACGTGTATACGATCTCCATGTCGGAGAGGTGGCGCGCTACGTGATACTCGAGCAAGACCCCGTTGCCGCCCATGATGTCCCTGGCGTCGGCGCAGACCTGCTTGGCCTTTCTCGCGTTGTTCATCTTGGCCAGGGAGGCCATCGGTCCTGTCATCTTGCCCTGCTCCTGGAGCTGGGCGAGGCGAAAACACATGAGCTGCATGTTGGTGATCTCCGCCAACATGCCGGAGAGCTTGTTCTGGATGAGCTGGAAACTGGCTATCGGCTTGCTGAACTGCACCCGCTCCTGGGCATACTGCAGCGCCGCCTCATACGCGGCTATCGCATGACCTATGGCCTCCCACGCAACACCGCTTCTGGTGGCCGTCAACACCTTGTTCGTGTCCTTGAAGGAGTTGGCGCCTTCGAGGCGGTTCTCGGCGGGGACGCGGACATCCTTTAGATATACGTCTGGTTGCCAGACGGCGCGCTTGCCCATCTTGCCCTTTATGAGCTCTGTGGAGTAGCCTGGATGGTGCTCGCCGTTCTGGTCTTTCTCGAGCACAAACGCCTTTACCTGCCCGTCCTCCACGTCGCGCGCCCAGATGATTACGAGGTCGGCGAACGTGGCGTTGCCGATCCAACGCTTCTCCCCGTTTAGGACCCACTCGTCCCCGTCGCGGCGGGCCGTGGTCTCCAGCATCACGGAGTCAGACCCGTGGTCCGGTTCCGTAAGGCCCCAGGCCCCGATCTGCTCCATCTTCGCCATCTCGGGGAGCCACCGCCGTTTCTGCTCCTCGGAACCGCAGATCGCTACGGTCCCCATCGCAAGCCCGGAATGGACCCCGAAGAATGTGTTCAGGCTACCGTCCCCACGCGCCATCTCTATAGCGACGAGCCCGGCCGCCACCTGGCTCATGCCAGGACACCCGTACTCCTCGATAGGTCCGCCCGCTATGTTCAGGGCGGCGACCTTGGGCACGAGCTCGAACGGAAACTCGGCCTTCTCCCAGTACTCGTTGATTATCGGGATGACCTCGGCGTCGGCGAAAGCCCTGACCCTGTCCCGGATCTCACGCTCCTCGTCCGTGAACAGCTCGTCGAGCAGATAGTAGTCGGTTCCCAATGACCGGGTGACGTCGGCGATCACTCCAACTCCTCCTTCGCTGGCCTCTCCGAATCCCAACTCTACTAGGGACCCAGACCTCTACGCAAACTTATTATCCGTGTTATTATCAATTTTGACAAGTTTCTCGATGAGGGGTAAAGAAGGCGATGGAGAGAGCGGTGGGGCGGTCTATGGAGAGGACGACGCCCAAGGACATCTTCCTGAGCGAGGTCAAGACGCGGGACGTCTTTCCGCTGCTAATTTTGCACATCGTGAGGGAGGAGCCTGCCTACGGGAACGCCATCATGGCGCGGATACGCGAGATCTGCGCGGGGACCATGAGCGTCTCGCCGAACACGATCTACCCTCTGCTCAGGCGGCTGGAGGAGAAGGGGTACGTAGAGGGGGAGTGGGAGCGGCCTGATACGAGGAGCCGGCGCTTCTACAAGATAACACCGGGTGGGGAGGAGAAGTACGCCGAGATCAAGGGCAGATTCGAGGTACACCTCTTAAGGGTAAGAGAAGCTATCGAGTCTTTGCACAGAGAGCTCTACGGATAGGATCGGGAGGCCTGATGTCGCACAGGATCAGGAAGGTAGCCGTACTCGGGGCTGGCACGATGGGCGCCGCCATCGCCGCGCACTGCGCCAACGCGGGTCTGGAGGTGGACCTGCTCGATATAGCCCCGGATGACGACGACAAGAACGCCGTCGTAGAGGCCGGCTTCGAGAGGATGCAGAACTCAAGGCCTGCGGCGCTCATGGGCGAGAACGTGGCTGACAGGATCAGGATCGGGAACTTCGAGGAGCACTTCGGGCGCGTCGGCGAGGCGGATTGGATCCTCGAGGCCATAATCGAGAAACTCGAACCCAAAAGAGAGCTCATGCAGCGCGTCGAAGATACGGCGAAAGAAGATGCGATCATCTCGACCAATACCTCCGGCATACCACTGCACAGCATCTCAGAAGGACGGTCCGAGGAGTTCAAGAGGCGCTTCGTGGGCACGCACTTCTTCAACCCGCCGCGCTACTTGAAGCTCATGGAGATCATACCCACAGAGGATACGGACCCCGAGATCGTCGAGGCCGTACGTATTTTCGGAGAGCGGGTGCTCGGCAAGGGCGGCGTCATCGCCAAAGATACACCGAACTTTATCGGCAACCGCCTCGGGAGCTTCGCCGGCATGCAATCCGCGCGATACGCCTTCGAGAACGGATACGGGATCGAAGAGGTCGACGCCATAACAGGACCGCTCATCGGACACCCGAAAACGGCTACCTTCAGGCTCAACGACCAGGTCGGGTTGGACATCGCCGTGGGCGTGTCCGAAAACCTCTACGCGGCTGTCCCCGAGGACGAGTCGCGCGAGGAGCTCAAGCCTCCGGAGAAGCTCGAGGAGATGCAGCAGAAGGACCTGCTCGGCAACAAGTCCGGCGCCGGTTTCTACAAGCGCGACAAACGTGAAGGCAAGACCGTATTCGACGTGTTGGACCTGGAGACACTCGAGCACCACCCTGCGGAGAACCCCGAGATCCCCGTTGCCAAAGAGGCGCAGCAGCAGGGAGACCTCGCCTCCAGGCTGCGGTTCCTTATCGAGAAGGCCGACGAAGACAGGCACGCCCGCTACATCAGGGACACCCTGTTGCCCTACATGGCGTACGCCTCGCGCCGCGTACCAGAGATCTCCGACACCCTGGAGGACGTGGACCACGCGATGGAGTGGGGCTTCGCCCACCAGGCAGGGCCCTTCAGGACGTGGGACCTGCTCGGCGTGCGCGAAACCGTCGAGAACATGGAGTCGATGGACATCGAGGTCGCTTCCTGGGTAAAGGAGATGCTCCAGGCGGGCAACGGCACTTTCTACAAGACCGAGAACGGCACCGAACTCCAGTTCAGCCCGGTCAGTAAAGAGTACGAGCCCGTCCGCGAGGACCCGATGTACGTCTCCCTCGACCGTCTGAGGGACGAGGGCAAGGAGCTTGCAAGCAACGACTCGGCGAGCCTGCTCGACCTCGGCGACGGGGTCCTATGCCTGGAGTTCCACTCCAAAGGCAACTCTATCGATGCTCAGATAGTCGAAATGGGCAACCGTGCGCTCGAGGAGCTGGAGAGCGATGACGTAGTCGGGCTCGTCATCGGCAACGAGGGCCGCCACTTCTCCGTGGGGGCCAACCTCCGCGAGATGGCCCACGCCGTCCAGAACGGGGACCTGGATCAGATCGAAAAGAGCGTCGAGGCCTTGCAGGACCTCCTGATGGCCTTCCGCTTCGCCCCCAAACCCGTCGTCTCGGCCCCCCACGGCCAGACCCTCGGTGGGGGACTCGAAGTGTGCCTCCACTCGGACCGCATCGTCGCAGGCGGCGAGACATACATGGGCCTCGTCGAGGTCGGGGTAGGCCTGATCCCTGCCGGCGGAGGCACCAAAGAGATGGCCCGACGCCTCGTCTCCCCTGCACTTCACACCGCCCCGGATACCCCGCCGCTACCTTTCCTCCAGAAAGCCTTCGAACAGATAGCCCTCGCCAAGACCGCGACCAGTGCCCTAGAAGCGAGAGAGATGGGCTTCCTCACCGAAAACGACCGCATAGTAATGAACGCAGATCACCTCATCTCCGCAGCCAAACGCGAAGCCGAAGATATGGCCGACGGCTACACGCCGCCCGAGCACACCAACAACGTCTACGCCGCAGGTCGCAGCGCACGCGCCACCCTGGAGATGGGCATAAAGACGATGCAATGGGGCCATTACGCGAGCGACTACGACGGCGTCATCGCCGCCCACGTCGCCCGAATCCTCACCGGCGGCAACCTCTCGCTCCCCCAATGGGTCCCCGAGGAACACCTCCTAAGGCTGGAGAAGCAAGCATTCCTGGACCTCCTGAAAAACGAGAAAACCCACGAACGCATCGAAGCACTGCTGGAAACAGGGAAGACGAAGAGGAATTAGCATTTCAGCAAGTCAGCACGCTCAGGCTTTGCCTTCGCTTGTCAGCACTTCAGCCCGGCGGCTGCGCCGCCTTGTCAGCCAGGACTTCCGCAAGCGAAAGCTGAAATGCTGACAAGCCTGCGAAGCAGGCGTGCTGACAAGTCGCCTGGAACAGGCGACGTGCTGAAATGCTGAGCGACCGAAGGGAGCGAAAATGCGCGAAGCCGTTTTAGTTTCGGGAGCGAGGACCGCCGTGGGGCGCGCGCCGAAGGGGACTTTGCGGGCGAGCCGTCCCGACGACATGGCCGCCGCCGCAATCGGTGAGGCCGTGAGGCGTGCTCCGGGGCTCGGAAGAGAAGTGGTGGAAGACGTCATAATCGGGTGCGCGATGCCTGAGGGGACGCAGGGGTATAACGTCGCCAGGTTGTCCTCGCTGCTCGCCGGGATGCCGGATACGGTACCTGCGCAGACGGTCAACCGGTTTTGTTCTTCAGGGTTGCAGACTATCGCGATGGCTTCCGAGCGCATCATGGTCGGCAACGCGACGACCATAGTGGCGGGCGGAACCGAGCACATGTCTTCGACCACCGAGATGCCCAACTTCTCGCCCAACCCGCGGCTCATGGAGATCAACCCCGCCGCCTACATGGGTATGGGCCTGACCGCGGAGCAGGTCGCCCGTGAGTTCGAAGTGAGCCGCGAAGACCAGGACGAGTTCGCCCTGCGCAGCCACACGTTGGCGAAAGAGGCTGTTGAAAGCGGTGTATTCGACGAGGAGATCGTGCCTCTCGACGTCGAGTTCGACTGGGTGGATGAGGCCGGTGAGCTACAGCACATGGAGACGAGATTCGGGCGTGATGAGGGCCCGCGAGATACCTCGGCCGAGAAGCTCGCCAACCTCAAGCCAGCCTTTCAGCGGGACGGCACCGTCACGGCGGGCAACTCTTCGCAGAGAAGTGACGGCGCAGCCGCTGTCGTGGTGATGGACAGAGAAGAGGCCGAGAGACGCGAACTCACGCCTCTCGCCCGCTTCGTCGGTTTCGCCGTCGGGGGCGTCAGGCCCGAGGTCATGGGTATAGGTCCGACGGTGGCGATACCGAAGGTATTGGAGCAGACAGGGCTCACCATGGACGACATCGACCTCATCGAGTTCAACGAGGCGTTTGCGGCCCAGGCCCTGGCCGTGATCCGGGAGATCGGGATGGACCTGGAGAAGACCAACGTCAACGGCGGAGCCATCGCGCTTGGCCACCCGATGGGCGCGACGGGAACCAAGCTCACAGTCCAGCTCATCCACGAGATGAAGCGCCGTGGCTCAAAGTACGGCCTCGTCACCATGTGCATCGGCGGCGGTATGGGCGCCGCAGGCATCTTCGAGAACCTGCAGAACTGAGCCGGACAGCCTGGCGGCAGAGAGTAGGCAAGATGGATGAATCCGCGTGGAACCACCAGCATCTGGAGGCGAACGGGATCGGCATTCACTACGTCCGCCACGGGGGCGGTTTCCCGCTGGTGGTGCTGCATGGTTGGCCCGAGTTCTGGTATACGTGGCGCAAGAACATCCCGGTCCTCGCCGGGGAGTTCGACGTGGTCGCTCCCGACCTCAGGGGCTTCGGCAACACAGATAAGCCGGGCCTGCCCGACCCGCCGAAGAACCTTCTGGGAGACTTCGTGGAGGATCTACGCGCCCTCGCGGACGCTTTGGGCTTCGAGAAGTTCGGGGTAGTCAGTCATGATGTCGGTGCATATGTGGCGCAGGGGTTTGCCCGGAAGTATCCGGAGCGTCTCAGCGGCCTGTTCTTCTTCGACTGTCCGTATCCGGGGATCGGGAGGCGATGGGCATCGCCGGATAGCATCAATGAGATCTGGTACCAGACCTTCAACCAACAGCCGTGGGCCGCCTCACTGGTGGGAGAGAACCGGAAGACTTGCGAGGCATACATCCGACACTTCCTCGACCACTGGTCGCACGCGCAGGGAGTCTTCGACGAGGACCTCGACCTCTGGGTGGAGAACTTCATGAAGCCTGGCAATCTGCAGGGCGGGTTCGACTGGTACATCAGCACGAACGAATCGAGGTTGGATCTCATCCGCAACGGTCCGCCTGAGTTGCCGAAGATCGAGACGCCCACCCGTGTCCGATGGGGTGAACACGACAGCATACTCAAAGTGGAGTGGGCCGATCGGCTCGGAGACTATTTCGCCGACCTCGACTTCGCCCCGATGAGAGAAGCCGGCCACTTCGCCCACTACGAGCGGCCGGACCTCGCCAACCGTGAGATCTCCGACTTCTTCAGGGCGATAGCGTGACCGTCACCCCTTCCGGTCTTGCCACGCAATCCATCGGCGAAGTCGCCCCGGTGGCGGAGAGTACCTGGCAACTCAAGCTGCCTGTGCCGTTCCCGCTGCGCTTCGTCTCCGTGTACCTCGTCGAGGGCAACGACGGCTGGACCCTCGTGGACGCGGGCTATGATTACCCGCCAGCCCGCGTGGCGTGGGAGAGTGGTGCCACCACGGCCGGATGCGACCTTGCGCAAGAAGTAGTCCGTATAGTTGTCACCCATTTCCACCCCGACCATATCGGAGCGGCGCGGTGGCTGGGGGAGAAGACCGGGGCGCCGGTCTGCATGATGGAGCGGGAGATCCCCTTCGCCCGCAAACTCTGGGGTTCCTCGGATGCTGGACCGTTCGCCGAGTACCTGATCCGGCATGGGATGCCACAGGCGGCCGCCAGAGCTACCGCAGCCGTGGTACGTTACCCCCTGCCTTTGCCGGAGGAGATGGTTCCGATCCGCCCCGGTGAGAAGCTGGTGGTGGGGGAGAGAGCGGTTCGCGTCATCCACGTTCCGGGGCACGCAGACAACCAGATCGTGCTCCACGACGAGGCGCGTGGCATCCTCTTCGCCGCAGACCATCTGCTGCTCGGGATCACCCCGAACATCGGGCTCTGGCCCGAATCCGAACCGAATCCGCTCGCCCGTTATCTAGAGTCTCTGGAGGACATGCGCGATCTCGGCGCAGACCTCGTGCTCCCCGGCCACGGCCCCGTCTTTCACGACCTTGACGGTCGGATAAGGGAGTTGATGTTCCACCACGAGGAACGGCTTGAGACGATGCGGCGAGAGATCTCCGACCGTCCGAAGACCCCGTACGAGGTCTCGCGGATCGTGTTCCGCGGCACCCTGACAGAGCACCAGCGGTGTTTCGCGCTCGCCGAGACCCTGGCGCACCTGGACCACCTCGCCCTCCAGGGCCGGGCACAGCGGACAGAGAAAGAGGCCGTCACCTTCCGGGCCGCATAGTTCCCGCGCACTTCAGCAGGCCAGCCTCTCGTTGGCTGACTCGCTGACAAGCCGCCTGGCGGCGTGCTGACCTGCTGTCGTTAGAGCAGCACGAATGTGAGTATGACCAGATAGAGTATAGCGGCGACGGCCATGATGAGGCAGAATCCCAGGTTGCGCCTGGGTCCTATCTCCAGCGGGTGCAGCCCGGTCAGCCGCGAGAGCATGGTGACGGCGCTGGAGACCGGGGTGAGAAGTAGCGTGGACTGGGCGCCGAGCAGGAGGGCCGCCGCCCACAGCGCCGGAGCCGGTCCGCCGTCGAGCGGAAACGCTGTGTTGAGCAACAGCACCATCGGTATGACGTGAACGCCCACGACGAAACCCACGCCCATAATGAGCGCGAGCGCGGGTGCGACGAGGACCGTGGGCAAGGCAGAGAGGAATGCGCCTAGCGGCGCTAGAGCACCGAGGGCTTTCAGAGAGAGGACGAGGATGCCGGCGGCTCCGAAGAGGGCGAACTCGGAGTGCGAGGCCGTGAGCGAACCGCGCGTCTCCTGTTCGAGCCGTGCCAGGGGTGACGCCCTGCGGGTGAGCGCAGCCGCGAGCGCGGCGATAAAGAATACGATGGTCGCGACCGTAACCGCGATGGCCGCCGTAAGCGGAAGCTTGGGAAACGCCAGGTTGACCAGCGCGACGGCAGCGACGAGCACTACGGGATAGAGGAGGACGGCGGCCGCCCCCCGGTCCAGCGGTGCCTGTGGGATCTCTTCGACCTCGCCCCCCGCCCTCTGGGCGAAAAGCAACGTCCCACCGAGGCCGATAAACACGAAAGGCAGCATAACCGCGAGGAGCGTCGGGTAGGAGACCCCGGTCAGCACGATGGTAGTCGCTGTTAGGACGTTCAGGTTGGTCCACAAGGGTGCGAAGGAGAAGGTGCGCCCGGCCCACTTCAAGGCCTCCAGGCGCTCTTTGGGTGCAGAGCGGCCCGAGATCACGTCTATAAGCACGAACGCTCCCACATCGAGAACAGCACCGAGGACATGCCCGAGGACCCCAGCCGTCGCCTTGATGCTTACTCCCCGGCGGGTTAGCGCGGCCATCAGGGCCCGGATCTGGACCTCGTAGCGGGCAGCCTGGATCGGGTAGCCAGCGATGCTGAGGACGAGCAACACGGCCACGATCCCGAAGTACGTAGGCATGCCTTGTAGAAAGTCCCCGAAATCGAACCGTCCGGTGAGGATAACCGCGCCTAGTGTCACGAAGGAAACCAGGGCGAACGCCCTGTGGAAGGCGCTCGACCACGGCACCGAGATCACGAACAACACCGTTCCTACCCCCAGGAAGAGGTCAGTCCCGAAAGAGTCTGGCGCGAACGTCTGCCAAACGTATCCGGCCAGGAAGACCAAGACGAGCACGGGACGCAACCCATCCAGATACGGCCTCACGCTCCCTGCCCCTGCTGTTTCTCGGTGTTCTCGATCACCTCTGACCCGCTTCCGAGCAGCCAAAATACAGTCTCGGTCCACGATTCTAGAGCATGGATGAAGCCAGTAGGGACCTTTGCGGGACCACTAGACCGCCGGCTGCAAGGCGGTCGCCGGACTGTGCGCAATATAATCTCCGTCTACGTAGTAGAGAGGACGTGAACATGCAAGGATCTGGCGGCTCGTTTGGCAAGACTGTGCTGCTGGCCGTCCTACTCGTTCTCGTGTGCGCGGCGTGTGATCGCTCCGCTGAAAGGAGCGGAAAGAGTGACAACGACATAAAGCCGATCACCACAGGACAAGGAGAGAAAGAGAAGGACACCTCGAATCAAAGAGGGGCTTCTGTGGAGCGGGTCGAGGTGAGCACACTCGCTGCGGACCTGGAAGTACCCTGGTCGTTCGCGTTTCTACCAGACGGCGACGCACTCGTTACCGAGCGCGACTCGGGGAGGCTTCTGCGGGTGAGTAGCTCGGGCGACGTTCAGGAGATCCAGACGCTGCCGGAGGGTGGCTCGGGCGAGGGTGGGCTCCTCGGCGTCGCCGTCTCCCCTGACTACGAGGATGACCGCTACATCTACGCCTACTACACGACCAGGGTAGACAACCGGGTCGTAAGGTTCCGCATGGGCGAGAGGCCGGAGCCCATACTGACGGGGATACCCGTCAACACCTATCACGATGGAGGTAGGATCAAGTTCGGTCCCGACGGCATGCTCTACGTGAGCACGGGCGACGCAGGAGATTCCGCGAACTCTCAGGACCGGAACTCTCTGGGAGGCAAGATCCTGAGGATAGAGCCCGATGGTTCTGTTCCACTGGACAACCCGTTCCCCGGCAACCCCATCTATTCCTATGGCCACCGCAACGTGGAGGGGCTCGCGTGGGACTCGGAGGGGCAACTCTACGCGAGCGAGTTCGGCGCGAGCACCTGGGATGAGGTCAACAGGATCGAAGCCGGCGAGAACTACGGCTGGCCAGCGGTCGAGGGCAGAGGTGGAGAGGACCAAGGCTACGTCGACCCCATCACCGTCTGGCCGACCTCGGAAGCCTCCCCTAGCGGGGCCGAGATCATGGTCGAAGGGGCCATCCCGCAGTGGGAAGGTGACCTCTTCGTGGCCGCCCTCCGCGGAGAGCGACTCTGGCACTTGGAGTTGAACGACAGCGGCGAGGTCGTAGATAGGGAGAAGCTCCTCGACGGAGAAGTCGGCCGTGTGCGGGATGTCATACAGGCCCCAGATGGGTCCTTGTGGGTCTCGACCTCCAACTACGACTCCTACGGCAGCCCGGTCAGCGAGCAGGACGACCGCATACTGCGTCTGGCCCCGGCCGGAGAATAGAATGAGCCCTGTGGAAGACACGCTGAGAAGAACACGGGATGCCTACCCGGCAGACCTCACCCGCTTAGTCCGTGAGCGGTGGGATGAGGATAGAGCCGGTGCGCTGCCCGACCAGGGCACGCTGGAGACCCTGATCTCAACCTGCTACCAGGCCGGTTTGCTGCGTGAGGAGGAGCGCGCCGTTACGTTCAGGGTGATCCTCTGCGACCCTGACCTGCTGCCGTCGCGTGAAGGACCACCCGACGGGACGCACAGGCTCGAGTTCCCGAGGCCCAGACGGTTCGACGTCCAGGAGATAAGACGGCTCTCACCCGCCGCCGACTACTACCGCTCGCTCATCGGGGTCTGTTTCGACGAGGAAGTGGGGTTGAGAATCTGGGGTCTCGTCCACACGGGACCAAGATGGTTGAGGGGAGGACAAGGGGGTAGGGATATCCCGCCGCCTCTGCCGCCTGTTCTGGTCCTCCGGATACACGGTCCGGGACGCATCGCCGTCGACGTTGGGCTGGAAACGCTCTGCAAGCTGGAAGAAGGCAGACTCTCGGATGCCTCGATGGACGTATTCGACTCGCGCTGGCTCCCCGCCACGTTCGCACCGGTAAGGGGTGAGCTCGCGGAGATCCATGCCGGACTCCGCGACCAGGCGCGAAAGAAGGGCGAGGTCTGGGCCCGCCTCGATAACGACATCATTCGTGTGATCGGCCAACATACCATAAAGCGCATCATCTCCGCCGTAAGGGACTCCCACCACGGAGGAACCCTCGTCATCGTCCCGCCGTACCTGGCCGACGACATCATCGAAGACCGCTACGTTTCCCTCAAGTACAAGTTTGTCGACGCGGAGCCGCGCCGCCGTTTCCGCACCCTCATAGTCGATGTGATGAACGCCCTGGCCCGCTCCTACGCCGGCACACCGGCAAGGGACCCCGTCGGCTGGGACGACTACGAGTCGAGCAGCGACAGGGAACTCACCGGGCTCGACGAAGCCATCTTCGAGGTGGCGCACCTGATCGCCGGCCTCACCGCGGTGGACGGCGCCGTCGTAATGACCCAGCGCTTCGAAATGCTCGGCTTCGGTGGTGAGATCTCCGGTCGACTGCCCGGCGTAAAGACGGTCGCCAGAGCCCTGGATGTCGAGGCAGACGCCGTCGTCCAAGAGTCGGTGGGAGATGTGGGAACCCGCCACCGCTCCGCATACCGGCTCTGCAATGCGCTTGGCGACGTCATAGCCGTCGTCATCTCCCAGGATGGCAACGTGCGCTTCGTCAAGCGCAAGAACGACTCAGTCACCTACTGGGACCAGGCGTAGAGCGGTTTGCAATCTTGCAAACCGCGCATTTCAGCACGGCGCTTCGCGCCTTGTCAGCACTTCAGCATGCCGCCTTACAGGCGGCTTGTCAGCAAGTAAGCGAGGGCACTTGCGCACACAAAAGCTGATATGCTGAAATGCTGACAAGCGCCCGACAGGGCGCGTGCTGACATGCTTATAGGCCGTCAGGCCGCAGCGGGCTCCACGGTCGCGGACATAGAGCCTTTGCAGCGTGGGATCAGCGGGTCGGGGCCGAAGGCCTGGATCTGATCCCGCTTGAGTTCGGCCTGCTCCAGGTTGGTGGTCGCCACGACGACCCTCCCTGTGGCGTCGACCTCCTGCGCCATCTCATAACCCTTCTCCACGGGATGCCCGAAGATACGCTTCAGCATCAGGATCACATACTCGTAGCTGTGATCGTTATCATCCAGCAACACCACGTTGTAAGGCGGCAGCCCCTTGGCCTTCTGCTCTTCCTTCTCTACCGGTCGGGCGATCGTGCCTGTCATACGAGTTCACATCCTGAAGCCTTTATCAACGCCCTTTCCACTCTGGCTTGCGCTTTTCGAGGAACGCGCCCATTCCTTCCTGGGCGTCGGCGAACGAGGCGTTGAAGGACATGACCTCTTTGGTGTAGGCGTATGCCTGCTCCGTGGGCAATCCTAGCTGGCGATAGAATGCCTGCTTGCCGATCCCCACGACCAGAGGACTGGCCTCCGCTATCTTCTCGGCCAGAGTGAGCGTCTCGGCCTCGAGGTCCTCATCAGAAACCACCCGGTTGACGAGTCCTTCCGCGAGGGCTTCTTCGGCAGAGACGAACTCGCCCGTGAGGAGCATCTCCATGGATTTTTTCTGGCCGACGGCCCGGCTCAAGGCGACCATCGGGGTGGAGCAGAACAGCCCGATGCGTACACCTGGCGTGGCGAACCGTGCTTCCTCGGAGGCGACGACGAGGTCGCAGGTGGCGGCGAGCTGGCAGCCTGCGGCGGTGGCGACGCCGTCGACCTGCGCGATCACAGGCTGTGGGATCTCCTGAATAGTCTCCATGAGTTCGCAGCAGACGTCGAAGAGGTGGCGGTAGAATCCGGGATCTCGGCCGATCATCTCAGAAAGGTCGTGGCCCGCGCAGAAGGCGGGACCCTCGCCACGCAGGATGACCACCGATGCGTCCCTCCGCTCTCCTATCTCCTTGAAGAGCGAGATCAACTCCCGCATGTGCTCGAGTGAGAGTGCGTTCCGCTTCTTCGGTCGGTTCATCGTCACGTATGCGACTGCGCCGTCCTGCTCGAACAGAATATGCTCGTAGGTCTTCTCGGCTTCGATCATGGCGCCTCCTAGTTCACCCGCTTTTCGCGATCTTCCCACTCCTTATCGCGAAGAACGAACTTCTGGACCTTGCCCGTCGAGGTCTTGGGGAGCTCGGTGAACTCGACGGCCTCGGGGGCCTTGAAACGGGCGATGTGCTCCTTGCAGAAGTCTATGATCTCCTCTTCGGTCGCGTCCTGCCCCTTCTTGAGCATGACGAATGCCTTGGGACGCTCGCCCCACTTCTCGTGGGGGATGGCGACGACGGCCGCCTCCATGACGGCAGGGTGCCGCGAGACGACCTGCTCCACCTCGATCGTCGAGATGTTCTCGCCGCCCGAGACGATGATGTCCTTGTCTCGGTCCCTGATCTCTATGTACCCGTCAGGGTGCCACACCGCTACATCGCCGGAGTGATACCAGCCACCCTCGAACGCCTCCTCGGTCGCCTCCTCGTTCTCGAAGTAGCCTTTGGCGACCATGTTGCCGTGCATTACGATCTCGCCCATCGTCTCCCCGTCGCGCTCCACGTCGTTCATGTTCTCGTCAACCACACGCACGAGGTCGGCGGTAACGTAGCCCTGACCCTGCCGGGACATGAGCCGCGCCCGCTCGTCCATCTCCAGCTCTTCCCACTCGGGATGGACCCCGCTCGTGGTCATCGGGCCGTAGGTCTCGGTGAGACCGTAGATGTGCATCGGACGGATGTTCAGCTCGATGAGGCCGCCCAGCAATGTAGGGGAGGGCGGAGCGCCTGCGATGGCGGCGGTTACGGGCGTCTGTAGCCGGTGTGCTGATTCCTCGTTGACTATACCGATCTGGACGGTCGGGGCCGCGCAGTAGTGCGTGATCTTCTCGTCCTCGAACAGTTCCCAGATCCTCGCGGGTTCCACCTTCCTCAAACACACGTGCGTCCCCGAGACGGCCGTAACGGCCCACGGAAACGTCCACCCGTTGCAGTGGAACATGGGTAGGGTCCACAGGTACTTCGTCTCGTAGCCCATCCCGATCTCGATCGCGTTTCCCAGAGCGCTCAAATACGCCCCCCGGTGCGTGTACATCACGCCCTTCGGACGGCCTGTCGTCCCCGAGGTGTAGTTTATGGAGATGGTCTCCTCTTCATCCTCCAGCACGCTCTCGACGGGTTTGGGAGAGCCCTCTGCCAGATAGTCCTCGTAGGGATCTCCGTCCTCTCCTGTGTCGTCGATCCGGACGCGCTCTACGTCCACGTCGGCCAGCAGCTTCTCCAGTTCGGCGTCGACGAAGACCATCTTCGCGCCCGAGTGCTCGACGATGTAGGTGACCTCGTCCTTGCCGAGGCGGGTGTTTATGGCGACAAGCACGAGCCCCGCGGCCGGCACGGCGAAGGTGGCCTCGAGGTGCGGAGGCGTATTTGGGCAGAGAAAGGCAACCCTGTCACCCTTCTTTAGCCCCGAGTCGCGCAGGCGCGAGGCGAGGCGGTTGACGCGCTCCTCGAACTCTGCGTAGGTATAGCGGCGACCGCCGTAGACGACCGCGGTCTTTTCGGGGAACATGTAGGCGCTGCGCCTGAGGAAATCGACCGGCGTAAGCTCGCTGCGGTAGACCTTGTTGTCCATGCTAGGGCTCCTTCTCCCTCTCTCCAATCTAGCCTCCAATTACAGCATAGATCTTGCTTCCCTGTTCTAACATGGTCCCGGTGCGAGAGCAGGGAAATCGACCATTACTCTTATAGTGCTTGATGAGCTGCGGCTACTAGGTTACTGTTATGTTGCTGGCGTGGGGAAGGCTGGCTGGGGAGGGGCAACGACGGAGGTTGCCGTGCGCGTCAGGCGCCGTGCGATCTAGGGGGTGGGTTCTAAATGAGACAGTGGTTCGTGCGGTTCGTTCGACTAGCTGTGGTTCTGGCCGTGATCGCGGCCGTAGTCGGTTGTGGAGGTGGCGGCGGCAGTGTTCTGACGCTAGATCGCATAGGCAAAGAGGATGCCCCGAATTCGATGACGCTACAACTCAACTCCAGCTACACCCACCAGTCCTCGACACCGAGTTGGGCTGACGGTTTCGAGAAGCTCTTCACGAAGTTCGCAGAGGATCACCCTGACTGGAAGCTGGAGCTCGAGATCGTCCCGGACGACCAGACCACCCAGGAACAGGCGCGCCTGCTTGAGGAGGCCAGGGTCGGCCGGGCGCCTGACTGCGCGAACGTTGACTCCTTTGTCGTCGCACAGTTCATCGAGCAGGGGGCCTTGAAGCCGATAGACCAGTACTTCACCGAAGAAGAGATAAACAGTCTGTTCCCCTTCGTCAGGGACATCGTCGTCGGTGATGATGGGAAGATGTACGCCTACTGGTTTGCCACGGACGGGCGCATACTGTACAGGAGGACGGATCTCGTGCCGGAGGCGCCAAGGACCTGGGACGAGCTGATAGCGGCAGCGAAAGCGGCTGAGGAGAAAGACCCTAAGGTCGACGGCTACCTCTTCAACGGCGGGAGGTGGGAGGGCACCACCTTTGACAACCTGGCCCACTTCTGGAGCCAGGGTGGCGAGCTGGTCGACGACCAGGGCAAGCCGATCTTCGGCGAGGAGCCCCACCGTACGTACATGCTGAACGAGATGAACTTCCTCAAAGAGACCGTGGACAGTGGCGCGTCCCCCCAGCGGGTCGCAACGATCAAGGACTACTCTGAGTTCGAAGCGGCGGCCCAGGCGCAGGAGGTTGCGATGTTCCAGGGAGGCGACTTCCAGTATCCGCCCTTGAAGGAATCCCTTCCGCCCGAAGAGTTCAAGAAGTGGGAGGTGTCGCTACTTCCGACGAAGAGCCCCAGCGACACGCCGGTGTCGGGAAGCGGCGGGTGGACCATAGGCTCCTTCTCCGACGATCCCAAGAAAGTCGAGATGTGCATGGAGTTCACCAAGGACGTTTTCATAGGGGGGATGAACGAAGTAACCGGCCAGTTGCCGACCTCCCCGAAACTCTTCGACACCATAGACACGTTCGACGAGCCGATCTACGACGACTTCCGCGTCATGCTCGAGCACGGGAAGGCAAGGCCGGGCGTCCCCGTCTATCCGACGATATCCGAGGAGCTCCAGATCGCCATCGGCACGGTCCTCACAGGAGAGGCGACGCCGGAGGAGGCCCTCGACAGAGCGTACAAGGCTTCACTCGCGGCTTACCGGGAGCAGAATAAGTAGTGATGGCGCACAGTAAGCGATGACTAAGAAGGCTTTCGCTCCTCGGCGGCTCATAGGCGAGAACAGGCCCACGCTTTGGATGGCGCCGCTGCTCGCGGTCGTCACGCTGTTCTACCTTTACCCTTCCTTCGAAGTCCTGCGGTTCAGCATCACCGACGCCTCATTGCAGCAGCCGAATTACGAGTACACCCTGAACACGTTCAAGAGCGTCCTGAGCGATCCTGTCCTGTACAAGGTACTACGGATAACGGCCATCTTCGTCGCGGCGAGCGTCGTCTTGCAGCTGGCACTGGGACTGCTGATCGCGGTAGCCGTCAACAGGGCGAGGAGGAGGCGCCTGCCTGGCATGGTGTTCATGCGCTCGATCATCCTCTCCGCCTGGGTCATGCCCGGCGTTGTCATCGGTATCGTGTGGGCAATCATCCTCAACGAGGCCAGCTACGGTCTGGCAAACCTGGTGCTGGCCCCCTTCGGGCTCGACGGATTCGCCTGGCTCTCAGACCCAAACCTAGCCCTGATGTCGATCATAATCGCCAACGTCTGGCGGGGGACCGCCTTCAGCATGATTCTTCAATACGCCGGCCTGCAGTCGATCCCAGACGAACTCTACGATGCCGCAGAGGTGGACGGCGCATCGACGCTGCAGTCCTTCTGGTACATCACGATACCGCAGCTCAGGCCGATACTCATGATCAATATCATCCTGATCACGATTCAACCCTGAATACCTTCGACATGGTATCTAGCGCTCACGGGCGGTGGCCCAGGGCAGGCGACGGAGGTGCTCGCCCTCCACACGTACAACGTCATCTTCAGGGAGTACAGCCTTGCCGAAGGTGCCGTGCTTGCCGTGATCATGCTCCTGATCAGCCTGGTCCTCACCCTCGGTTACAGGAGATGGCTGCGTTCGGAGGGAACAGTATGAGAAGCCGCAAGGCCAGGGGCAGAATTGGCGACGCGCTGACCTACCTGGTGTTCGCCGCCGCGCTGGTGTTCTTCGGCGGACCGCTCTTGTGGGTGCTCTCCCTCTCGATCCGGACCCCGCAGGAGGTCTACATTACGTCGCTCAGGCTGATCCCGGAGTCCCCGACGCTCGAGAACTACGTCGAGGTGCTGTACTCTGCGCAGTTCTCTGTGTTCCTGATCAACTCGCTCAAGCTCTCCGTGGCGGGGAGCGTCGGCGCGATGGTGGTCGCCGCACCGGCGGCGTACGCCTTCTCCCGCCTTACCTTCCGCGGCAACAGCACGCTGCTGATCGGCGTGCTCGCCCTGCAGATGATATCTCCGCTGGTCATCGGCGTCCCGCTGTATAGGTACTTCGCCCGCCTGAACATACTCGACTCGCATGTCAGCACGGCGATGGTCTACATCGCTATCCTGGTGCCGATTGCGACCTGGATGCTCAAAGGTTTCTTCGACGGCATCCCTCCCGCTCTGGACGAGGCGGCGATGGTTGACGGTTGCACGCGCTTCGGCGCGTTCTGGAGGGTTACCCTGCCGCTCATCCTGCCAGGCCTCACCTCGGTGTTCGTGCTCACGGCGATCCTCGCCTGGGGACGAGTTCACCATGCCCTACATACTCCTCAGCAAGCCCTCGCTGCTCCCGATCTCGATCGGCATCCTCAACTTCCAGGGCAACTACGCCCAGACCTCGCAACAAGTGGTCGCCGCGGGAGGTGTGCTGGCCATGCTGCCGGCCATCGCCACCTTCGTCATCCTGCAGCGGTTCATCGTCCGCGCCTTCACGGCCGGAGCCATCAAGGGCTAGTCTGGGGAGCACGTCGAGCCGTCTCTGTCCGGCGTCGGTAGGTAGGAAAGCAAGCGCAGGCAAACCGAGGGGATTGGTCTTTTCGTGATTGTCCACATGATAGGAAACGCCCACATCGACCCGGTGTGGCTGTGGTCCTGGCAGGCGGGGGTGGACGAGGCGCTGGCCACGTTCCGTTCCGCCGCGGACCGCTGTGACGAGTACCCCGAGTTCGTCTTCACCCGCGGGGAGTCCTGGCTCTTCGAGCAGGTGGAGCGAATAGACCCCGAGCTCTTCGAGAGGGTACGGCGACTGGTCGAGAGACGAACGGTGGCACATCACGGGAGGCCAGTACATCCAGCCCGACCTCAACCTCTCAACGGCCATGGGCCTGCATCGCCAGATCATCCACGGCCAGCGCTACTTCCAGAATCGCTTCGGGGTGAGCCCGAAGGTCGGCTACAATGTGGACTCCTTCGGCCACCCGGCGACCCTGCCCGACGTGCTCGCGGCCCACGGTTACGCAGGCTACGTCTTCCATCGTCCCGGAGCCCACCAGGTGGAGTTGCCAGCCCAGACATTCCGCTGGCGCGGTGCGAGTGGAGGAGAAGTGATCGGGTTCCGCATCTCTCCAGCCTACGTCACTTTCTCGGACGACCTGTACGGCCAGATCATGCTCTCCATCGAGGCGGCAAACCCCGCACTCGGACACACGATGTGCTTCTACGGGGTTGGCAACCACGGCGGTGGACCGACCAAGGCCAACATCGAATACATCCTCGAGAACGCAAAGGCTTTTCCCGGTGCAGAGCTAAGGTTCAGTACGCCTCAGGCCTTCTTCGACGCCATCGCGGAGAGTAGAGACCGTCTCCCGCTCGTAACCGAGGAGTTGCAGCACACCTTCCCGGGCTGCTACAGCGTGATGCACGACATCAAGCAGCAACAGCAGCGCGGCGAGCACCTACTAGATCAGTGTGGGCGTCTCATCGACGCTTTAGTGGACGGCGAGGAGGAGAGACGGGATCTCCACAGACGGCTCGATGCCGCCTGGGACGACCTGCTGTTCACCGAGTTTCACGACGTTCTGGCAGGCACATCGGTCCCTGCAGCATGGGATTCGATCAGGGCGATGCAAGGCAGGGCCAGGATAGCCGGCGAGGAGGTCGTCGTGGAGACCACCCGGCGCTGGGCGCGTCGTAAGTTGCCACCGCTCGACGATCAGCAGATAGTGGTCATCAACCCCGACGGAGACCCCTGGGAAGGCGTGGTCGAGGCGGAGCCGTTCATCAGCTTCGACGCCTGGGGTAACCGGTGGCTGAGTGACCTCGAAGGAAGGTCCCTAGATTTTCAGGCGGTGCAACCCGACGCAGCAGCACACGTAGAGCGCGTGATCTTCCCACTCAGGCTCGCCGGAGGGCAGTCCGCCCAGGTGCTGGTGAGAACAGACAAACGTCCCTCCTCCGAAGTACCGGACTCGGATCTTGAAGCCTCCTCCGAACTCATCGCGAACGGCCACCTGCGCGCGGAGTTGGACGGCTCAGGCATCCGGCGCCTTATCGCCGAAGGGAGAAACCTGCTGGGCGAGGGCGGCGTCGGCCTGCACCTGCGCCGGGATCTCAGCGACACCTGGACCTTCCACACCGACCGTTTCGTTGAACCCATAGAGACGGTTCTACAAACCGAAGGATGGGTCGTGGAGGAAACCGGGCCCTTGCGGGCGCGAGTACGCTTGGAGGGATGGCTAGGCCGCTCCGCCGTGCGATGGACCCTCACGCTGCACCGCTACGAGCCCCGGATTCACTTGCGGGTAGAGGTCAACTTCAGTGAGCGCTTGAAGCTGCTGCAGATGCCGGTCCAACTGGCGGCTCCCCCCTCGCCGGACCGACGGGTTGCCCGGCGGCCATGTGGAGCGCGTCGCTAGCCCGACGGAATGGCCCGTGCAGGGCTGGTCCCGTGTGGAGCTGGAGGACCGGCAACTGGCCCTCGTGACCGGCGACGCCTACAGCCTCAGCCTGGACGATGACCGCTGGCAGTGGACCCTGCTGAGAAGCCCGAAGATGGCCTGGGGAGGAGGCGAACCCGTCGTGTACGCAGGGCGCGACCAGTACACGGACCAGGGCCCGCACACCTTCGACTTCGTCCTATTCGCGAGTGCGCATCTGGAAGAGACCATGCTGCACACCGCGGCGCGGCAGCAGATGCAGCCCCCGGTGGTCTTCGACCGTTACGAGGGCATGGACCGCCCCCCTTGGGGAAACAGTCCCCCACGCGCCCTATGGCTGGGCGCGGTGGAACGGGCCCTCGCCGATGGGAGGATGGGCCACGTGTTGGAAAATGAGGACGTGGACGCCGTACGACCTCTGTTCGAGGGGGTCGAACGGGATCAAGAGCAATAGAGAGGTCGCAGTTCGTGGTAGAGGTGCGGTCTGTACGACTCCTTGAGTCGTAAGCATGAACACATACAGGCTGCAGAGGAACTGGGGCTCGCACCCTCGAGTACCGGTACAGATGCATGAGGGCGGTGTACCTGGAGAACGAGCTGCTGCGGGCCGGCTCGTGTCGAAACGGTGGACAACCTGTAACATCTCGGCGTGTCGTTGTGCCGAGAAGAGGGAGACGAATGAACACCCGCGAGAGACACCGTCTGGATCGTCACAAGGTGCGCGTCGATGAACTGAAGCTGTGGCGCAACGCGCGTGAGAGCCGCATCGAGGAGTGGCGTTTTTCGGCCGACGGCGGGGAGGCGAAGGAGATCTGGCTGGGAGACTTCTGGCCCGAGGAGGCGCTGCCGGCGAGCTTCTCGGCCGAGGCGAAGATACCCGAAGACTGGGCCGGCTCTCCCGTCGAGCTGGAGCTCTGGCTCGGTGGCGAGGGTTTCGTCAGTCTCTCCACAGGGTTCAGCGGGGGCCTCAATCCTTTCCACCGCAGCTTCCCCGTGACGCGAAAGGCTGCGGGCGGGGAGACAATCGGGGTCGAAGCAGAAGTCGTGCCAAGGGGGATGTTCGGCTCGAACGTCGCAGAACCACAGATAAGTCGTTCCTCCCTCGTTGTGCCCGAGACGGACGTGCGCGCCCTGGAACGAGACCTCGGGCTCATAGTCGAAGTCTGCGAGCAGCTAGGGGATCACGAAGTTGTCCCTCACCTCCTCGACATAGTCGATGCCGCCTTCGCCGGCCTGTTCCCACTGTGGCCCTCGGGGAGCGAGGTCGCGCTCACCCGCTACCTGGAAGCCTACGCCGAGTCGACCGACGGTGGTCCCTGGAGCCTGCCGCCCGCGCCTAGAAACGTGGAGCCCCTCCCCGAAGGGACGAGGAGTGCCGTGCGCGAGGCGCGAGCGATGGTCGCCGCCGGCCTGAAGGAGTTGAAAGCCGAGTATCCGCCGGTCGGGCGCCTCGCCCTGACGGGCCACGCGCACCTCGACCTGGCCTGGCTGTGGCCCGTCTCAGAGACCATTCGTAAAGGGCGCAGGACCTTCGCGAGTGTCCTCTCGCTCATGGAGCGCTACGACGATTTCGTCTTCAACCAGTCCTCGGCCCAGCTCTACGAGTGGATCGAAGCCGAATCGCCGGAGATCTTCGAGCGGGTAAGGAGGCGGGTCGAGGAGGGACGCTGGGAGCCGGTAGGCGGCTCGTGGGTTGAGGCTGACTGCCAGATCCCCTCAGGCGAATCCATGGTGCGCCAGATGCTCTACGGCCAGAGGTACTTCCAGGAGAAGTTCGGCCACCGCTCGCGGGTGGCCTGGCTCCCCGACGCCTTCGGGTTCTCTCCGGCGCTGCCGCAACTTCTGCGGGGCGCAGGCATGGCAGGCTTCTTCACCTACAAGCTCAACTGGAGCGAGACCAACGAGTTCCCGTATGACCTCTACGAGTGGGAGGGCATAGACGGTAGCACGGTTATCGCCCACGACTTCGAAAATCCCGGCCAGGATTACAACGGCAACGTTACACCCCACGACATCTACGGCACCTGGCGCAACTTCGAGGGCAAGCGCAACTACCCCGAGAGCCTCTTCTCCTTCGGGTGGGGCGACGGCGGAGGCGGCCCGAGCGAGCAGATGCTCGAAAACTACGCCCGCTTGAAGAGCTTCCCCGCCATGCCACGCCTCCGCATGGCCCACGTCGACGAGTTCTTCGAGAGTCTTCCCACAGACGGACTCCCTAGGTGGACCGGAGAGCTCTACCTCGAGTTGCACAGGGGTACCCTGACCACCCAGGCCAGGGTGAAGAAGCTCAACCGCGAGGCCGAGCACCGGCTGCTCGAGGCTGAAGCCCTAGCCACGCTGGCCGCGCTCCACGGCGGCGAGTACCAGCGCGAAGAGCTCGAAGCAGCCTGGAAGACGCTCCTCCTCAACCAGTTCCACGACATACTGCCAGGGACCTCGATAGGGGAGGTCTACGACGTAACCCACAAGGAGCTCGCGGACGTCGTCAGAACGGCGCGAAAGCTGCGCGACAGTGTCCTGAGCCCCCCGCCGGAAGCAGAGCCTGCACTCCTCGTCGCCAATGTCTCACTGAATCCGCGCCCCCTCTCCGTACTACTCGACGCCGAGAGCAGGCCCGAAGGCGTCGCCGACGCGGATGGCAAACCGCTGCCCAGCCAGGAGACCGAGGACGGGAAGCTGCTCGTGCACGCCCCGGAACTCAGCGTGCCGGGACTCGGCTGGAATACGCTAACTGCCAGGCATGAGTCCGCGCCGGCCCCGCGCGAGACCCAGGACGTCGATGCCGAGGTCGCGGGCGGGGGGGCCGTTCTGGACAACGGACTCTTGCGCGTGGAAGTAGGTGGGGACGGCACGCTCCACGGCGTCTACGACAGGGAGGCCGGCCGTGAGGTCCTGGCCGGACGCGCCAACCAGCTCTGGGCCTACACGGACAAGCCCCGCAACTGGGAGGCGTGGGACGTTGACGAAGGGTACGAGCAGGAGGGGGAGGAGATCTCCTCTGTACAGAGCGTCGAAGTCACGGAGAGCGGGCCACTGCGCGCCTCCGTGCGCGTGGTCCGCAGGTGGCGGGCCTCGACCATCGCGCAGACCTACAGGCTCCTCTCCGGCTCTCGACGCCTGGACATGGAGTCTTACGTCGACTGGCGCGAGCGGAGGGTCCTACTCAGGACGCTCTTCCCGCTCGCCGTCCGCTCCCACGAGACAACCAGCGAGACGATGTTCGGGGCCCTGCGGCGGCCGACGCATCACAACACGCCTTGGGACGCTACCCGTTTCGAGGTTTCGGCCCACCGCTTCTGTGTTCTCTCCGAGCCAGGCTACGGCGTGGCGCTCCTCAACGACGGCAAGTACGGCCACAGCGCGAAGGGGAACGTAGTAGGCATCAGCCTCCTGCGCAGCCCGCTCTACCCCGACCCGTTCGCCGACGAGGGCGAGCACCGCTTTACCTACTCCCTCTTCCCCCACCCGGGCGACTGGACCGCGGCGGGGGTCGCGCGCGAAGCCTTCGCCCTCAACGCGCCACTTTTCCCGTTCATGGCACAGGAGGACGACCTGCCGCAGGGATTCTCTCTCGTTGAGACTGAGGGACTGGAGCTCGCGCTCGGGAGCCTCAAGTTGGCGGAGGAAGGGGACTCTGTGATCCTGCGCCTCTACGAACCCCATGGCGCCCGTGGAGAGTGTACGTTGCGCTTCGGTCGCCCCGTCGAGAGGGTGGAGCGGGTCAACCTACTCGAAGAAGCCGAAGGGCCTATGGAGGTAAATGGTGGTGCCGTGAGCCTCGGAGTGCGGCCCTTCGAGGTGGTTACGCTGAGAGTGGATTGGGAAAGAGAATAAGAAGAGCGAGGAAAGGGGCAGGCATGGAACACCGTCGTTTGGGACGACTTGGGAGCGAGAACTCCGTGCTCATCTTCGGCGGGGCCGCGCTTGCGGAAGCCACCGAGGAGGACTCGGACACGGCCTTCCAGCAGGCGCTCGACGCCGGCGTGGACCACTTCGATACGGCGGCAGATTATGGGGACTCAGAGCTGCAATACGGACGGTGGATGCCCGAGATCAGGGACCGCATCTTTCTCTCCACCAAGACCGGATTGCGCGAGAAAGATGCGGCTAAGCGCCAGATCCATGACTCCCTGGAGCGCCTGCGCGTGGATAACGTCGACCTGCTCCAACTTCACTCCGTAGGCGACATCGAAGACCTCGACCGCGCC
Organism: uncultured Rubrobacteraceae bacterium; assembly: GCA_963811295.1. Classification (GTDB taxonomy): domain Bacteria; phylum Actinomycetota; class Rubrobacteria; order Rubrobacterales; family Rubrobacteraceae; genus Rubrobacter_D. The sequence goes on along the minus strand of CAWEQZ010000030.1, from coordinate 43,955 downwards.
ACAGGCACCGGCGGCTCCCTCGAAGCCGCCATCGAGGCGAAGGAAGAGGGCCTCGTCGGGGCCATCGGCATCACGGGTCACGGCGACGGGGCCCCGTCGACACACCTCGAAGCCCTGCGGCGTTACCCGTTCGAGACCGTACTCACGCCCTGGAACTACATCCTCTCCACGGACGAGGGCTACCGGGCAGATTACGAGGCTCTAGTTGAAGAGGTGCGGCGTCAGGATGCCGGGCTTATGATCATCAAGACCGTCTCGCGCCGTAACTGGCCCGAGGGCGGCGCGGACGGACAGAGGTACACCACCTGGTACGAGCCATTTGACCAGCAGGAGTACATAGACGCCGCCGTCTCCTGGGTGCTTTCCCACGAGGAGGTCACAGGACTCGCGATGGCCGGCGACGTCACTATCTTACCGATGATCCTCCAGACGGGTGGACAGAAGATGTCGCGCGAGGAGGCCGAACAGGTCCTCTCCCGCGCCCCCGACTACTCCTCACCATTCATCTCCATGCCGATCTAGATATCGGTCATTTGCCTTCGATCGTAGGCTTGTCTACGGCCGATTTCAGACCGTCCAAGGAGATAGTGGCGGCCATCCCGCTCCCTCGATCCACCCTCGGTTTGACGCGGACTTGGCGAGGGTATTAACTTTCCTCAATAGGGAAAGAGGAGAGGGCATGTCGCTACTGCGGTCGAAGGCATCGGTCGGAAGTTCGTGGTTGCATACCCGACCTGAGAGCGACCTGCCGAGAATGGTTTGCTGGTCGAGTTGCGGGGACGATATATGACAGAACCTTGACAAGATAGGGCCGTTAAGGGAATCGGGACATGAAGGGAGAAGGTTACGGTGGGAAATCTAGCGTTGTTACAGTCTCTGGTTGAGGTCAACGAAACGTGGCTCGACTACTTCATAATCGCGGTGTACTTCGTGTTCGTGCTCGGTATCGGGGCTGCGCTCAGGACGAAGATGCAGACCTCCGAGGACTACTTCCTCTCCGGAAGGTCTCTGCCGAGCTGGATCACGGGCCTCGCCTTCCTTGGTGCGAACCTGGGGGCGCTGGAGATCATGGGGATGGGTGCAGGGGCGGCGACGTACGGGATCATGCAGGCCCACTACTACTGGATCGGCGCGATCCCCGCGATGGTCTTTGTGGCCCTGTTCATGATCCCCTTCTACTACGCGAGTAGGGTACACTCCGTCCCTGGCTTCCTGAAGCTCCGCTACAACGAGGCGACGCGTGGGTTCAATGCCGTCCTGTTCGCCATCTTCATGCTTCTGCTCTCAGGCATAAACATGTTCGCGATGGCGCTCGTCTTCCAGCTGCTCCTTGGCTGGTCGCTCACGGCGAGCATCTTCCTCTCGGCGGCGATAGTGCTCGCGTACGTGGTCTTGGGCGGCCTCTCCTCCTCGATCTACAACGAGGTCTTGCAGTTCTTCCTGATCACGTTAGGTTTGGTGCCGCTCGTGATCTTCGGCCTTATAGACGTTGGCGGCCTCTCCGGTTTGAAGGAGTCCATAAGCAACCCCCAGTTCTTCCACGTCTGGGCCAACACAGGCTCGACGGACAACCCTTTTGCCGTGCAGTGGTTCTACATCGTGTTCGGGCTCGGTCTGGTGCAGAGCTTCGGCTACTGGTGCACGGACTTCCTCGTGGTACAGAGGGCCCTGGCGGCCGAGGATCTGGCGGCATCCCAGAGGACCCCGCTCATCGCGGCGTTCCCGAAGCTCTTGTACGGGGTACTCGCGATCTTCCCCGGACTGATCGCCTTGTCCATCCTGGGCCCGAAGATCGCCACTGCAGCCGAGGCCAACAATGCCGTCCCCTACGCGATGGCCTACTACTTCCCCACCGGGATGCTCGGGTTTGGCCTGACGGCGCTGCTCGCGGCCTTCATGAGCGGGATGGCTGGCAACGTGACGGCCTTCAATACCGTCTGGACCTACGACATCTACAAACCGTACATAAACCGGGATGCTTCTGACCGCCACTACCTCAATATGGGCCGCATCGCCACTGTTGCTGGGGTACTCCTGAGCATCGTAACTGCCTACCTGGCTCTTGGCTTCCCTACCATCATGAACTACGTCCAGGTGCTGCATGGAATGTTCCTGGCACCGCTCTTTGGGACGTTCCTCCTTGGCATGTTCTGGACGCGCACGACGGGCTGGGGTGGGTTCACCGGACTTGTTGCTGGAACAGGTTACGGCCTTATCTCGTACCTCATCACGCTGGACAGTGGCCTGGGGGCGTCCATGGCGCGGGCGTTTTTCGCGTGGATCGTGTGCCTCGTCGTAACGATCGCGGTCTCTCTGGTCACCCAACCCAAGCCTGACGATGAGCTGCGCGGCCTCGTGTGGGGCCTGACCGAGCAGAAGGAGGCCGTCGAGGAGGCCTGGTACAAGAAACCGTGGGTCCTCGCGGTCATCGTGCTCACCATTACCGTTGCCCTGAACATCTACTTCTGGTAGGAGGAGAGCATGACAGAGGAACACCAGACAGAAGAACAACACCATGAATATGGGGAAGAGGAGAGGGTGCCCGAGCACTCAGGCACGAACCACTCCATGGCGATAGGCTTCTATATCGCGGCCCTCATCCTCACCTACGGCGTTACGATGGTCCTGGTCGGGATACTCAGCTCCCCCGCGCAGCCCGAGGGCGACCTCGGCTTTAACGTGAACCTGTGGTGGGGTCTGGTCATGGTCGTTTCGGGATGCGTCATCCTGGGGATGACTCTCGCCTCGCCCCGTCGCCGCGCCGCCCGGAACGCCCGGAACCAGCAATAGAGCACTTCAGCAAACAAACAGCTGACAAGCTGACCAGCGCGGATCGGGGAATGGTCGACCATTCCCCGATCCGCTATCACCAGCGGTGAGGGTGCGGGCCGAAGTCCGCCTCGTAGTAGGGGACGGTGGACCGTCCCGGCGGGGCGACGGCGTCGAGGCGCTCGTGGTCGTTCTCGTCTAGATAAACCTCGACGGCTCCCAGGTTGTCTTCGAGTTGCTCCATCGTGCGCGGCCCGATAATGGGGCTTGTGATGCCCGGCTTGTCCTTGCACCAGGCCAGGGCGACCTGTCCCGGGGTGCAGTTCTTCTCATTTGCAATAGCCTGCACCGCTTCAAGGACGTCGAACGACTCGTCCGTAAAGTGGTTGCGGCCCATGCGTCTTGGTTGTATGCCGTAGCGGCTGTCCTCGGGTGACTGGCTCTCGTCGCGGCTGTACTTGCCGGTAAGGAAGCCGCCGGCGAGCGGGGACCAGGGGATCAAGGCGACCCCGTAAGTCTGGGCGAAAGGAACCAGCTCGCGCTCGATGCGCCGGTCGAGGAGGTGGTAGGGGGGCTGCTCGCTCACAAAGCGGTTCAGCCCGAGCTCCTTTGCTGCCCACAACGCTTCGACGAGCTGCCAGGCCGCGTAGGTGGATGTGCCCACGTAGCGCACCTTGCCGGCATGGATCAGGTCGTCCAGCGCCCGCAGCGTCTCGTCGATGGGGACGTCCGGGCTCGGGCGGTGGATCTGGTACAGATCTATGTGGTCCACCTGGAGACGCCTCAGCGAAGCCTCGCACTGCTCGATGATGTGCCGCCTGTGGTTGCCCGCGGCGTTGGGATCTTCCTCGTCCATCGCCCCGTGCACCTTGGTCGCGAGCACGATCGTCTCGCGCTTGCCGTTCCGCTTCAACGCCTTACCGACAACCTCCTCGCTGGCACCTGTGCTGTAGACGTTCGCCGTGTCGAGGAAGTTGACACCCTCGTCGATGGCGCGGTCGATGATGTCCGCCGAGTCCTCTGCGTCCGTCCTTCCCCCGAACATCATGCACCCGAGGCAGATCTCGCTGACCTTCACACCCGTTCTTCCGAGGTTCCTGTACTCCACGCTTCACTCCTTCGAGGTAGACGTAAACCCATGCAAGGTAGACGTATACCCATTCGATGTACTTCGTAACGCCCGTGCAACCTCCAGCGGTTTGATTGTGCGCACCTTAGTGTGTAGCATCGCGGCTTGTGCATCTGGCCGTGTGAGGCGGGAAGGGAAGGCGCGCAGAGATCGTGAAGAAGGTCCGGTGGGGAATACTCGGAACGGGCGCCATCGCGAGGCAGTTCGTACAGGGCCTGCGCTCCCTGCCCGAGGCCGAGGTGTTCGCCGTCGGGTCGCGCTCGGAAGCCTCGGCGGCGAAGTTCGCCGATAAGAGGAACATCCCGCGCCGCCACGCGAGCTATGATGATCTCGCCTCGGATCCCGACGTCGACGTCGTCTACATCGCGACGCCCCACCCCTTCCACGCGGAGAACGCTACGCTGTGCCTCCAGGCCGGGAAGGCCGTGCTCTGCGAGAAGCCTTTCTGCGTGAACGCCGCCGAAGCCGAACGGGTGGTCGAGCTCGCCAGGGAGAAACGACTCTTCATCATGGAGGGCATGTGGACCAGGTTCTTCCCTTTGATGGAAGAGGTGCGTCGACTGGTCTCGGAAGGGGCCATAGGCGAGGTGCGGATGCTGAACGTGGACTTCGGATTCAGGGCGGATCTCGACCCCGCATCCCGGCTCTTCGACCAGAGGCTCGGCGGGGGAGCCCTGCTCGACGTCGGGGTCTACTGCGTCTCGTTCTCGTCCATGGTCCTCGGCAGGCCTTCGGGGTTTGTGAGCCTGCCGCATCTCGGGGAGACGGGCGTCGACGAACAGGCTTCCGTAGTACTCGCGCACGAAGGTGGAAGGCTGGCCAACCTGTCCATCGGCATAAGGACAACGACGCCCCAGGAAGCGACCATTATGGGCACAGAAGGGTACGTAAGGATCCACGCCCCCTGGTGGCGCCCTAAGGCGATGACCATCTCCAGACCGGGCAAGGAGGATGAGACCGTCGAGGCCCCGGTCTCGGGTAACGGCTTCAACTACGAGGCCGCAGAGGTTATGCGCTGCCTCGCGGCTGGCAAGACGGAGAGCGATGTTATGCCGCTGGATGAGACACTCTCTGTCTTGAGGACGATGGACGGCATAAGGGCCGCGTGGGGGCTCAGGTACCCCGGCGAGGAGGTGGCGACTTGAACTACGGAAGGGTGCCCGGCGTAGATAAGCCGGTGGCGCGGATCGTGCAGGGCACCGTAATGATCGGATCCGAAGAGGAAGGACAAGAGGAACGGAGCTTCGCGCTGCTGGATGAGGTTTACGCCAAGGGCGGCACCACGTTCGATACTGCCCACCAGTACGGCGGGGGTGACTGCGAGCGGACCCTCGGCCGGTGGGTAAGGGACCGCGGCCTGCGTGAGGAGGTTGTGATAATCGGCAAGGGCGCCCACCACAACGAGGACCGCAAGCGGGTGACCCCCTTCGATATCACGGGCGACCTTTACGACTCCCTGGCCCGCCTCGGGTTCGACTACATAGACCTCTACCTGCTCCACCGCGACGACCCTTCCGTCCCGGTCGGCCCCATCGTCGAGGTCCTCAACGAACACAAAGAGGAAGGCAGGATCCATGCCTTCGGAGGCTCGAACTGGAGACCACAGCGCCTCCGCGAAGCGAACGACTACGCCAGGGAGAATGGCCTTACGCCCATGGTCGCCAGCAGCCCCAACCTCAGCCTCGCCGTGCAGGTCAAAGAGCCCTGGCCCGACTGCGTGAGCATCAGCGGGGACGAGGAGGGCCGCCATTGGTACGAGGAGACCAGGATGCCGCTGTTTACCTGGTCGACCCTCGCAGGAGGTTTCTTCTCCGGCCGCTTTACCCGCCACAACCTGGACACTTTCGACGCAACCCTCGACAGGATCTGTGTCGAAACCTACTGCTACGAGGAGAACTTCGAGCGCCTCGACCGGGCCGGCGTTCTCGCCGGGGAGAAGGGCCTGACCGTTCCGCAGGTAGCCCTCGCCTATGCCCTGGATCAGCCACTCGAGGTCTTCGCGCTTGTCGGCTGCAACACGGGCGCGGAGTTCAGGGCCAACGTCGAGGCCGGCGCCGTAGTGCTGACCCCGGAAGAGATCGCCTGGCTCGAGAACGGCGACGCGCCATCGGAGGAGCGGAGATCATCCGCGTAGTCCAGGCAGGACTCGGTATCTGGGGCCGTAGCTGGTCCGTGCTGGTGGCAGAAGCCCCCGGCGTCGAGCTCGTCGCCGTCGTCGATCCCGACCCCGAAGCCCGCCGTTATGCAGAAGCCACACCAGGCTACGGAGTCCTGGAGGAGGCGCTCGGGGCAGTCGAGTGCGACGCGGTGCTTGTGGCTTCGCCGCCGGGCACGCACCACGGGGTCGCGAAGGCTGCGCTCGAGGCGGGCAGGCACGTCCTCTGCGAGAAGCCTCTTGCCACCACCCTTCAGGACGCCTTCGACCTGGTCGAGACCGCAGACAGAGCCGAGCGCATCCTCATGGTCAGCCAGAACTACCGTTACAATGCTCCGTTCCGTGCGATGCAGCGGTTCGTAATGGAAGGCGAGCTCGGGGAGCTCGCGTCGATCAAGATATCCTGCCGGCGCGACACCAGGACGCTCTTCGCCCCGGACGATTTCAGGTACTCGATGCGCCACCCTTACGTCCTCGATATGTCGATCCACCACTTCGACCTCATTAGGGCGGCGACCGGTCGTGACGTGCGCGGCGTGTACGCTCGCAGCTGGCGCGTCCCCGACAGCGACTTCGTTCACGATCCGGCGGTAGCCGTCCTGTTGGACCTGGATTGCGGCGTGCCCGTCGTCTACGAGGGAGACTGGGCTACATTCGACCCCGAGACTTCGTGGAACGGCGACTGGGAGATCGTCGGTGAGGCCGGAAGGCTACTCTGGAGCGGCAGCAAAGAGGACCGTGGGACCGGGGAGGTCGTCTTCGAAAGGTGGGGCGAGGAGGCGCGTCACATCGAGCAGCACGACCTCGAGTTCACGGAGAGGGAGGCGACGCTGCAGGCGCTGCGGGCGGCGATCGAGGGCGGCGAGCCGCCCGAGACCGTTGCGGCAGACAATGTGAAGAGCCTGGCCGCCATGCTTGGTTGCGTAGGTTCCATCGAGAGCGGGGAGCCTGTCGACGTGGCCGCGCTTCTGGCCGCGAGGGGCGCTAAGCTGTAGGGGCGGGGCCTGTCCGCGAGGTAGAAAGAGTAGGAGGAGGTTGGAACATGGCCAGACCAGTAACACTTTTTACGGGACAGTGGGCTGACCTTACGCTGGAAGAGCTCGCCAGAAAGTGCGGGGAGTGGGGTTTCGACGGGCTCGAACTCGCGTGCTGGGGGGACCACTTCGACGTAGACCGAGCGCTCTCGGAGAGCGGCTACTTAGAGGAGCGCTGGGAGATACTGCGCAGCAACGGCCTGAACTGCTGGGCCATAAGCACCCACCTTGTCGGCCAGGCCGTCTGCGACCCCATTGACGCCCGCCACGGGGCGACGCTCCCTCCCGACGTGTGGGGTGACGGCGACCCGGAAGGCGTGCGCCGGCGTGCCGCCCGGAAGGTCATGGACACGGCCAGGGCCGCGGCCCGCTTCGGGGTAACGCAGGTCAACGGCTTTACGGGGTCGAGCATCTGGCACCTGCTCTACTCTTTCCCGCCCAACGACTTCGCGGAGATAGAGCGCGGTTACCAGGACTTCGCGGAGCGGTGGAACCCGATCATCGACGTCTTCGACGAGGAGGGTGTAAGGTGGGGCCTCGAGGTGCACCCCACGGAGATCGCCTACGACTTCGTTACCACCCGCAAGGCCCTCGACGCCATCGACAACCGCGAGGGGTTCGGCATCAACTTCGACCCGAGCCACTTCGCCCACCAGTTCCTGGACTCCGCCGCGTTCATCGAGGAGTTCGCGGACAGGATCTACCACTTCCACATAAAGGACAGCCGCAAGAGGTTGAACGGGCGCAGGAGCATACTGGGAGGCCACCTGGACTTCGGCAGCCCCGAGCGCGGCTGGGACTTCGTCTCCCCGGGCCACGGCGACGTGAACCTGGAGGACTGCATAAGGGCGCTGAACCGTATCGGCTACGAGGGCCCTCTCAGCATCGAGTGGGAAGACTCGGGGATGGACCGCGAGTACGGAGCCAGGGACGCGCTGGCCTTCGCGAGACGCACGGACTTCGACCCTTCGACCCAGGCCTTCGACGCGGCATTCGCCAGGGAGGAGTAAGCATGGAGCGGGGAGAGATCGGGGTCGGGCTAGTCGGCTACAAGTTCATGGGCCGCGCCCACTCCAACGCCTACCGTCAGGTCGCCAGCTTCTTCGACGTCGACCCGGTCCCCAGGATGGCCGCGATCTGCGGCCGCGACGAGGCCGGCGTGAGGGAGGCGGCGGATACTCTGGGCTGGGACTCCTACGAGACGGACTTCCGCAAGCTCATAGCGCGCCAGGATATAGACCTCGTAGACATCGTCACACCGGGCAACACGCACCGCGAGATCGTGCTTACGGCCCTCGAAGCGGGCAAGCACGTCATTTGCGAGAAGCCGCTCGCCAATACTCTCTATGATGCCCGGGAGATGCTTATCGCGGCCCGCAACGCGGGGACGGTCAACATGGTCTGCTTCAACTACAGACGCGCACCTGCGGTGCAGTTAGCGCGCAAGCTCGTCGAGGAAGGGCGACTCGGGGAGATAAGACACTGGCGGGCCACGTACTTGCAGGACTTCATCATGGACCCCTCTTTCCCCCTGATCTGGCGCCTGAAGAAAGAGGTCTCCGGCTCAGGAGCCCTCGGCGATATAGGAGCGCACATCATCGACCTCGCCCACTTCGTCGTCGGACCTATCTCCGAGGTCACGGGCATGACAAAGACGTTCGTAGAGGAGCGGCCCCTGGAGGAAGCCAGCGCGGGAGGGGGGCTCTCGGCGAGCGGTGGAACCGAGATGGGGGAGGTAACCGTAGACGACGCCGCGGCCTTCCTGGCCCGCTTCGAGAACGGCGCCATAGGGACCTTCGAGGCCACGCGCTTCGCGGCCGGCCGCAGAAACCAGAACTCCTTCGAGGTCAACGGCTCCAAAGGCAGCGTCGCCTTCGACCTGGAGCGCATGAACGAGCTCGAGGTGTTCTTTACGGAAGACGACCCTGACGTCCAGGGCTTCAGGACCGTGAACGTGACCGAGCCCGACCACCCGTACATGGGGGCCTGGTGGCCGCCGGGGCACATCCTCGGCTACGAGCACACCTTCATCCACACCATGAAAGACTTGATGGACGGAATAAAGGCGGGAAAGAGCCCGGCCCCGACCTTCGAAGACGGCTACCGGTGCCAGGCCGTGCTGGACGCCGTCGAACGCAGCGCCGCGAGCGGCGAATGGGGAAGACCACAGTTGGAAGGGATCTAGACTTGGCTGCAGAGCCGCGCGTAACCATCTGGAACGAGTACAGGCACGAAAAGAGCGACGAACAGGTCGCGAAGATCTACCCTGAAGGCATGCACGCCGTCCTCGCCGCAGCACTCAACGAGGCCGGCTTCGAGGTCCGTACAGCCACTCTCGACGAGCCCGAACACGGGCTCTCCGATGCGGTACTGGATAATACCGACGTGCTCCTCTGGTGGGGCCACATGGCCCACGACGAGGTCTCCGACGAAACGGTGGAGAAGGTACACCAGCGCGTGCTCGGCGGGATGGGCCTGATCGTGCTCCACTCAGGACACTTCTCCAAGATCTTCAAGAAGCTTATGGGCACGACCTGCGATCTCAAGTGGCGCCACGACGACACCGAGAGGCTGTGGGTCGTCGCGCCAGGGCATCCCATAGCGGAGGGTCTCGGGGAGTACATAGAGCTCGAAGAGGAGATGTACGGTGAGCCCTTCGACGTACCGCGGCCTGACGAGCTCGTCTTCGTCAGCTGGTTCGGGGGTGGGGAGGTCTTCAGGAGCGGCCTGTGTTACAGGAGGGGGCGGGGTAGGATCTTCTACTTCCGTCCAGGCCACGAGGAGAACCCCTCCTACCACAACCAGGACGTCCAGCGCGTCATCCAGAACGCCGTCCGCTGGGCGGCGCCGACACCGGGGGCGACGCCTGTATACGGGCATTCAGAACCGATAGACTAGGTCGACGAGACCCAGACCCACAAGAGGAGAGCCGTTTGCAAGCTGAAAGATCTTCTGCAGAACCCCTGCGCGCCGGGGTCGTCGGCCTCGGTTACGCGGGCGAGCAGCACCTGAAGAACTTCGTGAGGGTGCCTGGCGTGGAGCCCGTGGCGCTCGCCGGTCTCGAAGAGGACCTGCTGGGCGAGCTCGGAGGGCGCTACGGCGTGCAGGACCTGTACACGAGTTGGGAAGAACTCGTCGCCCGCGACGACCTCGACATCGTGAGCATCGGGGCGCCGAACCACCTGCACGCCCCCATCGCTATAGCCGCCCTCCAAGGCGGCAGGCACGTGCTCTGCGAGAAGCCGCTCGCGCGCAACGGCGCCGAGGCGGAGCGGATAGTAAACGCGGCCAGGGAGGCGGACCGCGCCGTGCACATAGCCTTCACCCAGCGCGAGCGGGGCGACGTCCAGGCGCTCAAGCGTCACGTCGATGAGGGGAACCTGGGCAGGATCTACCACGCCAAAGCTACCTGGATGCGCCGCAATGGCATCCCTGGCATGGGCGGATGGTTCACCAGCAAGGAGCTCGCCGGCGGCGGCCCGCTCATAGACCTCGGCGTGCACATGGTTGACATGGCCATCTTCCTAATGGGCGAGCCCGAGGTAGTGACTGTGAGTTGCGCCACGTACGCCGAGCTCGGCCCGCGCGGGCGCGGCGGCAGGGGCGACTTCGGGCTCATGCAGGGCGACAAACCATACGAGGTCGAGGACCTGGCGACCGCCTTTATCCGCTTCTCCGGTGGGGCGACGTTGAACCTGGAGGCAGGCTGGGCCGCCTACCGCGTGTCGAGCGACGACTTCGGCGTCACCCTTTACGGCACCGACGGTGGAGCGGAGATGAAGGTGAGGAACTACGGCACCAGCGACACCGTCCGAATCTACACCGACGTGGCCGGTATGCCCGCCGTCGTAGCGCCCGAGATCGAACCCCGCGAAGGCCACTACGCCGTCGTTAGGCGCTTCATCGAGACCATCCAGAAAGGCGCCTGGGAAGGCCAGTACGGTGAGGACGGGCTGAACCGGGCCCGCATAATAGACGCCTGCTATGCCTCGGCCCTCGAAAACCGCGAGGTCTCCATGGACGAGATCACCCGCGAGGAAGCCGTATGAAGACCGCGCTCTTCGTCTGCGGCGGCTGGGAGGGCCACGAGCCCGAGAAGTGCGCCGCCGTCTTCGCGCCCATCCTGGAGGAAGAAGGGTACGAGGTCGAGATCTCGACCACCTTAGATACCTACCTCGACAAAGAGAAGATGAGATCCCTCGACCTCGTAATCCCGATCTGGACAATGGGGACCATCACGGGCCAGCAAGAGGAGGGCCTGCGCGGGGCCGTAGAGAGCGGGGTCGGTCTCGCCGGCTGGCACGGCGGCATGGCCGACTCGTTCCGCAACAGCATCGACTACCAGTTCATGGTAGGAGGCCAGTGGGTCGCCCACCCCGGCAAGATCATCGACTACCAAGTCAACATCATAGACCACGAAGACCCCATAACCTCAGGCCTCGAAGACTTCAGCATGCACTCCGAGCAGTACTACATGCACGTCGACCCTTCAAACGAAGTCCTCGCGACCACCACCTTCTCCGGAGAGCACGTACCCTGGATCGAGGGCAACATAGTACCCGTCGTCTGGAAGAGACAGTGGGGCCAAGGACGCGTGTTCTACTGCTCCCTGGGCCACGTAGCGAAAGACTTCGACGTGCCGGAGGCCAAAGAGATAGTCAAACGCGGCATGCTATGGGCGAGCAGATGAAAAAAGCTAGTCAGCACGCTCCGGCTTTGCCTCCGCTTGTCAGCTGGTCAGCCCGGCGGCTACGCCGCCTTGCTACGCCGCCTTGTCAGCCAGGGTCCGCATGCGACAAGCTGAAATGCTGACAAGCGCCCGATAGGGCGCGTGCTGACAAGCTGAAATGCGGAGCGACTGAAAGGAGCGACCATGGCGGCAGTCAAAGTCGGAGTCATCGGGTGCGGCAAGATCAGCGGCATCTATCTGGAGAACGGGGCTATCTTCGACGACGTCGAGATCGTCGCCTGTTCGGACCTCGTGCTGGAGCGCGCAGAAGCCCAGGCGCAGGTGTACGGTGTGCCCAAGGCTTGCAGCCCGGAAGAGTTACTTGCCGACGAAGAGGTCGAGATCGTCCTCAACCTGACGATCCCTGTGGCCCACGCCGAGGTCTCGCTGGCGGCCCTGGAGGCCGGCAAGCACGTATACACCGAGAAGCCGCTCGCCGTGAGCCTTGAGGACGGGTGGAGGATGCTGGAAGTGGCCGCCGAGAGAGACCTCAGGATCGGCTGCGCCCCTGACACTTTCCTCGGTGGCGGACTGCAGACCTGCCGCAAGATCATGGACGAGGGGATCATCGGTGAGCCCGTCGCCGTATCGGCGTTCATGCTCAGCCACGGTCCTGAGGACTGGCATCCTAATCCTGACTTCTACTTCCAGCCCGGCGCCGGTCCGATGTTCGACATGGGGCCCTACTACCTCACCGCGCTCGCTACCCTGATGGGGCCCGTGCGGAGGGTCGCAGGGTCTGCGCGCATCACTTTCCCCGAGCGAATGATCACCAGCGAACCCCTCTCGGGGACTACCATCACGGTGAACACCCCGACCCACATCGCCGGCGTGATGGACTTCGAGAGCGGCGCCGTGGGGACCCTGGTCACGACTTTCGACGTCTGGGCGGAGTCCCAGGCCAGGATCGACCTCTACGGTACGGAAGGCACCCTGAGCCTCCCCGACCCCAACTTCGCCAACGGTCCCGTACGCCTCTGGCGGTCGGACGCAGGCGCTTGGAGGGATGTGCCCCTGACCCATGCTTACACGGGGAACACCAGGGGGATAGGCCTCGCCGATATGGCCCAGGCCATTCGCTCGGGCAGAAAGCATAGGGCCAGCGGCGAGCTCGGCATGCACGTCCTCGAGGTGATCCACGCGTTCCTCGACTCATCCGAGCGGGGGGAGCACGTCGCTGTGAGCAGCACCTTCGAACGTCCGGAACCGCTGCCGGCCAGATCCCCCGAGGGGATCTTCGGGGGTGTGTCATGAGGCAGGACCAGATCTCACTCCAGCTCTACACCGTCCGCGAAGAGACCGCGCGCGACATGGCGACCACGCTGCGCAGGATCTCGGAGATCGGGTACCCAGCCGTCGAGTTCGCAGGCTTCGGAGGTCTCTCCGCCGAGGACCTCCGCAACATCCTCGAGGACCTCGGCCTCCGAGCCTCCGGAGCCCACGTCCCCTTCGATTCATGGGAGACTGACTCCGAAGCGGTCATAGCAGAAATGCACACGCTCGACTGCGCACACGCAATCCTTCCCATGGCCCCGCCGGAGCAACACGGGGATGAGAGTGCTGTAGTCACTCTGGCCGGAAGCCTCAATCAGTGGGGGGAGCTGTGCCGCAAGGAGGGCATCACTTTCTCCTACCACAACCACGCCTTCGAGTTCGCGCCCCTGGGCGGGACCACCATGTGGGACGTCCTTGTCAGGGAGACAGACCCTGAGCTCGTCTGTTTCGAGTTGGATCTCTACTGGGTGCGCTACGGTGGCGCGGACCCGGAGCCGCTGCTTTCAGACCTCGGAGACCGCATTCCGCTCGTCCACCTGAAGGACATGGCTTCAGACGAGCAACGCTCCGACCTCCCCGTAGGGGAAGGAACTATGCCGTGGAACACGCTACTCGAAGCTGCCGATGCAGCCGGGGTACAGTGGTACGTCGCTGAGCAAGATAATCCGAGGGACGCGCTCGAAGACGTAAGGATCAGCCTGCAATCCATGCGAGAGTTGGCCAGCGGGTAGAGTCTACGCGTCTCCATGGGCCGCGTCTATGTTCCTGAACACTCTGTCGCAAAGCTTGTAGACCACGTAGGCTGTAATGCTTCCCGTGATGACCACCAGGAAAGGTACGATCACGGTGAGCCCGACCATCACGACCAGGAACAGCAGGCACGCCAGGGTGGTCGGGAGACTTCCTATAGATATCAGAAGCGAGTTCTTTATCACCGTTTTCCAGTCTGTGTCATAGTGAACCATCACGGGGAACAGATACACAGAACCGAATGCGTACACGGTGGACACGAGCACGAGTACCGACTTCAGCACGATCTCGGCCCAGTCGGAGAGCTGGTTGGCCACCAGGAAGTCGAGGAAGATAGCCACTCCGAACACAGCCCAGATCGCTCCCACCAGGAGGCTCTGCCCCAGGTTCTCCCGAAAGCGCGTGATGAACGTGCGCGTCAGGCTGCCTTCCTTACCGCGCACCCAGTCCCGCACCACGCCGAACATCGCGGCGGTGGAGGGGAAGATCGTCACCACAGGCAGGCAGGCCACGAGCCACATCAGGTTGAGCAGGAAGAAGTCCGTAGCCACCTCGAGCCACCTGTAGATCCTCGTATCCGTTATGTTCGTCACCTGATGTCTGCCTTCATGGGTACTCGCCGGACCTTCCCATTATCCCTCAGAACGCCAAGGCCCTAACTCAATCTTCGCCATCATCGTGGACAGCTTCAGGGTCTGCGGGCCTGGCCCCCATGTCGTCGCTGTCCATGTCGGCCATCATGGCTGCCGCGTACTCGCTCTCCTTACGCCGCTCCTTGGCCGGCAGAAGGGCCGCGCACGGGGTACCGAAGTTTGGTCTTGCGAAAGGAAGATGCGTGTCCCCGCGGGCGAGGATGTGAGATCCGTTCGTCATTTTGGTCTCGGGGTCGACGCTGGGCGCGGTGTGTGGGTCATCATCGTCATGGTTCGCGCCCCACTGGGTGAACGAACGGGCGTTGCAGTAGTGGCCGACGAAGGCGCGCCGCAAGCGGTCGGTGGTGAAGTTCTGCTTGCTGCGGTGCAGCACGTGGCCGCCGAAGAAGACCACGTCGCCGGCTTCCAGCGGCGCGAGTAGCTGCGGGTAGCGGTCGGCGATCCTGCTGAGATCGTTGCTCTCGTCGTCGGGGTCGCTGGCCCCGCTGATGTACTCTATGCCTTCGAGCCGTCCATCACCGTGCCCGTAGCCTTCTTTGGGCGGGTAGACGGGCTCGTTTTGGCTCCCTGCGGCCATCCACATCGCGCCGTTCAACTCGTCGGCATCGTCTATAGCGAACCAGGCCCCGCAAAGCGTGTCAGGGTGGGTCGGGATGTAGTAGGAGTCCTGGTGCCAGCCCTGCCCGGGCTTGCCCGGTGGCTTGAGGAACAGCATCGTCTGGAGCGCAAGCACGTCGGGCCCGATCAGGGCTTCCAGCACGTCGAGCACCCCGGGATGGAGCAGATATCGCTCGTGCAATTCCAGCTTGCGGTGCAGCATGTGTACCCGCAGAAAGTATTGTGCTTTCTCTTCGGGCGAGAGATGTTCCGGCGGCGCCTCCAGCGCTTGTCCCATGGTACCTGCGTCGGAGTCTGTGTCCCTCTCCGACATCGTCCCCACCTGCTCTGGCAACCGTCCCTGCATCAAGAGCTCCGTGTGCTCGCGCAACTCCTCGACTTGTTCAGAACCCAGAAGACCGCGGACTACCAGGAAACCCTGCTGCCTGAAGGTCTTGTACTCATCGACCGAAACGGATCTCGTCGTGCTCGTAACCACGCCTCACTCCTCTACATAATGTCTCGTTGGTCCCAGACCAAACTCGAGATCACACGCGACCCCACGGCGGTTGGCTGTACCCCAGGATGGGTGTCGACGCCCGTCCGTAAGGGTCGCGAGAGTTCGAGGTCAGCAACCATCCGTATCCAACCATATCAGCAGCGCATCCTGGAAACAATCGATCCAAGATCCTGGGTGAATGCGGTCTGCGGACGGAATCCTGTACCGCCTTGTTGGCGACGAATTTGGACCGGAGGCGCTTGATCGAGGCCCCGTTGACCCGATTTGTGTGACGATGTAGGATTGAAAAGTATCCAACACAACCCAGGGGGAAAGGGCAAATACGGGATGAAGAGTGTTGACCGGCTTACGCGGCGGGATTTCCTGAAGTTGAGTGGCGCCGGGATGGCGGGCGTCGGGCTGCTTGGCGTCTACGGATGCGGAAGGGGTGGTGGCTCCTCCACCGGGCAGGTCGACTGGGCCTCATGGGCCAACAGCGGTGAGGCCGAGCGTTTCAACGAGTACACCGACCACTTCATGGAGGAGTATCCCAACATCCAGGTCACTTACACGCCGACGCCCAACTATGATGATTACCATCCCAAGATCCTGACCCAGCTCAACGGCGGTGATGCGCCGGACGCGTTCTACGCCGGCGACATCTGGGTCGCCCAGTTCATTAAGAACGGGACCATCGATAAGCTCAACAGCTTCATGACGGGCTCTGACAGCAAGGCCAAACCAGATGCATTCGCCGCCGGATTGTGGGGGCCTGCGAGGACCAGCGACGGCACCATCTACGGTATTACCGTCGACTGTAACCCTACCCTCATCTGGTACAACAAAGGGGTTCTCCAGGACGCGAACATCACCGACGATCCCATGGACCTCTACGAGAACGGCGAGTGGAAGTGGGATGTCTTCCTGCAGATGTCCGAACAGGTCGCCTCGCAGGGCAACATCAACGGGTTCATGTTCGAGAACGGCAACAACTACTTCTACTCGTGGTGCAGGCAGAATGGCGGGACGCCGTACGACGGCGAACGCTGCGTCGTCAACGAGGACGCCAAATCGGTCGAAGCCTTCCAGTGGATGTACGACAACATAAGGTCGGGCGCGTTCACCTACGCCGGGAACCTGCCGTCAGGACAGACCTCCGACGCCCAGTTTAACTCCAGCCGCACGGCCTTTATGGAGGCTGGCCGGTGGGTCCTGCCCGTCTACAAACAGAACAGCTCCCTCAAGTACGACGTGGTGCCTTTCCCCACCAATACAGACGCCAAAATGGAGCCAGGATGGGTGGCCACGGCCTACATGGTTATGAACAAGAAGACCGCGAGCGTGAAGGACACGTTCACATTCATCACCAACTTCACCTCTGCTGCCGGACAAAAATTCAGGCTGGAGGAGGCGGGTAACGCCGTGCCTTCGGTGCTCGAGGGCGCCGACGGCGTCGTTACCAAAGACACCACCCTGGAGGGGGCCAGGTACTTCCTTGATATCCGCGACACCGGGACCGTGGGCTACGCCGAGCTCACGGTGCCCGGCCTCGTCGAGGACATGCAGGACGTTCTCGAGAAGAATCTCTGGCTGCCCAGCGGCAACGGGGACGTGCAAGGGACGCTCGATGAAATCGCCAAGATGGCGAACGAGGGGATAAAGAAGAACTCGACCGAGTAGTGGTAGTCGAGGACCGTCTCGAGAAGGAGAGCGCAAGTGAGTAGCCTTGTCAAGGCGTCAGGGTCGAAGCTCAGCCAGCGGCGTAAGAGCGACATCAAGTGGGGGTACTTCTTTATCTTCCCGCAGCTCTTCGGGGTTCTGGCTTTCGTGCTTTTCCCCCTGGTCTACGTACTCGTCCTCAGCCTGCTTGAATGGAACGGGCTGAGCTCGGCCACGTTCGTCGGCCTGTCGAACTACACGACCGAGCTTACCAGCTCTGAATTCAGGAACGCTTTGAGTAACACCGTCTACTACACGGTGATGGTGGTGCCGACCAGCGTTGTGCTCTCCCTGATGGCAGCCCTGGCTCTCAACAAGCTGCGTCCTCAAGAACTTCTTCCGTGTGATCTATTTCGCCCCTTTCGTCACGAGCCCCGTCGCCGCAGGCGTCGTCTGGTTGTGGGTCTACAACCCGGACTTCGGGCTCATCAACTCCTACCTGCAGAACTGGTTCGGCATAAAGGGACCGAATTGGCTGCTCGACCCCACGTGGGTGATGCCTTCGATCGCGATAATGAGTATCTGGCTGAGCATGGGATTCTACATTGTCATCTTTCTCGCCGGGCTGCAGGGCATCCCTGCGACGTACATGGAGGCGGCGCAGATAGACGGGGCCAACAGGTTCCAGAGGTTCTGGTACGTGACGCTCCCGCTACTTTCGCCGACCACGTTCTTTGTCTTTATCATCGCTATCATCAACTCCTTCCAGGTCTTCGACCAGGCCTTCATAATGACGGCCGAGGGTGGTCCGGCCAACTCCGCCGTTACTATGGTCTACTACCTGAGGGACCTGGCCTTCGTTGACTTCGTCTATGGTAGGAGCGCCGCAGTAGCCGTGATCCTGTTCGCGATCATCCTGGCCCTCACCCTGCTGCAGTTCAGGGTGCAGCGGCAGTGGGTCCACTACGAGTAGAGCTCTACCGGGAAAGGAGGCAGCATAGTGGCAAGCGTGGCGACGACGAAAGATGTATCAGCCCCGGTAGAATCGACCAGTCGCGCCGGCCGTCTTGTAGCGTCGGTCCTGCTCTACATAGCCGTAACCATAGGGGCGCTCGTCATGATCATGCCCTTCGCGTGGATGTTACTCGCCTCTGTCAAGGACCTGGGGCAGATCTACCAGGTGCCGCCGACCTGGATCCCTGACCCCTTCGTGTTCCAGAATTACGTGAACGCGTGGACTGCGGTGCCCTTCGACACGGGCTACATAAACAGCGCCATCGTTACTGTGACGGTCGTCCTGGCTAACCTGCTCACGTGCTCCATGGCCGCCTACGCCTTCGCCAGGATAGAGTTTCCTTTCAGGCACACGCTCTTTATCCTGTTTCTGGCGACGCTTATGGTCCCCGAGCAGGTAACGATAATCCCTCTCTACATAATAATCGAGAGCCTGGGCCTGATCGACACGCTCCTCTCCCTGATCATCCCCTACGCCCTGTTCAACGCCTTCGGCGTCTTCTTGCTCAGGCAGTTCATCAAGAGCCTCCCCGTAGACCTGGAGGAGGCGGCTATCGTGGATGGGGCGAACCGCTGGACGATCTACTGGCGGATCATCGTCCCACTCATAAGGCCGGCCCTGGCGGCCTTCGGTATCTTCACGTTCCTGTTCCAGTGGAACAATTTCTTCAGGCCGCTGGTCTTCTTGAACAGCATCGACAACTATACGGTGCCCCTGGCCATAAACTTCTTCCGCGGCCAGTACGCTACGGACTTCGCCCTGCTCATGGCAGGCTCGGCGATCTCCATCGTCCCCGTCCTTCTCGTCTACGTTATCGGACAGCGCCACATCATCGAGGGCATCGCCACGACAGGCTTGAAGCAATAGGGGCAACGCTGCCTGTCCTGGAGATCTAGAGACTACCTTGCCAACCAGCGACGGCTACATCGACACCCATCTCAGGGAACCCCTGGTCGAGGAGAACGCGTTCGTGCGAATGTCTCCTGAAGTCGTACCACCGCCCTCGTTCGAGGAGGCGCGGGCTCCCTGCCCCAGCCTTTCTGGGAGGGCCACGAGGGCGCCATAGCTTGCTACCGCGGGGCGTGGGAGCTGGCTTTCGCCAACCTGCGCCGGCCCGAGCCGGAGAGCGGTTTCGTGGCAAGCTTTATCGACACGGCCTTCAACGACTGCCTGTTCATGTGGGACTCGGCGTTCATCTTGCTGTTCGCCCGCTACGGCCGCCGCGCCTTCGACTTCCAGCGCACCCTGGATAACCTCTACGCCAGCCAGCACCCCGACGGGTTTATCTGCCGGGAGATCGGCACCTTCGACGGCAAAGACCGCTTCGAGCGCTTCGACGCGGCGAGCACGGGCCCCAACGTTATGCCATGGACAGAATGGGAGCACTACGGTGACACAGCCGACAGCGATCGCCTCGGGACGGGTCTTCCCTGTTCTCGTCTCCTACCACAGGTGGCTCAGGCGTCACCGCACCTGGCGCGACGGCACCTACTGGACGTCCGGCCTCGGCTCCGGAATGGATAACCAGCCGCGCTTCCCGCAGAAGCAGGCGGGGGAGGGCGGGTGGCCCGAGCGCCTCACCTACCATGGGCACGCCGTCTGGATCGACGCTTGCCTCCAACAGATCCTCTCGGCAGACCTCCTCTTGAGGATGGCAGATGCCCTCGACCGCTCAGGAGAGGTCGCGGACCTGCGCGAAGAACGTGACAGGCTCTCCCTGACGGTCAACGAGCGCCTGTGGAACGAGGAGAGTGCCTTCTACCACGACGAGCTTGCGGACGGGACGCTTTCGGACGTCCAGACCATCGGCGCCTTTTGGGCCCTGCTGGCAGGCGTGGTGCCGCAGGAGAGGATCTCTCCGTTTGTCGGACACCTCGGGGACCCGAAAAAGTTCGGGCGACCCCATCGGGTGCCATCGCTCTCCGCCGACCACCCGGAGTACGATCCAGGCGGCGGCTACTGGCTCGGCGGCGTATGGCCGCCCACGAACTATATGATCCTGCGTGGACTCGACCGGGCCGGCTACAACGACCTGGCGCATGAGATCTCCCGCGAAGACCTCGACAACGTCGTAAGGGTCTACAAAGATACAGGTACCCTCTGGGAGAACTACGCCCCGGAGCGGGCGGCCCAGGGCAACCGTGCCAAAGACGACTTCGTAGGCTGGAGCGGCCTCGCACCCATCGCAGGACTCTTCGAGTACGTGTTCGGGCTTCGCGCCGACGCCCCAAACGGCCGGCTTCTATGGGACGTACGGCTCCTGGAAAGTCACGGCGTCCACCGCTACCCGTTCGGCACCGACGGCGTTCTCGATCTCTCCTGCGCAGCCCGCGCCTCAGCCGGAGATGAGCCGCGAATAGAAGCGCGCTCTACAGTACCCCTCGAACTTGTGATCCGGTGGGAAAGCGGAGAGAAGTCCGTCCGCGTTGAGAAATGATGCCGAGCTCGTTCGAACGGGACCGATTCCGGATCTGCGGGCACGCTTAGGCTTCCCCATGCGTCATTCCCGCGAAAGCGGGAATCCACCACGCCGGGAGCTACTCGCCTCCAACCAGAAACGAATTGCCGGATCAGGTATTAGAGCCCGAACGAACATGCCCTGCAGTCGCCCTGTACTGGCGCGGACTCATGCCGAAGTGCCGCCGGAACTGCCGGCTGAAGTAGTAGGGGGAGCCGAAGCCGACCTCTCTAGCGATGGCGCCTATGTCATCGACCGTATGTTCGAGAAGCCGGGCGGCCTGGTTTAGCCGGAGCCGGATCACCGCCCCCATTACCGGCTCGCCCACCTCCTGCTTGAAGAGGTGGGATAACCGCGAAGGCGAGAGCGCGACCTCCCTCGCGAGACCAGGCACGTCATAATCGGCGGCGAGGTCTGAGGAGATGAGATCCAGGACCTTCCGCACCCTCGGGTCGACTGGACGCCCACCGGCCCCTTCCCGCACCGCGAGCAGCAACACCTCCTCCAGCCCGTTGAGCGCCAGCTCGCGCGAGAGGTCGCCCGTGGCGAGGGCGTCCGCCCGCAGCCTGAGGAAAGACCGCCGTGCCCGCTCCCTGGCTCCGAGAGGTCTCCAGATGCGACAGCCAGGGCCCTTCGCCAGCGAGGAGCGGGTTCCACCACTCGAACCACTCCAGCCGGGGTTGGAAATGGGCCCACAGGAACTCCCAGAACCCCCCCTCCGGCACGGAATAATCGTGCGGGACGTCAGGGCCGAGCAACACGACGTCGCCGGACCCAACGAAAAGATCGGGACCCGACCCTCGGTACAGTCCACTTCCATCCAGCGTGTACGTGAGCAACCAGTTGCCCGAACCATTGGGCCTGCGCACCCTGTAGCCGAAACCCTCACGGAAGTGGCCCGTGACGAGTACGCCGGGCGGGGGAGAAGGAGCCTCTGATACCTCCATAGCAGGATAGTACAACTTTTCAGCTATCAAGACTATTCCCTGGATCGGTCCCTTCGGCTAGCATTTCGTGTTGAGTTGGCAGGAAGGTTTGGAGGATTGGAACGTGGAGACCACACAGCAACTTACGCAGGAGCAGATCCAGGGCTTCCGAGAGGACGGCTACCTCTTGGTGGAAAGGCTCTTCGAGCCTGCGGAGATCAGGTCGCTCGTAGACAACTTCATGGAGATGCACGCGGGAGGTCCGATCCCCGGCTGCTTCGAGCCAGCGAGTCCAGAGGAAGCGGATGGCGACATACTCAAGCTCTACCCGCGCATGATGCATCCGCACAGGGTCAACGAATTGGCCCTGCGCTACCTGCTCGATAGTCGGCTGGAGGCAGTGCTCACGGGCCTCTTCGAGGAAGAGCCGCTCGCAGCGCAGAGCATGCTTTACTTCAAGCCGGCGGGGGCGAAGGGCCAGGCGCTCCACCAGGACAACTTCTACCTCAAGGTCGAACCAGGCACCTGTATCGCCGCCTGGGTGGCCCTCGACGCCGCGGACCAGGAGAACGGCGGGCTCGAGGTCGTCCCTGGCACCCACGACATGGAGCTGTTCTGCCCCGAGGAGGCGGATACCGACGTCTCCTTCACCCGCGACTACGTGCCGGTGCCAGAAGGTCTCGAGGCCGTGCCCGTCGTCATGCAGCCGGGAGACGTGCTCTTCTTCAACGGCCAGCTGGTGCACGGCTCGCAGCCGAATAGTAGCGAGGACCGTTTCCGGCGCTCCTTTATCTGCCACTACATAGGCCGTTCTTCGGAGCGCATCTCCCACTGGTACCGCCCGATCCTGACGATGGACGGCGAGGAGGTTCGGATCGAGGAGAGCACCGGCGGAGGTCCCTGCGGCACCGAGGACGCAGGCGTTCATTGAAAGCTCCCTGGCCTTGATCGTGGTCCTTAGTACATGTAACGTCTGTCAGACAAGGCCGTAGAGGAAAAGGACGCGCCAGTGCCAAAGATTACCCTCATCGGCGCCGGGAGCGCCGTCTTCACGCGCAACCTGTGCTCGGACATCCTGCTCGCCCCTGCTCTGCAAGACAGCACGATCTCCTTGATGGACATAGACGCAGGCAGGCTGCGCACCTCCCGCGACCTCGTCCAGAACATAGTAGACAGCCGCGGACTCGACGCGAGGGTGGAGGCCACCACCGACCGTCAGGAGGCCATAAGGGGCGCCGACTACGTGGTGACCACGTTCCAGCAAGGCGGACTCGACGCCTACGCCCTCGACATCGAGATCCCCCAGACGCTACGGCGTCGAGCAGTGCGTGGGCGACACCCTTGGTCCTGGCGGCGTCTTCCGCGCCTTGAGGACCATCCCGGTCTTGCTTGACCTGTGCGACGAGATGGACGAGCTGGCCCCCGACGCCCTGCTGCTGAACTACGTCAACCCGATGGCGGCCAACTGCTGGGCGGTAGATGTGGGTACGGGACGCCCGCACGTTGGCCTCTGCCACAGCGTCCAGGGGACGAGCGAGATGCTCGCTTCGTGGATCGGGGTGCCCTACGAGGAGGTCAACTTCCTGTGCGCAGGCATCAACCACCAGGCGTTCTTCCTGCAGTTCCGGCGCGGCAGGGATGACCTCTACCCGGAGATCCGGGACGCGATACGTAAGGACGAGGTACGTGGCCAGGAGCCCGTGCGCGTCGAGCTCATGGAGCACTTCGGGTACTTCGTTACCGAGTCGAGCGGCCACGCCAGCGAATACGCGCCGTACTTCCGCAAGAGCGCGCGGATGGTCGAAGAGGAGCTCGTGCCGCGCTTTGTGGACGAAGCCGACCACTGGTTCGACTTCGGCCGGACCGGAGGGTACCTGCGCCACTGCCTGAGCCGTCTGGAGGAGACGCCGGACGGCCACGAACCTCTCCCCACACGAACGCACCCACGAGTACGGCTCGTACATCATCGAGGCGATGGAGACAGACGAGCCGATCAAAGTCAACGGCAACGTGCCCAACCGCGGGCTCATAGATAGTCTGCCGTATCGTTGCTGCGTGGAGGTTCCTTGCCTGGTCGACGCGAACGGCGTCCAACCAACGGCGATCGAACACTACCCGCCGCAGCTCGCAGCCCTCAACCGTACCAACATCAACGTGCAGGAGTTGACCGTCGAGGCCGCCCTGTCGGGCGACGTGGAGGCGGTGCATCACGCGGTCATGCTCGACCCCCTGACGGCGGCCGTCTGTACGCTGCCCCAGATCCGCTCGATGGTAGACGAGATGCTCGTGGCGCAGACTAACTGGCTGCCGCAGTTCCAGGAGACTAGAGTCTAGCTTCGCATGGACCGCACCATCGTGAAGGCCGGCGGCATCGAGGTGAGGCTGGACGGGGGAGGGGACGGATTCCAGGGCTCTCTCGAGACCTCTACGCAGGAGAGCGGTGTCGAGCTGGTGCATCTACGCATAGAATCCGACGAGCCGGAACGTCCGCCGGTGTTCCGCCTCTCATGGTCGCACCCGCTGGTGAGCGTGCACGGCTACTGGCACTTCGGCGCGGGCTACGACAAGGGCTTGCAGGTGGACTGGGGAAAGGGCGTCTATTCAAAGGCAACCTCTGGCGCGCCTGTCGGCTGTCTCTACGATCTAGGGGGTCGTAACCGCCTGACTTTCGCACTCTCCGACGCGCTCAACCCTGTCACGTTCCACGCTGGAGTTCACGAAGAGAGTGGCGAGGCGAGTTGCTGGGTCAGGCTCTTCGATGAACCGCATGCGCCCCTTGGTGTCTACGAGGCCACCCTCAGGCTCGACACCAGGTACCTCCCTTACTACGAGACCCTGTCCGACGTTAGCCGCTGGTGGGCAGGTCTGCCTGGCTACGAGCCGGCCGGGGTGCCGGAGACGGCGCGGTTGCCGATGTACTCCACCTGGTACAGCTTCCACCAGGACCTCGAGCCTGGGCGTGTCGAGGAGCAGTGTCGCCTCGCGAAGGAACTGGGATGCGAGGCGGTGATCGTGGACGACGGCTGGCAGACCACGAGCAACGAGCGTGGCTATGCTTACACCGGCGACTGGGAGCCGGCGCCCGAGAAGGTCCCTGACATGCGCGAGCACGTAGACAGGGTGCACGCCCTGGAGATGAAGTTCCTGCTCTGGTACTCCGTACCGTTCGTTGGGCGCCACAGCAAGGCGTGGGAGCGGTTTTCGGGGATGTTACTGGAGGAGATCGAACGCCTCGGGGCTGGTGTCCTCGACCCGCGCTTCCCCGAGGTGCGCGAGTTCCTGATCGAGACCTACGAGTCGGCGCTTAGGGAGTGGGACCTCGACGGCTTCAAGCTGGATTTCGTGGATAGCTTCGGCGCTTCGCGAGAGACCGGTGGCGGCCGCGATCACGACGGTGTGCCCGAGGCGGTGGACAGACTGCTGGAGGATACGATAGAGCGCCTCCGCCGGATCAAGCCTGACGTTATGGTGGAGTTCCGCCAGAGTTACGTCGGGCCTTTGATGCGCAAGTACGGCAATATGTTCCGGGCGATGGACTGCCCAAACGACGCCGTCGAGAACAGGATGCACACTCTGGACATCAGGTTGCTCTGCGGGGATACCGCTGCGCACTCCGACATGCTCATGTGGCACGCCGAAGATCCCGTACACAGCGCGGCGCTTCAGCTCGTGAACGTTCTCTTCAGCGTGCCCCAGATCTCGGTTCTTCTCGACCGGATACCGCCCGAACACGTGGAGATGTTGCGCTTCTGGCTGGGCTTCTGGCGCGAACATCGCGACGTACTTCTGGACGGCACCCTGGAACCGCTGCACCCCGAGGCGATCTACCCCGTTGTGCTCGCGCGCACGGAGTCGAAGCTGGCCGCAGCAGCGTACGGAAACGCGGTCGTTACGCTCGAAGAAGAGATTCCCTCAACGCTACTTGTCATAAACGGTACGCCCGAGCAGGGTGTCGTACTCTACGTCGCGGAGGCCGCAGGCGCACGCGGGATAGAGGTGCGGGATTGCAGGGGACGCGTTACGGGTACGGACAACATCGAGCTCGAGGCCGGGTTGCACAAGATCGACATCCCTCCTGCCGGGATGGCTGTGTTGAAGTAACTTGTGTGGTGGGGATTGCAATGTGCTCTTCCAGAGAAAGGACAGAACCTTGAAGATAGCCTTTATCGGCGCGGGGAGCGTCGTCTTTACCAAGAACCTCCTGACAGACACCCTGAGCTTTCCCGATCTGCACGGGACCACCATAGCCCTGCACGATATAGACCCCGAACGTCTGGAGACCGCGGGCATGATGGCCCGCTGGACGTCGGATCAGCTCGGCGCCGGC
The DNA here is from genome assembly GCA_963811295.1 of uncultured Rubrobacteraceae bacterium. GTDB lineage: Bacteria > Actinomycetota > Rubrobacteria > Rubrobacterales > Rubrobacteraceae > Rubrobacter_D. The sequence continues at coordinate 17,980 of CAWEQZ010000030.1, read as the reverse complement.
TGCGAAAGTCGAGGAACATCTCGACCGGCAGCGGGCGCTCGAAGGGGCCGACTTCGTCGTGAACATGGTCCAGATCGGGATGCACGAGGCCACCCTGCTCGACTTCGAGATCCCCAAGAAGTACGGCCTCAAGCAGACGATCGCCGACTCGATGGGCATCGGCGGCATCTTCCGCGGCCTGCGTACCATTCCTTTCTTACTCGACCTGGCCGGCGAGATGCGAGAGCTCTGTCCGAAAGCGCTGCTCCTGAACTATACGAACCCCATGAGCATCCTGATGGAGGCGCTGTACACCGCAAGCCCCGAGACAAAGAGCGTCGGGCTTTGCCACAGCGTCCCTTACACCGCGCGTGAGATAGCTTCATACATCGGCGTCGAGCATGAGGACCTTATCTACGAGTGCGCCGGCATCAACCACATCGCCTGGATGACGCGCCTCGAAGTGAAAGGCGAGGACGCCTACCCGCGGCTGTTCGCGGCGATGGAGGACCCTGACGTGTACGCAGAAGACAAGGTGCGCTTCGAGCTGATGCGCCGCTTCGGGTACTTCGTCACCGAGTCGAGCGAGCACAACGCCGAGTACGTACCCTACTTCCTCCAGGACGACGGGCTCATCGAACTCTACGACGTGCCTGTTGACGAGTACATCAGGCGCAGCGAGGATAACCTCGTCCAGTACGCCGAGACCCGTCGCAAACTGCTCGCCGGAGAGGACTTCTCGCTGGGGCGCAGCGTGGAGTACGGCTCGCTCATCATGCACTCGCTCGTCACCGGCGAGGCGCGGGCCATCTACGGCAACGTCGAAGAACACCGGCCTCGTTGCGAACCTCCCCACAGGTTGCTGTGTCGAGGTGCCGATCCTGGTCGACGATACCGGTCTGCGTCCCTGCCACGTCGGGGATCTTCCGCCGCAGTGCGCCGCCACCTGCGCGCCGCACACCGCTGTTCAGAACCTCACAGTCAGGGCGGCTCTGGAGGGTAGGCGGGACCATGTCTATCACGCCGCCATGCTCGATCGCCACGCCGCGAGCGTGCTCTCCCTCGACGAGATCGCAGCGATGGTGGACGAACTCATAGAAGCCCACGGCGACGCCATGCCCGAGGGCGTCAGGACTTCAGGCGCGGGAGCGGGACGAGTCTAGGAGTGTACAGAGACAACATGACAAACCCGAGGTGGTAGCAGTGAGGAACCCCACACTCCCGAAATTGACCTCGCAGGGTCTCGAGCTCGACACGTCTGCCGAGAACTTCGGCCCGCTCAGAGACTCCAGGGATGTCATCGAAGACGCAAGAGTTCTCAGAGAAAGGATGGCCGAGGACGGGTACCTTTACTTGCCTGGTTATCTGGACAGGGACTTGGTCCTCAGAGCCAGAGAGAGCGTTACCGAAAGGCTCGCTGCAGAAGGGCTCACGGACCCGAAGTACTCCGCCGACGAGGCCGTGGCGCATCCCGACTCAGGGCTCAAGTTCAAGCCGGATCTCGCCCACGACAACGAGCCGCTGCACCGCTTACTCTACGGCGGGCGCATGATGGAATTCTACGAGCGGTTCCTTGGCGGCCCCGTGCGCCACTACGACTTCACCTGGATGAGGGCTGTAGCGCCGGGCTACGGTACGCAACCACACGGGGACATAGTGTACATGGGTCGCGGTACGCACGACCTGTACACCGCGTGGACTCCACTGGGAGACATCGACTATCAGCTAGGGGGCCTGATTATCCTGGAGGGCTCGCACCGCCTCCAGAGCCTGCGCGAGGAGTACCTTTCGAGGGACGTGGACGAGTACTGCGAGAACGTGGAGGGCGAGGAGGAGTACGCGAAGACCGACCCCACGATGCACGGGTGGCGGTGGGACGGCAGCCTCTCAGAAGACCCCGTTGAGTTGCGCGAGCAGCTCGGGGGAGATGGCTCACGGCCGAGTACAGGGCCGGAGATCTGTTGACGTTCGACACCCACACCATCCACGCCAGCCTCGACAACCGCTCCGAGCGGATCAGGCTCTCCTCCGACTCACGCTACCAGCTCGCCTCAGAACCCGCGGACGAGCGCTGGATCGGGAAGCTCCTGTCGGCCACGGTCCACAGGGCAAACGCGGACGTATCTGCTAAAGCGGCGAGCGGAAGGGCTCGGCCCATCCCCTCGCCGCGGATTCAGGTTTCAGGAATTGTCGGGAAAGGCTCTGCGAGAACACCTGCTCTGTTGCCTCAGGTTCAGCTCTTGTGTCATGCGCTGTAGGTCGCTGGCCGCGCTCATCTGCTTGATCCTTGAAGCCGTTTACCTTACTTGACAGGTGTTGAAGTTGGTATAACAATGCGATTCGAGAGAGGTACCTAACGCGTATATAGTCAGGGGCGGGCAGAACGGATGATCGAGGTGGGGTCTTGGGGAGATGGTGTGGATCGTTCGTGACCGCTGAGGGTTGTTCGATATACCAGGGGATGCGAGACGGCTTCGGAAGGAGGAGACGTGAGTAGCGAGTCCAGGGTGGGGCGTCTGTCGCGGAGGGATTTCCTCAAGATGGGTGGAGGCGCGCTCGCCGGCGCATACGCCATGGGCGGGCTCGCTGGTTGTGGCGGGGGTTCGTCCGGCGGTCCGACGAGCTTACCTTGTGGGCGTGGTTACCTGATTTCCAGGAGCAGGTAGACATGTTCGAGAAGGCCAACAAGAACATCAAGGTCAAGCTGGTCAACGCCGGGCAGGGCGAGGACGAATACCAGAAGCTGCGTACGGCGCTCAAGGCCGGTTCAGGGGCCCCCGACGTGGTGCACATGGAGTTCCAGTACATCCCGACCTTCAGGCAGATCGACGGTCTTGCCGACATCTCCGAGTTCGGCGCGAACGACTACAAGAGCGACTACGCTCCCTGGACGTGGGCGCAGGTCTCCGAGGGCGACGCGGTCTACGCGATGCCGTGGGACAGCGGTCCGATGGCCCTGTTGTATCGTAAGGACATCTTCAATAAGTACGGCATCGAGGTTCCTACTACCTGGGACCAGTTTGCGCAAGAGGCCGACAAGCTCCACAAGGCCGACCCGGAGACCTACCTGGCGGATTTCACGCCCGAGGATGGGGGATGGCTCACCGGTCTAATGTGGCAGGCAGGGGCGCGTCCTTTCGAGGTCGATGGAACGAAAGTCACTATCAGCATGGACGACCCGGCGATCCAGAAAGTCTCAGAATACTGGGGTGATCTGGTCGATCGTGGCGTCGTCGCCACCAATCCAGGCTTCACCAACGACTGGTACAGGTCGTTCGCGAAGGGTATCTACGCGACCTGGCCGACCGCCGCCTGGGGTCCTGTGTTCCTCGAAGGAGTCGCCGGGGAGTCCAAGGGCAAGTGGCGGGCCGCGCCGTTTCCGCAGTGGGAGGAAGGTGCCGACGCATCGTCCAACTGGGGTGGCTCGACGCTGGCCGTCACCACCCAGAGCGAGAACGCTGAGGAGGCGGCCCAACTCGCCATGTGGCTCACCCACGACCCCAAGCCGACCGAGCTGTACACGACCAAGCAGTTCCTCTTCCCGGTGCTAAACGACCTCTTGGACAGCCCTGCGTTCAAGAACCGCAAATTCGACTTCTATGGCGGCCAAGCCGTCAACTCCGTCTTCGTCGAGGCCTCAAACAACGTGGACAAGGGTTTCGAGTGGAGCCCATTCCAGGACTATGTCTACACCCAGATGAGCGAGCAGTACGGGGCTGCGGCGACCGGAGACACCGAGTTCTCCCAGGTCCCGGTGACTCTCCAAGAAAAGGTCACCAACTACGCCAAGCAGCAGGGCTTCAAGGTCAGCTAGCGTAAGGTCCGGCGGCTGAGGTCCGTTCGGGAGAGAGGAGGTATGCGTTGGCGGTAGAGCAGGAAAACCGGGCAGGGTCGGGCCTGGTCTCTCCCGAAGAGAAGCAACGCGGTCGCGCGGTTCGCAACAGACGGTTGCGGCGGGTGGTCATTCCTTACCTCTTCCTCCTGCCTTTCCTGGTGCTCTTCTTAGTGTTCCTCATACTCCCGCTGGCGTACGCGCTGGGGATCAGCCTCTTCGAGAACCGTCTTGTCGGGGGCACGGTCTTCGTAGGTGCCGAGAATTACCTCAGGGCGATCGGGGACCCTGACTTCCTGGGTGGAGTCGTCAGGATGCTGAAGTTCGGGGCATTCCAGGTGCCGATCATGTTGGGGCTCGCCCTTCTCCTCGCCCTGGTCCTCGACAGCGGCGTGGTGTGGATCCGCTCCGTTTTCCGGCTCGGGTTCTTCCTGCCCTACGCGATACCGAGCGTGGTTGCCGCTCTTGTCTGGGGCTACCTTTATGGCCAGGACTTCGGACCGTTCGCGCAGCTGGCGGAAAGGCTCGGTCTCCCTGCTCCCAATTTCCTATCCGACTCGCTCGTGCTCGGCTCCATCGCCAACATCGTGACGTGGGAATTCACCGGATACAACATGATCATCCTCTACGCCGCCTTGCAGGCCGTGCCTGGAGAGCTCAGGGACGCCGGCGCCGTGGACGGAGCCAGAGGCTGGCAGGTGGCGTGGTACATCAAGATACCCCTGATCCTACCGGCCCTGTTCCTGACTGCGGTCTTCTCGATCATCGGCACGTTCCAGCTCTTCAACGAGGCCAATATCCTGCAACCGCAGGCGCCGGGTTCCATAAGTGAATCGTTTACGCCCAACCTTTACGCCTACACGCTGGCGTTCACGAACCAACAGTACGAGTATTCGGCCGCGGTCTCCTTCGCCATCGGTGCAGTGGTGGTCGTATGCTCCTACGTCTTCATGCTGGCGACCAATCGCAGGGAGGTGGGTGACTGATGGCCCCGATCACCGGTAGGCGCAGCGGTCCAGGAGAGAGCCAGTTCACGCGTGTGCTCACCACGGTTCTACTCACCGTCTTCCTGGTCTACTCGCTGCTCCCTGTCTTCTACCTGGTCGTCTCCTCCACAAAGGACAACACAGACCTTTTCTCTTCGTTTGGGCTGTGGTTTGCCTCCTTCAGCCTGACCGAGAACCTGCGCGACACATTCGCCCGTGACGGCGGCGTGTTCTGGAACTGGCTCTGGAACACCGCGTACTATTCCGTCTGCAGCGCCGTGGGCGCTGCGTTCATCTCGACCATAGCGGGTTATGCCTTCGCCAAGTACCGCTTCCCGGGGCGCATACCGGTCTTCGCGGTGATCCTCGGTTCGATCATGGTTCCGCAGACCGCGCTCGTGATCCCGACTTACCTGCTCTTGAGCAAGATCGGACTCATAGATACTCCGCTGGCCGTGATACTGCCCTCTCTCGTCTCGCCTTTCGGCGTCTACCTTATGTTCGTCTACGCCGAGCAGTCGGTCCCCGACGACCTGCTGAATGCGGCCCGCGTGGACGGGGCAGGCGAGCTCAGGATCTTCTGGAGCGTCGCCCTGCGCGTCCTGATGCCCGGCTTCGTCACCGTCCTCCTCCTGTCGTTCGTCGCGACCTGGAACAACTACTTCCTTCCCCTCGTGGTCCTGAGCACCCCGGAGCTCTACCCGCTGAGCGTCGGTCTGGTCTCGTGGAACCAGCTGGCGACTGCGGGCGGCGGGGCGCAGCCGCTCTTCCCCCTCGTGATAACGGGGGCGCTGGTTTCGGTCATACCCATCATGATCGCGTTCCTGTTCCTGCAACGGTTCTGGCAGGGCGGCCTGACCTTCGGCAGCCTGAAAGACTGAGCGTCATTCGTCGCTGGGAATCACGGATCACCCCCGACGACCGTCGCCCTGCCACGGCCCGACTACAGGAGGCAAGCCTATGATCACCCCTAAGGTCCCGCACATGATCTACGGCGGCGACTACAACCCGGAGCAGTGGCCCGAGGAGGTCTGGGACGAGGACGTGCGTCTGATGCGCGAGGCGGGCGTGAACCTGGTCTCCCTTGGAATCTTCTCCTGGGCGAAGCTGGAACCACGCCAGGGCGAGTACGATTTCGACTGGCTTGACCGCATCATCTCCCTCCTGCACGAGAACGGCGTAATGGTGAACCTCGCCACGGCGACCGCCTCACCACCACCCTGGCTCGCCGCCCTCCACCCCGAGAGCCTGCCCGTCACACAGAACGGCGTAGTCCTCCATCCCGGCGGCCGCCAGCAATACTGCCCGAGCAGCGCCGCCTACAGGGAGAGCGCTTCGGAACTGGTCCGGCGCATCGCGGACCGCTACAAGGACCATCCCGCGCTCGCGATGTGGCACGTTAACAACGAGTACGGGTGCCACGTCGCGGAGTGCTACTGTGACGCCTCGGCCGAGCACTTCAGGGAGTGGCTGAGGGCGCGCTATGGTGACCTCGATGCCCTCAACGAGGCGTGGGGAACGGCGTTCTGGAGCCAGCGCTACGGGGAGTGGGGTGAGATCCTACCTCCCCGTAGCGCCCCCACCTTCGCCAATCCGACCCAGCAACTGGACTTCCGCCGCTTCTCCTCGGACGCCCTGCTCGAGCTCTACGAGATGGAGAAGGAGATCTTGCGGGAAGCGACACCTGACGTCCCCATAACCACCAACTTCATGGGATTCTTCAAACCCGTGGACTACTGGAAGTGGGCCCCGCGCGAGGACTTGGTCTCGGACGACTCCTACCCCGACCCCTCAGACCCCGAGGCCCATGTACGCGCCGCCATGAGCCGCGACCTGATGCGCTCTCTTGGAGATGGAGCCCCATGGGTCCTCATGGAGCAGACGACGGTGCGCGTGAACTGGCGCAAGCGTAACGTCCCGAAGCGGCCCGGCGAGATGCGCCTGTGGAGCTACGGCGCCGTCGCCCGCGGGGCGGAAGGCATCATGTTCTTCCAGTGGCGCCAATCCAGGGCCGGGGCCGAAAAATACCACAGCGCGATGGTCCCCCACGTTTCTACGGAAGACTCCCGGAGCTGGCGCGAGGTCAGCAGGCTCGGCTCGGAGCTCGGAAAGCTAGACGAACTTCTCGGGGCGCGGGGGGAGGCTGAGACCGCGATCCTGCTCGATTGGGAGAGCTGGTGGGCGCTCGAACTCGACTCCAAACCCTCCACCGCCGTCAGGATGCTCGAAGGACTCTACTCTTTCTACAAGCCGCTCTACGAGGCGAACGTCCCCGTAGACTTCGCCCATCCCGGCTCCGACCTCTCGTCCTACAGGCTGGTCGTAGCCCCCAACCTCTACCTCGTCACCGACGACTCGGTGGAAAATATTCTGCGGCACGTGTCTGATGGCGGGACGCTCCTGATGTCGTTCTTCTCGGGGATAGTGGACGGGCGGGATCACATCCGCCTCGGCGGCTACCCGGCACCGTTCAAGGAGCTGCTGGGTCTCCAGATCGAAGACTTCGTCCCGATGGCAGCAGGTGTAACGAATCGTCTGGACACTACTGAAGGCGAAACTTGTGATCTGTGGGCGGATCTCATCCACCTCCAGGGCGCAGAACCCCTGGCCTCCTACACTGATGGTTTCTACGCGGGCACACCGGCCGTAACGCGCAACGTCTACGGTGAAGGCGCGGCCTACTACCTCGGCACCAGGCCGGAACAACGCTACACGAAGTCGCTCCTCCAGAGGGTGTGTGAGAAAGCCGGTGTGCGTCCAACGGCCGAAGTCTCGCCTGGTATCGACGCCGTTCGGCGCAAGACCGAAGCCGCATCCTTCCTCTTCTTGCTCAACCATAACGAGGAGGCCATAGAGGTCAGTCTACCGAACCCTGGTCAGGATCTCCTCACGGGAACAGAGCACGATTCCAACCTGGTCCTCGACCCTCTCGAAGTCGCAGTCCTGAAAGAGAGAGATATGCCTGACGTCGGGTGACGAGCCGTCACCTCGTGCACAGGCGCCCGAAACGGGCTAAGCTCGTCGCCGTAACACGGTCGCCTGTGTAATACGGAGTGGAGAGGAAAGAACCATGCGCTTCCCGGAGAATTTCTTGTGGGGCACGGCGACGGCGGCCTACCAGGTCGAGGGCGCCGTGAACGAAGGCGGTCGCGGCGCGTCCATCTGGGACACGTTCAGCCATACCCCCGGCAAGGTCGTCCACGGCGATACGGGCGACATCGCCTGCGACCAGTACCACCGCCTGGAAGAAGACCTCGACCTGATGTCCGAGCTCGGGATGCAGGCCTACCGCTTCTCCGTGGCCTGGCCCCGCATCCAGCCCGAGGGGAGCGGTCCCGCCAACCAGGAAGGCCTCGACTTCTACCGCAGGCTCGTCGATGGCTTGAGGCAACGCTCCATCGAGCCGATGCTGACGCTCTACCACTGGGACCTGCCGCAGGCGCTGGAAGATCTGGGTGGCTGGACCAACAGGGACACGAGCGAGCGCTTCTCGGAGTACACCAGTATCGTCTACGAGGCCCTATCGGATAGTGTCGGGTTCTGGATCACCTTGAACGAGCCCTGGGTCTCGGCCTGGATGGGTTACGGCCTCGGCGTCCACGCTCCCGGACACAAAGACAGCGCCAGGGCGCTCGCCGCCACACACCACCTCCTGCTCGGCCACGGCCTCGCGGTAGAGAGGATGCGCTCCGCCAGTGACGGCAACCAACTCGGCGTAACGTTGAACCTGCATCCCGCCCGCCCCTCGCGGGATCGCGAAGCCGACAGGGAAGCCGCCCGCAGGGTGGACGGACAGGCGAACCGGCTCTACCTGGACCCCCTGTTTCACGGCACATTATCCGGAGGACATGTTTTCGTACTACACGGAACGTGGCGTGGACCTCTCATTCGTCCACGACGGGGACCTCGATCGGATCTCCGTTCCCATTGACTTCCTGGGTATCAACTACTACTTCCGCAACACCGTTCGCGACGCGCCTGAGGAACAAGGGCAGAGCAGGCCCTTCGCCGACCTGGGAGCCCGCCCAGTCGTGCCGCACGAGGCGGAAAAGACCGCTATGGGCTGGCCCGTGGAACCGGATGGCCTGACGGAGATTCTGGTCCGGATCAAGGACGATTATGCGGACCTGCCCATCTATGTGACGGAGAACGGGCGTGCCGTCAACGACTACATAGATCCCGAGGGCGACGTGGACGACGACGAGCGCGTCTCTTACCTTGACGACCACTTCAGGGCAGCCCACGAGGCGATCGAGCAGGGCGTCGACCTGCGCGGTTACATGGTGTGGTCCTTCCTGGACAATTTCGAGTGGGCCGAAGGATACTCCAAACGGTTCGGGATAGTATTCGTGGAGTACGGAACGCAGCGGCGCGTCCCCAAGTCCAGCGCCCGCTGGTACTCTGATGTCATCAGGCGCAACGGTCTACAGTAAAGAATACCTGGAAAGGACGGGACTTTGGAATACAGAGACCTCGGACAGACGGGGATGCGCGTCTCGGAGATCAGCCTCGGCACCTGGGCATTCGGCGACGGCTGGGGTACCGTCAGTGAGGACGACGCCCTCGGCGCGCTGAACCGGGCGGTCGACCTCGGCGTGAACTTCCTAGACACGGCGGACGTCTACGGTGACGGACGCAGCGAAAGGCTCATCGCCAGGCTCCTGAAGGATCGCCCGAACGATGAGATACAAGTCGCGACCAAGGCAGGACGACGCCTCGATCCCCACACCCCGGAAGGATACGATTACGACCACCTCTCGGCCTTCGTCGAAAGTAGCCTGACCAACCTCGGGGTGAAGCCCTGGACCTGCTGCAACTCCACTGCCCGCCGACGGAAGTCTACCGTCAGGACTCGACCTTCGAGGCCCTGGACCGTCTGCAGGAGGCAGGAAAAATACGCAACTACGGCGTGAGCGTGGAGAAAGTCGAGGAGGCGCGGATGGCCCTGGATTATCCCGGCGTCGCGACCGTTCAGATCATCTTCAACATCTTCCGCCAGAAGCCGGCCGAGGAGTTCTTCCCGCTCGCCGAGGAACGCAATGTCGGCATCCTGGCCCGCGTACCCCTCGCTAGCGGTCTCCTCTCGGGCAAGATGCGCGCCGACCGCGAGTTTGGCGAAGATGACCACCGCAACTTCAACCGCGAAGGGCAGGCCTTCGACAGGGGCGAGACGTTCTCCGGAGTAGACTTCGAAACCGGCCTTCTGGCCGCCGAGGAACTCAAGGAACTCGTACCCGAAGGAAACACCCTCGCGCAGTTCGCGCTGCGTTGGATCCTCATGCACCCCGCCGTCTCCTGCGCCATCCCTGGCGGAAAGAACCCCACCCAGGTCGAAGACAACGTCGCCGCGGCCGAGATGCCTCCGCTCTCCGACGACGTCATGCGACGAGCGCGGGAGATCTACGACGGCCGCGTCCGCGAGGAGGTCCACCACAAATGGTAACCTGACTTATGTCCCGAGGGGACGCTCGCGGAGAGGTGTAGCCGCCTTTGGAGGACGAGACAGACATTCTGGTCGTCGGTGGGGGACTGGGGGGTGTGGCCGGCGCCCTGGCGGCGCTACGTCTTGGCCGGAGGGTAGTGCTCACCGAGGAGACGGATTGGATCGGCGGCCAGCTCACCGCCCAGGCGGTCCCGCCGGACGAGCATCCCTGGATCGAGGCGATGGGATGCACGGCGAGCTACCGCCGCCTGAGGAACGGAATAAGGAATTTCTACCGGCGCAACTATCCCCTCACGGCCGAGGCCCGCGACCGGGAACACCTCAATCCCGGAGACGGGCTGGTGAGTCGTATCTGCCACGAGCCGCGCGTAGCCCTCGCCGTCCTCGAGGGGATGCTCGCCCCCTACCGCTCCGGACACAGGTTGCGGGTGCTGCTCTGCCATCGGCCCGTCGCGGCCGCGTGCGAAGGGGATCTCATCACGGCGGTTACCCTTCTCGACGAGGAGACCGGCGAGCAGCTGACCGTACACGCCAGCTACGTACTCGACGCGACGGAGCTCGGAGACCTGCTCGAACTGGCCGGCGTAGAGCACGCGGTCGGAGCCGAAAGTCAGGCCGAGACCGGAGAGCCCCACGCGCCGCCGGGGGACCCGAATCCCCTGGACCAGCAGGCGGTGAGCTGGTGCTTTCCACTCGACTACATGCCCGGCGAGGATCACACCATAGACAAGCCCGAAGAGTACGACTTCTGGCGCGACTACCGGGCGAGCTTCTGGCCTGGCCCACAACTCTCCTGGACCGACGTCTACCCCGATAGCTTACAGCCCCGCCACCGCGCGATCTTCCACGAAGAGCCCTTCTTCGCTGGGCGCGACGGCTCCGACCTCTGGCACTACCGGCGCATACTCGCCCGCGAGAACTTCTCCGATGACCTGCTCGATAGCGACATCACCCTGGTCAACTGGCCGCAGATAGACTACTGGCTCGGCCCTTCGTAGGCGTCGGAGAAGCGGAGAGACACGAACATCTGCAACGCGCGCGGCAGCTCAGCCTCTCGATGCTCTACTGGATGCAGACCGAGGCGCCCAGGCTCGACGGTGGCACAGGGTACAGTGGCCTGCGTCTTCGTCCCGACATCGTCGGTACGAGCGACGGCCTCGCCAAGCAGGTCTACGTGCGCGAGAGTCGCCGCATCAGGGCCGAGTTCACGGTGCTGGAACAGCACGTTGGCGTCGAGGCGCGAGGTGGGTCGAGGGGAGCGCAGATCCTTCCACGACAGTGTGGGCATCGGCGCCTACCGCATCGACCTGCATCCCAGCACCGCAGGACGTAGCTACGTGGATGTGAGCAGCTGGCCGTTCCAGATTCCGCTCGGAGCCTTGATCCCGGTGCGCGTCAGGAACCTGCTTCCGGCATGCAAGAACCTGGGGACTACCCACATCACCAACGGTTGCTACAGGCTGCACCCCGTCGAATGGAACATCGGTGAGGCATCAGGAGCTCTCGCCGCCTACTGCCTGGATAAAGACCTCGTTCCCGAAGCAAGTACGCGATCGAGCAGAAAGCCTGGAGGACTTCCAGCGCTTGCTGGCGGAAGTCCTCGGGTTCGAGTTGGCCTGGCCTGAACCGCAACGCTACGAGTCCCTTTGAGGAACACCCTGCTACCTCGCGGATCTCCGCCCGCGATCCTCCGAACGAATTGCCCGTACCTCCTCTAGCAGAAAGGGAACAGCACCTTGATCCCGATCCCACGACCCGAGTACCCGCGTCCGCAGTTCCGCCGGAAGGACTGGACGAATCTGAACGGCGAGTGGAGCTTCGCCTTCGACGATTCCGGACGTCGGCCTCGCCAACGGCTGGCAGAATGTCACCCCGGAGGACCTTCGCTCCGATACCTCGCCGTTCGAGCGCAAGATCACTGTCCCCTACTGCTACCAATCGAAGCTCTCCGGCATCGGCGAGACCTCCTTCCACGACGTCGTCTGGTACACCCGCACTTTCGAGTATGCGCCCTCGGACGACGAGCGGCTCCTGCTCCATTTCGGCGCCGTGGACTACCGCGCGACGGTCTGGGTGAACGGCACGCAGGTAGCCTCCCACGAGGGCGGACACACGCCGTTCTCCGCCGACGTGACACACGCGCTCGCGGGCGAAGGCAGGGACAATATCCTCGTAGTGCGGGCCGAAGACCCCAGTCGAGACGTGACCATTCCGCGGGGCAAGCAGTACTGGAAAGAGAAGTCCGAGGGTATCTTCTACACCAGGACGACCGGGATCTGGCAGACGGTCTGGCTCGAGCCCGTAAACCGCAGCCGCATCGATGCTCTCCACCTGACCCCTGACGTGGATGCCTCCAGCATTGAAGTGGAGGTCTCCGTCAAAGGTATCGAACCGGGGATGAGCCTCCGCGCGAAGGTGGAACTCGATGGAGATCAGGTGCTCGAAGATACCATTAGCGTGCGTTCCTCTCTCGTCGAACGGAGCCTGCCCCTCCTCCGGCGCGGCGAAGCCCCTGACACACCGCACCTGGCCGACTGGCCTGGCCCTGCCCTGTGGAGCCCCGAGAATCCCAAGCTCTACGACCTGCGGCTCGAACTGCTCGATTCCGACGGCGAGACCCTTGACCGTGTGGAGAGCTACTTCGGGATGCGCAAGATCGAGGTTAAGGACGGCAAGGTCCTCCTCAATGACCGTCCTCTCTACCAGCGCCTCGTCCTCGACCAGGGATACTTCCCCGAAGGCATCCTTACCGCGCCGGCCGATGAAGACCTGCGTAGAGACATAGAGCTGGCAAAGGAGATGGGTTTCAACGGCGCCCGCAAGCACCAGAAGGTCGAAGACCCGCGCTGGCTGTTCTGGGCCGACACCCTGGGCTTCCTCGTCTGGGGCGAGATGGCTAACGCCTACCAGTACAGCCCCGGATACGTGCGGCGCATGACGGCCGAGTGGCAGGAGGCCGTAATGCGCGACTACAACCACCCCTGCATCGTCGCCTGGGTCCCCATGAACGAGAGCTGGGGCGTCCCCAACCTCTCATCCGACCACTCGCAGACCGAGCACCTCCTCGCCCTCTACCACCTGACGCGCTCTCTCGACCCTACCAGGCCCGTAGTCTCCAACGACGGCTGGGAGCACGCCATCACCGACCTCTGCAATATCCACGACTATCGCGACGCCGAAGCCCTGGAAAGGAGCTACGCGACACCAGAATCAGCCATTGCCGCAGAGCCCGCGAACAGGCCCATCTACGTCCCCGGCTACACCTACAGGGGCGAACCCATCCTCATGACCGAGTTCGGCGGCATCGCCTTCTCCGGCGACGAGGGGGGCTGGGGTTACAGTACCGTTGCCGACGCCGACGAGTTTCTAGAGCGCTACGAAGCCCTGTAGACGCCCTGCTGCGTAGCAGTCCCGTCCAGGGCTTCTGCTACACCCAGCTCACCGACGTAGAACAGGAGATCAACGGCCTCCTCACCTACGACCGCAAGCCCAAAGTAGACCGGCCAGCATAAGGGAGATAACGGCCCGCCAGAGGACCGTAACGGGACACCCTCGTTGACCGGCGTATCGCCCGGTGCTACCATGCGCCGCAGGTAAGGCGAGCGTTCGCTCGAAAGGGGAAAAGGTATGGCCGAAGGGTACGTCGACGGCGGGAGCAGGCCCGTGCGCCGGGTCAGCAGGCGGCGCTTCTTGTACGGTGCGGCGACGGCCCTCGGTGGCATGGCGCTGGCTTCGTGTTCGGGGGTTCCTTTTGGTAGTTCGAAGAAGAAGGTGCACTTCTGGAATCTCTTCGGCGGAGGCGACGGCGCGCGGCTGGCTGCGATGGAGAGCGACTTCGTAAAGTCGCATCCTGGCATCGAGCTCAAGGCGACGACGTTCACGTGGGGCGCACCGTATTACACCAAGGTCTCGATGGCCACGGTGGGTGGGCGTCCTCCCGACGTAGCGGTGATGCACCTGACCCGGCTCCCGGCCTACGCGCCTGCGGGACTGCTGGAGCCTCTGGACCCTGACGTGCTCTCGGAGTACGACATCGGCCAGGACAAATTCCTGCCTGAGATCTGGGAGGGTGGCAAGCTCGGTGGGGAGCTCTACGCCATTCCCCTGGATACTCATCCGCAGGTTATGTACTACAACACCGACATCTGCAAAGAGGCCGGGCTCTTGGATTCCGATGGCAACCTCAAACCGTTGCAGGGGCGCGAAGAACTCATCGACGCTTTCCAGAAGACCATGGAGGTCACCAAGGAGCAGGGCATTGCTTTCGCGCCGGCTGACGCAGTGGTCCCGTGGCGGCTGTTTTACAGCTTCTACGGCCAGCTCGGAGGAGAGGTGCTCTCGCCGGACGCAACGGAGGTGGTGCTGGATCAGGAAAAGGCCGAGGAGGCTCTGTCGTTCCTGGTCGAGCTCACGGTGGACAAGAAGTTTACGCCCAGCAATCAGAACTACGACGCCGCTGTGGCGCAGTTCCAGAGCGGCAACGCCGGCTTTCACTGGAACGGTGAGTGGGAGGTCACGACTTTCCTGGATGCCAAGATGCCCTTCAGCATGGTCGAGTTCCCAAACGTGTTCGGCAACAAGCACGTTCAGGCCGACCGCCACACCTTCGTAATCCCCAAGGGGGTCGCCAACGACCACGCAGCGTTCGACGCCGCGCTCCAGTTCGTCAGTTCCATGCTCAAGAGCAGCATGATCTGGGCCGAGGGCGGACACATCCCGGCTTACCGGTCCGTGCTGGAGAGCGCCGAGTACAAGAACCTCAAGCCGCAGAGCAACTACGCCGGGGTCGCGGACGAGGTGGTCCTCGATCCCAAGGCCTGGTTCAGTGGTTCCGGCTCGGACATGGAGGTTCAGGCATCGGTGCCGATGCAACAGGCCATGGCAGGCACTATCCAGCCAAAGGCGGCGGTAGAGCAGATACGAGCCGCGATGCAGGAACTCGTCGACACGCCCAAACCCTTCTAGCAAGAGGCCAGAGGATGACAGGGAGGTAAAGTCTTGGCAGCACGGGCGGAGATCGCACAACGGACTAGGAAGAAGGGGGATACGGAACGCAGGACCGATCTCACAGGGTATCTCTTTGTTCTGCCGTTCCTCGTTGCCTACGGACTCTTCCTCGTGTGGCCCGTGATCCTGGGTCTGCGGATGAGCTTCTTCGACTGGAGCCTGGTGGGCACCGGCACGACTGGACTTCCTGGGACTCGCCAACTACAGGGAGCTCTTCGGCGACCCTGACTTCTGGGCCTCGCTGTGGCACACGATCTTGTTCACCCTGCTCAGTACCCCTCCGCTGGTGCTTATCGCCCTCGGACTTGCGCTCCTCGCCAACAGGGCCGTCCCCGCGCGGTGGTTCTTCCGGCTGGCCTTCTTCGCGCCGTACGTTCTGCCCGTCTCCACAGTCGCGCTCATCTGGGTGTGGCTCTACCAACCTGGATTCGGCCTGATCAACAGCTACCTGGTCTCGCTCGGATTGCCCGAAGTCGACTGGCTCGCAGGCGAGAATGTCGCCATGATCTCCGTGGTAATCGTCACCTTCTGGTGGACCCTCGGGTTCAACTTCGTACTGTATCTGGCTGGGCTGCAGGAGATCCCCGAGGAGTACTACGAGGCTGCGGCCATTGACGGGGCAGGATCTTACCAGCAGACGCGCTATATAACGATACCACTGTTGTCGCGCACCACCTTCCTCATCTTGGTTCTTCAGATCCTCGCTTCACTCGTCGTTTTCGACCAGATCTACATCATGAACACGTCGGGAGGCCTGAACTACACCGCGACACGTCCCGTCATCCAGTTCATCTACGAGCAGGGCTTCACCCTATACAGGATCGGCTTAGCCGCCGCGATGTCGTACGTGTTCTTCGTGATGATACTCGTCTTCACCATCATGCAGTTCGTGTTGGCCCGTCGCCGGAGGAGGGAAGCCTGATGACCGTGACAGAGGCAAGAACTCCAGGAGAGATCCAGGAGAAGACAGCCGGTACTGGGCGCCGCAGACTCGGTAACTGGCTCGCGTTCGGGGTGTTGCTCGTGGCGGCCATCATCTGGCTCATTCCGCTTGCCTGGGCCGTCGACACAGCGCTCAAGACCGAGGCCGACACCACGGTAATCCCTATCAGCTGGATCCCCCCATCAGGGTTCACCTTCGAGTCCTTCGTAGAGGTGCTCAGCGCCGGGAACATGCTGCGCTGGTACTTCAATAGCGCCCTGACATCGTCGGCCATCACCGTGATAGTGGTAGTACTTGCGAGTCTCGCGGCCTTCGGGATCTCGCGCGTGCCTTTCCGGGGACGGAGCGCCGTGTTCTGGATCATACTCGCCGGCCTGATGGTTCCTCCGCAGGTGCTCATCGTTCCCCTTTTCACTGAGATGGACTTCTTCGGGCTCATCGATACCTACCCTGGCATCATCCTGCCCCAGATCGCCTCCCCGCTTGCAGTTTTCATCTTCAAGCTGTTCTTCGACGGGCTGCCTCACGAACTGGAAGATGCTGCGCGCGTTGACGGAGCGAGCCGGCTCAGGATCTACTGGCAGATCTGGATGCCCCTGTCGAGACCCGTGATCGCCGCGGTGGCGATCTTCACGTTCGTGCTCTCCTGGAACAACTTCATCCTGCCTTTCATCATGGTAACGAACACGGAGATGATGACGATACCGGTCGGGCTTGCGACGGTGCAGAGCTCCTACGGGGTGCGCTACGCGGATATCATGGCCTCCGCCGTGCTTGGCGGACTACCCCTCATAATCGTCTTCCTGTTCTTCGAGCGGCAGCTTGTCCAGGGTATCGCCAATACGGGTCTGAAGGGCTAGCCCGGAGAGGAGTCGATCCTGACACACGCGTCGTTGAGGGACGTGGCCTCGAAGGCCGGGGTCAGCTTCCAGACCGCAGGCAAGGTGCTCAACGGCAAGGGGTCGGTCTCCGCGCAGACGAGGGAGCGCACCCTCGACGCCGCGAAGACCCTGGGATACGTCCCGAACACCCTGGCCAGGAGCCTCGTTACCAGGAGCACCTGCACGATAGGCATCGTGGCCAGCGACCTGAGCGACGCCGAGCTCGCGCGTTCGTGGTCGGCGCCGAGCGCGAGGCGCGTCGTCAGGGCATGGGGTCTTGATCGGCAGCATCGACAGGGATGGTGCCGACGCCGAGCGTTACCTCAACATGTTGCTCGAGCGTCGCGTGGACGGCATCCTGACGGCGGCCCCGCAGATGGAGCGCGACGCCAGGATCGGGGAACTGCTGCGCGGTACGGTTCCCGCGGTAGCATCCATCGTGTTCCGGGAGGCGGGATCCCGCTCGTCGGTTCCGACCACGTGAGACAGCCCTGCTCGCCACCCGACATCTACTCGGGCTGGGACATCGGCGCATCGCAACGGTCGTGGGGTCAAGAGGCCGGCAGGTCACTGCTATGAGGCTGAAAGGGTACGAGCGCGCCCTCGAAGAGGCGCAAGTTCCATACGATCCGACCCTCGTCGAGAGCGGGAACTGGATGGCGGACGGGGCGTACAGAGCGACGATACAGTTGCTAGACCGGGCTCCGGATATCACGGCCATCTACGCGCAGAATGATCTCATGGCGCTCGGCGTAATGAGCGCGCTGTACGGGCGCAGGCTCTCTGTTCCTGAGGACTGCGCGGTGGTCGGGTGCGACGACATCCCGATGGCGAAGCATACGATACCGCCTCTAACAACGGTGCATGTACCGTTCTATGAGACGGGGGAGGCGGCCGTGCGGCTCTTGC
>CAWEQZ010000029.1:0-32422 GCA_963811295.1 uncultured Rubrobacteraceae bacterium | reverse complement strand
TATGGCCGAAGGGTACGCCGGCGGCGGGAGAGGGCCTGTGCGCCGGGTCAGCAGGCGGCGATTCTTGTATGGTGCTGCGACGGCCTTCGGTGGCATGGCGCTGGCCTCTTGTACGGGGGTCCGTTTGGGGGTTCGAAGAGACGCTGCACTTCTGGAATCTCTTCGGTGGCGGCGACGGCGCGCGGCTGGCTGCGATGGAGAGCGACTTCG
This sequence comes from uncultured Rubrobacteraceae bacterium, assembly GCA_963811295.1. Taxonomy (GTDB): domain Bacteria; phylum Actinomycetota; class Rubrobacteria; order Rubrobacterales; family Rubrobacteraceae; genus Rubrobacter_D. Next base: position 32,212 of record CAWEQZ010000029.1, on the reverse strand, counting down.
TAAAGTCGCATCCTGGCATCGAGCTCAAGGCGACCACGCTCACGTGGGGCGCACCGTATTACACCAAGGTCTCGATGGCCACGGTGGGCGGGCGGCCTCCCGACGTAGCAGTGATGCACCTGACCCGGCTCCCGGCCTACGCGCCTGCGGGACTGCTGGAGCCTCTGGACCCTGACGTGCTCTCGGAGTACGACATCGGCCAGGACAAATTCCTGCCTGAGATCTGGGAGGGTGGCAAGCTCGGTGGGGAGCTCTACGCCATACCCCTGGATACTCATCCGCAGGTCATGTACTACAACACCGACATCTGCAAAGAGGCCGGGCTCTTGGATTCCGATGGCAACCTCAAACCGTTGCAGGGGCGCGAAGAACTCATCGAAGCTTTCCAGAAGACCATGGAGGTCACCAAGGAGCAGGGCATTGCTTTCGCGCCGGCTGACTCAGTGGTCCCGTGGCGGCTGTTTTACAGCTTCTACGGCCAGCTCGGAGGAGAGGTGCTCTCGCCGGACGCAACGGAGGTGGTGCTGGATCAGGAAAAGGCCGAGGAGGCCTTGTCGTTCCTGGTCGAGCTCACGGTGGACAAGAAGTTTACGCCCAGCAATCAGGACTACGACGCCGCTGTGGCGCAGTTCCAGAGCGGCAACGCTGGCTTTCACTGGAACGGTGAGTGGGAGGTCACGACTTTCCTGGATGCCAAGATGCCCTTCAGCATGGTCGAGTTCCCCAACGTGTTCGGGAACAAGCACGTTCAGGCCGACCGCCACACCTTCGTAATCCCCAAGGGGGTCGCCAACGACCACGCAGCGTTCGACGCCGCTCTCCAGTTCGTCAGTTCTATGCTCAAGAGCAGCATGATCTGGGCCGAGGGCGGACATATCCCGGCTTACCGGCCCGTGCTGGAGAGCGCCGAGTACAAGAACCTCAAGCCGCAGAGCAACTACGCCGGGGTCGCGGACGAGGTGGTCCTCGATCCCAAAGCCTGGTTCAGTGGTTCCGGCTCGGACATGGAGGTTCAGGCATCGGTGCCGATGCAACAGGCCATGGCAGGAACTATCCAGCCTAAGGCGGCGGTAGAGCAGATACGAGCCGCAATGCAGGGACTCGTCAACACGCCCAAACCCTTCTAGCAAGAGGCCAGAGGACGACAGGGAGGTACAGTATTGGCGGCACGGGCGGAGATCGCACAACGGACTGGGAAGAAGGGGGATACAGAGCGCAGGACCGATCTCACAGGGTATCTCTTTGTTCTGCCGTTCCTCATTGCCTACGGACTCTTCCTCGTGTGGCCAGTGATCCTGGGCCTGAGGATGAGCTTCTTCGACTGGAGCCTGGTGGGGACCGGCACGATGGACTTTCTGGGGCTCGCCAACTACAGGGAGCTCTTCGGCGACCCTGACTTCTGGGCCTCGCTGTGGCACACGATTCTGTTCACCCTGCTCAGTACCCCTCCGCTCGTGCTGCTCGCCCTCGGACTCGCGCTCCTCGCCAACAGGGCCGTCCCCGCGCGGTGGTTCTTCCGGCTGGCCTTCTTCGCGCCGTACGTTCTGCCCGTCTCCACAGTCGCGCTCATCTGGGTGTGGCTCTACCAACCTGGATTCGGCCTGATCAACAGCTACCTCGTCTCGCTCGGATTGCCCGAAGTCGACTGGCTCGCAGGCGAGAACGTCGCCATGATCTCTGTGGTCATCGTTACCTTCTGGTGGACCCTCGGGTTCAACTTCGTACTGTATCTGGCTGGGCTGCAGGAGATACCCGAGGAGTACTACGAGGCTGCGGCCATTGACGGGGCAGGATCTTACCAGCAGACGCGCTATATAACGATACCGCTGTTGTCGCGCACCACCTTCCTCATCTTGGTTCTTCAGATCCTCGCTTCACTCGTCGTTTTCGACCAGATCTACATCATGAACACGTCGGGAGGCCTGAACTACACCGCGACACGTCCCGTCATCCAGTACATCTACGAGCAGGGCTTCACCCAATACAGGGTCGGCTTAGCCGCCGCGATGTCGTACGTGTTCTTCGTGATGATACTCGTCTTCACCATCATGCAGTTCGTGTTAGCCCGTCGCCGGAGGAGGGAAGCCTGATGACCGTGACAGAGGCAAGAACTCCCGGAGAGATCCAGGAGAAGACAGCCGGTACTGGGCGCCGCAGGCTCGGCAACTGGCTCGCGTTCGGGGTGTTGCTCGTGGCGGCCATCATCTGGCTCATTCCGCTTGCCTGGGCCGTCGACACAGCGCTCAAGACCGAGGCCGACACCACGGTAATCCCTATCAGCTGGATCCCCCCATCAGGGTTCACCTTCGAGTCCTTCGTAGAGGTGCTCAGCGCCGGGAACATGCTGCGCTGGTACTTCAATAGCGCCCTGACGTCGTCGGCCATCACCGTGATAGTGGTAGTACTGGCGAGTCTCGCGGCCTTCGGGATCTCGCGCGTGCCTTTCCGGGGACGGAGCGCCGTGTTCTGGATCATACTCGCCGGCCTGATGGTTCCTCCGCAGGTGCTCATCGTTCCCCTTTTCACTGAGATGGACTTCTTCGGGCTCATCGATACCTACCCTGGCATCATCCTGCCCCAGATCGCCTCCCCGCTTGCGGTTTTCATCTTCAAGCAGTTCTTCGACGGGCTGCCTCACGAACTGGAAGATGCTGCGCGCGTTGACGGAGCGAGCCGGCTCAGGATCTACTGGCAGATCTGGATGCCCCTGTCGAGGCCCGTGATCGCCGCAGTGGCGATCTTCACGTTCGTGCTCTCCTGGAACAACTTCATCCTGCCGTTCATCATGGTAACGAACACGGAGATGATGACGATACCGGTCGGGCTTGCGACGGTGCAGAGCACCTACGGGGTGCGCTACGCGGATATCATGGCCTCCGCCGTGCTTGGCGGACTACCCCTCATAATCGTCTTCCTGTTCTTCGAGCGGCAGCTTGTCCAGGGTATCGCCAGTACGGGTCTGAAGGGCTAGCCCGGAGAGGAGTCGATCCTGACACACGCGTCGTTGAGGGACGTGGCCTCGAAGGCCGGGGTCAGCTTCCAGACCGCAGGCAAGGTGCTCAACGGCAAGGGGTCCGTCTCCGCGCAGACCAGGGAGCGCATCCTCGACGCCGCGAAGACCCTGGGATACGTCCCCAACGCTCCGGCCAGGAGCCTCGTTACCAGGAGCACCTGCACGATAGGCATCGTGGCCAGCGACCTGAGCGACGCAGAGCTCGCGCGTTTCGTGGTCGGCGCCGAGCGCGAGGCGCGTCGTCAGGGCCATGGGGTCTTGATCGGCAGCATCGACAGGGATGGTACAGACGCCGAACGTTACCTCAACATGTTGCTCGAGCGTCGCGTGGACGGCATCCTGACGGCGGCCCCGCAGATGGAGCGCGACGCCAGGATCGGGGAACTGCTGCGCGGTACGGTTCCTGCGGTCAGCATCCATCGTGTTCCGGGAGGAGGGATCCCTCTCGTCGGTTCCGACCACGTAGAGACAGCCCTGCTCGCCACCCGACATCTACTTGGGCTGGGACATCGGCGCATCGCAACGGTCGTGGGGTCAAGAGGCCGGCAGGTCACTGCTATGAGGCTGAAAGGGTACGAGCGCGCCCTCGAAGAGGCGCAAGTTCCATACGATCCGACCCTCGTCGAGAGCGGGAACTGGATGGCGGACGGGGCGTACAGAGCGACGATACGGTTGCTAGACCGGGCCCCGGATATCACGGCCATCTACGCGCAGAATGATCTCATGGCGCTCGGCGTGATGAGCGCGCTGTACGGGCGCGGGCTCTCTGTTCCTGAGGACTGCGCGGTGGTCGGGTGCGACGACATCCCGATGGCGAAGCATACGATACCGCCTCTAACAACGGTGCATGTACCGTTCTATGAGACGGGGGAGGCGGCCGTGCGGCTCTTGCTCGACATCATCGCGGGCCGGACGGATAGGCCGAAACGTGTGCTGCTGCCGGTCCATCTGGTGTGCCGTGGTTCGTGCGGCGCAGGCGTAAAGGCTGCGGGCAAACCATCCCCAAAGGAGGAGTAGGATTGGCGAGGATCAAACTAGATCTCGACCGCAAGATCGGCAAGCTCGACCGACGAGTCTTCGGGGGGTTCATCGAGCACCTGGGCCGCTGTATCTACGGCGGCGTCTTCGACGAGAACTCTCCCCTGAGTGACGAACGTGGCTACCGGACCGACGTTCTCGAGGCCGCGAAAAACTTGCGGATACCGATCCTGCGCTGGCCCGGTGGGAACTTCGTCAGCGGCTACCACTGGACCGACGGTATGGGACCGCGCGAGGAGCGTCCGAGAAAGACGGAGCTGGCATGGTTCTCGGAGGAGTCCAACCGCTTTGGCACGGACGAGTTCATCGAGTACTGTCGCATGCTAGGGGCTGAGCCCTATATCTGCGTCAACATGGGCACGGGCACCATTGACGAGGCGCAGGCCTGGGTCGAGTACTGCAACGGCACCGGCGATACCTACTGGGCCAACCTCAGGCGCGAGAACGGCCACGAGGAGCCGTATAACGTCAGGTACTGGGGACTGGGCAACGAGATGTACGGGGAGTGGCAGATCGGCGCCCTCTCCGCGGAAGATTACGTGAGAAAGGCCCGTGAGTTCGCCAAGGTGATGAGGTGGACGGACCCCAACATAGAGCTCGTTGGTTGCGGCCTCAGCGGCCTGACGGATTGGGACAGGGTGGTTATCGAGGGCCTCGCGCCTTTCGTCGACTACCACAGCATACACATCTATACGGGCAGCGACGACTACTGGTCGAACGTGCTCGCCCCCCACCAGGCTGACCGCGCGCTGCGCACGACGCGGGCCATGATCGAACGCGCCCGCTACGAGCGACGCGTGGAACACCCCATCCACGTCGCCTACGACGAGTGGAACGTATGGTTCCGCGAACGCGAGAAGACCTCAGGGCTTGAAGAACGCTACAACCTCTCCGATGCCCTGGCCGTCGCCACCTACCTCAACGTCTTCGCCCGTCACTGCGAGACCGTCAAGATCGCCAACCTCGCCCAGATGGTCAACGTGATCGCCCCGATCTTCACGAACGAAGACGGCCTGTTCCTCCAGACCATCTACCATCCCCTCAGGCTCTGCGCCGAACACATGCACGAGGTCGTGCTCGACGCCTACGTGGAGTGCGAGACGCATGACCTGACCACGGAAGCCTCCTCCTGGCCACACCGGGTCGCAGACTTGGGACCATTCGATCTGCTCGATGTCTCCGCAACCTGCGATGCTGAGGGCCGCGACCTGACCCTCGTCGTCGTCAACCGCGACCCCGAACGCGAGGTCGAGACCAGGATAGAACTCCAGGATTCGAGTTTCGACGGAGACGCCACGATCTATGAAGTAACAGGCGAGAGTTACGGTTCGATCAACGCCTTCGACCGTCAGACGGTCGGGGTGAGCGAGCGTTCCGTGCAGACGGAAGGCCAATCGTTCGGGCACGGCTTCCCGGCGTGCTCGGTCACCGTTCTACGCGCCGTAGTGGTCGGGTGAACGGGAACGTGCTCGACTCGTCGCCACGCCCGCCTATCGTGGATACCTCGCGCAGTCCCCACGTCTGTCTTCGCCCCTTGCCACTCGATGCCGTCAAGCTCGCCGACGATTTCTGGGAGCCGCGGCGGTGCATCAACCGGGAGGTAACGCTACCTTCCCAATACAGGCACCTGGAAGAAACGGGCCGCCTGGACAACTTCCGCCGCGCCTCGGGGAAGATCGGCGGCGATTACCAGGGGATCTACTTCAACGACTCCGACGTGTACAAGTGGCTCGAGGCCGCAGCCTGGACACTCGCCGAAGGATCCGACCCCGACCTGGAGCGGATGGTCGACGTCGCCATCACCGAGGTCGAGGACGCCCAGAGACCTGACGGATACCTGAACACCTACTTCACGTTCGAGAGGGCCACCCAGCGCTGGACCGACTTCGACCTGCACGAGATGTACTGCGCCGGACACCTCTTCCAGGCTGCCGTGGCCCACTTCAGGGCTACGGGATCCGAACGCCTCCTCGACGTTGCCACACGCTTCGCCGACCATATCTGCGACACCTTCGGGCCCGAGGAAGGTAACCGCCACGCCGTCGACGGCCACGAGGAGGTCGAGATGGCCCTCGTCGAGCTGTTCCGGGTAACCGGTGAGAAGCGGTATCTGGAAGGCGCGCAGTATTTTATCGACGCGCGGGGCCACGGCTTGCTCGGCCGCCCCTACGGGCAACACGAACCGTCCTACAGCCAGGACCATGCGCCTCTCAGGGACCAGAGCGAGGTCGTCGGACACGCCGTCCGTGCCCTCTATCTGTACTCCGGCGCCGCTGACGTGTACGCCGAAACGGGCGAGCCGAATCTCTTACGAGCCCTGGATCGTCTGTGGCAGAACATGACCACGCGCCGCATGTACGTTAGCGGCGGTCTCGGCTCGCGCTACGAAGGCGAGGCGTTCGGGAAGGACTTCGAGCTTCCCAACGAGCGGGCCTATACGGAGACCTGCGCCGCCATCGGTAGCGTGATGTGGAACTGGCGCATGCTCGGACTCCGAGGCGAAGCCAGGCACGCCGACCTGATCGAACACACCCTCTACAACGCCGTCCTGCCCGGCTTATCACTGGACGGCCAGAACTACTTCTACCAGAACCCGCTCGCCGACGACGGCACCCACCGCCGCCAGCCCTGGTTCGGTTGCGCCTGCTGCCCACCCAACGTGGCCCGCCTTCTGGCCTCTCTGCCAGGCTACTTCTACAGTACATCTGAAGACGCCGTCTGGGTACACCTCTACGCGGAGGGCGTAGCGACCGTCGAACTTGATGAGAACAGGACCATCAGCCTCCGCCAGCACACGCGCTACCCGTGGGATGGAAGAGTGGAGATCACCGTCGAAGCCGAAGCGGAGTTCGCCCTGATGCTCCGCATCCCTGCCTGGTGCGAGGAGGGCGCAGTGGTCGAAGTAAACGGCGAACCGGTGGACGCGGAACTCTCTTCCGGCTCGTACGCGAAGATACGCTACGCATGGCGTCCTGGCGACACAATTATTTTGGTCCTCCCCATGCCGGTCAGACGGGTCGAATGCCACCCTTATGTTGTGGAGAACGCGGGACGCGTCGCGCTTATGAGGGGTCCCCTTCTCTACTGCGTCGAGCAGGCTGACGTCCATGACCTGGACCTACGCGACCTGGTCCTGGGCAGTACCGAGCCCACCGCCCGCTTTGAGCCTGAACTGCTCGGAGGCGTGGTCGCATTGCAGGCCGGGGTAAGGTCCGCCGCGCCAGACGACGGGTGGGAAGATCGCCTCTACCGCACCGCGTATCCTCGCGAAGCGGATACGCAAACCCACGCCAGCAGGATAACGGCTGTTCCCTACTACGCCTGGGCCAACCGTGAGCCGGGTGCGATGCGCGTCTGGCTCAGCGACGGGTGATCTGGGCTGTGTGTGAGGCGCCGTCTCGAGCAACCTCGCGTTGGCCGCTGGCAGCAAGGTGATGGTATCGTACCCGGTGGACCGTGAGTACGGAGGAGGGGGGTCTTGGAGAAAGAGATCGAGCAGAAGGAAGACGGGCGCTACATCATCTTCTACACATTCGATGATGAAGTGGAAGATTGAACCAGCTCCGCTGGGACCCGACGCTGCGTGAATGGGTAGCCTACGCCACCCACCGTCAGGATCGCACGTTTCTGCCTCCGGCGGAGTACTGCCCCCTGTGTCCGACAAAGCCCGGTGGCTTCCCGACAGAGGTGCCCAGAGAGCACTACGACATAGTCGTCTTCGAGAACAGATTCCCCTCCTTCGCCCCAAACGCCTCTGACCCCGATGAGGGGGGCAGCGACCTGACGCCAACGGCCCCAGGGCGCGGCATCTGCGAGGTCGTCCTCTACTCGGACGACCACGATGCGACGCTCGCGACCATGAGCGAGACGCCGCATAGGGAACCTCATCGAGGTCTGGGCCGACCGCTACGAGAGAGCTCGGCGCCAGCGAAGATGTCGATTACGTCTTCATCTTCGAGAACAAGGGCGAGGCTATCGGGGTGACCCTGCACCACCCGCACGGCCAGATCTACGGCTACCCGTTCATCCCACCGCGTCCCGCGAAGGAGCTGCAAGCGGCAAGCGAGTACAGGGCGCAAAACGGAGGCCGCTGCCTGCACTGTGACCTGCTGTCCCAGGAGCACGAGGACGCCCGCAGGGTATTGACGAAGGGCGAGCACTTCACGGCTTTCATCCCGTTCTACGCCCACTTCCCCTTCGAGGCGCACGTCTACTCCCGGCGCTGCGCACCATCCATAGCGGACCTCGAAAGCGCGGAACGCCGCGACCTGGCGTCCGTTCTCAAGCGGCTGCTCGTCGGCTACGATAGCCTCTTCGGTTTCTCGCTCCCCTACATGATGGTCATGCACCAGGCGCCGACGGATGGTGATGCTTACGGTGGCATCGCCCACTTCCACATCGAGTTCTACCCGCCGAACCGTACGGCGGACAAGCTAAAGTACCTCGCCGGCAGCGAGACCGGGGCCGGCGCGTTCATCATGGACGTTCTGCCCGAAATGAGCGCCGAAACTCTGCGCGGGAAGATCGAGGACTCGTGAAGGTCCTGGTGACAGGCGGGGCTGGCTACATCGGCAGCGTCGTCGCCTCCCAGCTCGTCGATGCGGGCCACGAGACGGTAGTGCTCGACGACCTCTCCAAGGGACACCGTGAGGCCGTCCCCGAAGGGACGCGCCTTCTGCAGGGAAACCTCATGGACGCCGGATTCGTCCGCGAGACGCTCTCCGAAGGCTTCGACGGCGTGCTCCACTTCGCGGCGCTCTCCCTCGTCGGCGAGTCAGTAGAGCAGCCGGAGACCTACTACCGCAACAACGTCTGCGGGACGCTCAACCTTCTGGAGGCGATGCGCGAGTGCGGGCACAGGGCGGCTCGTCTTTTCGTCGACGGCCGCCGTCTACGGCGAACCCGAGGAGGTGCCCATACAGGAGTCGGCCCCGGCCCTGCCCACCAACCCTTACGGTAGCTCCAAGCTCGCCGTAGACCGGCTTATTGGCGCAGTGTGCGGGGCTCGTGGGCTGGCTGCGACGAGCTTACGCTACTTCAATGTGGCGGGGGCGAGCGGGCGGTTCGGGGAGGACCACCATCCCGAGACGCACCTGATCCCCCTCGTCCTCGAATCCGCGGCGGAGGGCTCGTCCGTGAAGATCTTCGGCACCGACTACCCGACGCGCGACGGCACAGCCGTACGCGACTACATCCACGTCGAGGACCTCGGCCGCGCCCATCTACTGGCGCTCGAGGCGGCCGAACAAGGAAAGCACGGCATCTACAATCTTGGCAACGGAGCCGGCTTCTCCGTCTGGGAGGTGGTCGAAGCCGCCCGCCGCGTCACAGGCAGGAGCATAGATGCCGTCGAGGCGCCGCGGCGGGCGGGAGACCCGCCTACGCTCGTGGCCTCGAGCGAGAAGATCCAGGCCGACCTCGGCTGGAAACCCGAGAAGCCGGGGCTGGAGACCATGATCTCCGACGCCTGGGCCTGGATGCGGGACCATCCCGACGGTTACGAGTAGGAGCCCGCCTTGCGAGAGACAGAACAGAGAGCGGCGCGGGCGTACAGAGAGCAGTTCGGCGAGGAACCCGGACTCGTAGCCAGCGCCCCCGGCCGCGTGAACCTTATAGGGGAGCACACCGACTATAACGGCGGATTCGTCCTCCCCTGCGCCATCGACCGCCGCATCGCCGTCGCAGTCGGGACCGGCCGTAGCGGTTCGTTTGAATCCCGCCTCTACTCTGCCGACTTCGACGAGACGCGTCAGATGGACGACAAAGACTCGTCCTGGGCGGATTATCCCCGCGGCGTGGCGTGGGCGATGGGGAGGCTCGCCACGAGATCGGGGAGTTCGGGGCAGCCTTCGCCGGGAACGTGCCGCTCGGCTCGGGGCTCTCTTCGTCCGCGGCCATCGAGGCCGCTACGGCACTCGCCCTCGACGCTTTCTTCGGGCTTGGGGTCGGACGCACCGACCTCGCTATCATCTGCCAGCGGGCCGAGAACGATTACGTGGGAGTGGGAACCGGCATAATGGACCAGTATGCCTCTCTGCTGTGCGAGGCTGGTGCGGCCCTGCTCGTCGACTGCCGTTCTCTGGATGCACAGAGCGTACCGCTCGACCTCGAAGCGGCGGGCCTTGCCCTTATCGTCTGCGACACCCGCGTCGAGCGCGGCCTCGCCGACACCGGCTACAACGACAGGAGGGCCACGTGCGAGCGCGCGGCCCAGATGCTCGGTGTCGAGGAACTGCGCGACGCCACGGAAGGGGACCTGGATCTCCTCTCCGGAGCAGAGCTGAAGCGCGCGAGGCACGTCGTCTCCGAGAACGCCCGCGTCCTCGAGGCGGTCGAGGCGCTCAGAGACAGGGATTTCGACGAGTTCGGGCGCCTGATGTACGCCTCGCACGCCTCTCTGCGCGACGACTACGAGGTCTCGACCCCCGAGCTCGACACCTTCGTAGAAACTGCAAGCAGCACGGCGCCAGGGGGGCGCGTCTCACGGGCGCTGGTTTCGGAGGGTGCGCGATCGCCCTCGTGCCCGAAGACGAGACCGACACCTTCACTAACGCTTGCGAGCAGGCCTTCGCCAGGAATGTATTCGAGGAGCCTGCGTTCTACGAGTTCGTCCCCGCGGCCGGCGCGGAGATTGCGAATTAAGCGGAAGGTTAGTGAAAGCAACCCGCTGCGAGCGATCGGCCTTCAGCAAAACAAGCTGAAGTGCTGACAAGCGACAGCCGAAGGCTGGAGCGTGATGGCATGCTGAAATGCTATTCCATTGGAGGGACGTAGATGAGCAGGGAGACCAGAGATCGCAACTTGCGGGAGCTGATGGACAAACACGGCGTTGGGGCGCTCCTCCTGAGCACTCCGGCGAACTTCGCCTGGTACACGGGCGGCGCGGACAACAGGGTAGACCATGGCGACCCCGTCGGCGTTGCCAGCGTCCTTCTCACCACGGATGACGCCTACATCCTGACAAACAACATCGAGGCACCGAGGATGCGCGAGGAGCAGACGCCCCAGATGGAGGTGGTCGAGCATCCCTGGCACGAAGAGCCCACCGCGCTACTGCGGGATCTGATCGGTGGTGCCAGCGTGGGGACGGACTTTCCTTCCACGTCTGGCCCGGATCTGTCAGCGGAGATCTCACCCTTGCGCTACGTTCTCGACGCGGATGCGATCGAAGCCTACCGGCGCCTGGGCGAAGACACAGTCCAGCGCATTGTCGGAGGCCGCGGACGCTCTATCACCCGAAACAGACGAGTTCGAGGCCGCGGCGGAGCTATCGTCGGCGTGCCTCAGACGCGGCATGTACGCCCCCGTTCTCCTTGCGGCCTCTGAGGAGCGGCTCGTACGCAACCGGCATCCTGTCCCGCACGGCGGGCCTCTGGGAAAGCAGGCTATGCTCGTCGTCTGCGCCGAGCGCGGCGGGCTGTTCGTAAGCCTTACGCGTATGATCTACTTCCAGGAACCGGACCCGCAGACGGCCAGGCGCCAGGAGGCCTGCGAGGAGGTCCTGCGCCGGATGAGGGAGGAGGCGACCCGCGGGGGACATACCCTGGCCCAGGCCTTTGAGGATTGCCGTCGCTTCTACGCCGAGGCAGGCTTTCCCGAAGGGTGGAGGGATCACCATCAGGGAGGGATGACCGGCTATGCGTCGCGGGAGATCATCGCGACGCCAGAAACACAGCAGGAGATAAGAGAGGGCCAGGCTTTCGCATGGAACCCTTCGCTCGTAGGCGCCAAGGCCGAGGAGACCTTCGTTCTTGGTCGGGACGGTCCCGAGATCTTGGCCCGCTCGTAACGGGCTTGTAACACTCTCGATGACACCGCAGAGTATGTATCCTTGGCAACGAGACTATCCTGTGCAGTACCTGAAACCTGTAGCCTGAAACCTGACACTGACTTGTTTACTCATCAGTGAGCGGGGTAAAAAGTCCGCTTGGATAAATGCAATCGGCAGAGGAGGACAGATGCCGCAACGTATCGAATCAAGTGTTGAGGTAGGCGCCCCGGTAAAGGAAGTCTACGACTACTGGAAGACCCTGGAGAACCTGCCGCAGTTCATGAAAAATATCGAAGAGGTGCGCCCTACGGGGCCTGACACGACCCATTGGGTCGTCAAAGGACCGTTGGGTTACAGGGCCGAGTTCGACGCCAAGACCACCCAGAACAAGCCCAACGAGGCGATCGGTTGGAACTCCGAGAATGGCGACGTACAGACTTCAGGCCAGGTCCGTTTCAAAGAGGTGGCGCCGGATCGCACTCGCATCGAGGTCCAGATGAACTACTGGGACACGCCTGGTGGTGCGATCGGAGAGGCAGCCTCGAGGGTGACCTCAGGTCCGAAGGCGAACCTGGAACAGGACCTGCGCAACTTCAGGGACATTATGGAGGGTACGGCGACCCCTGAGGAGGTCCAACAGCGCCCCGCCGCCGCGGACATCCACAGCGGCGCCATCGCGTTCCTGACCTCGGGTACCGGCCTTCTGGTGCTCGGCGGGGGCCTTGTTCTGTGGCTACTTCTCCGCAGGCGCAGCTCTTCTCGCCGCAAGTCCCGCATAATCTTCGAGTTCTGAAAGCGGCTGGGGGAAGGCCTTCCCCCAGCCGCGCATGTCAGCTGGTCAGCACGCCGCCAGGCGAAGCCTGGCGGCTTGTCAGCATGTCAGCTACGTGTAGCGTGGTGAGACTCTTGTGCTCTTGAGAGAATGCCAGAGGAGCACCCGCTCATTGAGAATCCGCTTCGACTGCGGGACCTGACAACCTGAAATGCAGACAAGCGGAGCCCGAGGGCGAAACGTGCTGAAGTGCTTCTCTAACTTCCGAGCGGCAACTTCCCGAAGATCAAAACCTTCCTGTCGAGGTCGAAGAAGACCGATCCGGCTTGCTTGAACAATTCTATCTGTACCCTGGCATCTTCCGCCGTTGGCCGAAGGATGTACTCTTCGGCGCCGTTGTCCAGGATGAGTTGTATGGTGAAGGCTCCGGGCTCCCCACGATTGTGCTCGGACCATGAGATCTGCGCATCGGTAACCTCGCGAACCCTGATCGTTTGCTCGGTATGTTGCTCCGCCATTGACACTCCTTCCTTTCTGCGACTCTGTCCGACGTTCTTGCCCACACGGGATACGATCAAACTCGCCTGCCCGCTTACTCTGCTCTCGTGCCGGGGGCGTGGCTTGCCTGGGCGAAGTGCTCATCGTAGAGGCGCATGGCGTGCCTGACGGCTTCTTTGGCTTCCGGCGGGTCGGAGAAGTGGCCCACGTCCACCTCCTTGCCTTCCAACGTCTTGTAGTCCTGGAAGAAGCGCCGGAGCTCCTTCAGCCTGTGCTCCGGCAGCTGGCTGTGATGTTCGTAGGACCTGTACTCCGGGTCGTCGAGGTGGACGCAGATTATCTTCTCGTCGCTCTCGCCTTCGTCGACCATGTGCATCATCCCGATCGGTCGCGCACTCAGCAGGCTAAGGGGCTGGACCGGTTCCTGCATCAAGACGAGCACGTCGAGCGGATCGTCGTCGTCCCCCAGGGTCCTTGGGATAAAGCCGTAGTTGGCAGGGTAGATCACGGCCGAGTACAGGATACGGTCGACTTTCAACAGCCCCGTCTCCTTGTCCAACTCGTATTTGACCCTGGAGCCTTTGGGGATCTCGATCAAGGCCGTGAACTCCTCCGGGGCTTCGTCACCGATCGGTACGTCGTGCCAGGGATGAGACATCTAGGTGGCTCCTTTCGGAGAATCGCAGGGTGCACTGTGCGCGCGCGATTATACATTAGGTCCGTAACACCACCGGCAAGGCGACTACCGGCGGGCAGGGGTATCGCGGGATCAACCTAGTAGCTCACCTATCCGGGGCGCCGCAACTTCTCGCTCTCACGCCGGACGGCCCGTAAGATACGCCCTGGCGCCTCTGGGACGGCCAACTCTTCGAGTCTGAAGCTGGTCAGGGCAAGCAGCGTCCCGGCCCGGTCTTCCATTTCTCGTCCCGGCTGATACGCGGGATCTAAGTCCAGGCTTCCAAGGTTCTCTGCGGCGTCCTTCACGAGCCCCTGCAAGGCCCGAAAGGCACCGTCGGACAGGGGTGGTTCGCCCCGGTAATTTTGCAGCCTTCCGCCCTCCCGGTAGGCCGGGAAGGCCTCGAGACCCATGAAACGCAGGAACCAGTCGGCCCGGTAGGGTCCGACGGCCGTGATGCCTGCGTAGTCTGCTATCAGCTCGTCGAGGAGATTGTTGCGCATAGAACCGAAGACCCGCAGCGTGAAGTAATGGGTACACTCGTGCTCGAGCCGGATGGTTGTGGACGTTCGCCGCCATTCCTGCTCGGTAAGTCCCATCTCGCCGGCTGACACGTTACTGTAGGGTCCATCGCTCAGGATCAGTAACCGGTCCTGGTACAGCTCCTTGTGTGGCACGAGGCGCCGAAACTCTTCTCGCCACCCGGTATCGGAGCGGTCGCCGCCCTCGGCTTCCCATCGGCGCCGATGCTCCAGAATGCGATCCCAGTTGTTCAGGCCGGAGACCATACACGCCCCCATGGATCCCGGCACGGGTCCTGGCTCGTTCCTCATCGTCAAGGCGCGCACCAGGGCCACGAAGTCCGCCCGGCCGCCGGGGATCAAGACCGGAATCGGCCCCGCCGGGTTCGGATGCACGATGAGTCGAAGCTCGTCGGGCCGCGCGAGCACAAGCCCGGATGCCTCGGTCATTCCCTCCGTAGGAGCTCCCCTCAGGGTGGCCGCCCGGTAAGCCTCCGTTTGGCTGATGCCCTCCCGGATTGGGAACCGCAGCTGGACCAGGCGGCGCTGCAGCGCGGCGAACGCGTCGGTCTCGGCGGCCTCCTGGGCGTAGCGCTCCCAGGCCGCTACGTGGGACTCGGCGGGGAGCGGGAGAACCGGCGGCGCGTCGGTACGGTGCTCATCGAAGGCGTTACGGTCGTAGGCCAGCAGTTCCTCGATCTCGGAGCCGGTGGCACCGTAAGAGGCGAGCAGGTCCATGCGTTGTCGGTTGGTCATAATCCCGGTACCCTCCGGTACGAACACGCCTGACGATAGCATACCAGGTCGGATCCGGGCGAAAATGGCGAAGCTCCTCCCGAAGCCCCGCTCGTTACGGTTCCTAGCCCCGCAGGGCCCTTGGCAGCTATAGCAGGTGGAGGAACGCCTGTGTCACCGCCCCAAGTGCCACCGCCGACTACCGCATCTAGCTCCCAATCGGAGATATCGCCGCCTTCGCCTACCGTCGAGGCGGAATCTCCGCGTCCTCTAGGCTCCTCTGTATCAGCTTCCGCTCTATCTCGACACGGATGCCGCGGGCACTGGCTGCTGCTTTGGACATTATCCGTTCCGCTTTCGCTCTGTCCCCAACCACCCAGGAGCGTCGTCGCTGACGCCTGCTCCCATCACGAATTAGCCAGAGCAGCGCCTAGCAGCATGACGAGGGCCGGAACGTAAGCAGCTCCGGCCCTCGTATTGTTGCCCTTGTTCACCGGAGTGCGTAGAGGGCAAATTCTTAGAACTTCGCCATAACGTAGTTCTAGGAAGATCAGAGCCTCGGGGCAAGAGAGAAAGAGGGCCGAACATATCTACTTCCGGCCCCAGCCCTACCAGGCTAGCAGGGATTGTTTGGGTCTCCGGAGCCGCAGTCACAGGTTGAGCAGTCGGACCAAATCGCTGTGCCCTTGCCACCGGCCACGGCTTCGAGCTCCTGATCGGAGAGCTCGCCGGCCTGGAGATCCGCCGACCGGAAGGGAAGCACCAGATAGATGGTCTGTTGGCTCTCCTCAACCACGCTTACCTCAACGTCCTCAGGCAGTTGCGTCCCCAGCTCCTGCTCCACGACTGCCTTGGTGTCATCGAGTAGCCTTTGGCGGAACTCCTCGTCCTCCATGCTCCTCTGTACAATACTGCGCTCCATCTCGGCGCGCCCGCCCCCACCGGCTGCTTCGGTCATGGCCCGTTCTCCTTTCGCGTTGGCGCCCTATCCCCTACTACGTCGGCGGATTAGCGAACCCGACGGCCGCAAAAGCTTAGTATGCCAGAGCCCCTTGAAGCCCGCAACGTCTGAGGATGGGAGTGTCCCATGGATGGGGCGGGCTCTCTCTAGTAGGCAGGAGGCGCCGTCGAAGGTGAACACTGGAGATATCGCCGCCTTCGCCTACCGCTGAGGCGGAACTCCGCGTCCTCTAGGCTCCTCTGCAGCAGCTTCCGCTCTATCTCGACGCGGATAGCCGCGGGCACTGGCTGCTGTTTCACGGCTCCCTCATCCAGGCAAGGGCGCCCTGGTGGGGCTAGGTACTTCCAAGTATGCGAGGATTGCCTTCATAATGCCTATGGGTCAGTATAGTGCCAGAGCAGCGCCTAGCAGCATGACGAGGGCCGGAACGTAAGCAGCTCCGGCCCTTATATTGTTGCCCTTGTCACCGGAGTGCGTAGAGGGTAAATTCTTAGAACTTCGCCAGCCCGGAGCTCTAGCGGAAGATTTCTAGTAGCCTCGAGGCGATGTTCGCGAACATGTTAGGGCCCTATAAAGCGCATCTTTGCCTCTCGCGCCCCTGTCCCTACCAGGCTATCAGCAGAGCCCTGGGCAAGAGGGGGTCAACCGGTCCAGGCTGTCTGCCCCGGCAAGAGCCCCCGCCGGCCACCTCCTCAAGGGCCTCATCTGAGAGCTCGCCGGTCTGGAGATCTAGCCGACCGGAGGGGAAGCACCAGGTAGATGGTGTCTGCGCTCTCCTCCATCGCCCTTACCTCGACGCCCTCAGGTAGCCGGCTCCCCAGCTCCTGCTCCACAGCTCCTTGGGGTCATCGAGTAGCCTCTGCCTGAAGTCCTCGTCCTGAAGGCTCCTCTGTACAATACTGCGCTCCATCTCGGCGCGTCCGGTGTCAGCGTGTGCTGCTTCGCTCATGGCCCGTTCTCCTTTCTTTAACGCCCTATCCTCTCCTACTTGACCGTTTCATTCGCCAACCTACGCGATATCTCGTCTAAAGACAGGCCTTCCTCTTTCCACTTTCATCGGCAACAGTTCAACCTTTTTGAAGTTTCCCTCCGTTCTACTATCACCCCGCATGACCGGTGTGAAACTCGAGCAACCGACCGAGGCCCCAATTCAAGTAGGCCGCCAGACTAACATCGTATACAGGAAGGCGCAAGCCGAGGGCGGCTGCGCAGGTTTTGAAGTCTGAGATAATCTCACCGTACTACCATGAAGATTAACCTCTAAATGAAACCTGCTTGGGAAGATCTGGGGCTCAATGAGCCCGAAGCCGCGATGTCTTCCGCGGATGTGCGCTGACCTGCGGGCAAGAGAGTGTCAGGCAGCGCAGAATACCGATCCGCGGTTGAAAAGCAATCTAGGATCTTGACGCAATTTTAGCTCGTGGAAACGAGTATAGGTATCTTGGCCGAAGTATTGCTCGTAGAGCTCCACACCAGAGGACAACTCACCTTGGATATACTGACGGTAACCATTCTCACGCGCAAGTCGTGCAACTTCACTATCTAACGCTTTCAGCTTGCGAAGCCCAGCTAGTGTCTTGTCCTCATGATACCCCCAAATCCCAACAGCGATAAAGGATTTGGCATCAGGATAAACTAATGGTGGAACCACTCTACGATGCTTTATAGGATAGATATAAGGCTCACGATAATTGAACGTATCTATATGTCTTGCCTGTAATTTCATAAGATCACTGCGAGCTTTATCAAGACGTTTTACAGGAACAAAGAACGTGAACCAATACAGCCGTCTGCCACGTTCTGATTCTGGAGGACCACTGCCATGAAGCATTTCCTCCTCGAGGATGGTATCCCATGGAATCGTAAGCCCTTGCGGATATAGAGGCTGCATGGTCCCAGTAGCAATTATGTCCAATTCTACTTCAACAATAATCCCTAACTGCCCCATCGCACCGAAAAGCCAGGGAAAAAGGGGCTCGTCCCTAGTAACATACTGTATTTGACCTCGCCCAGTGACTAAAGTAATTTGGACAACGTTTTCCCAGAAGCCCCCATACAACTTGGAGTTGGCGCCAAATCCTCCTGCAGAGATGTATCCTCCAACAGAGGGAGCAGGATAGCCATCATGGATAACTGGCAAAACGTAATTGTAAGTGCTAAGCAATTCTTGGAGTGTCCAAACTACGATACCAGCTCCAACTGTGACCGTACCCACTTCTTCGTACCTTATGCCAGCTAGATTTCGGATTTGTACTAGGAGTTCGCGGTCACTAGGCAAGCTAGATCCGTTCATGCTATGGCCTTTTCCCCGCGTACGCAGAGGAATATTATGCTGGAATGCTAATTGGACGATTTCACATACTTCATCGATTGATGTGGGCGACACCTCACAAAAGGTGTCTGAGCTCTTCCGGAGTATAGAAAAGTCAAAAATCGACTGGGTTACTATCCTGGGTTGAAATGTGGAGAAAACCTCAAGAAGATATCGAGGATCTTGTGTGCTCTCCATCACTTGATCATTGAAAGCATCTATCAATGGAATAAAAGCGACTCTGCGAAACTGCCAATTTCATAGACCTCCCAGCAACCAGACTATCACGAACATGCCTATCAGTGTATTGCGTAGCTAGTGACCACGTCAACAACACAGTGGATTTGCCCCGGTTTAGCGGTTCTTCCGATAGCCTGAGGATCCGCTTTCGAAGCAGCATGAGGAGGGTCGAGGTCTAGCAGCCCCGCCCCTTCTCTGTTGCCCTATTCACCCAAGTGCGTGGAAGGAGGATTCTCCGAACTTCCACTTTACGGCGTTCTCGGAAGTCAGGTCGGCGGCGCAAAATAGTCGATGCCGCTCTGCGGACGCGCGGTTTTCGCTTACCTGTCCATCAGAATTGTCTCCTACCCACCTTCGTGAGGAGCGGACCTTCCGGGCTCGTTGCCTTTCTTCCCTTTCCCTCGAATCACAAGGGCCGCCGCGATCGCGCTCGTGGCCGCCATCCCCGCCGAGACGTACATCGCGAAACGGAACGCAGTGAGGAAGGCATGGTCCACGGCCCGGTCAATCGCGGCATCTTCCCCACCCCTCTTGCCTTTCTCCATGATGTGAGACGCGCCAAGGTCGGCCTTCTCGGCCCGCAGAGCCGCTTCCTGAGCGGGCGTAAGATCGAGACCGTTCACGCTGGCGTCGAGGCTATTATCGAACGTAGCCAGCACGAGGAATGCGAGCACTGCTAGTCCGAGCACTTTCGCCGTTCGTTGGACCGCCCTGTTTACACCGGAGCCAAGCCCGGAGTGCTCTTCTTCGACCGCGTTCAGGATCGCGATCGACAGCGGCGCAAACACCAGGCTCATACCGAAGCCAAGCACCACCACGGCGGGAAAGTAGGTCGTCCAGTAGGATCCTCCGAAGCCCGGTACGGCAAAGAGGACGAACCCTGCGGCGGCGAAGGCAGGACCGACCATAAGTGGCAGCTTCTCACCGTAGCGGGTCACCAGCCCACCGGCCCAGCGTCCCATGAGGAAGGTGACCACGGCAAACGGCACGAGTGCGCTCGTAGCGGCGGTAGCAGAGTATCCGTGCACCTGGATCAGGAAGATCGGCACCAGGAACAGCGCGCCCCCGAACCCGGCATACAGCAGGAACGTCATCAGGTTGGCCCCGCTAAAGTTACGCGAGCCGAAAAGGTGGAGGGGGATCAACGGCTCGCGCGCGTGCCGCTCGACGGCCACGAAGCCGACGAGCGCCACCGCTCCTACAACGATGGCAACCCCTTCAAACGGATCGAGGCTCTGATCGGAGGCCCCGATCAAGCCGTATACGACACCCCCTAGGCCCACGGTGACCAGCAACGCCCCAGGAAGGTCCAGGGAGCGCGTGTCTTCGGAATGGCTCTCTGGAACATAGCGAAACACTATGAGAAGCACGACTAGTGCCAGCGGCACGTTGACGAGAAAGGCGGCCCGCCACGAAATTGTGTCGATCAGGTAGCCGCCCAGAACCTGTCCCAGCACCGCGGATATGGCTGAGAATGACGACCAGGTACCGATCGCCGCGTCGCGCCTATCCCCCTCGAAGGCCGCGCCGAGGATGGCCAACGACCCGGGTATCAGGCCAGCTGCACCAAGGGCCTGAACCACCCGCGCGGCAATGAGTTGGCCGGGGGAGGCTGCGACCGCGCACCCCACGCTGCCCAAAGCGAATATCGAAAGACCCAGCACGAAGACGCGACGGTGTCCGAAGTGGTCTCCTAAAGAGCCTCCCACCAGGAGCAAGGTCGCCAACAGGAGCGCATAGACCTGGACTACCCACTGTGCTTGCGCAAGGGAAGCTCCGAGATCGCTCTGGATAGAGGGCAGCGCAACGTTGGTCACGGTTCCGTTGATAAAGGCCATGCTGGAACCGATGATGGCCGCGGCGAGTATCCAGTGTCCCAAGACCTCGGCATCCGGGTCATCGTGTCGGGCCTTAGGGAGATGGTGATGGTGAATTTCGTATGGATGCTCGGCAATGTTACTCATGGTTGCCCCAGTATAAGTCTTACTGGAGAATCACCGTCGAGTTGCGCCTATTCACCCAACCTCGTAGTAGGGGTATTCTGCCAACTTCGCCTTACCGCGATTCTCGGAAGTTCGCACCTCCTTAGCAACACCAAGCAACCGCCACCATTTAGTCGTTTCGGTCGTAGGGATAGTGAAGATACGCCTGGAGGGGCGTGCTAATGGAACGCACGGAGACGGCTGCACATGGCTAGCCTTGCGCCAGTTCAGGACGCGAAAATGCTGGATTCGGAGACCGGATACCCTCCGGTTACAGACCGATTACAGCACGTCAAGTTATCTAGTGGTCAATAGCAATCCCGAGGACAGGTTTGGGTACAATAGAACGAGTCCCCGCCGGCGACGGCCTCCAGCTCCCGGTCTGAGACCTCGCCGCCTTCGCCTACCGCCGAGGCACTGGGAAGCACCAGGTAGATGGTGTCTGTGCTCTCTCCTCCACCGCACTTACCTGAAAGCCCTCAGGCAACCGCGTCCCTAGCTCCTGCTCCAGGGTCCCCTTGGGGTCATCAAGGAGCCTCTGTCTGAACCCCTCTGGGGCTTTTCGGACAGTCTCGGAATATGGATTCTCCGAAGTTCACCCTAAGGGACATCGAGAAGTCGCGCATTTTACCTCATCCTCCCAGAGAGCGGCCCTCCTCTTGCTCTCTTTTGGGCTATAGTTGCCCGTAGAGGCCATCGCAACAACAGAGCCGATCCTCCCCTTGCCCGGCGCTGGGTGGCATGGGATAATGGCGCCTTCGCACCTCGTGTCCCAAGACGAACACGCATGGGACGGTTCACGGGAGAGAACGAAAGGGGAACACAGGCATGAGCGAAGCGTCGGGTCGGGCCGAGATGGAGAGAAGGCTCATACAGAGGAGCCTTCAGGACGAGGACTTCAGGCGAAGGCTGCTCTCAGAGCCCGAGGCGACCATAGAGCGGGAGCTGGGCGTCGGGCTGCCCGAGGAGGTGCAGGTGGTGGCGGTGGAGGAGACTAAAGAGACCATCTACCTGGTGCTTCCCCCCAGCGCGACGGCGTCCGCCCAGGAGGAGGCCTTCGGCAGCGGGCTCTCCGACCGGGAGCTTGAGGCGGTAGCCGGCGGCGGCGGTGACACGTCTCAGTGGATGTGTACCTACACCTGTCCGCCACCGGCAGGCGCCACCTGTCACACCTGCGGCGCCGACTGTACTGGGTAAGGCGTCGGCGCTCCACCCGAGCGAAAAACATCCCGCGGCCATCGCTCCTACTCTTATTGACCGAACCTCGTAGAAGAGGGATTCTTAGAACTTCGCCTTGAAACTGTCTTAAAAGGGGTATGAGCGACGCTCCGAGCATGGATTTGGCCGGTATATCGGGGCCAAGACGGGCCGAACAGTACGGTGTCGGTGCTCTGTGCGGCTCCGTTTCGGGTGCCTACAGGACTTTTCAGACGTTTCTTTACGGAGTTCTACGAAGGTCAGAGCCTCGGGGCAACAGAGAAACAGGGCCGAAACATATCTACTTCCGGCCCTACCAGGCTAGCAGTGGTGGGAGCAGACACAGGAGTCACAGCCGGACCAATCCACAGTGGTGCCCCCGCCGGCTACCTCTTCAAGCTCCCGATCGGAGAGCTCTTCGCCTTCGACGATAGGCGAGGTACTGGGAAGCACCAGGTAGATGGTATCTGCGCTCTCCTCCACTACGCTTACCTCAACGTCCTCAGGCAGCTGCGTCTCCAGCTCCTGCTCCACGGTAGCCTTGGGGTCATCAAGGAGCCTCTGCCTGAAGGAATCGTCCTCCATGCTCCTCTGTACAAGAGTGCGCTCCATCTCGGCGCGCCCGCCCCCACCGGCTGCTTGGCTCATGGCCCTCTCTCCTTTCTTCGGCGCCCTACTTTCCCTACTACGGCATCGTGTTAACGACCCGACGGCGGAAAAGCTTAGTATGCCAGAGCCCCTTGTTGCCCGCAACGGCTCAGGATGGGGACGTGCGTATCCTGGGGCGGGCTCTCTCTAGTAGGCACGAGGCGCCGTCGAAGGTGAACGTTCTGCGTCGCTTCGGCACACTTTCCGCCGGCCGGACCAGGAGGGGCGTCGCTTCGGGGACGATGTTGACACGGCGAGGGCCGCCGGGCAGGGGACTGGCGCGCCGCAGCTTTGCGGACTTGCGCCTTATGGACCCGGAGGCAGGTGAGCCCGTAGCTGGCGGCGACTCCCCTTGCTTTCCTGACCCCCCGTGGCGTGCGATCGGGGGCTTGTAGAAGCTGGCGAAGGACTTGTAACACGGGATCCGAAACGCATCGTTCGTGGTAGGGTCACGGGCGATGTGGCAGACTAGGTGACGGCGTGCCCACCGAGGAGAACAGGAGTGCTCGACCGTGCTAGCGTCCCAGATACTGCGTAGTTTGCCCGAGTCGCTGGACTGGATGGTGCTTTTCGATCTGTCTACGTTGCGCCAACTGGTCGCCGACGAGGCGGTCAGGGGCATGTTCTTCTTGCCAGAAAGCATAGATCTCGACCATCATAGCCACGTCATCCTGACGAGTCAGGGGACGTTGGCGGCGGCCCGGGATGGGTCGAAGTTGAACGATCCCATAAGGGAAACGGTCTTTTCCGTAGGTGAGACGGAAGCGTGTTTATACCGGCGGTTCTCTAGCCGATTCGACTTGTTTCCTATAGATGATGCCGATTGCCTGGCGGTAGGAGAAATGCCACCTTTTCCTCCGGTTCTGCTCCATCTGCGAACCGAGGCAGGCCACGGCGAAGCAAGGGCCGTCTTTACCGAGGAACCTTCCGAGCAACATTATGAGCTCCTCAAGGCGG
This sequence comes from uncultured Rubrobacteraceae bacterium, assembly GCA_963811295.1. Taxonomy (GTDB): domain Bacteria; phylum Actinomycetota; class Rubrobacteria; order Rubrobacterales; family Rubrobacteraceae; genus Rubrobacter_D. Next base: position 8,892 of record CAWEQZ010000029.1, on the reverse strand, counting down.
TTGGGGTGGAATACCTGGGGGGGAGTCGAGAGGGTCCGCATTACGTGGCCCATTTCCGAAACCACTTGCCAACCCACATACATTCCGGAGAGCTGGCACGCTTTACCCGCCCGAGCCATTGTTCCCTGTTCTTCCTCAGGCACGGTTCGATAGACCGGCAGTTGGAACATGGCCTGATCGAAGCGTCCGCGGGTAGGGTAGCTTGGGCGGCACAGCGGGCTCGAGAGGCGCTGGTGCGGCTCGCGGGCGAAGCCGGGGATGATAGAGACTTGGCGTTGACCTGCCAGCCGCCACCGCCCGCAAAGCCGTTTGGTTCCGGAGACGTGGTTCCCCTCGGGTTCTTGCTGAAAGTGCTTAACTACCATACCTCGGCGGCCTCCATCTTCAGCAACGTCGAGGTCCGCAAGAGATTACGGGCGCTGCTGCAACACAGGCGGCAGGAGTTGCTCTGGCCGCACCAGGTTGGAGGCCCGGTGTCCTCGATGGCGTCGGCGCTCGTACTCCGGGGGTTCCGTGATCCCGAAGGAGTAGAGGCGCTCGAGGCGTTTGCCGATGGGCGGGGAGGATACTATACCCGGCTCCGGGCAGATGAAAGAGAGCCGGAGGTAGCCGGGGGCAGCAACGGGTATCGCCGCCAATCCGACTTCGCGACCACGTGCCTGATACGAGCCTTGAGAAACGATGGCGAGCTGGCTACGAAAACGAGTATCGAGTATCTGATATCGCGTTTCGAAAGCAGAAGCGGACTGCACTTCGCCAATCCATATTTAGTCGATTGGGCGCTTGCCTGCGCGCTAGAAAAGGATGAATCGGCGCAGGAGTTGCGGGATCTACTTGCGGCCGAGATTTTGGCCAGCATGAACGACGACCACTCGTTCGGGCATTTCGACGTGCCCACGTCTAGCGCGTTCGCGATCCTGAGTTTGGCTGCCCTTGGGCGTAGAGGACGAACCCTTCGCATAGCCCAACTTCGCTTGCTCGACTTCGTGGAACCTGACGGCACCTTCCCTCCGGGCACTCCTTTCTACTCCGCGCGGGCGGTAAAGCAAGAAGACGGCCATGAAGGGATCGCAGCCTGGAGAGAGCAGCAACGGCAGGTAATAGGGGTAGACCGCGGATTGTATGAGGTTTCTTTCTATTTCGATGGCCACAGAACAATATCGACGGCAGCGGCTACGCTCGCCCTGCTTGCGGAATGCTCCCCTGCCGATCGCGACTCTGACTCGATCAAGGAGCAGCCCAGTGAGGCTCACCCCCGATATGGGTGCCGCAATCACGCGGAATACGTGCAGTGGTTCGCCCTCCCACCTTATACGGGCGAATCGCCATGGGTATAGCTTCGCGCCGTGGCCCGTGCAGAACCGACGATCATAAGCGTCCAAGATTATACGCCCTGGCGGCGAGCTTTTGCTCCAGGCCTGGCAACTTAGAAAGGGTGCGGTAGTGAAGCAGATCGATTATATGTCGCAGCAGGATCTGGCGGAAATAGTCGAGCGTGCCAGCACGGTGGAGGAGCGCCTGAGCGGCGACTTCAGTCCCGCGGGAGGGGATGACGCCCTGGTGGACGAACGGCTCGAGGCGTGGTGCCAGGCGTTGGGGAAGGGGGACTGGGACCGGTTTGAGCGGCGGCTGGCCTGGGACAGCCTGGACCTGGAGACGATTCGCCCCGCTCTCGGCCCTGTGCGCCTCCGCGAGGGCACCGCATTGCCGGAGTGGTCGGGAATACTCGCGGAGGCGCTCCGCCTGGACCCACCCGAGCGACAGGAGGATACGGACGAGGCGTGGCCTGCGCAGATGGCCTTCCTGGAGGCCGAAGATCCCCTAGCCTTCGAGGAGGTCCTCGCCCCGTTCGTGCTCGTGGCCCGCGATAGGCTCGCCAAGCGTACGGCTGCTTTCGGGGGGATGCTTTCGGAAGCGGCGCGGACTGCCCTGGAGCGCGCCCTGCTGCGGAGCCTGTTACCCGCTTCCGCCGAGCTCCTCCTTACGGAGTTCGAGACTATGCGGGCACAGGAACAGTCGTCCTGGGATCGCTTGTTTGCGCTGGCACAAGAGCCCGAGGGAAGGTCCCTGTACCGGCGGTTCGTCCGCCGATTGGGCGAGGGGGACCTGGCCCGCTTGTTCCTGCAGTATCCGGTGCTGGCACGTCGCCTGGGCAATATCTCGCACCTCTGGGTCGAGGCGAACGCAGAGTTCCTCGGAGCGACTGGATGCCGACATACCCGAGCTCGAGCGCGTCTTCGGCGACGACGGCGAGGAGCTTGGCAACGTCGTCGAGCTCAAACCATCGTTGTCGGATCCGCACCGCGGCATGCGCAGCGTCGTGGCGTTGACGTTCGCCTCCGGCCGCAAGCTGGTGTACAAGCCCAAGGACATGGGGACGGAGGCAGCCTACCATCGGCTGCTGGCATGGCTCAACGAGCGGGGCGCGCCGCTGCCTTTCGAGGTGCTCGAGGTGCTCGATCGCTCCACGCACGGCTGGGTAGAGTTCGTGGAGCACCTGCCGTGCCGGGACCACGATGAAGCCCGACGCTACTACGAGCGGGCCGGCATGCTGCTCTGTCTGTTCTACGTGCTCGAGGGCACGGACTGCCACTACGAGAACATTATCGCGAGCGGGGAGTACCCCGTGCTGATCGACACGGAGACGTTGATGCACCACCGCGCCCGCGAAATAGTACCCGAGGACGAAAACGCGCAGACTGAGGCCTTCGAGCAGATCGGCCACTCCGTACTGCGCACCGGGTTGCTGCCCCGCTGGGAGTTGAGCGCGGACGAGCGGACGGCATACCACGTAAGCGGGCTGGGCGAAGCGGCCGAGCAGGAGCTGGCGATTCGCGCACCTAAGTGGATACGGGTGAACACCGACAGGATGGCGGTGGAATCGGCCCCGGTGACGCTCCCGGCGCGGGAGAACGTGCCCAGATTGGACGACGCCCCGCTCAGCCTGCAGGAGCATAGCCCGCAGGTGGTGGACGGTTTCAGGCGCATGTACCGGTTCCTGCTCGACCACCGTGACGCGCTTCTGGGCTCGGATCCGCTGCGCGAGTTGGCCCACGAACAGGTTCGTTTCGTATTTCGCGCCACGAGGGTCTATGGTCTAATCTTGCGCAACTTGCATAACCGGCGTTACCTGCGCGACGGGGCGGATCGGAGCATCCAACTAGAGCAGCTCGGGCGTGCCCAGGTGCCGCCCCGTGACCTGGTGGACCAGCCCGACGAGAAACCGCTCTTCTGGCCCGTGTTCGCGGCCGAGCGCCGAGCGATGGAAGAGAGTGACATCCCGTTCTTCACCGCCCGGGCCAGCAGCGACGCCTTGATCGTCTCACCCGGCGAGGAGATCGAAGGGTGCTTTCAGGAGCCGAGTTTCGATCTCGTTCTGGGCGTGCTCGAGAGGCTCGATGACGACGACCTCGAGCAGCAGGTAGCGTTTATCGAAGGCTCGATGTACGCCCACCTGGCACGCGAGACCACAGCCTCGCGCCCGGTGACGTCCACGGAGGAAGATGACAGTACGGTCGGACCACCTTCTGACAAAGCGTTCGTCGCTTCGGCGCTCAAGGTGGCGGAGGCGATCCGGTCGCGTGCGATCCGGGCTGAGGACGGTAGCGCGGCGTGGATCGCGCCGCAGTACCTGGTCCAGGCGGAACGCTACCAACTGCAGCCCATGGATTACAACCTCTACGGCGGGACTTGCGGCGTCGCGCTGTTCCTTGCAGCCGCCGAGCGATTCGCCCCGGGGTCCGGCTACGGCGAGTTGGCGCTGGCCGCCGTCCGCCCGCTGCAAAGCGTGCTCGACCGCCGCCCGGACCGCCTCGTCGATACGATGGGTATCGGCGGCGCCTCGGGCCTCGGCTCGGTCGCGTACTCCCTGCTCCGCGTCAGCCGCCTCCTGGACGAGCCGGATTTGCTCGAGGAGGCGCGCCGGATCGCCCTGCTCATCTCTGAAGAGCGGATCGCCTCGGACCAGGTCCTGGACGTCATCGGGGGGGCGGCGGGCAGCATACTGGGTCTCACAGCACTCTACGAGGCGGTTCCCGACAGGGAGATCCTGGAACGGGCTATTGCCTGCGGCGAGCACCTGCTCGAAACGCGAACGGAGAACGAGACCGGCCATCGCGCGTGGGTGACTGACGAAGGGCGGCGGACCACGGGTTTCTCGCACGGTACCGCGGGCATCGTATACGCCCTGCTGAGGCTGTACGGGCACACGCGTGACGCGCGGCTCCTCGAGACGGCGAAAGAGGCCATAGCGTACGAGGACACCCAGTACTCGCCGGAGAACCGCAACTGGGTCGACTTCTCGAAGCCGGACGAGCCAGGCTACAAGTGGCAGTGGTGCTACGGTGCCCCAGGCATCGGGTTGGCGCGCCTTGGCGGTCTAGCGGTTCTGGACACCGAACAGGTGCACAAGGACATCGAGCTGAGCCTGCAGTCAACGCTGGAGTTCGGGGTGCAGGGCGTGGATCATCCTTGCTGCGGCAACATGGGCCGGGCCGAGGTGCTGCTGGCATCGGGACGGCGGCTCTCGCGTCCGGAACTGGAGGAGGCAGCCCGAGAGCGCGCCTGGCGGGTGGTGACCAGGGCGGAGCGTACCGACAGCTTCGCCTTGCACCCGATGCTGCCCAAGCAGGTGGACAACCCGGGCTTCTTCCAGGGCACGGCCGGCATCGGCTACGAGCTGCTGCGCATGGCCCGTCCCGATCTGCTCCCTTCGGTGCTCTTGTGGGAGTGAACGGCGACGGGCGGAGTAGACCTCAACCTTTCCTTTCGTTAGCCCGAACCGCCGAGTGGCTTCAGGCGCCACTACGGGCAGCCCCGTACAAGCGAGAGTGCTGTGCGGACGGGGAGCCTTAAGCCCCCCCCAACCCGTTCTGCTCCAGCAGATGAGGTAGGTCCGGCAGCGCGGCCACGAGGGGGATCTTGCTGTGGCCGCGGTTGGCGTGGGATCCCGCCGTGTTCAAGGCTGACCTCGTCACCCCGGCGAACGCCGCTAGGGTATCGAGGTGCCTAGAAAGGCTATCGGTGGGGATCACCAGCGACCGTTCGGGTGGAAGCGCGGCCTCGATACGAGCCGTCTCGCGCGCATAGAACTCCAGCAGTTCCTCCGCGAGCGGGCGAAGCGCGAGGCGGAGATGTTCGGGGGAGGCGAGGTGGCCGGGATCGAAGCTGGGAGCCATGAGTCTGCCGAGCGCGAGCTGCCATTCGGGCCAGGGATGGCCTCGGAGGTACGCGCCATGCCGCAACAACATGTTCAGAAAGGAGTCGGCCCAAGAGACGGCATCACGGCGGGTGTACACGAAGCGGGCGGCGGGGTGCAGTTCGACCAGGATGTCCAAAAAATAGTGGTTGAAGCTGGCGGAGTCAAGCTCCAGCGCGCCGGCCTCGGCTCGCGAGGCCAGCCAGCGGCGCATACCCTCGTGGCCGAGCCTGCCGGCCCTCCAGGCGATGAGACGCACGACGGACTCGGCGAAGAGGAACTCGTCGCCCCAGCGGAAGGGCTGGAAGAGGTACGCCAGCGAGGTCGTTCCGGTCTTTGGCAGGCCGACCCCAACGAGGTGGAACCGCCGGGTGGGCAGGGAAGCCGGCACTCCCTTCTCTCCCCACCAACTGCCGCGATTGACGCCCTCGCGCCGCGACCGCAGCGAGGCAACGTTCGGTTCATCCATCGGACATCTCCCAGGCGGCACAGAGTACACGCCGGCCGATCCGTCTAGGGCGCGGGACCAATATCTCACTTGCCCTCATCCGGGCAAGCGGTGCGCTTGGTCTCGTCGAAAGGTTTATGAGGTAGGCACGCTTTAGCACTCACAGCGGCATTCGGTAGCAAATGCCGTCGGGTTCTGCTCCCAGCCTCCGGCTACTGTCTCGAGTTCCTGGTCCGAGAGCTTCGCCGCCTTCGCCGAGCGGCGAGGCACTGGGAAGCACCAGGTAGATAGTATCGGCCGTCTTCTCCACCGCTACCACCCGCACCTCTTCTGGCAGACCGCGTACCGAAGCTCCTGCTTCACGGCCGCCTTGGGGTCCTCGAGCAGCCTTCTTCGCCTGAAGGCCTCGTCCTTGAGCTTCCCCTCGATCAGCCTCCGCTCCATCTCCCACGATCGGCGGCCCTACGGGTTAAGGTGGGGGGCACCCACAGGTGCAGGTACCGGCTTGACTGGTGTCGTCGTCGCCCCAGCCGCCGCCTGCCACGGCCTCCAGATCCCCGGTCGGAGAGCCCGCCGCCGGCCCCCAGCGCCCGCCGAGGCTGCTGGGAAGCACCAGGTAGATGGTGTCCGCCGTCTCCTCCATAGGCCTAAAAGGTCTGTACCTCTTCTGGCAGCGGCATGCCGAGCTCTTGCTCGAACGGCCGCCTTGGGGTCCGCGAGCAGCATTCGCCTGAAGTCCTCGTCCTGGAGGCTTCTCTGGATGATCCTGCGCTCCATCTCCTCGCGGCCGCCGCTACCGGTCGCTTCGCTCATTTGCCCTTCCCCCTTACGTCCTCGCCTATAAGCCCCTTCCGACGACGCGTCCGCGTCCCGCGAAGGGGGTCAGTATCCCACGGTGCCCTCCTCAGGACAAGGGGTAAACCCCAGCAACCCATCATTAATCCATCTACACATGGCTGTCACAGCGTTGGCGGCAAACGTTCATCCGTGGCATTCTTCTGAATCTCAGGAAAAGCATTTGCGGTGCTCGGTTGGGGAGTATTAAGCCCAAGGATCTTGGTCAGAGCGAGAGAACAAACTTGCGTCGCCCAGCGTGGAGGGGAAACGCATCGTCAGAAAAGCGTGCGCGGATAGAGCCAACCATTAGTAAGTCGGACTGCGCCCCACGGCTTGGCAAATTCGTCAGGTGGCTTATAGTGTACCCTTCGCGCCGACGACTTTGGAGGAGGAAATGGCGGAGTGGGCGCACGGAAGGTTGGGGATGACGAGTGCGTAAAGTATGCGGGCGATGAACGACTACTACGTTATGGACGATGGGCGGGAGATCGCTTTCCACCGCGTCAGTAACGGGGACCGTTTATGGTCGTTCCTGGCCACGGTTACGAGAAGGAGCGACTGGCGGAGTGCCTGGGCCGGCTGAAATCGGAGGACGGCCGATTCGATTATGCTCTCGAGAACTCCGGCGCGTCCTCTATCTCCCTGCGCGTGACCACGAGGGGCGCTGATCTCGATAGGCTGTGGAAGCGACTCTTCGCCCGCTTCCACCGCTACCCGGACTTTAGCGGGATCTGGAGCGGGTGCCTATTCGGAACGCCACCGAGCCGCTGCTCTCTTGCGTCGTCTTGCTCACGGGCAACGACCGCTTCGTGCAGCGGCACCTCGTCCCCAGCATCCTGGCCGACGGTGCGGCTTACCCGATCGAGATCGTCATCGTTTACAACGGCGAAGGGCTCGACCTGGGCCCCTTTCGCAACCTCCGCATCGTCCGCTCGGACTTCGGCTGGGTGTCCAGGGCCTACAACGCTGGGGTAAGGGCGGCGCGCGGCCGCTACGTTGCGCTGTTTCACGATGACTGCATCGTCGCTTCTCCGCGCTGGATCGAGGCCAGCATCCGGATGCTCGACGAGGGCCACGTCGCGGTCACCCCGGAGATCCAACGAAAGTCGCGCGTGTGGGGTGGCGAGCTCGTCATCGCGAAGAACGTGCCCCTGGTCATGCGGCGGCAGGACTTCGTCGAGTCCGGCGGCTACGACGAGTTCTATTACGCGGGTTACGAGGACCAGGATTTCACCTTCAAGATGCTGTCGAGCGGGATGGGAGATCGGCCACCTCGATCTGCCTTATCTCCACCTTGGTGGCATGAGCACGATCATCCTCATTAGTCGCAAGGCGGAGCTGTTTCGGGTTCTGTTCGGCTACAACGCGCTGGGGCGGAACGTGATCCAGCTGCTGCGCGAGGAGTTGTTACGAGGGCTGAGGGCCCACCCGGAGATCGATCTGGCCGAGGCGAGGGACATGCTCTACTTCGTGAGGAAACACCGAGCGTACCTCGCGGAGCGGCAGAAGGCGGGCATCCTGGAGATGGGGCGGATCATGGACGAGTACCTGGCCGCCCATTTTGCTGAGTACCTGTTCAACCCCATCCTCCAGGACCGGCAGAAGTTCATAGGATTCTACAAGTCCTTGCTCGGCCTGCCCGGTAAGTAGGCTCGTTGATCGGCAGTCGGGTAGGTCCGTCCCGCCGACCTTCGCAGCGCTAGCCGGCGGGACTCACCCCCATTTTCGTACAATATGCAAGCGACGATGCCGCTTGAGGTCATCGGCGGAAAGCTCGCTGGTGTCGGAGGTCTCCTCTACCGCCCGGATCTCGACATGAGCGAGCGGCCGGCGTCCCCCACTCCTGTTCTATGACCCCCTTGGGGTCCTAGTCACAGATGCAGTGAGATTCTTCGCTGCCCCAGCCGCCACCACCGGCCACGGCCTCCAGCTCCTGGTCTGAGAGCGCGCCGCCCTGTCCGACCGGCGAGGCACCGGGAAGCACCAGGTAGATGGTGTCGGGAGTCTCTTCCACCGCCCGGATCTCGATGCCCTCGGGCAGCGGCGTCCCGAGCTCCTGCTCCACGACTGCCCTGGGGTCTGCGAGGAGCGCTTGCTGAAGGACTCGTCCTCTAGGCTCCTCTCGACCAGCCTGCGCTCCACCTCTGCACCGACCCGTCGCTTCGGTCATTATCCTTTCCCCTTTCGTTTCCGCCAGAACTGCCCCACGCGGCCGCGCCTCTTCTAAGGCGCGGACCAATATCTCACACTGCCCTCATCCGGGCAAGCGGTGCGCTACAGGTCGACAAACATTTTGCGTAGCTTTGACGCACCTTCCGCGTGCCGGCCCCGGGAGAGAAGGCGCTATAGGGGCAGCATGGCATCCGGCGGAACCTGTTCCAGACGATCCCTCCTCCTAATATACAATGGA
>CAWEQZ010000028.1:0-36797 GCA_963811295.1 uncultured Rubrobacteraceae bacterium | reverse complement strand
GTTACGGCCGCCATTGACCAGCGCTTCAGTCGCCAGCTTCGCCCGAAGGCTAACCGGCTTCCTTAACGTTCTGGCATTGGGCAGGCGTCAGCCCCTATACATCGTCTTTTCGACTTAGCAGAGACCTGTGTTTTTGGTAAACAGTCGCCTGGGCCTATTCTCTGCGGCTCCGAACAGCTTGGGGCGCAAGGCCCTACACCGTCCAGAGCTCCCCTTCTCCCGAAGTTACGGGGACAATTTGCCGAGTTCCTTAACCATAGTTCGCTCGATCGCCTTAGTGTTCTCCACTCGCCCACCTGTGTCGGTTTTGGTACGGGCACGCACGCAACTCGCTTAGAAGCTTTTCCTGGAAGCATGGGTTAGGCCACTACGCCCAAAAAGGGCTCGGCTCACTCCTCAGCCTTTAGCGGGGCCCGGATTTTCCTGGTCCCCGGCCTACGAGCAAGCCCGTGGTCTACCAGCGCCACGGTTGGCTTACCCTTCTCCGTCCCTCCATCGCTCGAACGCTACGTTCGTGGTGCAGGAATATCAACCTGCTGTCCATCGCCTACGACTTTCGTCCTCGGCTTAGGTCCCGACTGACCCTGGGAAGATTAGCTTTACCCAGGAACCCTTGGGCTTTCGGCGGACAGGTTTCTCGCCTGTCTCTCGTTACTCATGCCAGCATTCTCTCTCCTGATCCGTCCACGGCTTAAGGCCCTAAGGCCAGGGCTTACGCCGCCGCTTCGCTCGTTACAGGATGCTCCCCTACCACTGTAGGACGGTTCGTGAACCGCCCTTGCAGTCCGTGGCTTCGGTAAACGACTTTCAGGCCCGAGAATTTTCGGCGCAACACCACTTGACCAGTGAGCTATTACGCACTCTTTAAATGATGGCTGCTTCTAAGCCAACATCCTGGTTGTCTGTGCAGCGCCACATCCTTTAAACCACTTAGCCGCTATTTAGGGACCTTAGCCGACGGTCTGGGTTGTTTCCCTTTCGGAAATGAAGTTTATCCCCCACTCCCTGACTCCGGCGCTCTAACGTCTACGGTCTTCGGAGTTTGTCTGAAGTTGGTAACCTTGTGGGGCCCCGCGTCCAAACAGTGCTCTACACCCGCGACGAAACGCGCCAGGCTATACCTAAATATATTTCGGGGAGAACCAGATATCGCCGGGTTTGATTAGCCTTTCACTCCTATCCACAGCTCATCCGCCCGGTTTTCAACCCAGGTCGGTTCGGCCCTCCACGAGGTCTTACCCCCGCTTCAGCCTGGCCATGGATAGCTCACCCGGTTTCGGGTCTGCGGCATCTGACTGAAATCGCCCTATTCAGACTCGCTTTCGCTTCGGCTCGCTTATGCTTAACCTCGCCAGACACCAGCAACTCGCTGGCCCGTTATGCAAAAAGTACGCCGTCACAATAGTAAAACTACTGCTCCGACCGCTTGTAAGCGTATGGTTTCAGGTACTATTTCACTCCCCTTGTGGGGTACTTTTCACCTTTCCCTCACGGTACTGGTTCGCTATCGGTCACCGTTAGTATTTAGCCTTGCGGGGTGGTCCCCGCGGGTTCGATCCGGGTTTCACGTGTCCGGATCTACTCAGGTGCCAACACAGGAGTCGCACGAGTTTCGCCTACGGGACTCTAACCCTCTACGGACGGACTTTCCAGACCGTTCGGCTACCCGCGCGTTTTGTAACTCCACGGCCGCCCTGCGGGACGACCAGGTTGGTCCTACAACCCCGAATACGCAACGCCCGCAGGCTTTCACGCATCCGGTTTGGGCTATCTCCCCTTTCGCTCGCCACTACTCAGGGAATCGAGACTTTCTCTATTTTCCTCCGGGTACTCAGATGTGTCATTTCCCCGGGTTCCCTCCTCCCGCCCTATGTGTTCAGACGGGGGTGACACGGCATTACCCGTGCCGGGTTTCCCCATTCGGAGATCCGTGCTTCAAAGCCCGCTTGCGGCTCCACACGGCTTATCGCAGCTTGCCACGTCCTTCATCGGCTTCCGGTGCCAAGGCATCCGCCATACGCCCTTAATATCTTGATGGTACATTGGATCGCGCTATGCAGTTTTCAAAGACCAGACGCCGCGCTCTCGCGGGCGTAGATGCTGCTCCAGAGCCCAAGGCCCTGAAAACTGGATAGCAGTTACTCGAAGTAGATAGGAAACCCACCGCCGTTTATGAGACTGGTCGAAATATCCTAGAGCGAGAATCCACGGCGGCGAGCTAAAGCTCGAGCCACCAAGTAAATGTGGACCTCGGTCGGTCGGCTGTTGCCAGCCTAACCTACTCCCTAGAAAGGAGGTGATCCAGCCGCACCTTCAGGTACGGCTACCTTGTTACGACTTCACCCCAATCGCCAGCCCTACCTTCGCAGACCGCTTCCCACAAGGGGTTGGCTGCGCCTGCTTCGGGTATTGCCGACTTTCGTGGTGTGACGGGCGGTGTGTACAAGGCCCGGGAACGTATTCACCGCGGCATGCTGATCCGCGATTACTAGCAACTCCGCCTTCACGCAGTCGAGTTGCAGACTGCGATCCGAACTTAGACTGACTTTGATGAGATTCGCTCCACCTTGCGGTCTTGCAACCCTTTGTATCAGCCATTGTAGCACGTTTCTAGCCCTGGACGTAAGAGCCATGATGACTTGACCTCATCCCCACCTTCCTCCGGTTTGTCACCGGCAGTCTGGCGTGAGTCCCCAACTTAATGATGGCAACACGCCATAGGGGTTGCGCTCGTTGCGGGACTTAACCCAACATCTCACGACACGAGCTGACGACAGCCATGCAGCATCTGTGGTGCACCCTCGAAGGTCACACGTTTCCGTGCGCTTGCAGCACCATGTCAAGTCCAGGTAAGGTTCTTCGCGTTGCATCGAATTAAAGAACATGCTCCGCTGCTTGTGCGGGCCCCCGTCAATTCTTTTGAGTTTTAGCCTTGCGGCCGTACTCCCCAGGCGGGACACTTAACGCGTTAGCTGCGGCACAGAGGGATTCGACTCCCCCCACACCTAGTGTCCATCGTTTACGGCTAGGACTACCAGGGTATCTAATCCTGTTCGCTCCCCTAGCTTTCGCGTCTCAGCGTCAGGTGTGGCCCAGCGAGCCGCCTTCGCTACTGGTGTTCCTCCCGATATCTGCGCATTTCACCGCTACACCGGGAATTCCACTCGCCTCTACCACCCTCTAGCCCGGCAGTATCCATCGCACGCCCGAGGTTGAGCCCCAGGATTTCACGACAGACTTACCGAACCGCCTACACGCTCTTTACGCCCAATAATTCCGGACAACGCTCGCCCCCTACGTATTACCGCGGCTGCTGGCACGTAGTTAGCCGGGGCTTCCTCGAAAGGTACCGTCAAGCTAGGGGCTATTAACCCTTCGCCCTTCGTCCCTATCAACAGGGCTTTACGACCCGAAGGCCTTCATCACCCACACGGTGTTGCTGGGTCAGGCTTTCGCCCATTGCCCAAGATTCCTGGCTGCTGCCTCCCGTAGGAGTCTGGGCCGTGTCTCAGTCCCAGTGTGGCTGATCATCCTCTCAGACCAGCTACGCATCGTCGCCTTGGTGGGCCGTTACCCCACCAACTAGCTAATGCACCGCGGGCCCATCCCTCGCCGGATAGCCGAAGCTACCTTTCCTCCCAAGGCCATGCGACCCTGAGAACTTACGGGGTATTAGCCGGAGTTTCCTCCGGTTGTCCCCCTGCAAGGGGCAGGTTGCCCACGTGTTACTCACCCGTTCGCCACTTTACTCACCCCGAAGGGCTTTCTCGTTCGACTTGCATGCCTAAAGCACACCGTCAGCGTTCGTCCTGAGCCAAGATCAAACTCTCCGAACTATACTGCTCCGGCGCCGAAGCGCCTTTGAGTAATGGTTGGTGCGGGCACTACCCGCTCGGCGGTCCCTAGTTACACTCTAGGACCGCAAAGAGTCAGTCTCGGCGGTTAGACGGGTTCTCTACCCAATCTTTTACTGCTATCCAGTTTTCAAGGCCTCAAGCCCCTGCCTCTCGGCGGAGCCGACGGTGACTTCTTCCGATGGCGACTAAAACGCCCACCTTTCGGCGGGCCAGATAAGCGCTCCCAATCTGCCGGGAATCCTACCCTATTTGCCGCTCTCGATTTTCAAGTCGTTTTCCGTCATCAGCCAGAGAAGTATAGCACCGCCCGCCGATGTGTCAAACCTCTTCTCAGGCCTGACGCATACCCACCACAATAATTCAAATAACTAAACCTACCTTATTGATTTAGCTACCACACAGCCATCCCTCAAAGGAGGTTCCGCCATGCCATGGTACTACCGGGTACGAACCGCCTTCACGCCGCTGCCCCCTTCCTCGCCCCAACCCAGCAGACCAACCTCGCTTTCTCGTGAGCGCCATCCTATAGTAGGGACCCTTGCCTCTCCGTACTCGCCCGAGCCTACCCGTCTCCCTTAGTGCGCCTCCTTGCTTCTCCCAAGCTCGATCTTCTTTCTCCGCATTTAAGGCTCTGGCGCTTCATAGTCTACGTACTCGTAGTTGCTCTGGCGTTGCAGCTTTCCCTCTTGCCTCACTCCTTCTCCTGCCTTTCTCTTCCCCGCTTGTTCTCGTTCTCCATATTCTCTTCCTTCTTCTTCTCTTCTTTTCCCTCCTTCCTTTTTTATTCTCTTCCTTTTCCTTTTTATCGCCTTGCCCAGTTATTTTCTATCGTTGCCTTTTTTGCAGCTGGCCTACGACAGTGTATACCTCAGCCCTAACAAGAGCCAGAACCAGATAGTACTAGAGGCCATCTTCGCCTTGTTTATATCTCTTCCTTATCTCTTTCTTCCTTTTTTCCTTTTCCTACTTTCTCTTCCTTCTTTCAATCTTTATCTCCTCTCTCTTTCTTCATCACCTCCTCTACTTTTTTCTTTTCATTTATTTTATCTTCTTTACCTTTTTATCCTTTCGCCGCTGTTTTCTTTTCTAGTATTCTCTCTTCATAGTAGAGCTGCTCTTCATTGAAGTGGTTCTCTACGGTCTCTTCCTCTATCTTCCCCTATAGCTTCTTACGTTCTTTTCTCTCTGCTGTATTTTTCCTATATCCGAGCGTAGTTCCCTCTTCTCTATCTTTCCTAGTAGCCTTTTTTCCTTTCTTCTAGTCTTTATGTGCCAAGATGGCCGCCTCCTGGTACTCGCAGCGTTTCTCTATAGAGCAGTCTTTCTTATATTAAGAGCCGCTTCGGCTTTGTCTCTAGTTCGGGTTCGTTCTCCCTATCGCCTCAGTCTCCTTCTTATGCTCTTATCTTTGCTCTCTCGTCTCTTTCTCTTTTTTTTCTTCCCTAGTTGTTTTACTTCTTGCCCTTATTTTCTCTGCTGCGGTTAGCTCCTGGGTACTTTGTTAGCTTTATCTTTCATTTCTCTCTCTCTGTTTTTTTTTTTTTTTGATTTTTTTCCTCTTTTGTTTCTTATCTCTTATCTCTACTCGATTTGTAGGTGGGTATGCGTCAGTCTTCTCAGGTGTTTTTGGAGACCAGCCGCGCGTAGCGGCGCTTGCCGACCTGGAGCACCAGTCCTCCGAGCTCCCGCGTTTTCAGCGCCTCCCTCTCGTCGCGCACGATCCGGCCGCCGACACGCACGGCCCCACCCTTTAGAAAGCGGCGGGCTTCACCGTTGGTGGCCGCGAAGCCGGCGAGGGTGATGAGGTCGACTATCCAGATCTCCTCCACATCAGGCAACTCGACAACCGGCGCGTCTTCTGGAACCTCACGTCGCACGACCGCGTCGAACTTCTTCTCGGCGTCGGCGACCGCGGACTCCCCGTGGAACGTTCGCACGAGTGAGCGGGCGAGCTCGCGTTTGTTGGCGACGGGCTCGCCCTCAGGCAATGGCCTGTCGAGCAGGAGCGAGTAGTAGTCGGGCATCAGGTGGTCGGGGATGCTCATGGCCTTCCCGAACATCTCGCCCGGAGGGTCGGTGACGCCTATATAGTTGCCGACTGACTTGCTCATCTTTGTGGAGCCATCGGTGCCGACGAGGAGCGGGGTCGTGACGACGCACTGGGGCTCCATGCCGTAGTACTCCATGACCTGGCGACCCATGAGCAGGTTGTATAGCTGGTCTGTGCCGCCGAGCTCGACGTCCGCGTCTATGGCCACCGAGTCGTAGGCCTGCATCAAGGGATAGAGAAGCTCCGTCAACGTGATGGGGGCCCTCGCAGCGTAGCGCCTGGCGAAGTCGTCGCGCTCCAAGATACGGGCGACGGTCGTCGCCCGGGTCAGACGTATCAGATCGGCCATCGTAAGCGGCGCGAGCCACTCCGAGTTACGCCGCACCTCCGTCCTGCCGGGGTCGAGGATGATGTAGGCCTGCTCGAGGTAGGTCCGCGTATTCTCCTCTATCTGTTCGGTAGAGAGGATCGGACGCTCCTTCGAACGCCCTGAAGGGTCGCCCACGCGCGCCGTGTAATCCCCTATCACGAGCACGGCGGTATGCCCGAGATCCTGGAAAGCCCGCAGCTCTTTTAGTACGACCGCGAAGCCCAGATGAATGTCCGGGGCCGTAGGGTCTATCCCCAGCTTTACCCGCAACGTCTCACTACCCGCGAGGCGTCGCTCGAGCTCCTCGTGTGGGATCACGTCAACCGCATTCTTGTAGATGGACCAGTGCCCCGAATCAACACTCATTAACAGATCGCAACCTTCTCGCAATACGAATGTAACCCGCCTCGCCGTAGTGTAGTATAGCGCCTCGATGGCGCGCACCCAGGGCAAAACCGGCGGGAGCAAGGGGGCTCGCCGACCGGTACGTCTACCCGAGCACCGCAGAAAAAGGGCAGCTCCCCGGGGAGGGTTGGCCTCGAAGGTCCTGCGCGTTCTTGGCGTCCTCTCTCTTTGCGTACTGGTCGCGGGCGTGGCGTTCGTGGCGGGCGGGTATCTGGGGCTAATCAAGGGCGTACAGAGGCTTGACGAGCCGCGGACCTTCGAGACCCATCCCACTTACATATACTCGGCCCCGCTCGGCGGCAATGAGGATTCGCGGCGTGTGATCGGGACGGTCTTCCAGGGGCAGAACCGCAAGACGGCCTCGCTCTCGGAGATGCCGCCGCAGTTGCTAGACGCCGTGGTAGCCAAGGAGGACGAGCGCTTCAGGGAGCACGCTGGCGTGGACCTGTGGGGGATCATGCGCGCCCTCTACGTCGACATAAGGGCCGGCGAGGCGGTCGAGGGCGCCAGCACCATCACCCAGCAGTACGTCAGGAACGCATACCTCTCCCAGGACATGACCATCACGCGGAAGGTCAAAGAGGCCCTCATCGCCCTCGAGGTAGAGCGCAATGAGGACTCCAAAGACCAGATCATCGCCGATTATTTGAACACGGTTTATTTCGGCAACAACGCCTACGGGGTGGAGGCCGCCGCCGAGACCTACTTCGACAAGTCGGTCGAGGACCTGAGCGTCGCGGAGTCGGCGACCCTGGTCGGGCTCCTGTGGTCTCCGTCGACCCTCGGGGCGGACCGCGAAGGGGCAGGATACCAGCGAGACCTGGTGTTGGGGAAGATGTTCGACACGGGCTACATCACGAGCGAGGATTACAATGCGGCCCTCGAGGTGCCGATGCCGGAGAGATGGCCTGTGAACCTGCCGACCCGGTCGGGGTTCTCAGGACCCGCGCTCACCCGCGACTTCGCGGAATACGCCCACGACGAGCTCATAAGTACGGTACGGTGCGAATACCGTCCTTGCGGGCGGCCTCAGCGTATACACGACCATAGATCTGGCGGATCAACTCGCCGCCCACGACGTTGCCTACGGGCCCTCAGGTTACCTGCCCGACGTCGACGACCCCGACCTCGCCCTCGTCTCCATAGAGCCGGGCACGGGCAAGATAAAGACCATGATCGGCGACAGGAACGAGAACTCCCAGTTCGGCCTCGTTACGCAGGGCAGGCGCCAGCCGGGTAGCTCGTTCAAGCCGTTCGCCCTCATCGCCGCGTTGGAGCAGGGCATAGATCCCGACACCAAATACGTCTCGGAGAGTAAGGAGTACGAGGTCGACGTCGGCCTGGACAAGCCGGAGACGTGGATGGTACAGAACTACGACGGCATCGTGCGGGGTGAGATCAGCCTGAAAGAGGCGCTTTGGTGGTCGGATAACACGGTGTTCGCCGACCTGGCGATGAACGCCGGAGGCCGAGGCCTGAAGAACGGACCAGAGAAGATAGCGGACGTCGCAAGGAGATGCGGCATCACCAAACCTTTCCCTGTGCATCCCAGCCCGTCGATCGTCCTCGGCGCGTACGAGGTCTCGCCGCTGGACATGGCCTCAGCCTACGCCACCATCGCCAACGGGGGACGACGGGTCGAACCGACGGCGATCTCCAAGGTGGTTAGCGACGAGGACGACGAGAAGGTCCTCTATATGGCACCCGAGCATCCCGAAGGCAAGCAGGTCATCTCCGAGGATGTAGCCAACGAGGCGACCGGGATCATGGTAGGAGACGTCACGGAAGGCATCGCGAATGACGCCTCGCTTGGAGAGCGCCCCGTCGCCGGCAAGACGGGTACCACCGAGAACTTCTTCGACGCCTGGTTTATAGGTTTCACCCCCGAACTGGTTACCGGAACGTGGATGGGCTATGCGGAAGGCGGGCAGACCCTCGAATACGTCCTGGACTACGCCCGCAAACTACATGGACTCTCCGGCGGCATCACCCCGGCCGAGATCTGGCAGACGTACACGAAAGTCATCTTGAGCGGTGAACCCATCGAACAGTTCGACGGCGTCGAGATACCGGAAAGAGCCGACCCCACCACGGACCCCAAACCCCGCGCGAACAACTACCCCGGCCGTAGACGCGCCGCCGCGAGTCCGGAAGTCCGCAGGCCCGTACCAGAACCCCGCCGGGGAGCGGCGGCGAGCGCCTCTGCATCCAGTGTCTCCCCATCGAGTGCCAGAGCGCCGCGGGCCAAACGCGCTGGATCCGCCCGCTACAGCTCCGCATCTTCCAGCGCTAGCGCCGCCCCGAGATAGTTTTCGGTGGCACGGAGACGTATTCGTCGCCGTCGATAAGGTATCGCCACGGAAGGTCTGTCCCGCGTGTAATGCCGATCCTGGTGGTCTCGACGATGCCCTCGGGCACCGCGTCTCCCTCCGAGATAGTCAGGCTACCCGAGGTGAGATCCCGCCCGTCGTAAGACAGATCGACTCCCAGTGCCTGGGTCAGGCGGCCAGGGCCGTTGCACAGGTCACGCGCTCGACCCCGACGCCGCTCCATAAGATCCTCGCCGACGGAGGGGCGTAGCGCCCTGATCAAGACGGCGCTCCCTATGCCCTCGGGCTCGCAGACGACGTTGAGCAGGTTGTGCGCACCGTAGGAGAGGTATACGTAGGCGATGCCGGGTCGTCCGAAAATGTTACGGTTGCGCATCGTCGGCCCTTTGTAGGCGTGGCATGCCGGGTCCTCGGGACGATACGCCTCCGTCTCCACGATCACGCCCGCCGTACGTCCTTCTGGAGTGTCGTGGGAGAGGATGCAGCCGAGAAGGTCGACCGCGACCTGCCTGGGATCCCTATCATAAAAAGCGCCCTTCAAAATCGTCTGCAATATTCCTATCCCACCACTCTAGTCACGCAATCGTCCGTAAGCAGTCGCCAACACGACCAGGCAAGCTGAAATGCTGAAGTGCTGACAAGCGCCCGAAAGGGCGCGTGCTGACCTGCGTTTGCAAAGGGGTTCAACCCCTTTGCAAACAACCTCAGAACATCTTGGGAGATGCCTGCTCCCCCGTAAGGTCTGTTATGCGGCGGGAGAGCTCGTCGAGGTCGAGCCCGGCCTCGGAGCGAATGGAAGATTTCAACAAAGGACGGACCTGCCCGATCTGGAGTTGCAACTCGCGGAGTAGCTCTGCTGCCCCGCTCTCGGCGCCGACCATGTCCCTGAGGATCGTGCCCTCCGTCCGTCCGGCCACCAGTGGCTCGGGCAGACCGTCGACGTAGACGAGCGTGCGGCGCCCGCTTCCGCGGTCCTCCTCGATAGGGACGAGGGCCACGATGTTGTCGGCCCTTACGTATTTTCCGAACCCGAGGGTGACGATACGGTCCGCGATAACCTTCATGTCGACACAATCTCCATCTTACAGACCCTTATAACATCCCTGCCGGCTCCGGGCGACCCGTCACGCCGAAAAGGCCGCCACAGTCTACCGGACGACGCAGTCCGAAAGCTCCCCCGAGGCGGGGAACGCGTGGGCAGTAGCAAACGGGGCATGGCGCATCCCCACCAAACCCGGTATATTCATGGCCGTGCGGCTTGACGACAGGGCCAGAAAGCTGGAAGGTGGGAGGATCGAGCTCCGCCGCCACGCCCGCGAGAACTACCACCTCTACGCGGAGTGGTACGGGGACTCGGAGATCTGGCATCTGACGAGTTGGGCGCCTTCGCCCCTGAACCGATCGGCCGTCGAGAGGTTGTTCGAGGACAGGGAGCTCTCCAGGACAGACGACTCTTTCGCCATCCATATCAGGGATGAGGATGAACCCATAGGTGTGATCAGCCTCACGACCAAGAGCGAGGCCAATGAGTCGGCGGATCTCTCGGTGATCGTTGGTCATCGGGACGACCGCCACCGGGGATATGGGACAGAGGCCATCGACCGGCTGCTGCGTTACGCCTTCGAGGAGCTCGGGCTCAACCGCATCGGCCTTAGCGTCTTCGAGTTCAACGAGGAGGCCATTTCGGCCTATGAGAAGCTAGGATTTGTGGAGGAGGGACGCATCCGCCAGGCCATAAAGCGCCGCTCCGGCTTCTACGACGCCATCCTCATGAGTATCCTGAAGTCGGAGTGGGAGTCTAGCTCCTGACGCGTGCATCGAACGCGTCTTCGAGCACACCGAGAATACGCCCGACCTCGGCGTCCACCTCTTGGTCCGTAAGGGTCTTCTCGCCCTGAAACGTGAAGCCGAGGGCCACGCTCTTTCGCCCCTCAGGGACGGGACTGCCTGTGTAGACGTCGAAGACGCGTACCTCCGTCAACAAAGGGCTTGGCGAGTCCTGAATCAGGCGCAACATGTCGCCCACCGGCACCCGCTCTTCGACGAGTACGGCCAGATCCCTGGCAACGGTAGGAACGTTCACGAAAGGCTCGAACCGGGGTTCCAGGTCCGGATGGCACAGGGCTGAGTCCAACTCGAAAGCAGCGACGGGCCAGCCGCGCAAACCGAATCTCCCAGCGGCCCCGGGATGTAGTTCACCGACCCAACCGGCCTCTTGCTCACCGACCAGCACCGTCGCCGAGCGTCCGGGATGCAGATACGGTCTCGCCGCGGGTATGAAACGAGCGCCGGGCACCAGCCGCTCGACCAGGCCCTTCGCCTCGAAGAAGCCGGCTTCGACCTCAGGCGCGTTCCAGCCGGCAGGGCGCACTGTGCCGGCGAGCACGACGCCGATCCTGCCGGCCTCGCGCACGCCCATGAGCCCGCCGATGTCTTGCGCACCTGTCTCGCCCGTCATGCGGAACCGCAGCGCGGCCTCTCGCAGATCGTCCTGCGGGACATCGGCGAAGAACACGCTCCCCAGCTCGAACAGCGCCCCGCCTCGCGCCCCGACCGCCCTGTTACGGGCCGTGGCGTCGAGTAACCCCGGCAACATACTAGTTCGCAGATAGCCGCCCTCGGCGCTGAGTGGGTTCTCTAGCCTGACGGTCCCATCGTCCAGGCCGAGGTCATCCGTCCAGCGCTTGGGGCCGAACGGGTAGGTAATGGCCTCCGAGAGTCCAAGGTCCGCGAGGAGGCGCCTCAGCACACGCGTCTTTTGCTGCTCCGCGGTAAGCGCCCCGGCTTGCGGAACGGCGGGCAGGCTCTCCGGCACCTTGTCGAGCCCGATGAGCCTGCCGACCTCTTCGACGAGGTCTGCCTCGCGGCGCAGATCCCTCCTAAAGGTGGGAATGGTGGCCCAAAGTCTTCCGTCATCCCGCGCGACCTCGCACCCCAGGGCCTCCAGGCATTCGACCGCCTCATCCTCCTGCACGGGCATACCGAGCAAGAGCTCGGCCCGGCTGAGCCGCAGCGGTACACGCCAGGGCTCCACTGGCTCGGGGTAGTGGCTCAGGGTGTCATCGGCGACCCTTCCGCCGGGAGCTTGCGTGAGTAGGGCACTCACCCGGTCCATCGCGTACGCCACCATATTCGGGTCGAGGCCGCGTTCGAAGCGGCCGGAGGCGTCGGTGCGCAGGCCAAGCTTCTGGGAGGTCTGGAGGATGTTGCTCCCATCGAAGTTGGCTACCTCGATCAGGGCGTCTGTGGTCGCCTCCCCCACCTCAGCGTCCTCGGCGCCCATGATTCCGGCGATTACGAGCCCGCGCTCTTCGTCGGCGATCACGAGCGTCTCCTCGTCGAGCGAGCGCGTGGAACCATCGAGGAGTGAGATCTTCTCCTCGGGCCTCCCACGCCTGACGACGATACCTTCGCGCACCCTCGCGGCGTCGAAAGCATGGATGGGCTGGCCCGTCTCCAGCATGACGTAGTTGGTCGCGTCCACGATAGCGTTTATGGGTCTCATACCGGCGGCGTAGATCCTGCGCCGCATCCACAAGGGCGCCTCCTGCCCCGCCCGGAGGTCGGAGATACGCCTGAGATCGTATCTCGGGCACAGTTCCTCGGCCTCGACCCTGAGTTCGAAGTCGTGGGTCGGCTTCCCTCCTGCCTCGAAAGATGGTTCAGGGACGCTGTAGTCCGTCCCGAGTATGGCGGCCAGTTCCCTGGCAACCCCGATCATGCCCCACAAGTCGGGCCTGTTCGGGGTAACGTCGATGTCCAAGACCGTTTCCCCGACGGGAAAGTACTCGGCGACGGGGCGCCCTACCTCGTACGAATCGTCGAGCAGGAGTATCCCTTCATGATCGGCCGAGATTCCGAGCTCGCGCTCGCTCATCATCATCCCGTAGGATTGCAGTCCGCGCAGCTTCGCCTCTTTAAGCTTCATGCCGTCCGACATCATGCTGCCAGGAAGCACGACGGGCACGCGGGCGCCGGGGTAAGGGTTCGGGGCGCCAGCCACGATCTGTACCTCCCTGCCCCCGAGGTCGACCTTCGCAACAGATAACCTATCGGCGTTGGGATGTGGCCCGAACTCGATCACCTCGCCCACCACGACCTCGCCGCCCATCACGCCTAGGCGGTAGACGCCATCTATCTCCTGGCTTCGGAGGGAAAAGAGATCTACGAGCTCATCGGCGGATAGGTCGAAATCGACGTACTCGTGTAGCCAGCTTAGCGGAACGCGCAAGTTGAACCCCTTCTAGAACTGACGCAGAAAGCGGAGGTCGCCCTCGAAGAACAGGCGAAGGTCCGGGACACCATATTTGACCATCGCCATCCTGTCAGGACCCATCCCGAAGGCGTAGCCGGTGTACTTTTCAGGGTCATAGCCTACCTCCTCGAGCACACCCGGGTCCACCATTCCGGCCCCGAGCATCTCGAGCCAACCCGCCCCTTTGCAGACCTTACAGTTCGGGTCCCTGCCGCCGCAGGCAAAGCAGCTCATGTCCATTTCCACGCTCGGCTCGGTGAACTGGAAGTAGCTCGGACGAAGCCGGATCTCGACGTCATCCCCGAAGACGTGACGGGCCATCGCGGCGAGCGTTCCCTTCAGGTGGCCAAGCGTGAGGCCCCTGTCCACGGCGAGACCTTCAACCTGGTGGAACATCGGCGTATGCGTGGGGTCGGAGTCGCGCCTGTACGTGCGTCCCGGACACACTACGTAGACAGGCGGCTCCTGCGCGAGCATCGTCCTGATCTGCATCGGCGACGTCTGCGTACGCAAAACCAGCCCATCATCCACGAAGAACGTGTCCTGCATAGTACGTGCAGGATGCCCCGGCGGTATCCCCAGGGCAGTGAAGTTATAGTAGTCGGTCTCGACCTCGGGCCCCTCGGCGACGCGATATCCCAGCCCGACAAAGAAGTCGACGACGTCGTCTATAACCATCTGGGATGGATGCAAGTGGCCCCTCTGGAACGGGACACCAGGCAGCGTAACGTCGACAGCTTCAGCCTGCAGACGCTCCTCCTGTTCACGCGCCGCGACCTCTTCGGTCCTGGAGTCGAGGGCTGCTTCGATCTCACGCGAGGCGAGGTTGGAGGACCTGCCGACCTCCTTGCGCTCCTCGGGAGTTAGGGTGCCTATGCTCTTCTTGATATCCGTAAGCTCCGCGGAGCGGCCGAGAAATCGTACGCGGACGTCTTCGAGATCTGCGGTAGATGCGCTGGAAGAGACGGCCGAAATGGCCTCGGACTTCAGCTGCTTGATGCGCTCGCTCACCGTCATAGTGGGCGATTATGGTAGCACACGCGAATACGCCTCGTAGAGCAGAATAGACGCCGCCACAGACGCGTTCAACGAGGGCGCCAGCGACGGTATACCAACCTCGATCTCGCAGGCCCTAACGACTTCTTCAGGCAGCCCGGAACCCTCAGCGCCGATACAAACTACGAGCCTGCCCCTGGGCAGAGACTCGGGCGTGTCCCCTGCCTCGGGAACGGCCGCGACGAGACCGAAACCGGCGGCGCTTGCCTCGGCCAGGAATTCGACCGACTCTAGCTCCCGCGCCACAAGAGTGTGGAAGATGGACCCCATCGTCGCCCTGACCGTCTTGGGATTGTAAAGATCGGCGGTGCCTCTGGAGAGGGCGACCCCGGCACCGAACGCCCTGGCCGAGCGGATGGCCGTGCCGACGTTCCCCGGGTCCTGAACCCCGTGCAACAACACAACGCACCGCACAGAGGCAAGCAGTTCGCTTGCGGTTACGTCCAGGAAAGGGAAGACCCCGACCGGTCCGGACGGGGTCGTGAGCGTCGAAACACGACGCAACTGCT
Organism: uncultured Rubrobacteraceae bacterium; assembly: GCA_963811295.1. Taxonomy (GTDB): domain Bacteria; phylum Actinomycetota; class Rubrobacteria; order Rubrobacterales; family Rubrobacteraceae; genus Rubrobacter_D. The sequence goes on along the minus strand of CAWEQZ010000028.1, from coordinate 21,965 downwards.
CTACTCTCTCGAAGACCTGTACTGGTGCCGTACGGGCCTCCTCTAGGACAGCGGTCCCCTCGGCAATGAAGAGACGCTCGGCCTCGCGATGTTTCTTGGACTTGAGCTTCGCGGCCCGTTTCGTGGAGATCGCCGGGGTGCCCGGCATCCGCTGGCTACTCGTCTCCCCTAGCTGCCTTCTCGACGTCACCGACGGTGATGCGCCCGCCCTGACCTGTCCCTTCCACACCAGAGAGGTCCACGTCCAGCTCTTCGGCCTTGCGGCTCGCTGCTTCCGTCGCCGCGGTATCCTCCTCGGAGATTTCCACCTCTTCGACCTGCTCTGCAGGCGCCTGGGTCATGCGGCCAGCGTCTGAGCTTGGCTGTTCCGACGCGGTGCTGCGCTCCACCTCCACCCGCCGGTCGACCGGTTTTCCGTCTAAGGCGTTCTTCGCCTGGGCCACGATGGCGCCGAAGATCTCGGGCTCCGTGGCGGCGAGGTCGGCCAGGATCTTACGGTCGAGGTCTACTTCGGCGAGCCTGAGACCGTGGATGAGCCTCGAGTAGGAGAGGCCGTGCTCACGGGCGCCGGCGTTGATGCGTTGGATCCAGAGCGCCCTGAAGTCCCTCTTGCGCTGCTTGCGTCCCTCGTAGGCGTATACGCCGCTCTTCCAGACCTGCTCCTTGGCCCGCTTGTACGAGCTGTGCTTGGTCCCGCGGTAGCCCTTAGCCTGTTCGAGTACCTTGCGACGCTTTTTGCGGGCGTGGACGCTGCGTGCGGTGCGCGCCATGCTACCTCTCCCCCAGAAGTCGCTTGATCTTCTTCTCGTCCGAGCGGGTAAGGTCGGTCTCCGTGTTGAGCCGCCGCTTCTGCTTCCTGCCCTTCTTCTCCAGCATGTGGTTGTGGCCGGCGCGCCAGCGCTTGAGCCTGCCCTTCTTGCGCACCTCGAAGCGCCCGGCAGCACCCTGGTGGGTCTTCATTTTCGGCATGTATCCTCCGCGTTTCGTCTGCTCTGTTTACCTGCGAAGAGGCTCGCGGCACGCGAGAAAGAGCCGTTTCGCCTCCATCGGTCGCCGGGCTAGTGTATCAAACCGTTGCTTATCTGCGAGCCGCCCTCTCCCTGCGTCCGCTGGTCTGGGAGGTCTCCGCCTGGGACGATTCCTTTGTCGGGGCCATGACCATCACCATGTTGCGCCCGTCCAGGTTTGGCTGGCTCTCTATGCGTCCGAGACCGTCGAGATCGCTGGCGAGCCTCCTCAGGAGCCTCTCTCCGAGTTCGGGATGTTGCACTTCGCGCCCGCGAAACATGATCGTAACCTTCACCTTGTCACCGCCGCGAAGAAAGCGCTCGACGTGACCGCGTTTGGTGTTGAAGTCGTGGTCGCCTATCTTGGGCCTGAGCTTAATCTCCCGCACGTTGACGTTAACCTGCTTTTTGCGGGCCGCCTTGCGGGCCTGCTCTTTCTGGTATTTGAACTTACCGTAGTCCATCATGCGGACCACAGGGGGGTTGGCGTTCGGGGCTACCTCCACGAGGTCGAGGTCGGCCCTCTCACCGTAGTCCATAGCCTCGCGGATGTGCTTGATTCCAAGCTGTTCGCCGTCGGCCGAGATCAAACGCACCTCGCGCGCCCGGATCTGACCGTTTATTCGGGGCTCTTCTTCAGTCGCTACTGCGCACCACTCCTCTCGAATACGAGTTTTCGGGGCCGTTCGTCCACCACGGACGATGAATCTGCTCGTGCGCCAGACGGACGCGGACCCCAACTACAAACATGATTATACCGCGCTCCCGAGTCTCGTGTCTACGCGGCACTACCGGCGAGAGTTGACCTCGCCGGAGACGGCCTCTGCGAACTCACTGAGGTCCATCTCCACCTGTTGCTTCTCCCCGCGCCTTCGCACGTTGACGCTACCCTGCTCGGCCTCCCTGTCTCCTACGATGAGGAGGTAGGGGATCTTCTGCCTGGAGTTGTCCCTGATCTTCTTCTGCATGCTGTTCTGCGAGTCGTCCACTTCGACCCGGAGGTTCTTCTCTGCGAGCTGCTCCTTGACCCCCCGGGCGTAGCCCAGGTGCCTGTCGGCGACCGGGATGACTACGGCCTGCACGGGGGAGAGCCACACGGGGAAGGCGCCGGCGTAGTGCTCGATCAGGACCGCCATGAACCTCTCTGTGGAGCCGGTGACAGCCCTGTGCAAGAGCACGGGCGTATGCGCCCTACCATCCTCACCGATGTACTCGCAATCCAGCCTGGCCGGCTGGATGAAGTCGACCTGGATCGTAGAAAGCTGCCATTCGCGCCCGAGCACGTCCCTGGCCAAAAAGTCGGCCTTCGGCCCGTAGAAAGCCGCCTCTCCGGCCTCCTCGTCGTAGGAGATGGCGGCGGTGTCGAGCGCCTCGCGCAGCTCCTTCTCGGCCCGCGACCACTTGGCGTCGTCCGCCACGTACTTGGCCACGTCCTGGTCGCGCAAAGAGAGCTGCACGCGGTAGTCGGCGAACCCGTAGGTATCGAGGACCTCGCGTATGATCTCCAGCGCCCGGGCGAACTCCTCCTGGATCTGATCCTCCGTGCAGAACACGTGCGCGTCGTCCTGGGTCAGGCTACGCACCCTGGTGAGTCCTGTGAGCTCCCCACTCTTCTCGTAGCGATACAGTGTCGCGAACTCCGCGTACCTGAGCGGGAGATCTCGGTAGGAGTGAGCCCTGGAGTTGTACAGCGTCATGTGGCTCGGACAGTTCATGGGCTTGAGCCTGTAACGCGTCTCGCCGTCGATCATCGGCGGGAACATCGACTCCCTGTAATGCTCCAGATGCCCCGACTTCGCAAACAGGACCTCGTTGACCAGGTGCCCGGTCCACACGTGCTCGTAGCCGTGGCGCGTCTGGACCTCGCGCACGTAGTCTTCCATGAGGTGGCGCATCATCTCCCCTTTGGGCAAGAAGAGCGGGATGCCGGCTCCAGTATCGGGCGAGAACGTAAACAGATCCAGGTCCTTGCCGATCTTGCGGTGGTCCCTGGCTCTCGCCTCCTCCAGCCGCCTGAGGTAAGCCTTTAGCTCCTTCTCCGTCGGCCAGGCCGTACCGTAGACGCGGGTAAGCATAGGATTCTTTTCGTCGCCCCGCCAGTAGGCCCCGGCTATATTCTGCAGCTTGAAGGCGCCGAGCCTGCCCGTGCTAGGGACGTGCGGACCGCTGCAAAGGTCGAAGAAATTTCCTTGTTTGTAGACCGAGATCTCGCCGTCTTCGAGGCCCTCGATGATCTCCGTTTTGTAAGGGTTATCTGCGTAGAGGTCCTCGGCTTCGGCTTTGGAGACCTCCTCGCGCTGTATCGGGAGATCCCGCGCGACGATCTCATGCATCCTCTCTTCGATACGCGGCAGATCCTCGTCCGTTAGGCGTCCCGCTACCTCGATGTCATAGAAGAAGCCGTTCTCTATCGGCGGGCCGATTGTCAGCTTGCTGCCTGGATAGAGCTCCACGATAGCCTGCGCCATCGCGTGCGCGGTCGAATGCCTGAGCACCTCGAGGCCATCGGATGAGTCGATGGTAACGACCTCGAAATCTCCCCCGCCGTCGAGCGGAGCATCGAGGTCGATGAGCTCACCATCCAGCTTCGCGACCACCGCGTCGCGGGCGAGGCGTTTGCCTATCTTCTCGGCGACTTCCCGGGCCTTCTCGCCCGGCTCTATCTCAAGTTGTTTACCGTCGGGTAGCGTGACGGAGGCCATTTGTGCACCTTTCTCAGAAACGGTGGGTAAGGAGAAACTTGGGAAAAGCTAGGTAGTTCGACGCGGGGCACCGGCGAAAACCACGCCGCGTGGTGGACGACAGTGGGTTCGAACCACCGACCTCTTCCGCGTCAAAGATGCGAAATGCGCTTCCATATCCTTCTCAAGTTTACACAATCTTCACTTACTGCGGGAGGTCTTTCTGCGAGCTTTTGGCACCCGCTACCAACAACGACCCCCACCAACAATCCCCTTCGAGTGGTGTGTCGTCCCTTCCCGATGGTGTAGAGTTCTCTCGTTAGCTTACCGTGGCTGGCACAGAATCGGAAAAGGGCCGGGGTTCTATGTCGCGGCCCTAGGATAGCCTCGGCTGAAAGGTAAGACTGCGAGGTCCTCGAGAGGTCTTACGGGACCTTCGGCGCCCTCCTATCTCACCTCTTCCTTTCGCAGTCCACAACCCGGTCCTTGGGATCGACATAAGCCGTGTCGGTGCCTCTGCCGCAATTGACCAGGTCCCTGAAGCCTCCCTCGCTGTAGATAATGTCGTTGCCCCGGCCACCGTATTGCTGATCATTTTCGTCACCACCGCGTATCTTATCGGGGCCAGCATAGCCGAGCAGCACGTCGTCGCCACCCAGGCCGTTGATGTGGTCACCGAGCTTGGTGCCTACGATCTTCTCGCCATTCTCGGTGCCGACAAAGGTTTTAGCCAGGGCCATCCCGCTGGCCACGACCAGCGCCGCGGCCATCACCGCAAGCAATAGGTGCCGTTCTCCTCACCGTTTGTTCTCCTTCCTGTGGCCGGGACTCATCTATTCCGCAGCCACCACTGTACTATGGACACAGCATGCACGGGCGCGTCGACCCTCATGAGGGGCTAGCGGTACACCCTGAATCCTCGTTTTCCGAAACATGGTGCGCATCTTACCGAATATAGGGCGCAAAGTGCATAGGCCGATCGGCACATCTTACACACCGTCATATCAGGACGCTTCCGAAGTGAATGGGGTCGACCCGGCGGGGTCGGTCTCGAACTGACCCAATGAGGCCGGGCCGCTACGGAGCGAGCAACCCCTCATCTCCTCCTCGGATGGGCTTCGCGGCATGGGAACGGAAAGATCGGATGCTTTCGTTTTCGCCTGATTTGCAGGATCAACCTCACACCCCGGCACGGCATTGAGAGGCCATCGAGAGAGCAGGGCTCCTTCCCTTCAGCGTTTCAACTCCCTATACGCTGCATTGATCCACTTCATCCTTTCCTCATCGCCTGCCCTATCTGGATGATGAATCCTTGCGAGTCTCCGGTAAGCCGCGCTGATCTCCTTCTGTGAGGCGCCCAGTCCTACTCCTAGAGCACTGTGCGCCCACAGGGGAGCGGCGTACTCCGCTTCGTCTTTGGGAGGTTCGTCTTCTGGCTCGGGTGGTGCCTCCTCCGGCTCCGCTTTGGGCAGCCGTACACCGTAGCGCTCGGAGAACGCGGCGAAGGGATCCGCCGGTTCGTGTTTTCTGAAGAACCTCATCTCACCCTTATAGTATCTCCACGTCCATGAGTTACGGGGCGACGGGCTCGGATACCCCAAGTCTCCTGGGGCACGCCGGACTGCGGTCCATTCACTTCCACGACCTCCGGCCCATTTCTACTCTCGAAGAACGTCAACCCCAGGGTGGTCTCCGAGATGCCGGGACACGCATCCGTCAGCATCACGCTAGATGCATACTTACTGTCTGGTTCGCAGGAGAAGGTGGTCGAAGCCCTGGAGGGGCTGCTGTGTTAGCCGCGTTGCTGAACGCTCGATGCATAAGGCCCCGGAGAGTATCCGAGGCCACTTCCCATTCTCAGGGTTCGACTGCAAATCAGTGGCTTCGAGCGAGTGGGCGATAGTGGATTCGAACCACTGACCTCTTCCGCGTCAAGGAAGCGCTCTCCCCCTGAGCTAATCGCCCGTACTTACTTCACCACTCCGAGAGGCGGCACCCGGAATCGAACCGGGGTACAGGGTTTTGCAGACCCTTGCCTAACCACTCGGCCATGCCGCCAGCGGCGCCCTAAGGCCAGAGCGGAAGACGGGATTCGAACCCGCGACCCTCACCATGGCAAGGTGATGCTCTACCAACTGAGCTACTTCCGCCTTCGGCCCTAATTTAGCACGGGCAATGGGCTCTTACAAGCGGTCGTTGAACCACCTCTTTCGCGAGAAAATCACGAAGCGCATGATGAAAAAGCTGACAGTAGAAGCCACGGTAACGGAGATGATCTTTGCTACGTTGCCGGCGAGGTAAGTGGGCACCTCTGTGTAGACGATGACGGGGTGGATCAGTGCCCAGAACAACCCGCTGCTTATCCCGATATTGACGAGTGCCTGTAGCCCGAAAAGGACTATCTGCCTCAAGTCGTGTTCGGCCCTTCCCCTGAAGGTCCACAACGTATTCCACGCGTAACTGTTCAGATTCGCGAGAACGAGTGCTACGCCGTTGTAGATGACGAGCAAGGTCACCTCGCGCGTCGGCTCGAGCCACAAGAACAGGTTAAAGACTCCGATGTCGATAGCGGCATTTGACAGCCCGACGAGGGAGAACTTGGAGAAGCGCTTTCCCCCGCTCTTTAGTTTTGCCTTGGCCTCGCTCATCTCGCCCCCAGGGCCTGTTCGTAATACCCGCGCAACGTTCGCGTCGAGGTTCTCCAATCACGTCTCTCCGCAGACGCGCGGGCTTTACGTCCCATCCGTGCTCGCAGGTCATCGTCCGCGACGAGCTTTCTGACGGCTGCGACGAGGGTAGCGTCAGAACCAGGATCGTAGAGAAGTCCTGTCTCGCCTTCGTCCACCACCTCCCCGGCTGCACCAGCCCTGGCGGCGAGCACGGGCAGCCCGGAGGCGAGGGCTTCAATCATCGCTATCCCCAACGTCTCCGTGGTCGAAGGGAACACGAAAACGTCGGCGGAGGCGAACGCGGACGCGAGTTCCTCACCCTGCAGGACCCCCGTAAAGACCGTCGGCGTACTCGTGAACTCCTGTTCGAGGTCCCTGCGTGCGGGTCCGTCTCCGACGAGGGCAAGACGCACTCCGGGCACTTCGCTGAAAACAACCCTGAGTTTACCGATGTTCTTCTCGTGACCCAGGCGACCCACGTAGAGCAGAAGCCGCTCAGCCGGGTGACCGTTCGTCAGCCTGACCCGCCAATCCTTCGAAAACCTGTCGGGGTGAAAGCGCCTGGCATCTACACCCTGTGGCCACAGGTGCAGCCGCTCGACACCCTCCTCGGCAAGGTACCGGAGCGTCGCCTCAGAGGTGCAGAGGTTGATGGCGGCCTTGTTGTGCAGCTTTCTGGTGTACCAGCGAGTGGCGCGGTCGAAAAGCCCGAGCCCGTAGAATTGGGCGTAGGCGGCGACGTTCGTGTGGTATGAAGCCACCAGGGGGACGTCCAGGCGCCTGGAGTAGAAAAGAGCTCCCCCCCGAGTACGAAAGGGTTGACGGCATGAATCAGCTCGGGCCCGAAGCCGCGCAGCGCGGTGCCCACGCCCGGGTTTACGGGAGCGAGCTTTATCTGAGGATAGGGCGGAAGAGGCACGCTCGAGACGCGGTGGATCGGAACCCCTCTGTAAGAACCCGGTCCTTCTCCGTACTTGGGGGCGATCACGAGCATCTCGTCGCCCACCCCGAGCAACTCTTCTATGGTGTGCCTGAGCCTCGTAACCACACCGTCGGTGGCCGGAAGGAAGGTCTCGGTAAAGAACGCGATGCGCACAGGGCCGCCCCGCTAGCCGTGGCCGAACCCGGCTAGTGCCGCGCCGTGTCGCCGCCAACCCGCTCCCCTACAGGTTTTGTGGCTACCGGACAGAACCAGCCTCCTATGTCCGCTCGTAACGATCCAAACCCCGATTCTACAGATTCGAGACGATGGCCTGCGTGAACTCCCTGGTTCCGGCGCTGCCGCCGAGGTCCTTGGTGCGCGTCTGGGGGCTCTTCAGGGCCGCCTCTATCCCCGCCTGCATCCTGTCGGCCTCCTCGCTATAGTCGAGATGGATGAGCATGTTCTTGGCCGAGAGAAGCGTCGCAAGCGGGTTGGCCCTGTTCTGTCCGGCGTACTTCGGCGCGGAGCCGTGGACAGGCTCGAAGACCGCGATCTCCTCCCCTATGTTGGCCCCTGGCGCGACGCCGAGCCCGCCCGTAAGGCCCGCACAGAGGTCAGATAGGATGTCACCGTAGAGGTTGGGGCAGACCAGAACGTCGTAGAGGTTCGGCTTCATGACGAGCTGCATGCACATGTTGTCGACGATGCGGTCGTCTATCTCATCGAAGTCGTTCTCGTAGTCCCTGGCGACCTCGAAGAAGACGTCGCGGAACAGGCCGTCCGTGAACTTCATGATGTTGGCCTTGTGGACGACGGTGATGTGCTTGCGACCCTGCTCTTTAGAGCGTTCGAAGGCCATCCGGCAGATGCGCTCGGTGCCCTCGCGGGTGATGATCTTGATCGACTCCGCCGCGTGCTTGCCAACCGTGTGCTCCACGCCGGCATAGAGGTCCTCGGTATTCTCGCGGTAGATGATAATGTCGATGTTCTGGTACGGCGTCTCCACCCCTGGCAGGCTCAAGGAAGGCCTGATGTTACCGTAGAGGTCGAGTTCCTTGCGTAGCGCCACATTCACTGACCTGAACCCTGTTCCCACGGGCGTGGTCAGCGGCCCCTTCAGCGCCACCTTGTTGCGCTGAATAGAGTCGAGCACGGACTCCGGAAGAGGCGTACCTTCCCTGTCCATCACCGTCTCGCCGGCTTCGGCGATCTCCCACTCGACGTCGACGTCGAGCGCGCCTATGACCTCCTTTACGGAGTCCGTGAGATCCGGGCCGATCCCGTCGCCCGGTATGAGAGTAACCGTCTGCGCCACGCGCAAACCCCCTTCGCTGTAGACCGCCGACAGTATAGCGGCCCGGCGTGAGGGCGGCTAATCCCGACTACAGACCGTACCGGAGGATCGTTACCGCTGGGTGCCGAAGAAAATAGCAGCCCCTATGGCGGCGACAATCAACAGGACGAGCAGGAACACCACCACAGCAGGTATGAGGACCACGATCACGGCCTTACCCGTGCTGGTGTTGTGAATCTCCCTGATCCCCATTATGGCCAGGTAGATACCGTACAGGCTGGCTATCCACCCGATAACGGGTATCCAGCTCACGAGGCTTGTCACGGAAGAGTAAGCGCCGACCCTGAACGTACCCTCGAAACCCGAGTTGCGCGAGCCGACGATCAGCATCACGAGCAGGTGCAGTATGCCGGCCCCGATGAACAGGCCTATGGCAGCAAAGATCGGGGCGACTATCAGGGACACGAGGAAAGAACCGAACCCCCGACTACCGTATACTCCCACAAGAGCGAGCAAGCCGCCCAGGATCGCTGAAACCTCGTAACAGATTATCGCGAAGATCAAGGGGTTCACGAAGTCACCCTCGCGCCTGATGCCGCGGAAAAAGCCGACGGGCGCGGTCACGACGCCCCTAACCGCGTTGATAAAGCTCTGTACGGGATCGCTGTAGTCAAACTCGCCACCCGAAGTACCACCAGATACCCGTGGCGGTCCGCTCGAACCCCCGCTACCGCCAGATCCCGTGTTGAAGTCCACGTGAATCTCCTCTCCCATCGCACTTCGGATAACTAGTAGAAATGTACACGTTCTCGACAACCCACGCAACCGCGTAAGTGGGCGTCGTGCGGCATTCCGGAGCGTGCCTCCAGGGGAGCGTCGCGCGCATGCGGGGTGCTGTAGAATGGCTGTGGAATTGTACGTCTTTGGGAACGAGAACTTCTAATGTCCTCGACGATAGAGACCCTCGAGCGGGAACTGGGCGAGGCCCAGACGGAGCGAGAAGTGGAGCAACGGGCCGTTGTCAGGGCCGAGAACGCCCACGAGGCGGCGTGTTCGGCGCGAGATGAGGCCTGGGCCGAGGGTTCTGCGGCCGATCCTGAGGTGGAGGAGCTGACCGATCTCGTCTACCGTCGGCGCAGGGAGCTCTACGATGCCATAGACCGGCTCAAGGCCGCCGAGGGCAAGGAGCGCAGGATCAAGAGCCGGCTCATGTACGTTCTCCCTGCCGAGCGGCGCAGGTACCTGTCAGGGACCGTCGACGAGGAGTTCGAAGAACTACTTGCGGCCGTCAGGGAAGCTTACAGTGACACTCTGCCCGGCGCGCGGGTCTCCGTGGTTACGGAAAGACCGGGCGAGGTGGACCTGCGTGGGGACGCGACGTGGCGGGCGCTAGAGCGATTGTACTCGGGCACGGTGCGCAGGTGGGTCGAGATAAGGAGCGAGGTCGACTCGCCCGAGGCAGGAAGGATGGCGCGCCAGATCTCCTACTACGCGGGCGGTCATACCCCGCGCACTTTCGTGGACCACGTGGAGATAAGAGCGGGCTCCTTCAGGAGCCCGCGGGAGCTTAGGGCACTGGCCGGCTACGAGAGCGCCGAGGGACAGATGGCGCTCGCGCGGATCACGGCGCGGCGCTACCTCGACGAAAACTCCGTCGGACGCCTCGGCAAGCGCCCCCAGAGCCTCGTCCAGGTCGCCGAGATCGCCCGCCTGTATCAGACCATGAGCCTTACCGTGGATGAGATCCGCTGGAGGCTGGAGCAGCTGATCTCCCTGCGCTTCGAGGTGCTCGAGGCAGTCTACAAGCTGACCGGCCAACGTCGCCGTTTCTCTTTCTACGAGATAGCCCGCGCCGCCCGTCTCCTCGACGGCCACTTCCCCGACTCGGGCGTCGCCGCCGAAGTCCTCACCCAGTGCGTACGACAGGCCCTCACGACCGGCGTTCCACTGGTCGATGTCGCGTATATGAACGTCACGACAGGCGAAGGCTTTTAGCCTTCGCCGCTACTCAGCACGCTCCAGATTTCGCCTTCCGCTGGTCAGCACGTCGCCAGGCTTCACCAGGAGACTTCTCAGCATTTCAGCTTGATAGTTCATGAAGGCCCTGGCTGACATGCTAAAAGCGAGGGCCTCAGTGGCCCGAAGCGTGCTGACAAGCCGCCAAAGGCGGCGTACTGAAATGCTCAGACCGCCAGGTCTGAGAGATCATGCTCGGGTACCGAAAGATTGTAGGGTCTTGCTGGCTTCTCTGCGAGCACGCGTACCTTGTAGACGAAGTCGGGGACGAACTCGCCCCGCCTCACGTCGAGGATCTCGACCGGCTGTCCGGTAGCTCTCAGGGCCGCGCGCTCCCCCACTGTGTAGCGCGCGGGCCGGTTGCGGTCGACCAAGTTCACTCCTCGTTGTAGCCGAAGTATAATTCTGCCACAGTAGGGAGGGCATAGAGAATAAGGAGGACGATGGCCGAGCGGTACGATCTCGTGGTCGTGGGAGCCGGTCCCGGTGGCTCCTCGGCGGCCTACCACTCCGCGAAGGCGGGGTTGAACACGCTGCTCATCGACAGGCAGGAGTTTCCCAGAGACAAGACCTGTGGCGACGGCCTGATGCCGCACGCCGCCTCGGAGGTCGCGCTGATGGGGCTCGCCGACTGGCTCGACGAGCCGCACCACGGCAAGTTTACGGGCTTCTCCATATACACCCACACCGCGTGCCTGCGCCAGGGCGTTCCCCCTACCCTGCACGGACCTCGGGGCTACGTCGTAAGGCGCAAGGAGACCGACGCCAGGCTCCTCGAGCGTGCGACTTCCGCCGGCGTCCAATTCCGTTCCAGGGTCAGGGCTACCGACCTCCTGAGGTCGGCGTCTGGCAGAGTGAGTGGCCTCGAAGCGGCCAACGCAGGCGAATCTTTATACTTCGAAGCTCCGCTGGTGGTCGTGGCCGACGGCGTCGGGGGCTTCGCAGGCAAGGGTATAAAGGCCCACCAGAATGCCGTCGCCCGCAGGCAATACTTCAGCGGCGTGGAGGGTCCCGACAAGCAGGATCTGCAGGTCTTTATTACGGAGGACATGAACTCGCACGGCGCGGGCTACGGCTGGGTCTTCTACCTCGGAGACGGCACGGCGAACGTCGGGGCTGGCGTCTCGACAGCGGCGCTGACCCGCACGGGCCGAAACCTCAAGGATTTCTTCGACCGCTTTCTCGAACACCCACTGCTGCAAAGTTGGCTGGAGAACGCCACACCAGAAGGTCCGCCGACGAGCTGGTCGCTCAAGATGGGGATGTGGGGTGCGAAACGCTACGACCAGGGGCTGATGGCGGTCGGGGACGCCGGCAGCATGATCCACCCCATAAGCGGGGAGGGCGTCGGTTACGCGCTGGAGTCGGGCCGCCTGGCCGCCTCGTGGGCCCACGAGGCCCACGCCAGGCAGGATTTCTCCGCCTCGCTACTCTCCGGCTACGAACGCCAGCTCAGGCACAGGCGGGCCCGCGAGCACCTCTCTGGATACGCCCTGGTCAACCTCGTGCCGAACCTGATGCTGCTCGAGCCACTCTTCAGGGTCTGTGAGAAGGACCCCGGGGCCCGCCGGACGCTCCTCGAAGCATTTACGGGCGACGCACCCGTCTACAGCCTCCTAAAACATCCCCGCATGCTAGCAAGAGCACTGAGGGATGGCGTCACGGAGAAGATCCGGTCATGAGGACTACTTCGTCAAGATCCGGCGCAGGCTGACGACCTCCAAGGGGTCGCGCTCGGGCGCAAAGCGTCGAGTCTTCGGGACGGCTATCATTCGGATTCACGACCAGAGGAGGGTTCGACGACTTGGCTACTGGGACAAACTTCGACGTGGCACAGATGCGGGTCCACATCCTGGACGACGGCGTATTCGTTACAGACGCTGGCAACCTCTTCGGCGGCTCTCGGAAGGCCACTATCAAGGGAGCCATGCACCCCGTCCTCGTCGAGACGGGCGATAACCTCGTGTTGATCGACGCCGGATTCGGACCAGAGCTCCCAGAGATCCTCGTCGGCCGCTACGAGCTGAGGCGGGATAAGGATCTTCTCGACCATCTCGACGAAGCGGGCTACGCCGCCGGGGACATAACGCACGTCATCCTCTCGCACCTGGACGCCGACCACGTCGGCTGGGCGCTGGGCCCACCGAGCTTCCCCAACGCCACGGTATACGTGCAGGGGGCCGCGCTCGAGGAGGCGCGGACGATGCCGGAGAAGGACGGGCGCAGGGCGGCCGTCCCCGCCGTCGAGAAGGGCGTGGAGAATGGCTGGTGCGAGCTGCTCGACGAAGATGGAGACATCCTGCCGGGCATCAACGTCGAGGTGCGTTCGGGGCATTCCGCGGGGCATCAGATCGTCTGGATCGGAGAGGGAGACGACCTCGCGCTCTACACAGGAGATCTCGCGCCGGCCAAGATATGGCTCGACCCCGACCTCATCGCCGGCGTGGATACAGATCCGCAAGCGGCCCGCCGGAACCGCATCGAAGTGCTCTCGGCCGCAGAGTTACGTGACGCCCCCGTCATCCTCTACCACGAGCCAGGGGACTGCCTCGTCAAAGTCCGCAAGTCGGAGAAAGGGTTCGAAGCCGTCCCGATACGGGATTGAATTCAGCCAATCAGCCAGCCCGCTTCGGCCTCTACAAATCGGGCTCCAGGTAACAGGAATATCCTTTAGAAACGCGCTACCACGCGATAGGACGTTACGCCTCCTCCAAGATCACCTGATGCCTGTAGCCCGTCTAGCGTTCGCGCCTGCGGTTCCTGATCTTGCGCCACACTATGGGCGCGGCCACTATGAGTGCGCGCCTGAGTATTGTCTTCACTCTCGCTCCTAACGTAATTGACTACAAGATTGATACGTAGTAGGGGCCCGTCGGTTGCGGCACGCCTTACCGAAACTGATCGCGGCCTGGAGGCGGCGACCTCCGAAGACGCCGGAATACGCAGTCGAGAGTCCTACCCCGCATCTCCTACTCCCCACTCCCTACTCCCTGGGCCGCTTCGCGGCCCCTGTGCCAGACGGTCCTCTCGCCTGCCGGGCTACGCCTGCGGGGTCTCTCGCCCATGTCGGGATAGCCGACGTAGAGGTAGGCGACGATCCGATCATTCTCCTTCAAGCCGAAGAACTGGTGCATGTGCTCGTGATAGGCGACAGGTCCGGTGCGCCAGATACTCGCGAGACCGAGGGAGTGGGCCGTGAGCTGCATGTTCTGGACGGCCGCAGCGCAGGCCGCGTAGTTCTCCAGGGTCTCGACTTCATCACGGCCGGAAGCGGAGATCACAGCTATGACCACGGGCGCCCTGAAGGCTTTCTTTCGCTCGCGGCTGATCCTACCCGCCGCCATCTCCTCGTCCTCCCCTTCGGCCTCGGCCTGCAGGCGGGCCGTCTCGGCCCTCGCCCTGGCCAGCTCGCCGCGACCCCTTCCCGTAAACACGTGGAAGCGCCACGGCTCGGTGATCTTGTGGTTGGGGGCGTGCACGGCGCTCTCCAGGATGCGCCTGACGAGGTCTTCAGGCACAGGGTCCTGCCTCACGCGGCCGACGCTCTGGCGCGTCTGTATGGCATTGATCACATCCAACGAAGCTCCTGGATGGCCTTTCTCACAGAACCGATTCTATCCGGGTTTGGCGCGGCAAACTCCGAGGTATTCACATATTATGACCTCATGCGGCAACTCGAACACAGGAGGGAACGAGATGGCGAAGAGGAAGATCACCGTAGTGGGCGCGGGCAACGTCGGAGGAACTACGGCCCAGAGGCTGGCGGAGCGGAACTATGCCGACGTTGTGCTCGTGGACATTGTGGAAGGTTTGCCCCAGGGTAAGGCGCTAGACATTCTCGAGAGCGGTCCGATCCTCGGCTACGACTCCAACGTAACGGGCGCCAACGATTACGAGGCGACCGCGGGCTCGGACGTGGTGGTTATAACCAGCGGCAGCCCCCGCAAGCCGGGGATGAGCCGGGACGACCTGCTCAAAACGAACCAGAACATCGTGGCGAGCGTTACGGAGGAGGTCGTCGAGCATTCGCCGGAGACGATACTTGTTATTGTCGCAAACCCGCTCGACGCAATGTGCCACGTGGCGATGGAGACGAGCGGGTTCCCCCGCGAGCGGGTGGTCGGCATGGCGGGCATCCTCGACACGGCCCGCTACCGCACGTTCATAGCCGAAGAGCTCCAGGTCTCGGTGCGCGACGTATTCGCGCTCGTCCTCGGTGGGCACGGGGACACCATGGTACCGCTACCCAGTATGGCCACAGTAGGCGGGGTCGCGATCACGGAGCTTCTCCCCGAAGACAGGGTCGAGGCCATAGTCGACCGGACCCGCCAGGGCGGGGCCGAGATCGTCGGCCTCCTCCAGAGCGGGAGCGCCTTCTACGCGCCGTCCGCTGCCGCGGCCGAGATGGTCGACGCGATCCTGCTCGACCAGAAGCGCATCCTCCCTTGCGCAACCTACCTGCAGGGCGAGTACGGAATAAACGACCTCTTCGTCGGCGTCCCCGTCAAACTCGGCGCCTCGGGCGTCGAAGACATCATCGAGCTCGGTCTCACGGAAGAAGAACTGGGGGATCTGAGCGACAGCGCCGACGCCGTTAGGGATCTCGTGCAAGTCCTACACGGCTAGGGTGGCCTTCTTCGCGAAACCCAGATGCTCGCGCAGGGCGCGTCAGAGGAGATCCTCAACGGGAGGATGCTTCCGTCCGCTTTCCGGCCGTCTCGGCCGCAGCGCGTCCCGCACGGCGCCCGAACACAGCGCCCGAGGTGAGGCCGCTGCCGCCTGCCTGCCAACGACCCCTCGTAAGACAATCATAAGGTGCAAGTGAACCGAAACGGTAGATGTCGCACGCCCGTCTCCCAGCCAAGCGCCATGGCCGGAGCATAATTGCCGGGCAACGAAGGTAAGGCGCCAGGTCGAAATGCCGGCCGCCTCGCGCTGGCTAGCTGACCGACTTTACAACACCTTTATGCGCCTGCGGACCTTGCTCGCGGCCAGGGCAGTTGCCATCTCCTCAAAGGCCTGCGCCGGGCTCGATCCTTCTTCAAACACCGATCGTCCTGGCTCCCCTGTTGCATCAGGCACGATCGGGATGCGCCCCAGTACCTTCGAGCCTAGCTCCCCTGCAACCCTCTCCCCTCCGTCACCCCCAAAGATCCTTAGCTCCTCGCCACACTCAGGACACTGCGCATAGCCCATGTTCTCCACCACCCCTACCACCTTCAGGTGTGCCTGAATAGCCATCTTGCCCGCTTTGACGGCAACGCGCGCCGCGTCCGACTGAGGGGTCGTCACCACCAGCGCCTCGGCCTTGGGGATCATCTGCGCCACCGTCAATGCCACGTCACCCGTCCCAGGAGGCATGTCCACTATTATGAACTCAGGCTCGTCCCAGTAGACGTCGCGCATCAGCTGGGTTAGAGCCTTGTTCACGATCGGGGCGCGCCAGATTATGGCCTGCCCCTCGTTTACGAAGTTGCCCATGGAGATGAACTTCAACCCTTGAGGAGACTCTATGGGGAAGATCACTCCTCCTACCACGTTGGGCTTGCCCAAAGAGCCTAGCATCACCGGAATCGATGAGCCGTAAACGTCGGCATCGAGGATCTCCACAGAGTGACCGGCCCTGTCGAGGGCGTAGGCGAGGTTGACGGCTACGGTGCTCTTGCCCACCCCTCCCTTGCCGCTTACCACGGCGATGATGCGGGTGTTTGACTCGTCGCGGAAGGCAGGGGCCAGCTCCGAGGGACCGCCGTGAAGGGAGGTGAGGAGGTTCTGGCGGTCCTCGTCGGTCATCACGCCGAAGTCGACCTCCACTTCCTGGACGCCCTCGATCATCTTGAGGCGCTCTTGGATGTCGGAGGTGATCCTGTGCTTGAGAGGACATCCTGCGGTGGTGAGGGAGACGCCGACGGTGACGCGCGAAGCGGCTATGTCGATAGCCCGGATCATGTTCAGCGAGACGAGGTCGCGCCCGATCTCAGGGTCCCTCACGTCCCTCAAAGCCTCACGAATACCGGCCTCCGAAAACCCATCTGCCGGCTCAGCCGGCTTACGGTCTACCAGCACTTCTGCCGTCTCGGCTTCGAGATGCACCGGCCGCTCAACTTCGTCCGGTGGCCCGGCCTTACGTCTGCGAAACCAGTCAACCACGTCTTCTAACCTCCTCCGGCACCACGGACCGGTGATTCCAAACCTGCTCGAAAGAACGGTAGAACTTCCTACTCTCAGCCAATATTAGCACAGGTCCATCGCAGCGCCGCACGTGCCTTTCGGTCCGTCTACGAGAAGCGCTCGGGCTAGATCCTGGTCCCGATCGAATCCTTCCTCACACCGCTTTCAAGTTGGCCTGTACTCTCCGAAGACCCCACGGAGGGTGTCGGAGACCTCGCCGAGCGTCGCGAGCTCTGCCAGGGCTTCTTTCATAGGGTATAGAACGTTCTCGGTGCCTTCGGCCGCACACTTCAGGTGGGCGAGGGACTTTTCGACGGCAGCGTTGTCCCTGCTCTCTTTGAGCTCGGCGAGCCGTTCCTTCTGCCGCTCGCGGATCGTCTCATCGACGGTGTGAAGCTCCATATCCGGGTCGTCGGTCCCACTCGAGGTGTAGCGGTTGACGCCGACGATGACCCGTTCCCCTCTCTCCACCTCCCGCTGGTAGCGGTAGGCGGCGTCCTCGATCTCTCGCTGCATAAAGCGCACTTCGACGGCCTTTACCGAGCCCCCCAACTCGTCGATGCGCCGTATGTAGGCCCAGGCTGCCTCTTCGAGCGCGTCTGTAAGCGACTCGACGTAGTAGGAGCCTGCGAGCGGGTCGGCCGTGCCCGTCAGGCCACCCTCGCTCGCCAGGATCTGCTGGGTTCTGAGGGCGATGCGCGCGCTCCGCTCCGTCGGTAGCGCGAGGGCCTCATCAAAAGCGTTGGTATGCAGGCTCTGGGTCCCGCCAAGGACCGCGGAGAGCGCCTGGATCGCGGTGCGAACGATGTTGTTCTCAGCCTGTTGGGCCGTCAGCGAGGAGCCCGCCGTCTGCGTGTGGAACCTGAGCTTTCTGCTCCTCTCGTCGGTCGCGCCGAAGCGGTCGCGCATGATCTTCGCCCACATCCTCCTCGCCGCCCTGTACTTGGCAACCTCCTGGAACAGGTCGTTGTGGGCGTTGAAGAAGAAGGAGAGCCTCGGCGCGAACTCATCCACCTCCAGCCCGGCGTCGAGGGCGGCCTCGACGTAGGCTATGGCGTTGGAGAGCGTGAAAGCGAGCTCCTGAACGGCGGTGGATCCAGCCTCTCTTATGTGGTAGCCGGAGATGGAGATGGTGTTCCAGCGGGGCAACTCTGAGGCGCAGTAGGCGAACATGTCGGTGGTGATCCTCATCGAAGGCCCCGGCGGGTAGATGTAGGTGCCGCGGGCCAGATACTCCTTGAGTATGTCGTTTTGGGTTGTCCCTGTGACGTCATCAGCTTCCACACCCTGCTCTTCGGCGACTAGCGAGTAGAGGAGCAAAAGGATCGAGGCCGTCGCGTTGATCGTCATCGAAGTGGAGACATCCCTTAGTGGGATCCCCTCCAAGAGGTCGCGCATGTCCAGGAGCGAGTCGATCGCCACGCCGACCTTGCCCACCTCCCCGAGGGCGAGCGCATGGTCCGAGTCCCGACCCATCTGCGTGGGCAGGTCGAAGGCCACGGAGAGCCCGGTCTGGCCATTATCTATGAGGTACTTGAAGCGGGAATTCGTCTCTCGCGCCGTGCCGAAACCCGCATACTGGCGCATGGTCCACGGCCTGCCGCGGTACATGCTCGGGTAGGGGCCACGGGTGTAGGGGTACTCTCCCGGATCTCCCAGACTCTCGGGGTAGTCGAAGCCTTCTATGTCATCTGGCTTGTAGAGGGGCTTGACCTCTATCCCGGACTCCGTACGGCGCTCGTCCCGGCGTTTTTCGGTGTCCACGGCTCGTCCTCCCCGCTCGTCTCAGGCCTGTGGCAATTCTACTAGCTCGGTGAGCACCCCGAAGGCGCCCCTGGGGTGGACGAAAGCCATCCTGGTCCCCCCTGCCCCCCTCCTCGGCTCCTCGTCTATGATCTCGACGCCATTGCGCTTGAGCACCGCAAGCGTCCCCTCCAGATCCTCTACCTCGAAAGCGACGTGGTGAAAACCCTCGCCGCGTTTGGCCAGGAACTTACCGACGGGCGAGTCCGGGCGGGTCGGCTGGACGAGTTCGATGCTCGATTCCCCGACCCTGAACATGGCAGCGATTATGCCTTGCTCCTCTACGACCTCAGGCTCTCCGGGCACAGCCCCGAAGTTCTCCTCGTAGAACCTCGAGGCGGCCCCGATGTCCTCCACCGCGTAACCGAGATGGTAGATCCTGTTGAGCATTCTTCTACCCCTGCTCGCACTCCGCCGACAGGAAACCCGATTGTAGTCTATCCAGATCCGCTAGAATCAAGAAGCACCATATGGGTAGGAGGCGAGTATGGCACAGGGTGTGATGCGCAAGATAGGAGAGCTCTCGGCGGAGCGCGAGCGACTCCTGGTAAGGGAGGGTACGCACCACGCGGACTCCGACGACCGTGAGCGCCTGGTACAGATAGACCACGACCTGCAGGTCCTATGGGACCTCAGGCGTAGGGAGCTGGCAGGCGAGAGGATCACCCTCGACGAGGACTTCTTCGACCGCTACACAGTCGACCCAGGCCGCGACGCACCTGGCAGATAGGGCAGGGCGTAAGGCGCCGCCATGTGGAGGCGTAGTAGGGGCGAGTTTGAAACCCGCCCCTACATTAGAATCCCAGGCGTGTGTTGATCTCGGCCCATTCGGCCGTCGAGGAAATCCGCTCGATGACTTTCTTCAGTTCCAACATGTCGTCCTCAGAGAACGCGTCGCGGCCAGCGTCAGGCACGAAGTTCATCACGCGTCCGTCGTAGTATCGGACGACGACACGCGTAACTCCGACGCCGTGCTCCATCGGCCCGGTTGCCTTCCGAGTCCGTTCTATACCGTGCAAATCGTCCTCCACTAGTTCTTCTTGCCTTTGCGGATGCCGTGGCCAATGGAGTCGAGGTAAGTCGCCATCTGGTGCAGCTCGTAGGATTCGAACTCCTCGCGCTGCTTAGGGGTGAAGATGTCCTCGTCGCCGTTATCGAACTCGATGACAATCTCTCTTATGCCGTAGGCGTCCATGCCGCTCTCCGCCACGTCGAGCGGACTTCCCCTCCAGTGCTTGTCCGATTCTTCCATCAGCCGCTCCTTCCCACCGCGCGAGCATCTGCACGGTCATCGCGCTTTCGTTTCACCTACGAATACTAGAGTATCGGCGGCGCGCGCGTAAGTCAGAGCGGCCACAGGGGACTCGCCGCGACGAGCAGGGGGGCGACAAGGAGCGCGGGGAGCATGTTGGCCACCCTGACCTCTTTCAGGTCGAGCAGACCCAGGCCAAGACCGAAGATCAGGATGCCTCCGGTCGCGGTCGTAGACGAGATCATGGATCCGGTTATTACCGCGTCCAGAAAGGAGGCCCCGAGCGTCAGCGAGCCCTGAACCACGAGGACCGTTCCGCCCGAGAGCAGCACGCCCCACCCCAGCACGGAGGCGAAGGCCAGCGCCGCGATAAAGTCGAGGGCGCTTTTGAGAGCGAGGAGGCTATAGTCTCCGTTCAAGCCGTCCTGGAGCGAGCCGATCACCGTCAACGGCCCGACGCAGAACAGGAGGCTCGTTGTCACGAATGCCCGGCTGACCGGACTCTCGCCCTTCGAGAACCTCCTCTCCAGACGGTCTCCCAACCGCCGTAGCAGCCCGTCCACATCCATGAGCTCCCCGACTGCGAGTCCCAGGATCACGCTGAGTAGCGGCACGAGCACATTGTCGACCTCGAGGAAGTGCGAGACGCCGACGAGCAACGTTACGATACCGATAGCCTGCATCGCGGTCGAGCGCATGCCCTCGGGAAGCCTGGCGCCTGCGAGAGTGCCGATACCACCGCCGGCGAGCACGGCGAGAACGTTGATCGCGGTTCCGATTCCCACGGGAGCCAGCAGTATATGACAAAAGGATCTCCGGCACCCGTGGTATGTCGAGTTCGGGCCAGGCCGCCGGGTACCTGCGGCCCGTTACCCTGGGTCTTCGGCCCCTCGCGTACGGGGGTCTTGGGGCGGTTCCGGCTTCTGACTGGGGAGCACGAGAACGAACGTGGAGCCCACGCCCGGCTTGCTCCTGGCTACTATGGTGCCCCCGTGGGCCTCGGCGATCTGGCGGGCTATGGACAGCCCGAGGCCCACGCCCCCCTCCGACCGTGAGGGATCAGCCCTGTAGAAGCGCTCGAAGATGAGGGGCAACTGGTCCTCGGAGATCCCGACCCCCGTATCAGAGACCGCCAGCGCCACGCTGCCGTCGTCCTCTTCCACCCTGACCGTGACGCTCCCGCCGCTGGGCGTGTACTTGACCGCGTTGTCAAGGAGAATGGAAGCCACCTGCAGTACGCGCCCCCGGTCGAAGGTGGCCATGATCTCGTGCTCGGTGGGAACAAACTCGACAGACACCTTGCCGTTAGCGCGGTTTCGGTCGCGTCCTTCGCGACCGCACCGAGGTCGTATCGCCCTACCTCCATGGGCGCGCCCTCGTCCCCGCGAGTAAGCGTGAGTAGCGACTCGATCAGGCCGCGCATCTTCCCTGCCTCCTTGCGGATGGTGCCGACGCTCTGCGCGCCGTCTCTTTGTCTCCGTCGAGGGCCCACTCGTCGAGCATCCTGGCGTGCCCGCTTATGGAGGTCAGTGGGGTTCTCAATTCGTGGCTCGCGTCAGCGGCGAAGCGCCGCTGGCGTGAGAGGGTCTCCTCGAGGCGGGCGAAGGCCACTTCTAAGCGTGCCAGAAGCGCATTTATGGTGGTGGTGAGGCGTCCGATTTCGTCTTTCGAGTTAGCGACGGGCAGGCGCCGCGAGAGATCACCTTCCGACATCTCGCCGGCGGCTCTTACGATGGCCTCCACGGGGGAGAGAGCTGCTCGGGTCAGGAGGTACGCCCCGCCTCCCGACAACACGAAACCCAGGAGACCGACGGTGGCCAGAACAGGGGCCAACTCCTTCAGGATGTGCCCGACGGAGGGGTAGTTTCTGGCCGCCTCTACCACCCGTGCAGACGACGTGGGGGTAGCAGCCAAGTTATCAGGGGGGTTGACCCGAACGGCGTAGACCTCGTAGTCCGTGCCTTCGGAGGAGCTTCCCACCTTGTCGTGCTCGGGCTGATCTTCTTTGAACACTTCTTTCCAGACGGGGTCGTGGATCTCTCCCGTCGAAAAGTCAGGTTTGTCAGGCATCTGACCAAGAACCTTGCCCTGAGCGTTCCGGATGACGATGACGACGGCACCGCCCGCGGTGGCCTGCTTCAGTTCGTCGT
>CAWEQZ010000027.1:0-36978 GCA_963811295.1 uncultured Rubrobacteraceae bacterium | reverse complement strand
ACCGAGGCCGGAAGTGCGCGAGTGAAGGGAACCAGGATAACTATTCGACTACCGCTGGTCGATCACAAGAAGCAATCTATGGTTCATGCGACGGGAGCACCGTTCCAATGCGCAACAGTCTAGACGGTCCGGTTGCAGCGCAGTGGCATGGCCGGGGAGTAGGATCCAGCTCCTTCATCCGCTGCTTGCGGGCATTTTCTTAGCTGCCGGAGAAGGATTCGAACCTTCACTAACTGATCCAGAGGGAGATGGTCAACCGCAAAAGGTACAAGCTGTGCCTTCTTGCTCTAAATCCTCGACAACTCTACTCTGCGACTGCTACCCTCGTCCAGCGAGGCGTGGAACCGTAACCGAAGGCGGTTGATAGATGTAGAACAAGATGGATGTCTTGTAGAAGGAGGATGATTGGGTCCTATTGCCCGTGTGCAGAATTGGCTCGAGGCACCGATCCATGACGTTGGGAAGCACACCGGCAATCTAGTTGAGCGGTGTCAAAAGCACGAGCGCCCTCGCCACAAGCCTGCCTTACTGGCCCGGCTAAATCTACTGCAACCGTATGGCAGCCGCTGCTCATGCACTCCTAGGCGCAACGCTTCAAGGTCCCCTGCTCTTATGCCGCGGTTCATCAAATCGACGTGGGGCCAGATCCCGCTTCGCACGCCATCGCTGAAATAGAGCTCGGCGAACCGCAGGAGGCTGGCTGGATCATCTCCGTAGGCGTCTTGGGGCGTCTGCCAGACGGTTGGCTCGCTCATCATCCCATCGCTGCTCCTGCATTGCACATCTTCCTCTCATATTCGGCCTAGCAGGTCGTCAAGGCGCTACGCAGCAAGTTTAATGATCATAGGATCAGTAGTCGGCAGCGCACTGTTCACGCTTCGTTTGTATGCTTGCTACAACTAGTCACCAAGTCCGGTCTGCCTACTTCACCCGGCTTATTGGGGGTTCGTCAGGCCATCTTACTAGCGTTTACGACAGTACTGCGAATAGAAGGTTTTTGGCTTAGTTACGTGCTATCTCGGCTAGAGTCTATTCGGAATGTGGCTCCGGAGGGCGCGGGTTCGAGTCCCGTCGGTCACCCTCTTTTTGCTAGGACAACGTGTAGGATGTGAGAAGAACTTAGAGATATGCGATTGCTCTGACTTGTCCCTGCCTACTGTTGCCTCCTATCAGTCCCTCATAAGGTTAGCCAAACGATGCGCCGACCACTTCGATCTGACCATGTGCAACCGCACCACGCAACTTGGCAGCGCCTCCTGGGCTTCGACGGCCACTTTTACGTAGGCGATACCGTCGACGTTAATGTTTCGCTTGGCGCCAGGTTCGTTGCAGAAGAGCAACTTGTCACGCACCAAGGCGGTCAACACACGATAGCTGTCATCGCCGATGCCATTATGAGAGCGTGTGCTGTGTGCTTAGAAGGCAATTTACTATGTTTCTTGCGCTTGCTATTATTTTCCTTCAAGGAGCCGCCGGAAGGGAAAGAGCTTATGGGGAAGCTGGAAGGCAAGGTTGCTCTGGTTACGGGAGCCGCCATGGGAATAGGGAGGTCGACTGCCCTTCTCCTCGCCAAGGAAGGGGCACGAGTCGTGCTCGCGGACATCGACGAGCAGCAGGGCAACGAGACCTCACGAATGATCGAAGAGGCTGGAGGCGAAGTGTTCTTCGCCCACACTGACGTGTCGAAGTCCGAAGAGGTGGAGGCAGCCATAAACACGGCAGTCGACACCTTCGGCAGCATCAACGTACTACACAACAACGCGGCCATTGCCTTGGGAGCGACCGTAGTCGACACGACGGACGAGCTCTGGAATCAGGTGTTGGACGTGAACCTGGGTGGCATCTATCGAGGCTGCAAGTACGCCATACCCCATATGATTCAGAACGGCGGCGGTTCGATCATCAACTCTAGCTCCGTGCAGGCACTCAGAGGGTTCGCGGGGTGGGCTGCCTACGCTGCTGCCAAGGGAGGGATTATCTCCCTAACCCAGCAAGTCGCGCTGGAGTACGCCAAGCACAATATCCGCGTGAATTGCATAGCTCCGGGTACCATCATGACCCCCATGAACGAGAGGCTGTTCGAAGAGGCAGAGGATCCCGAGGCTCTCATAGAAACCTGGAACAGGATGCACCCCATTGGCCGATTCGGACAGCCGGAAGAGGTCGCGGAGGTGGTCCTGTTCCTCGCCTCAGACGCGTCCTCCTTCGTCACAGGCCACTGCTTAGTGGTGGACGGAGGGCTCTGTGTCAAAGCCGAGTAGGGAAAGGGTGTAAGAATAATGGCAGCGGTTCCTTTGGAGGGCGTAAAGGTAATTGACTTCACCCAGATGATGGCTGGCCCCTGGGGGACGCAGATGCTCGCAGATCTCGGGGCCGAGGTCATAAAGATCGAACGCACCAATACAGGAGAATGGGAGCGAGGTCTCGCCTCCATGGGGGAACTACTCGCCGGTGACAGCCCATTCTTCCACGCTATGAACCGCAACAAGAAGAGCTTAACCCTAGATCTCAAGCACCCGGAAGCAAAAAGGATCGTCTACAAGCTGGTCGAGGACGCGGATGTGGTCGCCGAGAACTTCCGTCCGGGGGCTCTGGATCGCTTAGGATATGGGTACGATCAATTGTCATCGATCAATCCGGGGATCGTATACCTCTCCAGCAGCGGATACGGGAGTTCTGGACCTTACCTAGGTCGTCCCGGCCAAGACCTCCTGATACAGGGCATCTCAGGCATGGTAGCGTACACAGGACGTGGTGGAGATCCGCCAACTCCAGCTGGCTCTAGCGTAGTGGACGAAGGCACAGCTATGCTGAACGCCATGAGCGTCCTTGCAGCCCTGTATCATAAACAACGCACTGGGCAGGGGCAGAAGGTAGAGGTGAACCTACTGTCCACTGCCGTGGCCATGCAGTGCCAGGAAGCAGTCGCCCACCTGAACCTGGGCCAGAATTTCGAGAGGAGCAAGGCCGGCATTGGGAGCCCTTGGCTCTCCGCGCCGTTTGGGGTTTACCCGACAAGGGACGGCTACATGACCATATCCATGTCGGACCTGCCTACTGTCGGGCGAGTCTTCGACCTGCCGGAGCTGGAGAAGTACTCGGACCCGATGGACGCGTTCCATAGGAGGGACGAGATCAAGACAGCAATCGAAGCCAAGACCCCTGAGAAGACGACAGCCGAATGGTTAGAGATCCTTAACGAGCACAAGATCTGGTGCGGCTCCGTAAACTCTTTCGAGGAGGTCTTTGAAGACCCCCAAGTTGACCACAACGAACTCGTAGTGACGATGCAGCACCCGAAAGCAGGCGAGGTGAAGCTCATAGGGTTCCCTGCCAAGTTTAGCGAGACGCCTGCTACTTACAGGAGCGCCGCCCCACTCGTCGGGGAGCATAACGAGGAGATCCTCCAGTCCCTCGGCTACGACAACGAGGAGATCTCTAGGTTGGAGCGAGAAGGTGTCACCGGGCGGGCAGAGAAGGCGGGGGTTGAGAGAGGTGAGTGAAAAGACAGTCGAGGAGCAGGTCCTCTACGAGGAGGACGAAGCTGTAGCTGTCGTTACGCTCGACAGGGAAGAGAAACTGAACGCGATGAACACCCAGATCGTCCGGCGGCTGACGGAGCTCTTCGACCGGATAGATCAAGCCCACCACATCAGGGCTGCTGTCCTAACCGGGAAAGGGAGGGCTTTCGTCGCCGGTGCGGACATTGGGGAGTATAGCGAGCAGAGTTTCGACGAGTTCTCCGAATACCAGGCGAGGGGGCGGAGGATGTACGAGGGTATCGAACTCAACCGCAAGCCTTTCATCGCCGCTGTCAACGGGTTAGCGCTGGGCGGGGGCTTCGAGCTGGTCTTGGCATGCGACCTCGTCGTGGCCAGCCGCGAGGCGGAGATGGGACTACCCGAGATCCGGCTGGGGTTGCTCCCCGGCGGAGGCGGAACCCAGAAGCTGGCACGCATCGTTGGAAGGAACCGTGCCAAGGAGTTCTTGATGACAGGCAGGAACATGACGGCGGAAGAAGGCTATAGGCTTGGTGTCGTCAACAAGATGGTCGAGCCCGACGTGTTGCTCGAGGAAGCGCTGGACCTAGCCCAGCGGCTGGCGCGGCGCGCACCCTACGCGGTGCGCGAGGCGAAGCGTTTGGTCAACCAGGGGGGCGAATCACACATCGACGTGGCTCTGTCCTTTGAGCAGGCCACGCTGTCGAACCTGTACCAAACCGAAGACGCTAGGGAAGGCATCCGGGCTTTCGTAGAGAAGAGGAAGCCGAACTTCAGGGGAAGGTAGGACGCTACGTCTCGCGACAAGAATTCAGGAAGTGGCCGGGTGATACATCTGCAGGGCATGGCATTCGATCACCCTAGAGGCTTTGCACCCATGAGGGCGACCTCCGAAAAGTTCCAAGTCAGTAATCCCGACCTGAGGATCTCTTGGGACGCCCGCTCCCTGAAAGACTTCGAAGATTACCCAATCGAAAAACTTGCCGAAAAGTACGACCTCATCATGATGGACCATCCGTTCATCGGCTCAGGCGTAGAAAGCAAAGCGCTCGTTCCACTCGACGAACATGTACCCGCGAAATACCTCGAGGACCAAGCAAGGCACAGCGTCGGGCCTAGCTACGAAAGCTACTCCTGGGAGGAACATCAGTGGGCGCTGGCCGTAGACGCCGCGGCCCAAGTGTCCGCCTACCGCCCCGACCTCCTAGAAGCCCAGAACCTGCAGGTGCCCGAAACGTGGGATGAAGTATTCGAGCTGGCTGAGGCCCTGCCCGAGGGAATGAAAATAGGTCTTGCACTGAACCCCACACATTCATTCTGTACCTTCATCACACTATGCGCCCACATTAGCGGGAAAGAATACTTGGATGAAGCTATCGGAGTAAACATCTCAGTCGGAGAGGAAGCTCTGAATCTATTGCGCAGGGTCGTTGCCCTGACTCACGAAGTCTCCTTCGGAGCGGATCCCATCCTGATATTAGAGTTGATGTCTCGTAGCGACGAGGTGGCGTACGTGCCCCTGATGTTTGGTTACTCCAACTATGCCCGACCAGGCTTCGCCCCACACATTGTGGGTTTCAAAAACATTCCTTCGGTCAGACCAGAGCCGTCTGGAAGCGTGTTGGGCGGTATAGGGTTGGCTGTCTCCGCTTACTCGGAACTCAGACAGGTGGCCATAGACTACGCGCTTTTCGTGGCGACTGAGGAGTGCCAGAGGGGTATTTACTTCGAGAGTGGAGGGCAGCCCGGGCACCGGGGGGCGTGGACCGATCCCAAGGTCAACCAGCGTTCGAGCGACTTTTTCAAGGATACCCTGCGGACGCTGGATCTCGCCTACCTGCGCTCTCGCCACACAGGGTACCCCGAATTCCAAGGACGGGCGGGGGAGACCATCAGTGATTTTCTGCGGAGTGGCGGGAATGCTCGCGAAGCGCTCAATACCATAAACCGACTCTACAAGGAGACCAAGCGACCGGACTTGACTCAATAGTGCAGATACTCAAGGATTGGGATCATCTCCGAAGGAGGAAAGCCACAATGAACAAACGCATCAAGCTAACAGGAGTCATGATCGGGCTGATGCTGCTGCTCGTGGCCTGCGGCGGAGGCACTACCGAGCAGGAGACTGGTGGGGGCCCCGTAACCCTGACCTTCTGGGACAATCAGCAGACCGAATCGGGACTTAGCGAGTACCAGCAGACGGCTGTCAAGGAGTTCGAGAAGGCCAACCCGAACATTAATATCAAAGTAACCACCGTTCCCTACGACCAGTACCAGCAGCGTCTCCAGTTGGCGGTGGAGGGAGGGAACCCGCCGGATGTCTCTACAGTGGATCAGATCTGGAACCCCGGCTTCGCCTCGGGCGGCGCCATTGTTCCACTTGACGACTTCATCTCTAAGTCTGACTTGGTCAAGGAGGATAACTTCTTCAGCGGTGCATGGCAGTCGGCGACCTGGGAAGACCAAGTGTGGGGCGTGCCGTTCAACGTCGACGTGTGGCAGTTCACCTACTACAACAAGGACCTGCTCGACCAGGCAGGTGTAGATCCCCAAGAGCTGACGACGTGGGAAGGGCTGCGCCGGGCAGGTGCCGAGCTCACCGGCGGAGACAAGTTCGGCGTCGGATTGTTCGGTCACAAGGGTGAGGACACGGTTGTCGTAGCTGATTCCTTCATTTACAGTAATGGTGGGTCGGTGTTGAAAGAGGACGGCTCCTGCGCGCTCGACGAGCCCGAAGCCATCGAGGCGCTTGAGTACCTTAATGACCTGCGGCAATATGCCCCCTCCGGGATCCTTAACTCCTCCAGTGAGGACATGCGCGAGCTGTTTCTCAACGAGTCGCTCGCAACCGAATGGTGGCCAGCCCTAGAGCAGCCCACCCTGCAAGACAGCGACCTGTCCTGGGACTTTGTAGTTGGCACGGCCCCGGAAGGCAAGGAACCCATCGGCACCTACGGTGGCTGGAACCTCGTGATGTACGAGACCGCGCCGGACAAGGAGGCTGCTTGGAAATTCATCGAGTTCCTCACGAGGCCGGACGTAAACGGGCGCGTCGTCGACTTGGTCCCGGCTAATATCGAGGCTGCCGACAAGTTCTTGAAGGAGAATCGTAAGCACCCGGAGCTCATTCTCAAGCACCTGGAAAACGCTCGGCCCCGGCCCCTGTCACCGCAGTATCTGGAATTGTCTTCGATTGAGAACAAAATGTTGCAGGAGATATTTAGCGGGACACCGGCTGAGCAAGCAGCGAAAGCTGCCTGCAACGAGATCGAAAACCTAGGGTAGCCTTGGAGCGTGTGCTGCGATGAGCGCAGTCCAGAGCACGAGAGACAGGCGACCCTCTGGAGGCGCTCGCGAGAGAAGACGGGAGCGCCTCATTGCGATCTCCTTCCTATTACCCGCAGTAATCCTCGTAGGAGGCCTGATTTACGTGCCTATGGGGCGTGCGGTGTATGACAGCTTCTTCGCCACGGAGATGTTCAGCCCTCAACCGCAGTTTGTCGGTCTTGAGCAATACGCAGACAACCTCCGTACCTCTACTTTCTGGGCGGTTGTACGCAATTCCGTGGTGTGGACGGTGTTGGTGGTGCTACTCCAGAACGTGGCTGGCCTGGCCATCGCCGTTCTGCTCAACCAAAATCTGCGATTCCTCGGGCTCACTCGAACTCTGTTGCTGGTACCGTGGGTGCTTCCCGGGATAGTAGCTGCCCTGCTGTGGCGCTTTATGTACGATCCACAGCTGGGTCTCGTCAACGCGTTACTGAACAGTGCTGGCATCATCAGTAAGAATGTCGCCTGGCTCGGGCAACCAACCACTGCGCTGGCTGCTGTCATTCTCGCGGCCGTATGGAAAGGGTTCCCTTTCTCCATGATAGTGTACCTAGCCGCCTTGCAGACCGTTGATCGCGATCAGGT
This sequence comes from uncultured Rubrobacteraceae bacterium, assembly GCA_963811295.1. Taxonomy (GTDB): domain Bacteria; phylum Actinomycetota; class Rubrobacteria; order Rubrobacterales; family Rubrobacteraceae; genus Rubrobacter_D. Next base: position 29,563 of record CAWEQZ010000027.1, on the reverse strand, counting down.
CGAGGCCGCTATGATCGATGGGGCAAGAGCCTGGCAACGATTCCGCTACGTCGTCGTTCCCTCCATCGCAGGGATCATCCGGCTCAATTTGATTCTGACCACCATCTTCACCTTCAACTACTTCGATCTCATCTGGGTTACCACTCAGGGCGGACCGCTCAACAGTACCCACATTTTCCCAACCTACATCTTCGAATTGGGGTTTGGGCAATTCCAGTATGGAGACGCATCGGTGTACGGCGTGATCGCGGCACTGGCGATGCTAGGCGTTGCCTTCCTCTACATCCGCGAACTTCGACCCCAGGGGGCGCGATGAACCGAGAAGATGACATGCAAACGTTCGACACAGGGTCAGCACCAGAAAAGGAGCAGGCTGATCGAACAGCGCGCCCGCAGTTGAGAGGAAGGCCAACCAAAGGCGGTTTGCCGGGTAGGCGCTTTCGTCACACCCTAGGGTTAACTTTGCTCCAGCTACTGGTGCTCGCCGCCGTAATGCTGCCGCTGCTCTGGATGATCAGCGTGTCGTTCAAGCCCGATAATGAGCCGTTCGCGATCCCTGCCCGTCTGTGGCCCGAGAACCCAACCCTGAGCAACTACGCTGGCGCGTTCGAGCCCGAATTCCGTAGGTATTTCTTGAATAGCGCCATAGTATCCATATCTACAATACTAATATCGGTTACGGCGGGTCTCCTGGCGGCCTACAGCCTGTCGCGGTTCAAGGTGCGTGGCTTTGGGCTCGTGCTTCTCTTCATAATCACCGCACAGGTGGCACCGGCCGCCACGATAATCATTCCTCTCTTCCAGATCGTGAAGACCTTCGATCTACTGAATACCTATGTGGCGCTCGTGAGCGCATACGTGACCATCACATTGCCGGTTGCGACCTGGATGCTCTTGGGCTTCATCAGAGGCATACCGCGAGAACTGGAGGAAGCAGCGATGTGCGACGGGGCAACCCGGTTTCAGGCGTTCCGACTTGTCGTCGTACCCTTAGCGAGACCCGGGATCGCTGCCACGGCGGTATGGCTCGCAGTGGTGGTGTGGCAGGAGTTTCTCTTCGCTCTCTCACTGACGACAAGCCGAAACATGCGGACTGTGTCGGTCGGCATGAGCGACTTTATCGGACAATATGGAATCCGCTACGGCGACCTAATGGCGAGTGCGATTGCAGTATCCATACCGGTAATGGTGTTGTTCTTCTTCTTGCAGCGCTACTTCGTAGCCGGACTTACTGCCGGTGCCGTGAAAGGGTAGCGAGCGAAATTGTATTGTCTCACCCGATAGTGAGTTGACGACCTTGCCAGCAAGCGATGGTTCTTCCAACGGGAAGTCTGCGTTCGCGACGGTGGTGCTGCTTCTCAGATAGTGAACAGCAGGGACGGGTGGAATAAGGGACGAACCAAGCGCGTGCGAGTCTTGTGAAGGGATGGTGTGCGGATGATGGCCGAAGGCGAGGTTACCCTGTACGGGAGGACGCTAGCAGCCGAGGACCTGCTCCGGCGGGTCGGGAGGCTCGAACAGGTGGCTGGGATCGAGCCGTTCGTCTTCGACGACGGGCATGAGAGCGGCGTGCGGGACCTCCGGGTCCGGACGGATACGGGCTTTTCTTTCACCGTCATTCCAGATCGAGGACTTCACATCGGGGCAGCCGAGTACAACGGTATGGCTCTCGCCTGGTCCTCGCCGACGGGTGTAGTAGGTCCGTGGTACCGGGAGCCGGAGGGAGAAGGATGGCTCCGGTCCTTCCACGGGGGGCTTCAGGTTACCTGCGGACTATCGAACGTCGGCGTGGCGAGCCCGTGGAAATGATACTGGATAAGAGCGCAGCCCAGGTTTTATACGACGGCATGCTGACTGATCCCCAACTTGACCACCCGGAAGGCGTTGCAGTACACCGAGACGGGTCGGTGTGGTGCGGCGGCGAGCGCGGGCAGATATACAGGATCTCGGCCGACGGCAGTTCGATGGCGCAGGTCGCTTCGACTGGTGGTTACTGCCTGGGAATGGCCTTCGATAAAGACGACAACCTCTATGTCTGTGACCTCAAGCACCAGGCGGTGATAAGGGTCGACGCGAAAAGCGACACTACCGATAAGTTCGCCACCGACGCTGACGGTCGTAGCCTGAGGATACCCAACTTCCCAGTCTTCGATGATGCAGGCAGGCTTTACGTCTCCGATTCTCATGCCTTCAAGGTACCTGGTCCCGGTATCTTCCGTTTCGATCCCGATGGTAAGGGTGAGCTCTGGTACGCGGAGCCATTAAACTTCGCTAACGGGTTAGCTCTCTCCCCGGACGGTAGATACCTCTATGTATCCGAGACGTTCGGCAACACCGTCTCCCGCATATCCATTGAAGACGACGGCTCCGCGGGCACGCGTGAGGAGGTTGCCTCACTTCCTGGTGTGCTGCCCGATGGGCTCGCCTTCGATGTGGATGGCAATCTTTACATTGCCTGCTACGAGCCGAGCCAGGTCCTGCGTGTAGCGCCCGACTGGACGGTAGCTCGCCTCGTAGGTGACGAGGAGGCTCACCTCTTCTGTCATCCCACCAACCTCGCCTTTAGGAATGGCACGCTCTTCACTACGAACTTAGGTCGCTGTCATATAACCTCAGTTCAGACCATGGCAGAAGGCCTGCCGCTCTACGGAGGTTACAGGGGCGAGCATTGACATCAGATAGACAGACTTCTGGCTGAATGTCTGGGCACTCAGCCTGCTGACCATAGTAGAGTATGTGGCCTTCGCGTTATACAGGGAGCCAACGCTTTTCTGGTTCTCCTTGACGGCGCTCCTAATAGTCTGGCTCGCGGTTCGGGGAGCAAGGATTGCTGCTGTCGAGTGGGGCGACGTAGTTAAGGCATCCTTCGATGTCTTCATGCCAGAACTCGCCACAAAGCTAGCATTTCCTCCTGCTGCTACTCGCGAGGAGCGAGAAAGGCTTTGAGGTCTGTTCGGCAACATGATCTTCCGCAGATCCGAGAGTATGTGCTGCTCGCGCGAGTTCGTCGATCGGGCGTGGGAGCACGCGCGGGCGCACGGTCCGGTCTTGCACCCTTTTGAGGCCTGGCTCTTGCGGCGGAGTTTGAAGACCTACGGGCTCAGGATGGAGCGGCACAAGTTAAACGCCATGGAGGTCGCCAGTTTCCTTGAAGACCACCCAGCTGTCGAAAGGTGCACTTCCCGGGGCTGAAGTCCCATCCCCAGCACGAGGTCGCCAAGAGGCAAATGATCGGTGGCTTCGGGGGGATGCTCTCATTCGAGCTCAGAAGGGGCTACGAAGCCGCATATTGGGCCATAAGGTGCACGCAGATGTGCATCTTGGCCATGAGCCTGGGCGGAGTGGAAACCTTCATAACCCACCCGACTTTCTTGGTCAACCTGCACAACACCGACGAAGTGCGGCGCGCAGCAGGGGTTTCGCCAGAGCTGATAGGGATGTCGGTGGGCGCCGAAGACATAGAAGACATAATCGGGGTCTTGGACACGGCACTGGTCTGACCTGAGATGTACTTCGGGGTAGTCCGTTTCACGGGTGCTTACTCCTTGGAGCACTCTTTGCGTACTTGACAACATCAGTATCATACGCTAGATTGGTAAGTCCACAGTCCACATACCAAAATGGTGGGGTATTGGAGATGGTGGACAGAAACAAAGAACGCAAGCCATTCGAAATAGTTCCGATCAAACGGGTCGACATCTACGAGTCGGTACTAGCTCAACTAAACGCCCTTATCACTGAGAGTGGGATGAAGCCGGGTGACCGGCTGCCGCCCGAGCGGGAGCTGGTGGAGAAGCTCGGGGTGAGCCGGGTGTCAGTGCGAGAGGCGCTACGAGCGCTCGAAAGCATGGGCAAGATTGAGATCCGTCGCAACGCCGGCAGCTTCGTCATGAACCCCAACGGCAGTGCGTTTGCGAGCCAGCTGAAGGCGACCCATCCCGTGGACCGTACCTTCCTGGACTACCTAGTGGATGTGCGCGCCGCGGTGGAAGACAAGGTGGTAGAGCTCGTCGCGAAGCGGGCCGATGCCGACCTCTCGGCGGTGCGCGCCGTGCTCGAGCGAACGGAAGCGGAGTTGGGCGAGTCCGTCGAGCAGGGCAGCCTGGACCTCCGCTTCGAGGCGGCGCTGGCTCACGAGGTGGGCAACCCCCTGCTGGCGGAGATACAACGTTCCGTGCATCAGCTCTGGGTCGAGGCCTGGAGCGTGTGCCGCATCACGCCCGGTGACTGGCGACGCTTCCACGCCGAGCACCTGGCCATCCTCGATGCGCTGGAAAGGGGCAACGGCGAGGCGGCCCGGCGCCTTATGACTGAGCACGTGGACCGTACCGTCGAAAACGCGGCGCCGATAAAGAAAGGGGCACGCAAGCGATAGGAGGAGCACCGCGCATGAGTAAAGCGGCACTTTCACTGTGGACCGACGCCAGCCGGAGGATGCTCGAGCGCATAGACGACACAGCACAGCGCGTAACGAAAGGTTTCCCAAACTTCGCCGACCCAGAGACGGGCGAGTGGACGACCTCACCGCACGGTGATTGGACGGGGGGTCACTGGATCGGCGAACTCTGGCTCGCACGTAAGGTGACGGGCGAAGAGCGATATGGGGAATCGGCCGGGAAGTGGTGCAAGGCGCTGCGTCCCCGTGCGACGTCTAATACCATCTTCCGCAGCTTCCTGTTCTACTACGGCGCCGCGCTCGGGGACATCCTGACTTGGCGACCGTCGGGCGAGGGAAGTCGCGCTCGAAGGTGCGCAGGGATTGATGACCCTGTATAACCCAAACGCCGGGGTCATACCGCTCGGTACGGAGGCCGAGGAAGCCGCGGACGTGGGGAACGAGGAGGCGAGCATAGACGCCGTCGGTTCCATCTCTGCGCTCTTTGGCTGGGCGTCCGAGAAGACCGGCGACCCGTCCTACCGGGAAATCGCAGCCTTGCGGCACGCGCGAGCGGCACATAGAATTTTGCGTCAGGGACGACGCATCGGTGTGCCAGTCGGCATCTTTCGACCCGGGGACGGGGAAGGTATCCGCCGCTACAGCCACAAGGGGTACTCTGAAGGGAGCACATGGGCGCGGGCGCAGGCGTGGGGCATGCTCGCGTACACGCTTTCAGCACGATGGATGCCTGAGCACGATGAATTTCTTAGGACGGCAGTCCAGGTCACCGACTGGTGGCTGGAACATGTTCCCGAGGACCGGGTCACGTTCTGGGATTTCGCAGACCCTGACATCCCCAATGTCGAGCGCGACACCTCGGCGACGGCCATCGCGGCTGCATCCCTGCTCAAGCTGAGCGAGTTCGTTCCGAGACGATGACCTGAAGTCCCGCTACCACGACGCCGCCCAGGAGACGGTCCGGGCGCTAGTTGAGGACTACCTGACTCCCACGGGACCCGATGATCGCGCATTCCCAGGGATCCTCACTGAGGGTTGCTACAACAAGCACATCGATCTGGCGACCAAGAACGAGCTCATCTGGGGCGACTACTACCTCTTCGAGGCGCTCCAGGTGCTCGACGGCAACATAAAGGCCAGGAGATCTGATGAGGTGAGGATGCTCAGAAGCGAATTCCAACCCGGTAGCACCCGCTGGGCCGTACGCAGAGCACAGTGGCGGGCGATGGGCATAACGGAGGAGGACTTCCACAAGCCTAAGATCGCGGTCGTAAACTCTTCCTCGACGCTCTCCGTATGCTACATGCACCTCGACCGGGTCTCGCAGGTAGTCCAGCAGGCGGTCAGGGAGGCGGGTGGATTGCCCTTCGAGATCCGCACCGCGGCCCCGAGCGACTTCGTGACGAGCGCCGGCAAGAAGGGCCGCTACCTGATGCCAACCCGCGACCTCATCGTCAACGACATAGAGGTCATGGTAGAGGGGGCGCAGCTCGACGGGATGGTGTGCCTTTCCTCCTGCGACAAGACTACCCCGGCCACCTCATGGCCGCCGCCCGCCTCAATGTCCCTACGGTCCTCGTCACGTGCGGGTACCAGACCGGCGGCGCTTGCGGCGGCCGTCCCGTGGACATCGACGACGTCTACGAGTCTGTCGGTTCTGTCGCCTCGGGACAAATGACCCTGTGGAGCAGCTTCGCGAGATGACCGAGACGGCCATAAAGGGCCCGGGTGTATGTGCTGGGCTCGCGACGGCGAACACCATGCACGTGCTCGCGGAGGCGCTCGGCATGACGCTGCCGGGTAACGCCCCCGTCCGCGCCGGGAGCGAGAGGATGTTTGGTTTCGCCCGACGCGGCCGGCAGCCGGATAGTGCAGATGGTGCGGGAGGACTTGCGCCCGCGGGACGTGCTCACCCAGAAGGCCCTCGCGAACGCCGTCGAGGTGGATCTCGCCGTCGGGGGCTCGGTGAACTCTGTGAGGCACCTCGCCGCCGTAGCAACCGAAGCGGAGCTCGACGTGGACGTCATCGGCCTCTTCGAGGAAAGAGCCGAGGGCGCGGTGCTCGTTTGCGCGGTCAGGCCCAACGGCCCTCACAGCGTGGGTGAACTGGAGGAAGCCGGCGGTGCCCGGGGCGTAATGAATCAGATCTGGCAGCGCCTGGACACGAGCGCCCTCACAGTGTCGGGCAAAACCCTCGCCGAGATCCTAGAAGAGACACCCCCGACGGACGAGCGGGTCATTCGCCCGCTTCGCGACCCGATCAAGGGGGAACCCGGCCTCAAAATAATTCGCGGAAGCCTAGCCCCGCACGGGGCGATCGTTAAGCTCGCCGCGGTTCCGGAGGACCGGTATTGGTTCAAGGGGCCCGCGCGGGTCTACGAGGGCGAGGACGAGGCCATCGAGGGCTTGCGCCGGGGCGAGATCCGCGAGGGCGACGTCATCGTGCTGCGGGGCTTAGGCCCGCGCGGAGGGCCGGGCACGGTCTTCGCTGCAAGCTTCGCGGCGGCCCTAAACGGGGCCGGTTTCTCGGGCTCCGTGGCGGTCGTGACGGACGGGGAGCTATCCGGGCTGAACCGGGGCCTGATCATCGGCCAGGTGATGCCCGAGGCGGCCGACGGCGGTCCCTTCGCGCTGGTCGAGGAGGGGGACGAGATAGAGATCGACCTGAGGCGCGGCGTCATCGATCTACTCGTCGAGGCGACGTAATCGACGCCAGAGAAGCCGCCTGGACGCCGCCGCCTCCCACCCGGGAGCGCGGATGGCTCGCGCAATACTCCCGGCTCGTCCAGCCGATCGAGAAGGGGGCGACGCTGGTGCAGCCTCCGTCCGCGTCCGACCCGGCAACGTCGGAGGTGGGGCCGCGGTAGGAGGGAGAGCGAGCAAGACTCGGTCTCGGGGAGGCCGTGCCTAGTTTGGTGTAAGAGGGCAAGGCGGGACAGGAGGAGCCATGGAGCAAATCGGTGGAGAGGACGCAGGACAAAGAACATCGCTCTGGCAAGTGATAGGCGCGAGCGTGATCGGCACCGTCATGGAATGGTACGACTTCTTTATCTTCGCGGCGGCGGCGGCGCTGGTCTTTCCCGCGCTGTTCTTCCCGGAGCGCGAACCGCTGACCGGGACGCTCCTCGCGTTCGGCACATACGGCTTGGGCTTCTTCGCCCGCCCCTTGGGCGGCATAATCTTCGGCAACCTCGGCGATAAGATCGGCCGCAAGACGGTATTGGTCATAACGCTCTTGCTGATGGGGATAGCAACAACCCTAATAGGTGTGCTGCCGACCTTCGAACGGCATCGGGATCTGGGCGGCGGTCCTGCTCATCGCCTTGCGCATCCTCCAAGGCCTAGGGGCCGGCGCGGAGTTCGGCGGCGCGGTGATCATGGCGGCGGAGTACTCCCCTCAAGGCAAGCGCGGGCTCTATGCGAGCCTGCCGTGCACTGGGGTTGCCATAGGGCTCCTGCTCTCCTCCGGGGTCTTCTCCCTGTTCGCGGCGCTCCCCGAGGAGCAATTCCTGGCTTGGGGCTGGCGCGTACCGTTCCTGCTCGAGCATCGTCGTCGTGGCGGTGGGACTTTACATCACGGCTGCGCATCCTGGAGACGCCGGTGTTCTCCGAGGTGAAGGAGACCAACACCGAGGTCGGGATACCCGTCCTGGAGGTGGTGCGCTCCCAGCCGAGGAACCTCCTCGTGGCCATCGGCGCCCGCTTCTCCGAGAACGGCAACGCCTACATCATCCAGACCTTCACGCTCACCTACGTCGCCACACAGCTCGGGATTGTCGGACAACGTGGCGCTGACGGGCGTCCTGATCGCCTCGGCCATCGGACTCCTTACCATTCCGGCTCTTCGGTGCGCTCTCGGATCGCGTCGGTCGGCGGCCGGTATACATGTGCGGGTCGCGCGTTCCTGGCCTTGTTCTGCCTTCCCGTTCTTCTGGCTGCTCAACACCGAAGTCGAACCTCTTGATCTGGCTCGCCATCATCCTGGCCACTTCGGTGGGCATGTACTCGATGTTCTCCCCGCAGGCGGCCTACTTCGCGGAGCTCTTCGACACCAGGGTGCGCTACAGTGGGATCGCGCTTGCTCGCGAGATATCCGCGCCGTTAGCCGGCGGGATCGCGCCATTTATTGCTACGCGCTGCTCTCGAGCACGGGCACCTACTGGGCGATCGCGCTTTACATGATCGTACTCTCCCTGATCACCTTGGTGCCCTGGCCTTGGGCCCGGAGACGTACCAGGAGGGGTATGACCGAGAGAGGAAGTCAGGGAGGAGGAGACGGTCAGGCCGGAGCCCGCACGTTAGCTAGGATTCGACTTGAAGCCGAAAACCTTTGAAAGCAACCGCTCGGCTATGGTACCAGCGAGATAGGAAAGGATATTGTCGTGGCGGAGACCAGTAGACGAGGCAAAGAGAGAGTAGGGAGAAGCTCGAGGACATCCTCGTCGTTGACTGCGACGTACACGTCCACGAGTCTCCGGGGGAATTCGCGCCCTACTGCGACATGCCCTGGCGCATGGCCCTGGAGAACATCGCCGACGTGCAGGAGTTCTACCTGGATATCCCCGGCTTCTCCCCAGGGATGACGTGTACGAAGCTCAAGCTTTCCGAGTGGCCACGAGGGTCGGCGCATGGTGCACGACGCCCAGCAGATGCGCGAGGAGCTTTCGAGAGATCCACGTGGACATCGGCATTCTCTTCCCAGATCATCTCCTTAAAATCGCACTGATCACGCAGGACGACTACGCATCAGCCCTCGCGCGGGCGTACAACGCCTGGCTCCTGGAGAACTGGTGCTCGCAGGAGCTGGGACTATTGGGATGCGTCATCGCGTGCCCGCAGGATCCTGAGGACGCGGCGAGGGAGATCCGACGCTACGCCAGGGAGCCGCAGATCGTGGGCGTTTATTTGCCGTGCTCTGGGCTGGACCCGCTCTGGGGAGATCGCAAGTACGACCCCATATACGAGGCAGCCCAGGAGACGGACTTGCCGGTTCTCTTGCACAGCGTCACTGTCGTCCACCCGGTCTTCCCGTTCAACCTCCACGTCTTCGAGACCGAGTTCGGGCGGCACATCTGCGGCCATACCTTCTCGATCATGGCCAACCTGGTGCACATGATCTCCGCCGGCGTGCCGGTACGGTACCCCGACTTGCGAATCGCTCTCACCGAGGTCGGCATCTCGTGGGTCCCGTTCCTGATGAACCGGATGGACAAGGAATACCTGGAACGGCGGCGGGAGGTTCCGATACTCGAAGAGCGGCCCAGCCACTACATGAAGAAGTTCTACTACGCCACCCAGCCCATCGAGGAGCCGGAGAACCTTAAGGATCTCGTCACCTTGGTGAACCTCTACGACGGCGAGGACCAGACAATCTTCGCCTCCGACTGGCCGCACCACGACTTCGACCACCCCTCGAAGGTGCACCAGATCCCCTTCTCGAATGAGGTTAGGCGGAAGGTGTTCGGGGAGAACGCGCTCCGTCTCTTCAAGATCGACGCACAGGGAAGGCGCCTTAACTTGTAGTCGAGTAGAGGACGGGCGGCGACTGCCGCCCGTCCTTACTAGGCCAGCTGACGAGCAAATAACGGCTAGGGAGAATCGATGGCTAGCAAAGCCAGAAAAGACAACGAGGAGTTCGAGAACGGGGCGTTTGCCCCAACGGGGCCCCACGACCAGCACTCCCCAGGCGAAGCGGGGGCAGCAAGGCAGGAGCCCGTACCGGATGAGACCGACCTGACCGCGATGGCGGGGGAGCGCAAAGAGCACGTCGTAGGAGACGTATCCGACTTTTCCGAGGGCAGTCACCGAGTAGTGACGGTCGGGGGTCGGCAGATCGGAATCTTCAATATCAACGGCGAATTCTTCGGCCTACCCAACGTCTGCCCGCACCAAACGGGGCCTCTCTGCGAGGGAAAGACGACGACCGGCACCCTGGTGGCCAATGAGGAGAACGACTGGCAGTTCGAGTGGGCCTACGAGGGCGAGATCGTGGCCTGCCCCTGGCACGGTCTGGAGTACCACATCCCAACGGGCAGGTGTCTAGCCTTCTCGAACATCAAGTTGCGCACCTACGAAGTGCTCGTGGAGGACGGCAAGGTCAAGGTCCGGGTCTAGTCTTCCATGGACGAGCTCGACCTGCAGGTGGTCGGGAAGCTGGCCGTCGTCGAGGAGGAGGCGGCTTTCCTCGTGGTCCGGGCCGACGATCCCGACGACTGGCTGGTCCGGTTCGAGAAAGCCCCGGACTTCCCGGCTCGCGAGTGGGCCGAGAACATGGTCCACGTCTACAACCGGCGCCTCTCCCAGCAATCTGCCGGTCCTCCCACGCCTCCCGGCATGCGGCCGGGCAGCTATCACCCGGACTTAGAATGAGATCTGCTACGCAAAGGAGGTAGGGTGACAAGGATCTTCCACGACGCGGATCTCTGGTGAGGCCTGGGCGAACGCTCTGGCGGCGGCGAAGGCTATCGGGTGTGCACGGGCCGGAGCGCTGCAGGTCTCCATGGAGCACGAGACTTGGATGGACCTCCTCACGGAACTCGGGGTCTGGCCCTTGATCCTGAGCGTCTTCTTGAGCGCCTACGAGCTGCAGGTCGAGGTTGGCATCCCGCCGGAGGCTGTCGTGCTAGAACTCTACGCCTCCAAGGTACCCGCCGAAGTCATGGAGTGGGCGGCTGAGATGGGCATCTTCGAGTAGATGAAGCTGCACTCTAGCACTAGCCAGTTCGCGCATGCCACCCGCCTGGAGGAGGTGGATACCGTAGCAGGAGCCCTCGTGTTGGCGGCCCCGGAGGGCTACGTCAGGACCTTCGTCGACGAGGGTCCTCTGATGGCCGCGATCCTGTCGGAGGTGCTCGAAACCCGGCGGAGAGAAGTATCGTGTCCTCCCGTCCCGGCGCACTACATCGGAATACTGCTCGCCGCGCTGGAACGGGATGCCAGGAACGCGAAGTCGGCCGCCGCGGGGCCGTCCGAACCGTTGACCGAACGCGAGACGGAGGTCCTTCGGCTCCTCGCCTCGGGCAAGTCCAACCGCCGGATCTCTTCGGAGCTCTTCGTCAGCGTGGGCACCGTCAAGACCCACGTCAACCACCTCTACCGCAAGCTAGATGCCCACAGCCGTACGCAGGCGGTGGCCAGAGCCAGGGACTTGGGTTTGATGTAGGGACTCTCCGCCGAAGACTGCCAACGGTCCACCGTGGCGGTCTCATGGTCGAACGGGCGCCTCCGAAGCAACGCGCAGAGCTCGAAGGCCGGAAGGCGAAGAACTGCCCAGAGCCACCCGTACTTCCAGCCCGTGCCCTCCGGGATGGCGCGTCCTTCCATTGAGGTGTGGGCGTACCGGCGGGCGTTGACGACCCGGATAGCGAGGTTCTCTACCCTCACATATCTACCTTTCGGTTGATGCCTGCGTCTCCGGCCTGACGGTACGCTCCTTGCCAGGAGCCAATCGAGTATCGGAGCAGAGGCAATGATGGATAGGAAGAGCTTTACGGGTGGGGATCGCGGCCACGCGACCGACGACCCGACCCGTGCTCACGGGAAGTCCGAGCGTCGCCTGCCCGGATTGACGGAGCACTTCCGGCCGGTCTTGGTGGTGCCACCGGTACCGAACCCGAGGCCGGCTTCTGCCCCGGAACCGTATGCGAAGGGAAGCAGATGAGAAGAAAAATACTACTACTGGCGAGGATCGTGGTCTACTTGCTGGCTTCCGTTGTGCCGTCCGTGCTGGTCGGCGTCGTGGGGGTGAAGGCCGGCCTTGCCGACCGCTACGAAGGACCGCCCGCCACGTCGGAGTTCCGCTCCGGGGAGCTCCCCGCGCCCCCGGGGCACGACCCCGACAAGCCGACGGCCGTCGTTCTGCTGAGCAACCGAGGCTCCGAGGTCACCGACGTCCTAGCGCCCTACGAGGTGCTCTCGGAGTCCGGGGCCTTCAACGTCTACGCGGCGGCGCCGAAGCGGGAGGCCGCGACGCTCAGCGGGGCCTCGACGTCCTGCCGCAACTCTCGCTCGCGGAGCTCGACCGGAGGCTTGAGGGTGAGGACTCGGACGTGGTCGTCGTCCCGGCGATGTGGGACGTCGGCTCCCCAGGGCACCGGCCCGTGGCCAAGTGGCTCAAAGAACACGCCGAAGGAACGGGAACCGTGATGTCCGTGTGCGACGGCGCCGAGGTCCTCGCCGACGCGGGGTTGCTCGATGGCCGGAGGGCCACGGCCAACTGGGTGAACATCTCCAGGTGGGAGGGGCGCTACCCGGACGCGGAGTGGGTGCGGGGGCTGCGCTACGTCGAGGACGGCAACGTCACGACGGCGGCCGGGGTCACATCCGGGGTGAGCGCCACCCTGCGCGTTGTGCTCGGCTACGTCGGCGATGAAGCCGCGCAGGAGCTTGCCCGCGAGATCGGCTACCCCGACCAGAGGATCGGTGACGAGCCGCGTATCTCGGCCGACCGCCTGACGGCGAGCGACAGGGCGCTCTACGCACTCTGGGGCGCCTACGGGTGGGACAAGCCGAGGATCGGCGTGGTCCTCCGCGACGGGCTCTCGGAGATCGAGCTCGCCAGCGTCTTCGACGCCTACCCCGGGCCGGCCTTCAGCTCGAAGACCTCCTCGCTCGCGCCCGAGGGTCCCCGCTCGCCCGTGAGGAGCGAGCACGGCCTCCATTTCGTCCCCCGCTACGACCTCGAGGGTGCCCCGCCCCTCGACCGGTTGCTCGTCCCCGGGATCGACGCCGCTTCCGAGGCGGACCCCGCGGTGCGCCCGTGGGCGCGAGAGAAAGGCCTCAAGCCGGTGTACGTCCACGCGGATGCGCCGTCAGGATCTTCGGTCAGCTTTCCCTTCGACGCGACGCTCCGGGACCTGGCCGCCAGCGAGAACGCGCCGTTAGCAAGGTTCCTGGCCAGGTTGCTGGAGTACCCGACCGGCCACCTCGACCTCGCGGGTGGCGGGTGGCCGTTCGTGCGTCTGCTCCGGCCGGCCGCCGTGGGGCTCCTTGGCCTCACCATCGTTGTGTTGCTGGACCGCCTCGTCCTTACGCCGACGACAAGGCGCCTTCGCCGTCATTCCAAAGGCACGGGCGCGTGAGCGGGCGATTCCCGAAGCACCGGGTCCTACGGGCTGGCGGAGCCCCGCGCCTCGAAGCTGCGAAACCCACGGAGACGAAATCGCACGAAATGGGAAGCGAGAGAATGGAGAGGAACATGGACACCCCCGGTGCCGAAATGGACGTGTCGACGACCCCCGTGTAAATCCTCGGACACGCCGCCTGGGACGCCTTCCATTACGCGCGCGACAGGGTGGTGACGCGCACTTACGCGGAGTTTTGCATCGTACGCGTCGCGGTGGAGAACCGCGGGCGCGTGGTCCGCGCTCTGGCCGGAGCTGCGGCACATGTCGGCGACACAAGGTGGCGTCAACCATCGGGTTCGGTTGCAGTGTACCCACCAGGACATGGATGACAAATGTCATGTCGAACCCACGACGATCCTCACTACCGGGCGTCGAGGTCCGACGATGCACTCGTTTGTGCAAAGAGTATCCGGCGAAAGGAGGTGCGAATCTTGTCCGTAAGGCCCGAGATGGGGTCTCCACCCTCTTAAATCTACCTTTTGGTGGATGCCTCTCTACCCGGTCCCGCAATACTATCCTCAAGGCAAACCGATGGAAGGAGAATCGAGAATGGGAAAGCTGATCGCCACCACGCAGGCCACACTCGACGGCGTCATAGACCCGGTCGGCGAGTGGGTGCAGCCGGACTCAGACCACGCCGACTACTCCTTCGAGCGTCAGGCGAGATCCAGCGGGCTGGTGCTGGGTCGCAAGACCTACGAGGGTCTGGCGGGATACTGGCCGAGCCAGTCGGGCAAGTGGGCGGACATGGTCAACTCGCTGCCGAAGTACGTCGGGTCCAACACCCTGTCCGGGGATCTCCGGTGGAACGCGACCCTGCTCGAGGGGGACCTCGGGGACTCGATCCCGAAGCTGAAGGAGGAGGTCGACGCTGACCTGTTCATGCACGGCAGCGGCGAGTTCGCGTACGCCCTCGCCGAGAGGGGTCTGATCGACGAGTACGAGGTGTACCTGAACCCGCTGGTGTGGGGCAAGGGGAACGTCCACGTGCTCGGCGACAGGGGAACCATTTGGATGGAGCTCGACGACGTGAAGCGCTTCGACTCCGGAGTGGTCCTGCTCACCTACCTCCCTGCGACTTGAAGGCAAGGACTTCTCACTTCCTCATGCCGATCATCGTCGGGCACGGCGAGGTCGATCCAGACGATCGGGACGAGGCGGTCGCCGTCATGCGTGTCCCGGTCACGCGCGCTCGCGACGCCCGCCGGTGCCCGGATGTTGCGATCACCGCCGACTCGGTCGAACGTCCAGCAAGATAGCGCGGTAGGTCTCGCAGGCGATGTATCGCTTCAGGCATCGCAAGGCTTCCCTCCTGGACTTGCCCACCCCTTTCCACTTCCAATATACAGCGCACCAGGGGGCTTGCGTCAAGCCCCGGGTCGTGCCGCATAATGCCGGCCGAAGCCAGAACCTGTGGAGATGGGGAAAGCGAAATGCGTGTGTTGTCGTCGACGTATGGGCCGTGCGGAGACTTCGGACCGATGGCGGGACTCGCGGTGCGGTTGTGCGCACTCGGCGCGGAGTTCGACACCGTGGCCGTCGCGGCGGAGGGACATGATGTGCCTGTCGCGAGCGGCGTGATGCCGACGGGGGTGTGGCTATGACCGGGCATGCGGTGGTTATCGCCGGAGGAGGTCCGACCGGGATGATGCTGGCGGGCGAGCTGACATTGGCGGGGGTCGGCGTCCTCATCGTCGAGCGACGCGCCAGTCAGGATCTCGAAAGCTCGCGCGCCGGGGGCCTCTATTCCCGCACCATCGAGGTGCTCGATCAGCGCGGCATCGCCGATCGGTTCCTCGCGGAGGGCCAGGCGATGCAGGTCCAGGCGTTCGCCGGGATCCCGCTGGACATCAGCGACTTCCCCACCCGCCACAACTACGGACTCGCGTTGTGGCAGAGAGACTTCGAGCGCATCCTGGCCGGCTGGGTCGGCGAACTGGCGGTGCCGATTGTCCACGAACGCGAGGTGACGGGCTTCGCGCAGGACGACACCGGCGTCGACGTCGAGCTGTCCGACGGCACGTCGCTCCGGGCGGACTACCTCGTTGGATGCGACGGTGGACGCAGCGTGGTCCGGAAGGCGGCCGGCATCGAGTTCACCGGGTGGGATCCGACGACGAGCTGGCTGATCGCCGAGGTCGAGATGGACGAGCAGCCGGAGATCGGCATACGCCGCGAGGGCGGAGGCATCGGTCCCGTAGACCCGGCGCAGGGCGGAGGGCCGTACCGGGTCGTGCTGAAGGAGACGCGCGTCGACCACATCGGCGAGGCCACCATGGAGGAGCTCTGCGAGGCGCTCGTCGTCGCCTACGGGACGGACTTCGGGGTGCACAGCCCCACCTGGATCTCCCGGTTCACCGACATGACGCGGCAGGCGGCTTCCTACCGAGACGGACGGGTCCTGCTCGCTGGCGACGCCGCCCACGTGCATCCGCCGCACGGCGGCCAGGGCCTCAACACCGGTGTGCAGGATGCCGTGAACCTGGGATGGAAGCTGGCCCAGGTGGTCAACGGGACATCACCGGAAGGCCTCCTGGACACCTACCACGCCGAGCGCCACCCGGTCGGTGCCCGGGTGCTGCAGAACACCATGGCGCAGATCGCGCTCATCGACCCCGACGACCGTCACGAGGCCCTCCGCGAGACCATGACCGAGCTTCTGGGCATGGACGAGCCGCGCCGGCGCATCGCCGCGATGCTCTGCGCTCTCGACGTCCACTACGACCTCGGCGAGGGACACCCGCTGCTCGGGCGCCGTGTGCCCGACCTCGACCTCCTCACCGCCGACGGCCCGCTGCGCGTGTTCACCCTGCTGCACGATGCCCGGCCGGTGCTGCTCAACCTCGGCGAGCCCGGCGGCCTCGACATCACCCCATGGGCACACCGGGTGTCGGCGATCGACGCCAGGTATGCCGGCGATTGGGTGCTTCCGGTCCTGGGCCAGGTAGCGGCCCCCTCTGCCGCGCTGATCAGACCCGACGGATACGTCGCCTGGGTAGGGGACGGCACAGACACCGGGTTGCGCGACGCGCTGACCACCTGGTTCGGACCGCCTAGTAGGTCTGGTCGTGCAGCCTCACCGTGGGCGACACCCTAATTGTCCCCGTTGACCCGTCGATTCTCTTCGGCTTTCTCGCTCACCACACTCGACCAATAGTAACGGGACGTTGATTGCGAGATGCCAAGAGAAACGCTAACGGTAGCGATGTAGGGGAGACGATCCGGCACCGGCCGCGTCCCACCACAATTCCACCACAACTGCGTGGCACTCTCACGGACGCCGCCGCCTATCCAACCTTGTTCGGCTTTATGTTCTGGTTAAGGCGAAAGAGGTTGGTCGGGTCGTACTCGTTCTTCAGCGCGACCAACCGCTCGTAGTTCTCGCCGTAGGCGTCCCGAATCAGCTTGTCTCCCTCTTCCAGGAACCCAGCGATGTTGAGATACGTACCACCGTCGGAGAAGCGTCGCATGTCGAAGACGCATCCCTGCACCCAGGCGACGTTCGCCTCGTCGTCCTGCGGATCTTCCCAGTTGGCCTCGATGCTGAGCAGCATGGGCGCGCTCCGGTCGCCGAAGGCGGTCTCGCTCGTCTTGATCCGGCCGACGGCCCCACCCTGGTACCAGATGTGGATCGTGGAGTGTTGCGAGGGGGCCGTCTCCGCGTGGGCGATGAGACACTCTATCGCTTCGTCATCGAGCCTGTCCACGTTTGTAGACTTCCAGTAATAGCGACCTCCCTCTGGGTAGAACTCGTCTAGTAGCTTCTGCGCCTCGACGTAAGGAATGGATCCGCTGAAGTCCACTATAGGTTCCCGGAACTCGCGCAGGGGCTGCAGCACCCGCTTACCCTCCTCCACATCTCCGGCGTGCATGGCCAGAAGCGCGACATAGTGCTCGCCATGGCACTTTTCCGGGAACGTCTGGTCGTGTGGAACCCAGCCCAACACGCCAACAGGACTGACTTCGTCACGGACCTGTGCCATGTACTCGTTGAGGAACCGCAGTACCTCCTTCGCCCTATCTCCAGGGTAGAAGACGAAGCCGAACATCACCTCCGGGCCCACCGGATGGAGCCGGTACTCGAAGCACGTGACGACGCCGAAGTTGCCCCCGCCACCCCGTATCCCCCAGAAAAGCTCGGGGTTCTCCTCCTCGCTGGCCGTCAGGAAGCGGCCGTCCGAGGTCACTACCTCAACCGAGACGAGGTTGTCGCAGGAGAGGCCGTACTTGCGCATGAGCCAGCCCAGGCCGCCGCCCAAGGTGAGGCCGGCGATCCCGGTCTCCGAGACCACGCCCAGGGGCGTCGCCAGGCCGAAGGCCTGCGTCTTCCTGTCCAGTTCGCCTATCGTGACGCCCCCTTCAGCGCGAGCCGTGCGCCGCTCGGGGTCGATGTGGATTCCCTTCATCGAGGAGAGATCTATCAGCAGCCCCCCGTCCACCGTGGCGGTGCCGACGACGTTGTGGCCCCCACCGCGTACCGCCAGGAGGAGATGGTTATCTCGGGCGAAGTTGACCGCGTTGATGACGTCGGCCGCGCTCATACAGCGAACAACGAGCGCCGGGTGTTTGTCGATCATGCCGTTCCAGACCCGGCGGGCTTCGTCGTAGCCCGTATCGCCTGAGCGCAACAGCTCGCCGCGCAATTTCACTCCGAACTCTTCTACTATTCGCTCCTCGAGCACGGTATCCGTGCCTGCAATCGTAATGATTCGTAGGCCCGTCATGATTGCCTTCCTACCTGTTACCTCATGGCTCTACTTCGCTTCTGCGGTAGGATCGAACTGATCCGTAAGAACTGAGACCCGACTCTCACGGGTGATGCACCCGTCCTACTCCTAAACCCCTTGCCTCTCGTGCGATCTTGCAACCTTGCACACAAGTTCCGAATCGTGCAATTACTGTTGGACGGTGGGAAAGCCTCCGATGAATCCTCTCCTGACGACATCAGTTTCCTGGGTGAGGGCCATCCGAAATGTTGTCCGGATGCGGTCATCCTCGCCTCCCTCTCGTCCAGCTCTTGGCTCCTCTCCCACTTCTCAATGGCCCTGAAGTAGTCGACCAGTTCATTTCTCACTTCCTTCGCTCTCGCAACGTGCCGTTCGCCTACCGTTATTCATCCGCCAGAAGATTGTCGTATTTCTCTACTGACAGCTGCATGCTCTAAGCTCTCCCACCGCTTTGTATCACTATCCCGCGGGAGTTGAAGTACTCCCGAATCCTCTTTAGTCCAAGCCTCATGCGGCCCTTCACGGTCCCGAGCGGCAGGCCAAGCAGCTCCGCTATCTCCACGTGGGTGTGTCCCGCGTAGTACGCGAGCTCGAGCACCTTGAGCTGCTCCGGCGGCAACTCTCGCAAGGCCTCCTTGACCTGGGTTTTTTGAGAGTTGCGCCAGGTCTCCGCGAAGGCCTCGCTCGGTTGGGAGCGTGGGGCTGAGGCTTCGATCCTTTCCTGTGTCCTGCGCCGGCTCGCGTGGGAACGGATCTGATCTATACCGCGATTGTGGACTATGGAGAGGATCCAGATCCGCACGCTGCCCCGCTCCGCCCGGTAGATTCCCGCCGCCCGCCACACCTTGAGGAACGCCTCCTGTACGAGGTCTTCCGTTGCTTGGCGTTCGCCCATCATCCGGTATGCCAGCGAGTACGCTGCGCGCACGTGGCGATCGTAGAGCGCGGTAAACGCCTCGGCATCTCCACCACTAGTCAGGGACATCAAGTCCTCATCTGCCACAAGCAGATACCGTCGCTCCTTGCCCGCCCGGTCCTGCAAGGAGACATCCTTCTTATCAGATCCGCGTTCGTATTGTTCGTGCCTTCGCCGTATTTCCCTATCGGCTGGTGCATGCTCTAAGCCCTTGCCTCCCTTCACGTCGCTCCCCCACCTGCTTGCTTGCAGCCGACTATTCCTGCCCGATCGGCGGGATCCTTCATGAAGAAACCGTCGGCATCGATCGGGAACTTCACCCGGACGTTACCGTTGGGGTATCGCTCCCCTACGAGGCTCACGGCTCGCTCAATGCTCTGGGACTGAACAGCCACATCGAAGCGGGCAGCTCCACAGCGTACCTCGATCGAAACATTCACTGCTTGAGATCAGCCCCTCTTCCTCCTCCCTGGCCCTGACGAATGGCACCGAGGACCACGTGTCGTCTGCTGCAACAAGTATTGACGCGTACCCCCTACGCCGTCGCCATGCAAAAGAACGATTGTTGTATGAGACCTTCGTCGGAGCGATAATGTCCTACTAAAGTTGGAGGCGAAGAAAGCCATGGTGGCGATAAGCGTCCTGATAACCGACGACCACAGCGTGGTGCGCCAGGGCTTGAGGATGTTCCTCTCGCGCGACCCAGATCTTGAGGTGGTCGGAGAGGCCACAAACGGCCAGGAGGCCTTAGCCATGGCCCGAAAGCTCGAACCTGATGTGGTCCTGATGGACCTGCTCATGCCGGTGATGGACGGTATAGAGGCCACCAGCGTAATCCGCTCCGAGCTGCCTGGTGTGGAGGTCCTAGCGCTCACAAGCGTGCTGGAAGACGCCTCGGTGAGCGGGGCGGTCAAGGCCGGGGCGATAGGGTATTTGCTCAAGGACACGGACGCTGAAGAGTTGCGCCAGGCTATAAAGGCCGCCGCACAAGGCCGGGTTTACTTGGGACCCGAAGCGGCGGCCCGCCTTATGCGCGAGGTGCGTGCCTCCGAGAGCCCCGAGGACCTAACCGAGCGCGAGACCGAGGTCCTGGAGTTGTTGGCGCGGGGCAAGGCGAACAAGCAGATAGCGGCCAGCCTCTTCGTCAGCGAGACGACAGTCAAGAGCCACGTCTCTAGCATCCTGATCAAGCTCGGTGTGCACAGCCGGACCCAGGCCGCCCTCCACGCGGTGCGCACCGGTCTGGTCAGCGTCGATGAGTTGAGCGAGGAACCTTGGTAAGGCCACCGGGATCCCGGAAGACCGGCCGCGAGCCGCTGCGCGTGCTGATCGTGGAGAACTCAGAGACCGACGCGCTGGCGCTTTTGCGAGAGCTCAGGCGAGGAGGCTACGAGCCGGATTACCAGAGGGTGGAAACCCCTGAGAGCATGAGAGAGGCGCTCGCCGGCTCCGAGTGGGACGTGATCATCTCCAACTACCGCACGCCACGTTTCGGGGTCCCGGGGGTCCTTGCCATATTCCAGGAGTCAGGTTCGGACGCGCCGTTCATCGTCGTTTCCGGCGAGGCCGGGGAGGACGCCGCGATGACGCGGGCCGGTGTGCACGATTTCCTCACGAAGGACAACCTCACGCGCCTGTGCGCGACGGTGGAGCGGGGTTTGGAAGAGGCCGAGGAACGAAGGCGAGTGGAGGAGAACCTACGGCGGCGGGACGCCATACTCCGGGCTGTGGCCTTCGCGGCGGAGCGTTTCCTCGGCGAAGCGAGCAGCTGGGAAGAGAGCATAGAAGAAGTGCTGGAACGGCTCGGGGTGGCTACGGGGGCGAGCCGTGTCTACATCTTCGAGAACTATGCCGGCGAGGACGGCGAGCTGAGGGCCACCAACCGCTACGAGTGGGTGGCGCCGGGCGTCTCGGCCCAAACAGACATCCCCTTGATGGCAGCGCTCCCGTACCGGGCCGCCGGCTACGGCCGCTGGGCGGAGCTATGGAGCCGGGGAGAGATAGTATACGGTCACACGCGGGAGTTTCCGGAGATCGAGCAGAGAGAGCTCCGGGAGCAGGACATCCTCTCCATAGCCATCATACCGATCTTCGTCGAAGGCGAGTGGTGGGGCCAGATCGGATTCGACGAGTGCTTTGCGGAGCGCGAGTGGTCCGCCGCCGAAATGGACGTGCTCAAGGCGGCCGCGAGCACCTTAGGCGCGGGCCTCCGACGAAGGCGGATTGAGGAAGAGCTGCGAGGAAGCGAAGAGCGCTACCGGGCGGTGATCGAGCAGGCCACCGACGGTATCTACCTACTCGATGCGGGCACCAAGCGCATCGTGGAGTCCAACCCGTTGTTCCAGAAGATGCTCGGGTACTCGGTAAACGAGATGCAGGGGATGAGGGTCTACGACTTCGTCGCGCACCCGCGCGACAACGTCGATGCCACGATACGGCGCACCCTGGAAGTGAAACGCCGCGTCGTCGGCGGGAGGAAGTACCGTCGCAAGGACGGCTCGCTGGTAGACGTCGAGGTCGGCGTGAGCGTGATCTTTCACGGCGGCAAGGAGGTGATATGCACCATCGTACGCGACATCACCGAGCGCAGGCGGGCTGAGGCGGAGTTAACTAGGGAGCGCGAGTTTTTAACCGCGATGCTAGATAGCCTCAAAGAAGGCATAGTAGCCTGCGACGCCGATGGGAACTTGACGCTGTTCAACCGGACTACGCGGGAATTTCATGGCATCCCCGAGGAGGAGATCGGGCCGGACGAGTGGGCCGAACGCTATGACCTGTACCGGGCCGACGGGCGCACGCCGATGCGTAAGGAAGATATCCCCCTGTTCCGCGCCTACACCGGTGAGAACGTGCGCGATGTCGAAATGGTGATCGCGCCCAAAGCCGGCATCGTACGCACGCTGCTGGCCAACGGGCAGGCGTTCTACGACGGCGAGCGCAACAAGCTCGGCGCCGTAGTGGCGATGCACGACATCACCGAGCGCAAGCGAGCCGAGGAGGCTTTAAAGCAGAGTGAGCAGCTCTACCGCACGGTGATCGAGCAAGCCGCAGAGAACATCTTTTTGGTCGACGCCGAAACCAGGCGCATCGTGGGATCGAACCCCGCCTTCCAGGCAGCGCTCGGCTACACGGAGGAAGAACTTCAGCACATGACGCTCTACGACGTCATCGCCCACGATCGGGAGAGCATAGACCGGAACATCCGGCGCGTCCTGGAACAAAAACACCACTACATAGGCGAGAGGAAGTATCGTCGCAAAGACGGTTCGCTGGCCCACGTCGAGGCCAGCGCGAGCACCATCCTCTACGGCGGCAGGAAAGCTTTGTGCGTCGTTGCGCACGACATTACCGAGCGGGCGCGGGCACAGGTGTTACTCGAGGAGCGCGTGGTGACCCTTTCTCGCATTGCTACCAACCTTACCCTAGACCTGCCGATTGAGGACACTCTGAACGTCCTGGCAAAGAGCTTGGTGAACGCCACCACAGCCGTTGCCTCCTGGGTGGACCTGATGGACGAGAAAGCCGACACGCTGCACCTGGTCGGCTCTCGTGGAACACCCGAGGGATACGCGGCCAGCTTGCAGGCCGTCTACCAGGCCGGGGGCCAATCCCCAACCATGGAAGCCTTGCGCACTCAGCAGCCCGTGCTCGCGCGCGACGTTCGCCGATTCGTCTTGAACAGTGCGCTCTACGCCCCCATCCACGACTACATCCGCGAAGCTCCGTGGCACACACATTACATCGTGCCGCTCGCTTCTCGGGGACGGGCCCTAGGTGTGATCAACCTCTGCTATCTTCCCGGGCAGGAACCGAGCGTGGACGAGAAGGTATTCCTCAAGGCTGTCGCCGACCAGACCGCCGTGGCGGTCGAGAACGCCCGCCTCTTCTCCGAAGCTCGCGGCAAAGCGGCCCTCGAAGAGCGCCAGCGCCTGGCCCGTGAGCTGCACGACTCGGTCTCCCAGGCGCTCTACGGCATAGCCTTGGGCGCAAAGACCGCTCGCGACGATTTGCTGGGAGGCGATCCGAAGCAGGCCATCGAGCCCCTTTATTACGTGCTTTCCCTGGCGGAAGCGGGCCTGGCAGAGATGCGAGCACTCATCTTCGAGCTCAGGCCCGAGTCCCTCAAGAAAGAAGGGCTCGTAGCCGCGCTCGAAAAGCAGGCGACCGCGCTCAGGGCTCGACACGACATAGACGTTGAGACGGTCCTCTGCGACGAACCGGAGGCCTCGCTGGAGATGAAGGAGGACGTTTACCGTATCGTCCAGGAAGCCCTCCACAATACCGTCAAACACGCTCGCGCGACTGGTGTAAAGATAAAACTAGAGTGCGATGCTGGATGGATGACGCTCGAGGTCTCTGATGATGGCGTCGGCTTCGACATGCGAGGCGAGTTCCCCGGCCACCTCGGCCTACGTTCCATGCACGAGCGCGCAGAGCGCCTGGGTGGGACGTTCAGAGTGGAGAGCGCGCTAGGCAGGGGAACTCGGATCCGCGCACAAATCCCGGTTTGATGCGTAGGCATGTGGCTTGGGCTCATGGTTATGATCTAGGTCTTTCTTCCACCGCGAGTCCTTCCCGCTCCGCGAGGTTCGCGCCGATGCGTCTAGCCAACCCGGGCACGAACAGCACGATCCCCAACCCTAAGACGAGCCACGCTGCCACGACGTAGGGAAAGACGTTGAACGGGAAATCGGGAACCGGGTAGACGTTCGCGTAGATGACGTAGACCAGGATCGCGAGGGCGACCACAGGGACTATGGCCTCCCAGGCGCGTACCCTGCGGCTCAAGAACAGGAACCTGAGGGCGCCCACGTTCACGACGATGTAGGTCACCAGCATGCTCAACACCCCGATGGTACCAGGATAGAAGAAAGCGTTCACCGCAGAGACGCCACCTATGCGCTGGACCACGAATGCAACTATCGCGATCATCATTACGACTGCCAGGGCGTTGGCAGGAGACCCCGTGCGATCCGACGTCTCGCCCAAGCGGCGCGAGAGAAAACCGTCCCGGCAGAGGGCGAACAGCATGCGCGAGCCCGCAGTTGCGGTGCCCAGGGCGCTGGCGAAGGCGCTGACCATCACGCCAAAGTTTATGGCGTCGGCCATGACGGGCCCGACGTAGCTCCTTGAGAGGTCACCTAAAGGCGAAGACGAGCCCGCGAAGGCCTCCGTGCCCTGCTTATCTACTCCGAAGCCCAGAGTTTGGGCCAGCATGACGAGCGTGTAGAAGACGCCCATGGTTATCACCGCGGTCGCGATGGCGCGCGGGATGTCGCGGCGAGGGCTGTTCGTCTCCTCACCCAGAGAGGCTGCCCCCTCGAAACCCCCGAACGAGAGAAGCCCGAAGACCGCCGCCAATGCGACCGTACCCAACCCGACTCCGCTCGGCGGCGTGAAGGGGGAGAGCGTGAAGCTCTGGCCACCCGGCGCCGTGCCGGCGAATAGCCTGGCGAAGATGACCACGACCACGATCACTATAAGCATGACCGTGAGCCCCTCCATACTCAGCAACGCGCGGGTCGCCACCCGGACGTCCCCGTAGGCCACGAACCAGATGAGAGCAGCCGCCACCAGAGAGATCACGAGCCATTCGGCGTTCGGCCAGATGCCTGTTCCGTCCAAGAAGGCCTGCCCGAAGAGTCCCACCTCGGCGGTGGACGCGGCCGTGAAGGCCAGGTAGGTGCCCAGGAGCGCCCAGCCGGAGAAGAAACCGGCACGGGGGCCCAGGGTCACCCCGGAGAGGGCGTAGACAGACCCCGCGTGGTTGAAGTAGCCCGTGAGCCGGATGAAGGCGTAGGAGACGAAGAGGATTCCTACGGAGGCGAAGACGAACGCCAGCGGGACTGCCCGCCCCACCAAAGTGGCCGGCAGCGTACCGTTCAGGGCCATGGCGGCGCCCGGAGCCATGATGCCGATCGACAGCGCGATCGCCTCCCAGAAGCGCAGCTCGCGCCGCAAACCACGCTCCGGAGCCGAGTCGGCTTCCGTGCTCACCTGTCACCTCCTCTGGTGAAGATGTTGTCGCGCAGGAACGCTCCGACAACCCAGTTGGGAGCGTCTACCACCGAGAACAGCGCTCCCTCCATGCCGACCGGCAGGTAGAGCGTCGTCCCTGCGCGGTTGTCCCAAACGTAGTTGAAGGCATCCGGGCGAACGGCAAGAAAGGAGCGTCCTCCGCCTCCCGTAGCGTGGTCTCGTTCACCCCGTGTAGCCATTTTCCTCCTTCCCCAAGGCCCGATTCCTGGCCACCCCTGCCTTTCCTGTGGCCCAGCATTTTAGCAACGGCACGTCTCGGTTGCGGAGCAGCGCACAAGGTTCATTCGGAGCTTGGCGGTGATCCTCGCGGGCGGGGCGTTTGCAGAGCCAATGCAACCTGCCCACGTCCCTTTGTGGTCAAACAGATGTTAGTCAGTAACGTAGATATAGTTGTCTCGGAGAAGATCCCCGGTCGGCTATGGTACCCAGATGGCGGCCGAGCCGTCGCCGTACGTCACCGCCTCTCCTAGTAGGTACTTGGCGCCTACCCAGGCGCAGACGAGGGCATCCGGCCCGGTCGTTGACCTCCTCCAGCAACCCCTCGTAGGTCAGGGCCGTGAGCGAGGTGGCGTACGCAGGCTGGTCGGGGTTGACGGGCCGAACCACGACCGCCTCCACCCGCTGTCCTACCCACGACTCAGGCGTGCGCTCCTCCCCGCCGGTAGCCACAAGCCGAACACCACCGTCCCGCAGGCGTACTACAACCGTGAGGAGGGCCGGAGAATTCGTCGACCTCGAGCACTCCGAGGAGGAGATAGAGAAGGCCATCGCCAGCATACCGGACTAGGCCGCCGCAAATGGCAGGGAAGTACGGCACCTAGTAGGACCGACGAGGGCCGAGAGGATTCGGGATGTGCGTGATCGCTGCGTCCGCTAATATTCATGAGGTACTTCAACGTCAAGGAGGGTAAAGTGGGGAGATCGCTTCCGCTCGTGCTCGTTTCGTGCGCGTTACTTCTGGCTGGTTATGTCGGCACGGCCGGTGCAGATCCGCTCAACAACAATCGTCTGCAGATTCCGGCCTCCTGCAAGGAGGACGGCGAACAATTCACGTTCGTTATAAATGGAGAAGGGGTCGCTGGTCACATAATCGGGAGCACGAGCAACATCAAACCCGTGGAGGATACGGTTACGTACACGTATAAGGACCCGACGACCGGAAAGCGGGTGAAAGAAACGGTGATCGACTCCCTCGGCAGTGGTAATAAGACGGGACTTCAGAGCGATCTGAAGCGGTGCAGCGGAACGGTTTCCTACGAGGACCCCGAATTGGGGCCGGTCACAGCCGATTTCGACATACTGGCATACTTTACGCCTCGTGGTGGAAGCTAACGCCACTAAAGCCGTTAACGTTCCGTCGGGTCTCAACGCTCTGTCGGCTGCTGCGCCGGCAGGTATTGCTCGGCGTGGCCCAGGGCCGTGAAGGAAAAGAGAAGGCCGATAAGAAAGATCGACGCGCCGATCACCCCGTACACCAAAGCCACCTGCTGCGTCTGCTCGATCGCCACGGCGCCGACGAAGGCACCCAGAGGTATAGCCGACCACGACAGCACCGAGATCACGCCCTGCACCCTACCCAGTAACCGATCCGGTACGATCGTCTGCCAGAGGCTGTTGCTGTTTATCTGGACCAGGATCACGAGCCCCCAGATCAACGCCCAGAGCACCAGGGCGCCCCAGTACCACCGCGTCGACGCGAGCGCAACGATAGCAACCCCCCCGAGCATCAGGGTACCCAACGCCACCTTGCTGAACGGCAGGCGCCGGCGTAGCGGGTCTGCCGCAAGGGCCAGCGCGATCATCCCCACGCTCCCGGCCGCGTAGAGGAAGCCTACCTGGCTGTCCGTGGCTCCCAAACGCTCTTTAGCGAAGAGAACGAGTTGGGCGTAGACGGTGAACCCCACGCAGTTCACCAGGGCCATCATGATGGCTACGTTGCGCAGTACCGGATGACCCAGTACGCAGCCCAGTCCCTCGCCAATATCCCGTCGCAGGCTCCCGGATTCCCGCCGCCCCGGGCCGTCGGCGTTGAAACTCGACCTGATGAGCGTCAAGCACAGGACAGAGACCAAGAATGAGAAGGCATCGAGGACCAGCACCGTATACACCGGCACCAGAGCCATCAGCAGGCCCGCCAGCAACGGGCCCGCCACCGTCGCCGCAGAGTAGCTTGCCTGGAGGCGCCCGTTGGCCACCACGAGGTCATCCTTGCTGACCAGGCTTGGCAAGGCCGCGAACTCGGCGGTGTTGAAACAGACCCACAGCGTCGAGCTGACGAACCCCACCGCGTACACCCACCACAAAGACAGCAGATCCAGCATGGCCAGCAATGGGATAGAGAAGATGACGAGGGCCTGAACAGTGTCGACGAAGATCATAAGCCTCCTGCGATCCACCCGGTCGACGCCCGCGCCTATGATGAGACCAAATAACAGATATGGCAAGTATTCAGCGGCGGTGACGTACGCCAGGCTCAAGGCCGAGCCAGTAAGCTTGAAGACCAGCAATGGTAGGGCGAACACGGTGAAGGAGCTACCGAGGCTCGAAACCGTCTGCCCCACGAGGAACTTCCAGAAATCCGGGGAGAGTCTGCCCGCGCGGCGAGTATCTCCCGGATCAGGTGCCGTGGACTCCCGCATAGCCGACCTTTAGGCTGTTACGGGATAGATGCTGTGCTGACCGGCGGCGAGCAGGAAGCACCAGCCAAGCAGTCTTCGTGCGGGTTCACCTCTGCTCACGCGTGATCCTCCTTAGAGGGCCGAAAATCTATGGCCAGGATCACGATTCGGGTAAGCGCCTGGCGTCGAGAAACGAGTCGGGCTGCCCACGGTCCAGCGGATCACGCCGACGAACCAACCATTGTGGAGAGTCGGCGAACAGGGCCGCTGCCGCCTCGACCGCGAGAGGTTTCGCGAAGTAGTATCCCTGGGCCAGGTCGGATCCCATCTGCTCGAGCAGGATGAGTTGCTCGGCGCTCTCTACTCCCTCCGCGATAGCCTCCATGTCCAGGCTGTGAGCCAGGTCTATAACCAGTTGCACGATAGAGGTGTCCTGGGCGTTCTTCCCCAATCCCGCTACGAACGTCTTGTCGATCTTGAGGTTTTCGAGCGGGAACGTCCTGAGTGCGCTAAGCGAGGAATAGCCCTGGCCGAAGTCGTCGATAGCCAGCTGCACACCGAGTCGCTTCAGATCCTTGAGCAGCCCCACCGCATACTCCAGATTCTCGGTAACCACGCACTCCGTGATCTCCAGCTGGAGGCGGGACGGCTCCAGACCTGTGTCCCGCAAGATCTTCTCGACCGCACCCACGAAGTCTGGATGCTGGAACTGCTTCACGGACACGTTGACGCTGAGAACCAGGGGAGGGCCGTCCGAGCCGAGCCGCGTCCATTCGCGTGCCTGGCGACAGGCACTCTGCATAACCCAATGTCCCAGAGGTATGATCAGGTCCGTCTCCTCGGCGAGTGGTATGAACTCTTCCGGATAGATCAAGCCGCGTTCGGGATGCTCCCAGCGCACCAGGGCTTCCATGCACGCTACCTTGCCCGTGCTCAGGCGCACCATGGGCTGGTAGTGGAGACTCAACTCTTCCTGTTCTATGGCCAGTCGAAGCTCGCTCTCCAGTTCCAGCCGCTTCCTCGCTCGGGAATACATGCTCCAGTCGAACACCTTGGAGCGCCCTTTGCCTTCCTTCTTGGCTTCGTACAGCGCCACATCCGCGTTGCGCAGGAGGGTGGTCGGGTCGGCTTCATTGGCTTTGCCGAGAGCGACACCAATGCTCGTGCTGATATAGACCTGACGAACTCCCAACTGCACGGGAGCCTGCACCACTTTGTGGATCCGGTCGGAGACTTTGATCACGTCGTCGATATCCGCGATGCCGTCCAGAACGACGGCGAACTCGTCCCCGCCGAGCCGGGCTGGGGTATCGGCGGGACGCAGACAGGATAGCAAGCGCCGGGCGATCACAACCAGCAACTCGTCGCCAGCCGTATGGCCGAGACTGTCGTTTATGACCTTGAAGTTGTCGAGGTCTATGAACAACACTCCATAGCTGAGGCGTTGCTTCGATGAGCGCTCTACGGCTTCCGCGAGCCGGTTCGTGAACAGCGAGCGGTTGGGCAGGTCGGTCAAGGAATCGTGGAGTGCCCGGTAACGATTCTCCCGGTAGGCGCTGTCGACGGTATTGGCCAGGAAGTATACGATCAGGCTTACGGTCGCGAAGACAAACAACGAGAGATAGGTGACGGAAGCGCCGCCCAAGACCAGGGTGCCCAGCACCACTATAGCGCCCACCGCCAGCCCGGCCCAAGGCACGATCAGGAAACTCGCCACGAAGACGGGCACACACATGACGATG
>CAWEQZ010000026.1:0-62377 GCA_963811295.1 uncultured Rubrobacteraceae bacterium | reverse complement strand
TCGACCAAGAGTTACGGACAAATCCAGGTTCCGGATTCAAGAAGGAGAGACAGATGAACGAGCCAGAGAACGGTGACCCTGGGCTAATACTACCCTTCACCGCGATAGACAGGGGTGCGCTGGCGGTGGCCGGCGGCAAGGCGGCGAACCTAGGCGAGCTGGTCCGGGCTGGATTTCCCGTGCCGGCCGGATTCTGTGTTACCACGGCGGCTTACGATCTGGTGGCGACAGATGCGGGGCTGGGGCCAACCCTTGCCGCGCTGGCCGGGACGCAGCCCGAGGACACGGCGCGTCTGGCCGGGCTCGCCAAGGAGGCGAGATCTTACCTCTCGGATGCAAGTGTCCCTGATTTTCTCGAACAGGCCATTGCGGAGGCATATGAGGGTTTGGGAGACGGCGCACCTGTCCCTGTGGCCGTCCGTTCCTCGGCCACGGCTGAGGACCTGCCACAAGCGAGCTTCGCAGGCCAGCAGGACACGTATTTGAACGTGGTCGGCGTCGAGTCCGTGCTCGACGCGGTGCGGCGTTGCTGGGCTTCGCTGTGGACGGACCGCGCCGTCAGCTACCGGGCTACGAACAGGATCGACCCACACAGCGTGCGCCTCGCCGTCGCCGTGCAGCAGATGGTCGACGCGTCGGTCGCCGGCGTCCTGTTTACTGCGAACCCGGTCACGGGGAGGCGCCATCATGCGGTCGTAGATGCCAGCCCCGGCCTCGGCGAGGCCGTAGTCTCGGGGATGGTCAACCCCGACCACTTCGTCGTGAACACAGCAACCGGAGAGATAGTCGAGCGTCGCCTGGGAGACAAGCGTGTCGCCATCATGGCCGGCTCCGGCAGCGGCACCGAGCGGGTCGAACTCCCTGCCGGCGAAGAGAGGGCTTCCCTCTCGGATGGTCAGGTTCTGGCGCTGGCGAGGCTGGGGAGCGGGTCGAGGAGCATTATGGGATGCCGCAGGACACGGAGTGGGCGATCGACGATGAAGGTGGGATCTGGCTTCTACAGGCGCGTCCGATCACGACCCTCTTCCCTCTGCCGGAGGGAGCCCCGACGAAGGACGAGGACCTGCGAGTGTATTTCTCATTCAGCGTCGCCCAGGGCGTCTACCGTCCGCTGACCCCGATGGGAATCCAAGCGTTCCGCCTCATAACCTCGGCGCTGGCCACACTGGCAGGCCGTCCGCCGCGTAACCTCTACAGAGGCGCGGCCTTCTTCACCGCGTCTGCCGGACGCATCTTCGCGGACATAACGCCCGTGCTGCGCAGCAAGCAAGGACGCAGGCTCTTCGAGTGGTGCGATGCGGAACATGGAGGCACGAACAGTCAATATCGTCAGGCACCTGGCTGCAGATCCTCGCCTGGCCCCAGTACCGACACCCATGCGGCCCGTCCTCAACACTATCCTCACCGTTTTCGTGCGAGGACGCATCCCGCTGCGCATCGTAGAGGCGCTCGCACGCCCGGAGAAGGCGAGGGCCCGCGCGGCGCGTGTCGAGACGCAGTTCCGCACAGCGGGCGAGGTATCCCCCGAGGCTGGTGCCGCCGAGCGCCTCTCAGCCGCCGAGCGCCTGCTGCTCGACCGTACGCCGGACCTGCTGCCCAACGTACCACCGGTCTTCGCCGCCGGCCTCGCGGCTAATGCTCTCGCCGGCAAGTTACTCGGAGATCTCGCCACCGACGACGAAAGGCGGGTGGCGATGCGCGCGCTCCCGCACAATCCGACTACGGAGATGGATCTGGCGCTCTGGGAGCTCGCCAAAGAGGCGCGGGCAGATCCGGAGATCGCCCGTATGTTGGGCGAAACTCCGCCGGAGCGCCTGGCAGAATACTATCGTGGCAGTTCTCTGCCCCCGAAGCTCCAGATGAGTCTGGCAGATTTCCTACGCCTGTACGGGCATCGCGGAGTGGCGGAGATCGACCTCGGCCTGGCCCGATGGTCGGAGGATCCGACGTACATCCTCTCCGTGTTGGCGAACTACCTGCGCCTGAACGACCCGGAGGCAGCCCCCGACGTACAGTTCGCACGGGCGACACGCGAGGCCGAACAGATGGTCGCGGAGCTGACCCGACGCGCCACCCGCAAGGGCCGTCTTCGCGGGGCCCTTGTCCGGTTCCTGCTGGGACGTGCCAGAGCGCTGTCAGGACTGCGGGAGATGCCCAAGTTCTGCATCGTTCTGCTCATGGCGCGTGCCAGAGGGCTGCTGTGGACCGTCGGTACAGAGCTTGCGGAAGCCGGGCGCCTGCAGAGCTCCGGGGACATCTTCTTCCTCTCCATGCCAGAAGCGTGGGCGGCCCTGGCAGGCGAAGACCTCCGCCCCGTAGTCCGCGACCGCCGCGCCGTCTACCAGCAGGAGCTAGGTCGCAGACACGTGCCGCGCCTCCTGCTCTCCGACGGTACCGAACCGACCGCAGGGACACACCATGCGACCGGGGAGGATGGCGTCCTGCGCGGCACGCCTGCTTCAGGCGGGGTGGTTACACAGAAAGCGCGAGTGATCGTGGACCCGGGTGAGGCCGGCCTGGAGCCGGGTGAGATCCTGGTAGCACCCTCGACAGACCCAGGTTGGACGCCCCTCTTCCTCACCGCAGGCGGCCTCGTTATGGAGATGGGCGGGCCGATGTCCCACGGTGCCATCGTTGCCCGCGAGTACGGCATCCCTGCCGTAGTCGGTGTGCCCGACGCCACAGAACTCATCGAGACAGGAAGGCGGATCACCGTGGACGGGTCCGCCGGAGAGGTAGGAATTGTGAACTAGGAAAGGGCCAGGTGATGGACCATTCCAAGTTCAACTGTAGCGGACAGGTAGAGAGAAGCGCGGGTCGTCATGGAGCTCCCAGTACGCTTCGCGTAATTGCCTGGTAAGGGGACCTGGCGCACCGTTGTCCACGGCGTCGCCGTCCACCATCGTGACCGGGATGACCCCGCCAGCGGTACTCGATAGGAAGACCTCGTCCGCTTTCCTGAGATCGTCGGCCGGTACGGCGCGGGCCTCGAGCTGGATGCCTTGTTCGGCGGCGAGTTCGATGATGGTCTTGCGGGTGATACCTTCTAGTACACCGCGGTCAGGGGTGGAGATAGTACCGTCCTTTACGGCGAAGACGTTGAAACCAGGTCCTTCTACGACATTGTCCCCAGCGTCGACCAGGATCACCGTCTCCCCACCGCGCTCGTAGGCTTCGAGGAGCCCGGTTTCGAGATCGAGCCAGTGATAGTTCTTGACGGTCGGGTCCACCGACTCTGGTGCTATGCGCTGCTTACTGCCGATTACGGCGTGCAGTCCTTGCTCCTGTTTCTCCGGATCGGCGATCCAGATGAACGCCACAACGAAGGCGTAGAAGCGGTTATCGCAGTCACGCGGATCGCGCGAGCCGGGTCTGGGGATCCCACGAGTGCAGATGATCTCTGCGTAGGCGTCGCGCAGTCTACTCAGGCGCACGCACTCGATGAGGATGTCCCGGATCTCATTCCGATCGTAAGGCGGACTCAGACGCAGATGCTCCATCGAGCGCTCGAAGCGCTCGAGGTGGTCTTCGAGGCGGAAGAAGCTGCCGCGCCAGACGTGGGCCACGTCATAGGTCGCGTCCGAGCGCAGGAATCCCCAGTCTAAAATCGGGACCCGCGCCTCCGCAACGGGTACGAACCGTCCGTCCACAAAGGCCGCGCCGTCCGCGAAAGACCGGCTATCCTTCGCCACTCCCACGTCCTGCTCCATCTTCTCCAGATCCATTTTTCCTCACTCTCTCCGCTCCTGGCCATCTTGCGACAACCGCTCGTAGTTGTCCAGCGAGTCAGGAAGGGCGAGGAACTCCTAACGCGAGATTCACAATTCCAAACTCAGTGTGAACGCGTTTATTTGCGGTGCATACGGCTAAACGGTAAGCTACGTTGGCGCGGAGAAGGACCGTTCTTTGCGCACGACGAGCTAGAGAAATCTCGACGTCCTGCGAAGCTAGGAGAACGGGGTATATGTACAAAGAGATCTACGTCCCGGTAGACAACTCGGACTACTCCAACCAGGCGTGCGTCATCGGCGTCGACGTGGCGCGGCAGTTCGGAGGTAGGGTCGCCGGTTGTCACGCCTACGCCGCCAAGATGCACGACGTCCGCTTCCGCCAGATGGAGAGCGGCCTCCCCGAGGAGTTCCGCGACGAGGACGAGATGAAGCGGCAACGCAAGATCCATGACCAGCTTATTACCAAGGGCCTGGAGATCATCACCGACTCCTACATAGATGTCCTGGAACCCCTGTGCGAGAAGTACGACGTCGAGCTCGTGAGGCGCTCGCTCGAAGGCAAGAACTTCAAGGTCATCGTCGAGGACGTCAATGAGAATGATTTCGACCTCGTCGTTATGGGTGCGATGGGCATGGCCGCCGTCAAGGACACGGTACTCGGCACCGTTACCGAGCGCGTCGTCCGCCGACTCCAGAAGGCTGACACCCTGATTGTCAAAGACCTCGACCGTAGCCCCTTCGAGCACATTGTCGTCGCCGTGGACGGCTCGGCCAAGTCGCTCGGCGGCCTCAAAAGGGCGATAGAGCTTGCAGGGGAGTTCGGCGGAACCGTCGAGGCTATCTCTGTGTTCGACCCATACTTCCACTACGCGATGTTCCACTCCATAGCCGGCGTGCTCTCGACCAAGGCCCAGA
The DNA here is from genome assembly GCA_963811295.1 of uncultured Rubrobacteraceae bacterium. Taxonomy (GTDB): domain Bacteria; phylum Actinomycetota; class Rubrobacteria; order Rubrobacterales; family Rubrobacteraceae; genus Rubrobacter_D. The sequence continues at coordinate 57,731 of CAWEQZ010000026.1, read as the reverse complement.
AGGTATTCCGGTTCAAGGAGCAGGAGAAACTGCACGAGGAGATCATCGACTCGGGACTCGCCAAGATCTACACGGCCCACCTGGAGATTGCCAGGAAGATCGCCGAGGACGAAGGCGTGGATCTGAAGACGACGCTCCTCGCTGGCAAGCCGTTCGAGCAGACGCTGAAGTACGTAAACGAAGTAAACCCGACGATGGTCGTCATGGGCCGCATCGGCTACCACTCGGACGACGAGATGGACATCGGTGGCAATACCGAGAACATGATGCGCTACCTGCCGACGAACGTCCTCATAACGAACTACGAGTACCAGGCCCCCGACCTCTACACCGCGGAAGAGCACATGACGTGGACGAAGGAGGCGCTGGAGCGTCTCGACCGCATCCCCGGCTTCGTCGTCGGCATGGCGACGGGCGCCATCATCCGCTACGCCATAGAGAAGGGCTACACGGTCATAACCACGGGCGTCATCGACGAGGTCATAAAGAGCATCCTCCCCCCGGCGCGATGGAGTCCATGCGCGCCATCGGAGACCAGATGCGCGCGGCCGAAGCGATGGGCGAAGACAAGCCCATAGACTCCCTCTTCAAAGACTTCGACGAACGTACCGCCGAGAAGGCCAACGGGACCAACGGCCACAAGAACGGCGCGAACGGGAGTGACGCTGCGGCGAAGCAGGAGATCTTCGAGGCTGGTCGCGGCGGCTTCGGCAAGAGTGAGGACCAGGGTGATATAGAGGGCGTTAGCGCTGAGGTTCAGGACGAGATCCGGCGCGCAGCCCAGGGCCAGGACCGCTTCGAATGCAACGTCTGCCGCTACGTTGCGAAGGGCAAACCCGCGAAGTGTCCCGTCTGCGGCTCGGGTCCCACGCACTTCCACGCCGTTGACGCCGAGATAGCAACGACCGCGGAGGACGAGAACCTGAACCTCTCCGAGGTCTACGACGGCCGCGAGCTCCACTGGACCGACGACGCCTCGACCCTGCTCGACTCCCTCGAAGAGTGGCAGGAGAAACGCCGCGTCAAGGCGCGCGTCGAGAAGAGCGCGCTCAAGAAGGGCTACACCACGATCACGCGCGAGTACGTCGAGCAGCAGTACCGCGAGGAGACGGGCCGCGAGGCACCCGAAGTAAAGTCCGGCGGCTGCCCCGTCAGCCACGCCAAACAGCAGGTGCAGGAGACCACGGGCGCGAAGTGTCCCATCGACCACAGCGCCTTCCAGAAGGCCGGCGTCCCCGAGGGAGGCTCCACAGAGTTCACCTGGACCGACGACGCCATAGAGCGCCTGGAGCGTGCTCCCAAGGGCTTTATGCGCAATATCTCCCGCAACATGACCGAGAAGCTCGCCCGCGAACGCGGCACGACACACATAGACCTCGCCCTCGTAGAGGACTCCCTCTCAGGAGCGCGCACCACCATGGAGGACGTCATTACAGGCAAAGTCTCCATCGCCGACCTCGCAAAGGACACGGGCGAGAAAATCGAGGCGCAAGAGGGTGAGGCCCCGCACCCGCCGATGACCGTGACGATGGTCTGCACCACCTGCGGCGAGGAATTGCAGGGCATCCAGCCCCCTGAGGAGTGCCCCGTCTGCGGCGCCCCTGGAGAGGACTTCGAACAGAAGTAGGCTACAGGCTTCAGGAAAAGCCCCGGTCCCACGAGCTCGGGGACCGGGGCTTTCGTTCGCGGGTCTTGAATCGTTGGGACGTACCTCTGCGTATACTCCTGAGAGCGTCGCCGACAGAAGCGACGAAAGCAGCGCCCAGGTTTCGGACGGAAACAGGATGGAGAGATCCCGCATGGAGCATCGGAACTACGGGGCTCGGGGACGAACCGAAGACGATTACCTCAGGTACGGTCCAGAGAACTTCGGCACCTTTCCGGGGCTGCGCCGTGCTGATCAGGATCCTGGCGGCGATCGGAGTTGGGGTATGGTGCCTCTTCATCCTGTTTGTTTCGGTAGCGTTCGTAATAGACAGGGGATTGGCCGACGTGGGCATAGTCTGGGTAGCCGTCCTTGGTATCGGGGTGGCGGCACCCGTACTACTCATGAGGCAGATAAACCGCGCCATAGCGGCGCACGAAGAGTCCCGCCCTACCGTTCCAGGCACGAGGGAGAAAGAGCTCCTTGACGCGCTGGAGGAGCGCGGCAGGCTCACCCCTACCACGGCCGCCATGCGGACCTCGCTCACCGTTGATGAGGCATCGAAATTGCTCGATACGATGGCCAGCAAAGGCTTCCTGGAACTGCGAATGGAGGAAGGTGTCATGGCCTACGCCCCGAGCGAGCCAGGCGGGAAAGAGGTGCCTGGCAAGGACTCCGCGCCTTCGTCGGGAGCGGAGGACGGCGAAGCACCAGGCCTGCTCGTCGCGCAAGAGCAGCCCGAGGATCCTTTGAGCGAACGTGAGCTCGAGGTGCTGAGCATACTCGCCTCGGGCAAGACCAACTCCGAGGCGGCCCGGGATCTCTTCGTCTCCGTGGGCACCGTCAAGAGTCATACGAACAACATCTACCGCAAGCTCGGCGCGAGGAACCGCGCCGATGCCATCAACAGGGCGCGTTCGCTCGGGCTGATTCGGTAGCTTTCTCTTCGAGCCTGTAAGCACCACCGCCAACACTGGCGCTCTCCGATCCACCGCAGAAACAAGCCTCCATTCCGAAACCGGCCAGGAATGAACCCCGATTAACCACCCAGATCTGCCATTCGGCCGATGCCTCTGCAACCGGTTCAGCCGTACCTTCGAGGTGAGAAGTAAGCAACCCGCAAGGAGGCGTCTGCAATGGTCCGTACTGTAGAGACGCCGGGTGGTCCGGCGCGAGTCGAGGCGATCGTGACACCCCCGAAAGAAGAAACGTCGATGATCGGACTATCCTTCCCTGTCTGGCTGGCACGAATCGGCTACGCCTTGCTCTCCTCGGCCTTCGTCGCCTGTGTTCTGCTACAGGTGTTCTTCGCCGGAATGGGAGCGTTCGGGGCGGACTGGTCCTTGCATCTGACCCTCGCACACTTCCTGGGTCTGCCGCCCCTGTTGATGGCCCCCACGGCTTTCGCCGGCCGGTTGTCGTGGGGACTCAGGCTACTGCCTCTCGGGCTCCTGGTCTTGATCGGCGTGCAGTACGCTTTGGCCAACGCTGCTGTTCCGGCGGCGGCCCTGCACCCGGTGAACGCGTTGCTGATCCTCTGTCTGAGCCTTCTCACCACCAGGCGGGCGTGGGCCGCCGTAGCCGGGTTGAGGAAGCGGTGATCCTTTCGTGAAGTTATCGCGTGGAGAGTTCTTGAGGTTAGGGCTCGCGGGTGGAGTAACGCTCGCTTTCGGCGGGACCGCGTGCTCGGGCGAGGTCTCGACGGGGACGCTGTTGCCGAGCAAGGCGAAGCTGCCAGAGCCTTTCGAGGTACCGCTGCCAGTGCCTCCGGTGCTCGAGCCCGTGCGCACCGGCGCGGGCGCCGACTACTACGAGATGTCCCAAAAGGCAGGCAGGGTGGAGATCCTGCCAGGCCTCCAAACGGAGGTCTGGGGCTACGATGGGATCTTCCCCGGTCCCACATTAGAGTCTCGTAGCGGCAGGAAGATCATAGTTCGCCAGCACAACGAGCTGCCCGTACCCGTCTCCACGCACCTGCATGGCGGCAGGACGCCTCCTGAGAGCGACGGCTACCCTACCGACTTGATCCCGCCGAAGAAGATCGACCATCACCATTCGACGAAAGGGCACGCCTCGATGGCCATGGGGGGTTCTCTGCACTCCAGGGACTACGTCTACCCGCTGGAGCAGCGAGCCGCGACCCTCTGGTACCACGACCACCGCATGGACTTCACCGGTCCTCAGGTCTGGCGGGGACTGTCCGGCTTCCACATCATCCGCGATGATGAAGATGATGCCCTATCCCTTCCCAAGGGCGAGAAAGACGTCCCGCTCATGATCTGCGATCGCTCCTTCGATGTAGACGGCTCGTTCCTCTATCCTTCACTTGACCCCACTCTGCAGGGCAAACCTGGCGTCGAAGACGACTACATGGATGGGGTCCTCGGAGACACCATCCTGGTCAACGGCGCTCCGTGGCCGGTGCTGGAGGTCTCGGCCACCAAATACCGGTTTCGCATTCTCAACGCCTCCAACGCCCGCCGCTACGAGCTCGCCCTGGAGCCGGCAACCCGTGCCCCTTTCGTCCAGATCGGCAGTGACGGGGGGCTGCTCGGCACGCCGATTGGGCACGGCACGATCCGCATCGCGCAAGCGGAGCGCTTCGACGTAGTCGTAGATTTCTCGAAGTACAGTGTTGGCGATGAGATCACACTAAAGAACCGCATGGGCCAGGGCAAGACCGCCAGCGTGATGCGCTTCCGTGTCGCCCGCAAAGCGAAAGACGATAGCGCCGTACCAGAGCGACTTTCGGATATGGCAGAGTTCCACGGGCTCACCGAATCTATCGCCGGGCGCACGCGCGAGTTTCGCTTTACCAGGGTGGCAGACAAAGGCAGGACGATGTGGGGTATTAACGGCGAGCCGTTCGATCCCGAGCTTATGGCCGCGCGTCCGGAGTTGGGATCCACCGAGGTCTGGCATCTGAGAGCGGCACCGGCGGCGCACCCGATCCACCTTCACCTCGTCCACTTCAAGGTGCTCTCCCGCAACGGCAGGAGGCCTTTGCCGACAGACGCTGGCTGGAAGGACACCGTGGACCTGACCTCGGGCGAAGAGGCGCGCGTGCTCGTCCGTTTCGACGGGTATCGGGGTCGCTACGTCTTCCACTGCCACAACTTAGAGCACGAGGACATGATGATGGCCAACTTCGAGGTCGTTTAAGGAATCAGGCTACAGAGGTTCGCGGTGTAATTCCCTGTTCGAAGACGCACCTCGCATCGCGCCGAGTTATCGGTTTTGCCCTGAGGGGCCAGCGGATGTGCTAGAACGGCTTGGAATGCACGGTATTGAACAGGCGCTGACGGGACCGAACGTGGCCAGATCAACGACTGCCGCAGCGGCACCACGTGCATCCAGAAGTGCCTGGAAGATGAGATCGACCAGGACATAGCCTTCGCCATCGGCGACGTGGAGCTGGGCCTACGCCTCATCTGCATCGGGAGCCCTCTCCGACGTCGTGCTCGACGCCTGAACTATTTCTGGGCCGCCCCGGTTCTCCCGTCCGGTTTCGGGTGCTACCGTCCGAGCTCCCGCAAGTTCTCCCACAGGATGTAGAACCCGATGCCCAGGACTGCGAGGACGATGACGCTCCAGAAGTACTGTTCGAGGAGTACGAGGGCGCCTACTATTGCCAACGCGACGTTGACGCTCACTATGAACCTGGCCAGTCGCCTCCTGAAGCCCGCCTCGATGAACGCGAACACGGCGATGGCGAAGACGAGCGCGGAGAGGAGGTGTGATCTCTCGTAGGCGATGATGAGGATGAGCGTCACGAGCACCAGGGCGATGCTGATCGAGGCCCACAACTGCGCCACCCTCCCAGCGTGAGTCTCCGACTCCGAGACGGGGTGCGTGGCGTGCATTATGTGGGCGTGCGCGGGGGGACGCTCGCCGTCTCTCAGGCTTTCGGCGTGAGACTTCAGGGACTCGGCGAGGACTTCGTCATCGGACAGTTGCTCGCGCAGCGTCTCGACTTCCTTGGATAGTTCTTCGATGTGCCGCGTCTGGTTCTCGTGGAGCTTGGTCAGGTGGGACTGATCACGCGTGGCCTCGGCGTCCATGCCGAGCGTCTTCAGCCGGCTGCTCTTCTCCCGCAGTTGGGAGCGGAGGAGATCCTGGCGCTCTTCGATCTCCGCCTGGCGTCCGGTTATGACCTCGAGCTCTTCCGCCCGGGTCGGCACCTTGTCGAGGCCGGCCCAGCCCACGGGGTCGAACCACTCGCGGCTGATGGTCTTGTCGCGGTTGTACATTGGCCCCGCAGGGGCGTCCTCGCCCTCGAAGGGATCCCGGGTGTACAGTCCCCACAGCCCCCGGTACCCGGAGACCCACGATGGCACCGGGTTCATGAGGCGCGGGGGGTCCCACTCCCTGTCCTGCCCTGGCCCGACCGACCACCCGTCCCCGCGCCCGTAATCGACGAAGGGGATGGTGAATTGTTCGTAGGGCTTCTCCCTGTAGTCCTCGTCGGCATACTGGCGCAGCGTTACGTACCAGAAGCGACGCGCAATCCTCCGGACCGCGGAGAGGAAGCGCGGCAGGGGAAAAGCCAGCTCAGTCAGGTACTCGCCCCGGAAGTAGCGGGTCGCGTGCGAGCCGGCGCAGACGTACGCCACGGGATGCTCGCCGATCTTCTCCAGCTCCGGATCGTCCCACCGGCGCCTCAGGTCGTCGCCGGTCTCCTCGTGCGCCGCGTAGGCCACCCACTCGGGCCGCACCTCGCCAGACTCCGACTCCGAGAGGTAGATAAAGATCTTCTCCCAGTCGGCTTCGTGGTCGTTGGCGCCGAATACGTTGCTCCTCCAGTCATTGAAAGCGTAGAAGAGCCAGTACCGCAACACGATCCAACCGTCCTGGCGAACCACGTTACCGTGATACGTGAAGCGTTGTCTCTCCTCCATGAAGCGGCCGTACAGGACGCGGCCCCCCTCCACGTCCCCGCCGGGGACCCTCCCCCTGGCTAGCAACGTCAGGGAGAAGAGTGCATCCGCCAACCGCGAGATGTAGCCGACGCGCGCGAGGCGGCCCCTGCCGGCCCGGAAAGTCTCCTTGGGCCAGTCGGGGTTCGTGTGCGAGCGGCGCGCCCGGCGACCCCCGTTCTCGCTTTCCTTGGGGTTGGGGATCTTGAGGTAGTGTACGGCGCCGGTGGTGTCCTCCGGCTGCTGGGCGAGTCTCTCCAGGGTGAGCTCTCCGGCCGGAACCACGCAGACGGCGTCCTCGTTGGGGCGCGCGACCCAGAGACTGCAGGCGTCGACGTAGGGCTCGGAGTCCATCGGGTAGAACCATTCGCCTTTGGTGAACCGGATCACGGGCTCGAAGCGGCGCAGCAACTCCTCGGCGGTCCTGGCGTCCACGCTCCCCTCATTCGCCATGTGCAACCTCCGATCGGGATCCCACCGGGACCGCCCGTCTGGGTTGAACCACGGCCCGCACGCTCCGGGAGTTGAGGAGCAGGATCATCAGGATGCTGTAGGCGATGAGGGGGTAGGCGAACCACGGACGCGAGTCGCCGTAAAAGAACAAGCAGGAAAGCATGATCAGGGCCTGCGCGACCGAGGCCAGCATCCATCCCCGGCGCCTGAGCAACACGAATCCGAGGCCGGCGAGAAGCAACAGGATCCCGGGCCCGAGAAAGTAGAAGGCGAACAAGAGCGCCTGCACTAGTGGCTCCAACCACGGCCCCTCAACGGTCTGGACGTTGATCTTGCCCGACCCGCTGGTAATCTTCAGAGCCCGGTTCCAGTCGAACCTGCTGAACAACCAGATGCCGATCCCCACCATCGCGAGGAACTGCAAAATCAGCAGCACACCAAGTAGCCGTGCCTGTCGGTACAATGCACGCCCTCCACTTTCGATTACGGGTCTCGACTACACCTCTGGCGGGTAGGATAGCCGCTTTGGCCCGTTCACGCACCTTTCTGTCCGACCCTGGCTCTCGCAAGCTAGAGCCCGTACAGGCGTGTCGCGTTCGTACGCAGCACATCCTCACCGGTGGCTTCGGCCGCGGCGAGGTCTAGCTCTCCTCGAGACACGAGCTCTCCGAGGGCCTCGCCGATCACGCGCCTGCCGTCTATGGCGCTGATCCAATGTAGCTCGGGCACGCCTATGCCGTCTGAGCTGTACATCAGTTTGGAGCTCGGCGCGACGCCGAGCGCCTGCCTGCTGAAGGAGAGCATCTCGCCGTAGCCGAGCAATGGGATGCCGTAGGAGAGGTCGAGGTAGACGTTCTGATAGACGGCGGCCAGGTAGCCGCCCTGCCTGGTGTACGGGTAGCATTCGTGCAGCAGCACGACGGGCATGCCGCGATAGTCTGGCCGCTGAAGCACCGGGCGCAGGTAGAGCGGGTTGCCGAGCAGGAGATCGGTGTCCGCGTCACCATAGCCGACGTGAAACTGGACCGGGAGCTCTTGCCGGGCCGCCTGCACCAACGCCACGTGTAGCAGGGTGTCCAGAAGCGGCTTGTGGACGAGGCGTACATGGCCCGCCCTGGCGGCCCGCCTGTATTCTTGGAACGATTCTTCGGCCTCCTCGCGGGGCCACTCCCGAATGTCGAGGCCCGTCCGGTAGGCGGCGATGCTCTTGAGCGCCACGTAGCCCCGGCCCCGCACGTCGTCGAGCTCGGCGGCAAGCGCCTCTTTAACGTTTTCCAGAGAATCGTGCTCCGCGAGAAGACCCTCCATCAGGATCTCGAGCCTCAGCATCGGCTCCGTACGGAAGCCTCCGACCTCTCCCAGCTCTGGCACCGGTAACACTTTTTCGGGAGGCGGGAAGCCCGTGTCCAGGAGAAGGGTATCGACGTTCGCGGCGAGCAACAACGCGCCTGTCAGCTCCCGTCCGTCCCTCCTGGTCCTGGCTGCGAACACGGCTTCCTCTTCCGGCTCGCACTCGAGGAAGTCGGCGAGCGTCCGGATGAGGCGCCGGTAGAAAGCCGTGCTTGCGACATGATCTCGCGCCATACCGGGATCATTAGACTCGGTGAAGGCCTGTCGCCAGCCCCTAATGTCCTCGAAGGCCTGGTCCCGCACTATGCCGTGGCAGTGGTTGTCTACGACAGGGAGCTGTGTGAAGTCCAAAGCTTCCATTCGCCACCTCCGTTCAAAGCATCATTTACCCGCCGTCGAACCCGAGGGGGATCTGGTCAAGGGAAGTCGCGGCGGCCGTGAAGGCGACGGCCTGGGCGCGGGCGACCGCTCCGACCGCTTCTCCTGGCGGCAAAAACCGCGGATGATGGAGCGGTACATTTGGGGTGTCAGGACTGTCCTTGATCCCTACGAACAGCATGAGCGTCCGTGACGTCTGGCCGTAGAAGCCGAAGTCATCGGATCCACAGGACCTCATCGGCGGGGCCGGCTCGAGATCGGCCTCAGGGAGCAGAGAGCGTGCCGCTTCGGCCAAGGCCGGGTCGTTGACCGTTGCTGGCTCTCCTTCTATTACTTCCACCCTGACTGTGCAGCCGTGTGCCCTTGCCGTATTTTCGACGATCTCGCGTGCTATCTTTCGGAGCGGTTCGCGATCGGCGGGATCTAGGGCACGAAGCGTGCCTCCAGCCTCGGCGACACCCGGAATGACGTTCTCAGCGGAGCCCGCACGCATCCAACCTACACTGAAGACCGCGGCGTGCGTCGGATCCAGCCTGCGGCTCACCAGCGACTGCAATGCCACGATCGAGTGCGAGAGGGCCAGTATGGGATCGTGCGCGCGGTGGGGATAGGCTCCGTGGCCGCCGGATCCCTCGACGGTTATGCGCAGATTATCCGAGGACGCATTTACCGGACCCGCCTCGACGCTCACCGAATCCCATTGAACGTCCGGGTGGACGTGCGCCGCCACGACCGCGCCTGTTTCCTTCTCCAACACACCTTCTCTGACGACCAGATCCGCCCCCGAAGGGTAAGCCTCCTCGCTCGGCTGGAAGAGGGCGGCGAGAGACTTCCGTAGGGAACCTTCGATCCGCCCTGCGGCCCGAAACAGTGCTACGAGGGCGGCCATGTGGACGTCGTGGCCACAGGCGTGCATGAACCCATTGGTGGCGGCGAAGGTCGAGCCTGTCTCCTCCTCCATGGGCAGGGCGTCGAGCTCGGCCCGCAACGCCACAGCCTCCCCGGGCGGGCCGACGCGCGCCAGGAGCCCCGTGCGGGCGACGGACTCCACGTCCTGGACTCCGAGGGCTTCCGCGACGAGGCGGGCGGTAGCGTGCTCCTCATGGCTCGGCTCAGGGATCATGTGCAGCCGCTCGCGCAGTTCGAGGGCTTGCGGAAGTTCCTCTGCCAGGGAATCAAGGAGCTCCCGCAGCAGGTCAGTAGACACGCAGGTACCGTTCGCAGGCCTCTCGTGGATCCGCACCTTCGAGCAGGGAGATCTCGGTCCGCTTGACGCTCAGGTAGCAGTCGAGGAGGTCCTTGGAGAACCAGGAGCGGACGACCGCGTCGGACTCGAGCGCGTCGAGGGCTGCTTCGAGCGAGTCGGGAAGCGGACGGATACCCAGGCGCTCACGTTCTTCCTCATCGAGTTCGGAGGGATCTCCCTCCATCAGGTTCGGCTCCGGAAGGTCTTCCTCAATCCCGCGGAGGCCGGCCAAGACGAGTACGGCGAGCGCCAGGTGCGGACAGGCCGCCGCGTCGGCGGCGCGGAACTCGAGGTTGAACTGGCGCGCCGGATCGCCTTTCGCGAGCGGTGGGATGCGGATGGTGGCCTCCCTGTCGCGCTCGCCCACATAACCGAAGCCCGCGCTCCAGTGGTGGGGACCCAGGCGCAGGTAGGAGATCACGCTCGGCGCCGTGAAGGCGCAGAGGGCGGGAAGATGCTCGAGGATGCCGGCCGCGAAGCCAGCGGCGGCGGCGCTCAACCCCCCTGGTCTCTCAGGGTCGTAGGATACCGGACGCCCCTCCTGGTCCACGAAGCTCATGTGAACGTGGACGCCGTTGCCGATGCCCTCAGGTTCGGTCATCGGTGCGAAGCTTGCCCTGTAGCCGAGCCTGCGGGCCACCTCGCGGACGACCTCTCGCGTAGCTGCGGCCCGGTCGGCGGCGACGAGGCCACCTGCGGGCGCGCAGGGAACCTCGAATTGCCCCTCGCCGTACTCTGGGAGGAAGACCTCTGGCTCGATGCCGGCCTGCCCGAGGGCGGCCATGACCAGAGGCCCGAAAGGCTCGACGAGCCGCTGGGCCTCGAACGAGAAGCCTGGTCCCGTCTGTAGGGTCGGGCCAAGCAGCACGAACTCCTGCTCGAAGGAGGCGACCAAGCGCAGCCCGGTCTCTCGCTCGAGCCGGGCCCGCGCTTCTTTGAGGAAGGTACGCGGGCAGGAATCCCACGGGCTCCCGTCGATGTTGGCCGCGTCGCAGAGGAAGAAGTGCAACGGCGAGACGTCCTCCCAGAGATCCACCCTTGCCTCGGTGGTCTTGTCGGGCAAGAGACGGAGATCCCCGGTCGAGCCCCACGGGTTCGGCTCGGCGATGGGCCCGAATGGCGTGAGCGCCTGGTCGGCCGGGACCCACCCCACGCCCCCTTCGAGGCGCGACTCGAGCTCCGAGGCCGGGACCGAACGTCCCCGGTTCAGCCCAGAGAGGTCGCAGTGGAGGAAACCAACGAGTTCTTCACCACGCATGATCGTACCTATCAGGTGTGCCGTTATCCCAGTGACGCAGCCTGAACCCCGCCTCCCCCAGCCGTACGGCGAGTGCTTCGGCTGCAGGCGCCGGTAGAGCGCAGAGCACCCCGCCTTCATTACCGTCGCCCCGTTCGAGCGCCGCCGCAACCGCCGTGGCCGGCTGCAGGTGGTAGCCGTCCCAGCCTAGCTGCGGGTAGGTGTCGCGGAGGACGACTAGGACGCCGCCCGTACCGCCCACACCCGCCGCAATCGTCAGAAAATGCCCACAGTCCCAGTCCGGAGGCGGCGCCTCCACGGGACGGCCGAGCAGGTAGTCGAGCAGGAGCCTCGCTGGCGCGCGCGAGCCCCACAGGTGTCCCGTGCGCAGGTTGGCGATCAGGACGCACTCCGGCGCCGCCCTGGCGGCGATCTCGACGAGGGAGATCACCGTGCCGGCACTCCACGGGCCGGCCACGGGAACGACGGCCAGCGCATCCCCCGAAATCTCCTCGATGCCCCTCGCGACCCCCGTCGCGGACGTTCCTGCGGAAGCCTCGTCAGGAGCGACCGGGATGGTCGCCTCGTAGTCCGTCCGGGGCGAAGCGCCGGGCGGCAGCCAACCAGCAGGGTCTCCTTCTGCCAGGGTAGTCCCGGCCCGTAACGCGACCTCCTCCTGGCTGGCCGCGTGGCCCGCCGCCGAGAGAGCCAGCGCCCCCCAGAACGCGCCGCACAACTGGTCTTTCTGCGGCATCGCCCTCTCGTGAAGCAGGGCGAAGTCAGGGGGACCGGGGAAGATCCCGATCGTCCCGGCCAGCGGACCGATCACACTGCGCCTCCTTTCTCGGACGCTACAGGCATCAGGTATTTTCCTGCTGCCTGATACCCGTTCAGTAGAGCATCGCGGCTGTGGCCGCCACCTCCTGGGGTGGGAGCTCTTTTGCCATGGCCGCCTGCGCCCGCGCTACCGCCACGTGGGTGCGCACTAGCGGCTCTCCGAGCGCTTCTATGAGGGCGTGGTCTTCTTCCAATGCGTCCAGGGCTTCGTCCGGGGAGGCGGGGAGCGGCCGGATGCCCCGGGAGGCGCGCTCCTCTTCGCTGAGCGTGGCAGGGTCCACCATCGTCGGCTCCCCGGGGTCGAGGCCGCGATCTATACCGTCCATCCCGGCGGCCAGGACCGCGGCGAGGGCCAGGTAGGGATTCGACGTAACGTCGACCGGCTTGAGCTCGACGTTGGCGGTCGCCGATTCCCTGCCGGCTACGGGCGAGGCGAGCCGCACGGCCGCCTCCCTGTTATCCAGGCCGTAGGCGGCGTAAGCCGAGGCCCACATGCCGGGGGCGAGCCGCTGGTAGGAGTTGGGTGACGGCGCGGTGAACGCCATGACGGAGGGCAGATGCTCCAGTATCCCGGCCACGAAGCCCGAGCCGGGACCGCTCAAGGCTCCCGAGGCGTCGAAGAGCACAGGAGCACCGCCTTCGTAGAGGCTAAAGTGCAAGTGGTGGCCGTTGCCGGCCCCTTCCAGATATGGTTTCGGGGCCATCGTGGTCTCCAGTCCCATCTCATGTGCCACCCCCCGTATCGCCTCGAGCACCATCACGCGCTTGTCCGCAGCCCTCAGGGCCTCCTCCTCCCCTACGGAGAGCTCCAGGTTCCCCTGCCCTACTTCGGCGTGGCACTGCTCGGGCCTTATGCCCATCTCCACCAACGTCTGTGCCAGCTCCGCGACGAAGTCAGCCGCCGGGGTCAGCGCGTAGCTCCCCGCGTACGGCGTCCTGTCCAGCGGACCATCCGCATCCCAGACGTAGAACTCGACCTCGTAAGAGGCGAGCGACGTGTATCCTCGCTCCGAGAGCCGCCCCAGCACCCGCTTGAGTGCGCTGCGCGGGCAGCCCTCCCAGGGCGTGCTCGCGTCGGGCTCCGTCATGTCGCAGGAGACCATCGCCTGTCCGCGCGCGAAGGGCAGGGGAGTGAGCGTCGAGATGTCGGGGATCAGGCGACACTCCCCAACCGGGCTCAAACCCGACTCCGGGTGTAGCGCCCCGCTCGGATCTAGCGCCAGAACCCCTTTGGCGAGCCCCACCCCGGCCCTAGCCCTCCCTTCGAACCCTTCCCTGTGGACTGCCTTGCACTTGGGAATGCCCGCGTGGTCCACGAACGCGAACCGGACCCACAAAGTATCGTCAGGCAACGGCCGTGCCATGGTCTCCTGCGCCTCACGCTCGGCTTGCATCGCACCCTCCAAGTTCGCTGAGCACCTCTCCCTTTCCTCAATATCTCATGCCGGAGCTACATGTTCCAGAGCATCGACACCAACAAGCTGACAAGCGAAGGCCAAAAGCCTGAGCGTGCTAACTCCTAACCTTCCGGCCGGGAGCCGGTCTCTGCGGCGAGGCCCTCCTCGGCCATCAGCCGCTCGCCTGCCCGCTGCGTCGCGGCGTAGCGGACGAACGTAAGGAGGACTCCGACGATGACCCACAGTGTGGCGATGATCGGATACCACTTCGCCGCACCTGGCGGATAAGGGTAGACGTTGCGGAGGAGCGTATAGCCGATGACGACGAGCGCCAGGAAAGGCACGACGACCTCCCACGCGGCGACCTGCCGCTCGCCCGAGAGGAAGAGTAACTTCGCGGCCCCGATGGTCGCGAGCGCGTACACGAGAAGCAGGATCAGGGTGCCGATAGTTCCCGAAGCCACGAACAGGTCGAAAGGCGCCACGCCGAACGCGAACCAGGCGAGGATGGTGATGACGTACCCGGCGATAACGACCGCTGCAGTAGACCTCGCAGGGACGCCGCTCCTCGAAGAGACGGCGGCGAGCGAAGCAGGGCCGACCTCGTCGCGCGAGAGCGCGTACAGCAGCCGCGCAGCTCCCACTATGCAGGCCAACGCGCAGCCGAAGGCGCTGATCGCGGCGCCGATGGTGATGAGCTCGCCGACCCACCCGGCTACGAACTGGCTGCCGAGGTCTCCGAGCAGCGACCCGGATGCGATAAAATCCGCGACGCCCTGCTTGTCCGTTCCGAAGCCCATCACCTCGATGGCGGTGACGAAGACGTAGTACAGGCCACCGAAGATGGCGACGCCCAGGATTGCACGCGGTATGTTGCGGCGGGGCTCCTGCGCCTCCTCACCCAGCGTCGCGGCAGCCTCGAACCCGGCGAAGGAGAGGAACCCGAACACCACGCCGAGGAACAACGCCGACGTGCCCGTACCACCGGGCACCGAGAACACAGAGAAGTCTATGGTATTGCCGTTCGGGGCCGTGCCTGTCGCGAGCCGGATCAGGATAACGACGCTGACGATGAGGATGAGCGCGACCGTCGTAGCCTCGATTACCAGGAGCACCCTCGTGCCCCCACGAATGTTGGAGGCCGCGAGCGCCCACACGCCAGCGAGGGCTATGGCGCCGACTACGAACGGCGCCCAGCCCGGCTGATTCGTCCAGATGCCGAGGGCGTCGAGGAAGTCCGCGCCGAAGATGCCGGCCGCGGTCGACGTGACCACGCCGTAGAACGTATACGTGCCCATCAGCGCCCACCCCGAGATGACGCCGGCCCTGGGACCGAGCGTCGCCCCTACGAAGCCGTAAACGCTGCCTGCGTGGTTGAAGCGCTGGGTTAGCCGGACGAAGGTCCAGGCGATAAGCAGAACTCCGATGGTCGCCAGTGCGAACGCTAGCGGCACGGCACGTCCGACGCCGGTGTCGGCGGTCCCCTGCGGATTGATGTTGGCCGCCATCGAAGGCGCCATAAGCGCCAGCGAGATGCCAACCGCTTCCCACAGATGTAACTCACGCCGCAGGTGCGGACTTCCAGTACCGTTGGCTTCTGCGGTCATAAGCCCTCCTTCGCTCGGCCGAAAACCCTTCCCAAGAGAGTGCTCCCAATATCTCACGCCAAGGACCCATGGTCTACAGCGCCGTGCATAAGGGTTGAACCCTTATGCACGGCGAGCAAGTCAGCAAGTCAGCTTGCGCTGTCCAAGCCTTGACTGACGAGGCGGCAAAGCCGCCGTGCTGACAAGCTGACAAGCGCGGGTTGAGGAAGGCTCAACCCGCTTTGGAGGGAGCGATGTTGCGATTGAAGCGGAAGACGTTGTGTGGATCGTAGCGGTCTTTGAGGGCGACGAGGCGCTCGAAGTCCTCTGGCGCGTAAGCGGCCTTCACCTTCTCGGCGCTCGCGTCGAGCTCCATAAAGTTGACGTAGGTGTCGCCGGTCTGGAAGGGACGCGTCGCTTCGGTCACGCGGGCGAGGTAAGCCACGACCCCTTCCGCCATCTCCGGCGTGAAGGCCGGCCCGATCCCGTTCATGATGTATTTGGAGTCGCCCTTGCCCATGGTGCTCAAGTGGTCGGCGGTGCGCGCCAGGGCGCCGCCGAGCTGCCTGAGCTCCAGCAGGATCAGGGGCGAGCCAGAACCAGCGCCGGCTACCTCTACAAGCGTTTGGATAGCCTCGGGCGAGAGGTCCCTCAACATCTCGGAGTGGGCGCTGATGGGCACGTATACGTTCTACGGCGTGGTCACGTCGACCGCGGCCGGCATCTTCGGCGCGGGCTGCTGAAGGGCGGCCAGGTTCCACGCCCGGCTCGCCTCCTCGTAACCTTCCTCTCCAGGCGCGTGGGCCGTGCCGCGCAGGCCGGCCCGCAAGGTCTGCAGCGTCGAACCCTGGATCACCGTTTCCATAATCGTCTCCCATCCCACATTTGCTAGTCTAGTTTCTCCCGGCCGGTCCACACAGCGGAGGCGGCCTAACCTGCAAGAGTAGATGATGCATCCCCCAGATGAGCTATTTTGGAAGTTGGACTACATCCAGCCGCGACGTTTGAAGATGAGGTAGAGCATGAGGGAGATGAATGCCATGAGCAACAGGGCCAAGGGGTAGCCGAGCGGCCAGCCCAACTCGGGCATGTAGTCGAAGTTCATCCCGTAGATCGTCCCTACAACCGTGGGCGCGAACAGTATGGCGGCCCAGGCGGAGATCTTCTTTACCTGCTCGTTCTGGGCCAGGCTCGCCAGGGTGAGGTTAACGCTGAGGATGCTCTGCAGCAACTCGCGGAACCCGGCGAGCCGTTCCGTAACCTGCAGGACATGGTCACGGACGTCGCGTAGATGCCTCCGTACCTCCGGATCGACGTCTATGGCCTCGTCCCGCATCATGTCCCCGAGCACACCGCTGAGCGGTTCTGTTGCCCTCTGGAACTCGATCACCTCGCGCGAGAGCTCGTAGATCCTGCGCGACACGCTGGGATTGCCCCCGAAGACCTCGGCCTCTATCTCCTCGATATCGTTCTCGAGGCCGTCGACTACGGGTCCGTAGTCGTCTACGACACGGTCCATTATGGCGTGCAAGATCGCCTCTGGTCCACGGCGCAGGTGCTCGGGATCGGCCTCCAGTTGCTTGCGCACTTCTCTCAGGTCCGGCGTCTCGCCGTGGCGCACGCTCACTACGAAATCCTCTCCTACAAATAGGTGGACTTCGCCGAACTCGACCCTCTCCTCTTCGTCCAGATAACGGGCCGGCTTGAGCACGACGAAGAGCGTCTCTCCGTAGCGCTCCAGCTTGGGCCTCTGGTGGGCATCCGTCGCATCCTCGACCGCCAGCCCGTGCAGGCCGAACTCCCCGGCCACGGATGAGAATTCCTCTTCCGTGGGCTTGTAGAGGCCGATCCATGCCACACCGCGCCGGTTCCGGACGGCCTCATAGGTCTCCTCGAGGGTGACCGGCTCGGCGGTACGGTGGCCGTCCACGTAGATGGCGCTGTCCACGATCACGGCCGCATTATACGCCTGCGCCTGTTGCTGCTGGTACGTTTCAGCGCACGGCGCAGCGCCCGTACTACTGCGCGCCTCTAATCGTCGGTCTCGCCCTCGAAGATGGCGAACGCGGCGCCCTGGGGATCGCCGAGAACGGCGATCTTGCCAGAAGGGAGATCCAGGGGCCCGGCCAGCACGACACCGCCCAGCTCGCGTGCCTTCTCCATGGCTGCGTCGCGCGAAAGCACCGTAAAGTAAGGGAGCCAGAAAGAAGGTGCGTCGCCGTGCTGCTCCGCCATCGGCATGAAACCGCCGTTCTGGTTGCCCGCGTTCTTGATCGTTGTGTAGACGACGCTTCCATCGTCATCGATCGGTTCGGTCTCCCAACCAAAGAGCCCGCCATAGAACTCTCCCGCCGCCTCGGAGTCGCGGGTCTGGAGCTCGTTCCAGCCCATACAGCCAACGTCGTTTACCCTTCCCGCTCCGATGTGCGACCGCGCCTCCCAGACGCAGAGCATCGCGCCGGCGGGGTCGGCGAGCACGGCCACGCGGCCGAATCCACCTATGTCGAACGGCTCCTCGAGTACCCTGGCGCCCAGTCGCTTCGCTCTTGCGACGGTCTCTTCGGCGCTCGTGACCGTGACGTAATTGTTCCAGTGCGGTGGGTGCTCGTCCTGCTGGTAGATGGCACCCACTGCGTCGCCGTGGGGCATCGTGTAGATTCCGCCAGGGATCTCATCGTCCCTGAACTCCCAGCCAAACAGATCACCGTAGAAGGCCTTCGCGCCCTCAGCGTCCGTGGTCGCAAGATCCACCCAGCAGAACGTCCCCGACTCGTAAGACTCCCTCTTGCCCATCGGTACTTCTCCCTTCCCGGATACGTCGGACCGGCCAAAAGACCGTATCAGGAGTCTACGGGGACACCCCCCATTCCCAACCGGCAACGTCCAATGTTGAGCCCGGCTGTCCGAAATGGGATACGATGCCGGGGGCCTCGACGGGAATGGGTTTTCTCTTCGCTGGAAGGACGCTACGCAACGCTCTAGGAATATTGCCAGGAAACCGGTCGTCCGATGTACAGGGCTTCCCAAGAGTTCACTCTCTCGAAGTCATCGAGAGGTTACCTTCCGCGTGTTCTGCTCCGCCGTCGCAGCAGGTAGATCACAAAGATGGATACAGCTACCAGAACGATAATGCCTGGACCCGCCAGGGAAGTTGTCGGCCGGCGCTCTTGAGCTTCTTGGGGACCGAACCTCTTTGCGAGGGCATCCAGGTCTTGCTGCATGGAGCGTGCGAGGAGCGGGTGCACTAGAGGCAGCAGCAGTCCTGTAAGCGTGTTCTCGGCTTCGACCTCCCAGCGCCAGTGCACCCGTGTACCCCCGCCTGCGGGTTCGTAGGTGCCGTAGAAAGTGCCGCCGAAGGGGCTGTCCAGGACCCGGTTGACCGACCGGTGCGGACGCTCGTAGACCGTGAAGTCGGCCGTATGCCAGGTCTTGGATGGGCCCGCCTTGTTGGCCACGACGTAACGGGCCGTTCCGTCGGGCCGCACCTGAAAGTCTTCGACGGCGACCACCGAGATCTCCGGCATCTCGACGAGCCGGTGCATCTGGTCGCCGATGAGCAAGTCCCACGCCTCCTCTGGGCTTAACGGCACAACAGCAGATGCTTCGACGACTCGCATCTCTTACCCTACTTCTACTGGCTAACGCAACTTAGGTATCATATACCCGAACCAGGAGTCATGCATCTGCCGGCTGAGACTCGCGAAGATCCAACGCCTCGACCCAGGTGGCCAGGATCCCTCCTCATAGAACAGCACGTCCGCCGAATCGAGTAACTTGCGGCGGGTCTCTTCCCCTCTGGCAGTCTTGGGTGCCTGCCTTCCGGACTTGGTGTTATTACACTGACCGGTAAATATACTTCGAACCGACGTCGGGCCGCTGCTCTACGGGAGGGCTTGGCGAACGTTGTCGAGGGAAGGGAGCACAGCTTTGATCGACTTCGACGAGTACGAGGTAATGAGCTTCGACTGCTACGGCACGCTCATCGACTGGGAGCGTGGTTTGATCTCAGGGATAAGGCCGGTACTCGAGAGGCACGACGTCAAGGCCACCGACGAGGAGATCCTCGCGCTCCAGGCCCGTACGGAGAGCGGTCTACAGTCGGCCTCCGAGGTGGACGCCTACGTGAAGTACAGGAAGGTGCTCGGCGACACCGTGTCAAAGTTCGGCGAGGAGTACGGCTTTGAGCCCGAACCCTCCGAGGTGGGTGCCCTGGCTGATTCTCTGAGGTATTGGGAGCCCTTCCCGGACGCGGTCGAGGCCCTGCGGGCGCTCAAGAGGAGGTACAAGCTTGCGGTCATCACCAACGCCGACGACGGCCTCTTTGCCCTCTCGGCCTGCCACTTGGAGGTAGAGTTCGACTGGATCGTCACCGCGGAGCAGGCCGGAACCTACAAACCTTCCCTCAATACCTTCGAGGTAGCCCTCAGGCGCATGGGATTAGAGCGCGGGAAGATCCTGCACGTCGCCCAGAGCCTCTTTCACGATCACGTCCCCGCAAAAGAGATGGGGCTCGACACAGTCTGGGTCAACCGGCGGGCGGACAAGGAGGGTTTCGGGGCGACGCCTCCGGCGGACGCCGAGCCCGACTTCGAGGTGCCGGACCTGAGGGCGCTGGTTGCCGCAACGGGCCTGCTCCCCGACTAGGACGGTTCCTTGCGAAGGGTAACTTCCTCCACATCGTCGCGCAGCGTTTCTCCCGCTCTTCGAGTGTACCTCCTCTCGTCATGTTTCGGATGTTGTTACTGTTTAAACAGTATATCGGTAACATGTTACCTTTAAACATGTTTGACGGTAAGATAGAAGGATGGAGAAAAGAGGGTGGCGAGTGGTGGGCTGGAACAATCCGAAGCCCGCGCCGGGGAGGTTGGCCCTGGTGCAGGATTTCGTGAACACTAGGAACTACTTCCAGGGGGGCGACCTGCTGGGAGACGCTGAAGAGGCCACTCGGAGGCTCACCGAGTGCGGGCTGTTAGAGAAGGGTGAGAGCGTCGGAGAAGCGGAGAGGCAGGGTTTGGTCTCGTTCCGGGAAGCTTTGCGGGGGCTGCTCTTGGCCCACAATGGCGCGGCCGAACCTCGGCCGGATGCTGAGGGCTTGAACAGCCTGGTATCCTCTTCGGCCTTGGTGGTGTGCTTCGGAGCGGATGGGCGCCCCGTCCTGGAGCCAGCAACCGAGGATGATCCGGCCGAGCGCGTGGTGGCCCGCCTGCTAGCAGAGACTGTCCGCGCGGAGGCGGAGGGCAGGTGGGAACGCCTGAAGGCCTGCCGCAACGAGGGGTGTCGCTGGGTCTTCTACGACGCCTCCAAGAACGGCATGGGACGCTGGTGCAACATGCAGGTTTGCGGAGCGAGACACAAGATGCGCACTTATCGTGAGCGCAAAGCCGGGTCGGGATGAGAGGCACGAGCCTTGCGTCGGGTTCGCCCTACCGTCTATCGCGACGAACAACTCCTCTTTACCTCGTCGTACCGCCCTTCGGGGTGACCGTTCGGCACAGTCAGCAGGTCGAGTGGATGAGTGCTCCTACTTTCTCAGACTCCCGCAACTCTTCGTAGAGGCGGGCGGCATCTTCGGTCTGTACTATGTGCGCGGGGATCTCCCTTTCTTCCAGCATCTTGAGGGTCTCGGGCGCGACTCCGAGACGTTCGTGGAATCCTCTAGAGAGGATCACGACCGTCGAGCCGCGTTCCAGCAGCCTCTCTACATCGGCCGGCTGTATGCCGGGATCGTGGCTTGTACCCGTCTCGTTCCAGTCCCACTCTTCCACGCCTCCGGGGTAGAGCCTTACGTCCTTGAAGACACCACTCTCGGTCTCCAGGCGGCCCCAGGAGAGCCGGGTTATCCGCGGTGAGTAAGTTGTCTGATCCATTCTGCTCGCCCTCCAATAGATTCGCTTCGATCCCACTAATTGCGACGTTCCTAGCTGTCTTCGGTGCGCCTCCTCGCTCGCTCCTCCGCGCGGTGCCTTCTCCTGGCCTCGGCCTTCGTTTCCGGCGGCTCGGATGTTTCGTTCTCTGCGCGCGTCTGGGCCTCCCCAGACGTCTCGCCCGTCGACTGTTCCTCTGTTCTCGCGTCGCCAGAACGCGGCTCTACGGACTCTTCTGGACGATCCTCCGCACCTGCGTCTGTCTCTGGGGTGGTCTCGCTCTCGGGTTGGCTGCGGGTCTCTACCCGCATGGTATCGCGCTCGCTGGCACCCGGCTCGCTGTCCGGCGTGGCCGGCGACGCGGGGGCGATTGCGGTCTCGTCCGCGGAGGTGTCGTGCTCCGTCGTTTCGCTCCGCGGCCCGATGCGGCGACGCACTTCCTTCTCGGGGAAGGTGATGTCCGTTATCGTGGCGTTGAGCTCCTTGATCCTTAGGCCCGTCATGCTCTGGACGCGGTCCGTGATCCTGCGCCGCACCTCCTCGACGGTCTGGAGGATGTTCTTGTTGTATTCGATCCCCATCTTGAGGTCTATGGCTGTCTCTGTCCTTCCGACCTCGACGGAGATGCCGCTGGTCCTGCTCTCCGAACCCGTAAGGCTCCCCAGTACTCCGCCGGCGGTTCTCGAGGCTCCCCCGCCCATGTGGACGCCCTCCACCTCCTGCGCCGCCATGCCGGCTATGGTGGAGACTACAGTGCCGCTTATGATCGTGGTCCCGCGATCGCTCAGTAGCGGGCTTTCATTGCGCTGCCCTGACTCGCTCATCTCTCACTCTCCTCCTTCGACCAGGTTCTCTAGAGTGTTCCCCGAACGGTCCCTGCGCAACCAGAATACCAGCATTCGTACGGCGAAGATCTCCGACGGATGGCAAGTGGTCGATTGCAACGCTCCCCCGGCGCTTCTATACTTCCTGCGGGGTATATGATGGTCAGGGCCCCTTCGAGCCGGCCATCAGTCTTCGTGCGGAGAGTAGATCGGAGAGGCGCGTGAGAGAGCGAGTTATCCTGATCGGGCTTCTCTTTGTGGTTCTGCTGCTCGTAGGCTGCGGCGGACCCTCGGCGGAGTCTGGTCCCACGGATAAGTGCGAACTGGCCAACCCGCCGCTCTTCGAGAAGGGCCAGCTTACGGTCGCCACGGACAAGCCGGCCTACCCGCCGTGGTTCACAGGAAGCCCCAAAGACTACTCGGGGTACGAGGGCGATGTAGCGAGTGAGATCGCAGAGCGCATGGACCTCCCGATAAAGTGGACCGTCGAGCCTTTCAACAAGTCCTACGCCCCTGGCGCCAAAGACTTCGACTTCGACATCAACGAGATCACCATTACCAAAAAACGCGAGACGGCCGTCGACTTCTCGGACGGCTACTTCGACAACGCCCAGGGCGTGCTCGTGATGAAGGACTCGCCGGCTGCCGACGCGAAGAGTCTCTCCGACCTCAAGGACTTTACTATAGGGGCCCAGGTCGGCACTACGGCGCTAGATTTCGTCAACGAGACGGTAAAGCCAACCGAGGATCCCAAGGTCTACGACTCCACCAACGACGCGAAGTCAGCCCTGGAGAGCGGCCAGATCGACGTCTTCGTCACCGATCTGGTGACCACGGTCTACCTGCGCGATTTCGAGATAGATGGCTCGACCGTGATCGGGAAGTACCCGCGCAACGAACAATTCGGGATGCTCTTCGAGCAGGGCAACCAGCTAGTCGGCTGCGTAAACGAGGTCCTCGGCGAGATGAAGGACGATGGGACCCTAAAGAAGCTCCAGAAGAAGCACCTGCAGCAGTACCTGGACGTTCCAACCCTGAAGAAGTAGCGTGGCGCAGGGAGGTCCCGCCCCAGGACCGTCCGCGCCGCGGGACCCGGGCCGGGGCTCGCGGGCCCTGGGGAACAGGGGGGTGCTCGTCTCTAGCGCGAGCACCGTGCTGTTCTTCGCCATCATCGCGGTAGTCGTGGTGCTTGCTCCGGGGAGCGGAGTCGTGGCCGAGCGGTTTTTCAACCCGCAGCACCTCTGGCAATCGCTCGTCGGCTCCGAAGGCCAGCCTTCGGTCCTCGGAGCTTTCTTGCTCAACGTGCAGATCTTCATGGTCTCCGAAGTCTTTATCCTGATCCTGGCCCTCGTTATAGCGGTGGTCAGGGGGATACCGGGGCCCGTGTTCTTCCCTTTCAGGCTGGTCGCCGTGGCGTACACGGACCTCTTCAGGGGTGTGCCCTTGATCCTGGTCCTGTACATGATCGGGTTCGGCGTGCCCGGTCTCGACCTCGGTTTTATCTCCTACCTCCCCGACGTGGCCTACGGTGTGATCTCACTCGTCCTCGTCTACTCGGCCTACGTCGCCGAGGTCTACCGGGCCGGTATCGAGTCCGTACACGAGAGCCAGAACGCGGCGGCCCGTTCTCTGGGTCTCACGCGCTGGCAATCCTTGAGGTTCGTGGTCCTGCCGCAGGCGATCAGGCGGGTGATTCCGCCTCTCCTGAACGACTTTATAGGGTTGCAGAAGGACACGGCGCTCGTCTCGGTGCTCGGCTCTATCGAGGCGGCGCGGGCGGCCCAGATCTACGGCGCCTCGGAGTTCAACTACTCGAGCTACGTGGTCGCTGCCTTTCTCTTCGTCCTGATCACCATCCCCCTCGCCCGCTTTACGGACCGTCTGATCGCCCGCGACAAACGCCGCCGAGAGGCGGGAGCCCTGGCATGAACGAGCGTCCCGCCCTCATCCTGGAAGACCTCTACAAATCCTTCGGGGAGAACGAGGTTCTGAAAGGCATAGACCTGACGGTCGCCCCGCACGAGGTGGTATGCCTGATCGGCGCGTCGGGCTCGGGCAAGTCCACGCTGCTCAGGTGCGTCAACCTGGTCGAGCCGATAGACTCTGGCCGGGTCGTCGTAGACGGGGAGGAGATCACCGCCCCTGGCGTCGACACGAACCGTATCCGGCGCGGCTTAGGCATCGTCTACCAGTCCTTCAACCTCTTTCCACACATGACGGTCTTGCGCAACATCACCCTCGCCCCACGCGAGGTCCTAAAGACGGACCGCGCCGAGGCCGAGAAGAACGCCCGCGCGCTCCTGGAGCGTTTCGGGCTCCTGGACAAGCAGAACGAGTACCCCGACAGGCTCTCCGGCGGCCAGCAGCAGCGGGTCGCCATCGTAAGGGCGCTCGCGATGCGCCCCCACCTCATGCTCCTAGACGAGGTCACCAGCGCCCTCGACCCCGAACTGGTCGTCGATGTCCTCGCCGTCATCAAGGAACTCGCCCGTGAAGGGATGACCATGCTCATAGCGACCCACGAGATGGGCTTCGCCCGCGACATAGCAGACCGCGTCTGCTTTCTCGAAGCCGGTCGAATCCTCGAACAGGGTAAGCCCGAGAGGATCTTCACCGCCCCCGAACACCCCCGCACCCGCCAGTTCCTCGGACGCATAATCGAGGCCGGCCGGCTTTGAGTAGGGGCGGGATTGAAACCCGCCCCTACAAGCAAACTGCGGCTTCAGGCATCAGGTGTCAGGTTTCTTCTGTGAATACCGATAGGGTCCGAGGCGCGAAGTCGTACAACCCTCCTGGGCTAACCAATACGAAAGGAGTCGCGGTCCCAAAGGTATGTGGTGGTGCTTTCGTATGGGGTGCGCGAAATGGTCCGAAAGTTGTAGCGCGGGGCTCGTCAGAGATGGTACCATGGCCTTG
Source organism: uncultured Rubrobacteraceae bacterium (assembly GCA_963811295.1). GTDB lineage: Bacteria > Actinomycetota > Rubrobacteria > Rubrobacterales > Rubrobacteraceae > Rubrobacter_D. Next base: position 33,082 of record CAWEQZ010000026.1, on the reverse strand, counting down.
GTTGTTGCACCTCGACTAGGAGGAAAGGGTCCAGTGGACTAGCTAGTCAACAACCATCTGCGGGCCCCTACAGGTCCGCGGACCGGGTCGGTGGTCGTTCGCCAAAAGAGCGGCTCTCCGGCCCGGATATTTGTTTGGAGCGGTTCTTGTAGGGGCGGGTTTGAAACCCGCCCCTACACGTACGTTCATTTGAATCGATACTGGCGGTACATGCTGGCGCTCTCGTCTACGTCGGCTTCGGTGACGTGGGTACGGCCCCTCGAAGCTACCCTGTCCTCGATGCGCTTGCGGATAAAACGGCGCATAAGGAATGGGCTGCGCTTTATCCTGCGGTCGGCCTCGGGGTCCCAGGTGATCTCTCTAGTCTCAGGCATGCACATTCTCCTCTGAGCTTGCAAAGGGATTATATTCCCACGCTTCTGGCTCTGTCAGCTCAAGTCTGGCCTTGCGGTCCTGTAGACGGCCGCCATGTCTTCTTCGCCGTATCCTGCCTGTATGGCCTCATCGAAGCGGGCCATTACGGACTCGGCGATCTGCATTCGCAGGTCGTGGGCTTCTGCGGCGTTAAGGACGAGGGCCGCGTCCTTGCGGGCGAGGTTGGCCGAGAAGCTGGTTGGGAAGTCTTCTTCGACCATCATGCTGCCTTTCAGCTGGGCGTACGGTAGCCCGAGCGGTCCGCCCTCGATGGTCTCGAGGAAATTCGCGGGGTCAACGCCGATAGCCTGTGCGAAGGCCACGGTCTCAGCGAGCACACCGAGTAGACCCACGATCCAGTTGTTGATCACGAGCTTGAGACGGCTTCCTTCACCAGCCTCGCCTAGCCACACGGTCTTGCTTCCTACGGCACTGAAGATCACCTCGCTCCGCTCCCTGACCTCCTCGGGCCCCGAAGCAAGCACTATGAGTTGGCCCTGTTCCGCGGGCTGCTTTGTTCCTAGGACCGGCGCGTCCACGTAGGCGACGCCACTGTCCGCCGCCAGCCTGAGGAGACGCTCGTTGCCACCCTCCCCCACCGTGCTCATCTGCAACCACACTCCGCCTTCGGCCAGCGCAGCGAGCACATCTCCTCCGACCGCTTCCTCTACGGCGTCCGCGTCAGCGAGCATGGTCAGGACGAAGTCCGCGCCTCTTGCGGCGTCCCTGGGATCATCGACTACTTCCGCGCCACCCTTCTCCAGAGGCTCCGCCTTCTCGCGTGAGCGGTTCCACGCCCGAACCTTTATGCCAGCAGCGAGGAGATTACGCGCCATCGCGGCGCCCATGATCCCGGTCCCCAGAACCGCTACCGTCGTATCGTCGGCCATTTGTCCTCCTGTGTGCGAGTCGTCCGTACTTACCATACTCCACGACGGCACAAACACGGGGTGATGCGTCTGACAACTAGCCTGCGGGGAGGGCGATACAATTCTCGTGCCATGAGATCCGAAACAGAGAATGCCCTACCGGCCCTCGAGGCGAGGAACATAAGCCGCCTCTACAAGAGCAGCGGACGTGGGGTCTCTGAGGTAAGTTTGCGCGTGGAGCGCGGTGAGGTCTTCGGTCTCATGGGACCGAACGGCTCGGGCAAGAGCACCCTCATGAGGGTTCTGTCGACTGCCATCGCTCCTGACTCGGGCAGCTTCTTTGTAGGCGGGGTAGACGGCCTGAGAGAGAAGCGGAAGGTCCGGGCCCGCGTGGGTCTTATGGTGGACCGTCCGACGCACTACGGCGATCTCACGGGCCGGGCGAACGCGTACTTCTTCGCCCGCGCCTACGGGATGGAGGAGGCCAAAGCCGAGGGCGCGCTCGCGGAGCTCTTCGATTATTTCGACCTGGCGGAGTATGCGGATGACAGGGTCAAGACCTATTCATACGGGATGGGCAAGAAGCTCGCCCTGATCGAGGCGTTGGCGCACGGGCCGGAGGTGCTGCTGCTGGACGAGCCTTCGCTCGGACTCGACTATACCTCGCAGCTCGCCTACCAGAGCAGGATCAGGGACCTCGCCGGCTCGGGTGTAGCGGTCCTGCTGGCGAGCAACCAGGTCGATGAGGTCGAGGCTCTGTGCGACAAGGCGGCCTTTCTGCACCGAGGAGAGGTCGTCGCCGAGGGAACGCCGGAAGATCTCATCTCCCGCGTCGAAGGTGTCAGGCGCATCGTGGCGACGCTGCGCAATCCCGTGGAGTACGGCTCCATAGCTCAGATAGGTGGTGTAGAGCGGGTCGTTCCGAAAGGAAGGGATCTTATCTTCCACTGCGAGGAACGTCCAGGGATAGTCGCCGACGTCGTGGGAGGTATCGTCCGTTCGGGGGGGGACATCGTGAACCTTTCAGTACAGAGGCCTAACCTCGAGGACGTATTCGTAAAGCTTACCGGGGAGGCGCTCAGGGATGAGATTTGATCTCCCTGACGCCTATTGGAAGAAGGACGTCGCGCTGTTCTTCGGGAGGAGGTTCGCCCTCGGCCTGAAGTTCCTCTATCCGCTCGCCCTGATCGTCCCTGTTGCGGCGAGCGGAATGCCGGGGCAGTACGCCGCGGCCGTCATAGGTATCGTGGCGATAATGGCCGGCACGTTCGGCGCCGGAGAGACCCTCACAAGCGACCTGAACGACGGCATCCTGGCGCGCGTGGCCCTCACCCCTCTGTCACCGCGAAAACTGGTCTTCCAGATACTGGCCGTGAACGCGGTACTGGACTTCATCCAGCTCTCGCCCGCGCTCCTGATCGTCTACGTCCTCAACCCCGCACCGCCCGCGTGGGTGCTTGCGACCACCTTCTCCGTATTCGCGACGCTCGTCGCAGCGAACAGTATCGGGGTGTTTATAGCGAACTTCACATCTTCGCCTGCGGACGTGTTGTTGTACGCGACGGCGATCCTCTTTCCCTTGATCTACATCTCCGGGTTCTTCCGCAACCAAGACCCTGACGGCGTTCTCGCCCTCCTGCGGGACTTCGTCCCCTTCGCCTACATGAACGACGCCCTGAAGACGGTATTCGGACGGGCCACGGAGGCCACTCCATTCGCTGTTCTCCTCTACCCTACGATCATCTGCGCTGTCCTGGTGTTCGCGGTTTGCCTGACGGCGCCGCGCCTCCTCTCCTCGCGTCCGTAGCGTCCGAGACGCGGTCAAGGTGCAACAAGTAGCGTGTTCGCTGCTCGGACTGTGGGCCTCCGCATTCGATATGGTTTTCCGCTATGATGCGATGCATATGCGTCGGGAAGGTCGGGAGGAATCATGAATAATAGTCTTCGCCGGTATGGGATCTGGATCGTCATCGCCCTTGTCGGGGCACTCTGCTGGGGTATGCTGGCCCTCGCGCGAGGGGAGACGATCAACGCCGGGTGGCTGCTATTTGCGGCACTGGCGTCTTACGCCATCGCCTACAGGTTCTACTCGCGCTTCATCCGGGACAGGGTGCTGGGAGCGGACGACTCAAGGGCTACTCCTGCGGAGAGGCTCAACAACGGACGGGACTTCGAGCCCATGGACAGGAGGGTGCTCTTCGGGCACCACTTCGCGGCCATAGCCGGGGCCGGACCGCTCGTCGGTCCCGTGTTGGCGGCCCAGATGGGTTTCTTGCCTGGGACCATCTGGATCATCGTCGGCGTCATCCTGGCCGGTGCGGTGCAGGATATGACGACCCTTTTCTTCTCTATGCGAAGAGACGGCAAGAGCCTGGGCCAGATGGCAAGGGAGGAGATCGGGCCCGTAGGTGGGGTCGCGGCCCTGATCGCGGTGCTCTCGATCATGGTGATCCTGCTCGCCGTCCTCGCCCTGGTTGTGGTCAATGCGCTCGCGGCGTCCCCGTGGGGCGCTTTCTCGCTTGCAATGACCATCCCGATAGCCCTGCTGATGGGCGTCTATCTGCGATTCCTGCGTCCTGGGCGGGTTCTGGAGGTCTCGCTAATCGGCGTCGGCCTCCTGATACTTGCCATCATCGGGGGAGGTTGGATCTCCGAGAGCTCAGCTTACGCCGCGGCGTGGACGTTCACCCCGAACCAGCTCACCCTGGCCCTCGTAGTCTACGGTTTCGTGGCCTCGGTCCTGCCTGTGTGGGTCCTTCTGGCCCCACGTGACTACCTCTCGACCTTCATGAAGATTGGGACGATAGCCCTGCTCGCCGTAGGCATAGCCATAACCTTGCCTCCGATGCAGATGCCCCGCTTCACGGAGTTCGCCTTCAACGGACAGGGACCTGTCTTCGCCGGTTCGCTCTTCCCATTCGTGTTCATCATCATCGCCTGTGGCGCGCTCTCGGGGTTCCACTCGCTCGTCGCGTCGGGCACTACGCCCAAGCTGATCCAGAAAGAGTCGCAGGTGCGACCGATCGGCTACGGCGCGATGCTCACGGAGTCGTTTGTCGCCGCAATGGCCATGATAGCCGCGGTCACGCTCGACCCCGGCGTGTACTTCGCCATGAACGCCAACCCTGCGCTTCTCGGCGATACAGTTCAATCGGCCTCCCAGGCCGTCAACGGCTTCGGGTTCTCCGTAAGCCCCGAAGCGCTCCAGGGTACGGCCAGACGCTGTCGGCGAGGAATCTATCGTCGGAAGGACCGGCGGTGCGCCGACGCTCGCAGTCGGCATATCCGCGATTTTCGCCGGCGTCTTCGGCGCAGCCCTGCAGGCGTTCTGGTACCACTTCGCCATAATGTTCGAAGCCCTGTTCATACTGACTACCGTTGATGCGGGAACCCGCGTCGGACGGTTCATGATCCAGGACCTCATCGGCAACGTCTGGAGGCCCTTCGCCCGTACCTCCTGGCTACCCGGCAACATCATCGCCAGCGCCCTCATAGTCGCCGGCTGGGGCTACTTCCTCTGGGCCGGCGTGAACGATCCATTGGGGGGCATCAACCAGCTCTTCCCGCTGTTCGGCATCGCGAACCAGCTCCTGGCAGCCGTCGCCTTGACAGTCGGGACGACGATCCTCATAAAGATGGGCAAGCTCAAATATGCCTGGGTTACAGCGTTGCCCCTCGCGTGGGACGCAGCGGTGACGCTCACAGCCAGTTGGCAAAAGATCTTCTCCACCGACCCCGCTATCGGCTTCTTCGCCCAGCGGGCCGCAGCCGCCCAGACTATACAGGCCGGCGAGCTGAACGACACCATGTCCGCACTGGGCGCCGCGAGCGTCGATGACGCGCGTCAGATCCTGGTGAACACGACGGTGGACGGGGTGCTCACCATATTGTTTGCGGTCATGATCATCATCGTGATCGCGGACGCCGCCCGCGTGTGGTTCGGAGTCGTCCGCGGTAGTAAGGAACCAGAGATGAGCGAGGCTCCCTGGCAGGAATCCCGCCTCGACTCGGATGGCAACGAGATAGAACGCGAACCTGTGGGAGCCGGCCGCTAGGAGAATATGCCAGACAGCCAGCTCGTAAGACCGTTTCGCTACGCCTGGGACTACCTCAAGGAGATCTCCGGCGAGAACGCCTACGACCGCTACCTGGAGGTCCACGCCACAACCCATCCCGGCAAACCGGCCATGAGCCGCGGCGAATTCTACCGCTGGCGCCAGGACGAGAAGTACGCCAACCCGGGCAGCCGATGTCCCTGATGACGCCCTGCCGGCCGGTCGGCCGGCAAGGCAGTCTCTAGCCGTAGATCCCGCCCCTTAGGTGGTTGGCTCGTCGAAGCCGTGCGCTATACTCGTTGCATGGTGGAGCGCGTCAAACCGTACGATTCACTTACAATCGACGAGTACCTGGCGCTCGAAGAGTCCGCCACGGTCCGCCATGAGTACGTCGGCGGCGAGATCTTCGCGATGGTCGGTGCTACCAAGCGGCACAACAGGATCATCGGAAACATCTCTGGCCGTCTCTGGGGGGCCGCACGCGGCGGCCCTTGTCGCGTGTACTCGGAGAGCGTCAAGCTGCGCGTTGCGGACGACGTCATCTACTACCCAGACGTGATGGTGGCCTGCGGTCCCGAAGGGGACGACCCGCTCATCGAAGACGACCCTTGTCTTGTAGTAGAGGTAGTGTCACCTAGCACCGAGACGACAGACCGACGCGAGAAGCTCGCGGCCTACAAGCGCATGCCCGGCCTCAGGGCGTACCTGATCGTCTCTCAAGACAGCAAGTGGATCGAGCGCCACTTCCGCGCCGAGAACGGCGCCTGGCGCCGGGGCGATCTCGTAGACGAAGGCCGCTTCCCGGTTCCCTGCCCGGAGACAGATCTATCCCTGGCGGAGATCTACGAGGGTCTGTAACAAGGCCACAGGCATCAGCCGCCAGCAATTAGCTGACACCTGAAGCCTGTAACCTGACACCTCTTTCACCCGCTCCTCTTGAGCTTTCCGGTCCGCTTGGCGTAGCTCTCGCCGAGGTGGAAGACGTAGAGTCCCATGGGCACGAATACCGCGCCCATGACGAGGAGCGGCCAGATGCTGCCCCACAGTTGTGAGAGGCCGACACCGTCCTGGAGCGCTGCGCGGGATCCTTCGAGCGCGTAAGTAACCGGTGAGTACTGCGCTATCGCCTGCATCCAATCGGGGAGCACCTTGACGGGGTAGTAGACACCCGAGACGAGGAGCAGGAGGGCCGAGACTATATACGTCACCTGCTGGCCCTTCTCCGGTGAGAGCAGCGGCATCACGGCGGCCACCACCCCGAAGCCAACGAGCGAGATGCTGCACACGGCGAGAATGACCAGGGCGGCCCAGTAGTTGGCCTGCGAGAGGTCGAGGTCGAAGGCGAGCATGGCGACGCCGAGGACCACCGCGGTGCGCGCGATGCCGTAGACGACGGCGTAAACACCCATGCCGAGCAGGTGGGTGACCCGGCTCGTCGGGCTCATGAACGTGTACTCTATCGTTCCCTCCCACCGCTCCCACTGCACCGTCTCCGAGAGCACATCGAAGATCATCGACAGGTAGCTCCAGATCAGCGCGCCGACGAGCAGGAAGGTCATCAGACGCTCGGTGTCTGTCCCTTCACCGCCGCCGACCATCTCGACACCGGCCCCTATAAAGGTGATGGACATGGCGTTGACGGTGGTAAACGTCAGCCACACCAACTCCCACATAAAGTAGCGCTTGGTGAGGAAGTAATTGCGTTGTACGTAGCCCCAGACGGCGATTACCTCGACTAGCCACCGGGGCTTGAGCGTGTTGTGCATCCTAGTCTCCTTCGGCACTGGCCTCTTCGACGGAGTAGCCCGTCGCGGCCATAAACGTCTCCTCCATCGTGGGCACGTGCCCGTTGGCTTCGCCGGCGTAGCGGCGTTTGAGCTCTTCTGACTCTTCGAGGGCCAGTATCTTGCCGTCCATCATGATGCCGACGCGGTCGCAGAGCTCCTCGGCCTCGCCCATGTCGTGGGTGCAGAGCAAGATCGAGGAGTCGTGGGCGTCGCGTATCCTGCGGATAAACTCCTGCACGTCCTTCTTGCTCCTGGGGTCGAGGCCCGTCGTCGGCTCATCGAGGAGCATCACGACGGGGCTGGTGAGCAGCGCCCTGGCGAGCGCGATCTTCTGCTGCATCCCACGGCTCAGGTGCTCCATCGGCTCGGTCGCGCGCTTGCGGGCGAAGCCGATGTTGTCGAGGATCTCCTTTATCCTGGGATGCGCCTCGGCGCTGGTGACGCCGTAGAGCTTCGCCCCATAGAGAAGATTCTCCATGGCCGAGAGCTTCTTGAAGAAGCTTGCCTCGACGCTGACCCGGTTCATGCTGCGCTGCACCTGCTTGGGATGACGCGTGGCGTCGACCCCGAAGACCTCGACCTCTCCCCTGTCAGGGAGGACGAGCGTGGAGATAACCCGCACCAGCGTGCTCTTCCCGCTCCCGTTGGGCCCGAGGATTCCGACGACCTCCCCTTTCCCGACCGAGAGCGAGACCGAGTCGAGGGCGCGTACCACCTCCCCGCGCCGCTTCTTGAAACTCTTCTCTACTCCTCTTAGCTCTAATGCCTTCACAACCACACCTCCTGTAGAAACCTCGCCGGGAGCGTGCCCGGGAGGGCGCCCGCTCTACAGGCGCCCCCTGGCCTCCAACCTCTCCCAGACGATGCGCCAGGTCTCCTCGCTCTCGGCTACTACCGCCAACTCGAAGAGCCTGCGCGCCACCCTGGCCCTCAGGGAGGGCTTTCCGGGGGGCCGCGCGTATCTCCCGCGCTCGGCCATTCTTTCGGCGAGATCTTGCTCGCGGGCTGCCCGGTCCTGTACCAACACGTACTGCCAGTCGTTGAACATCACTTCTGTCTCCTTCTCTCGTCTCTTCTGCGCGCCCTGGAAGGGCTGATACCGTCCGTGTTGGGATCGGAGCCGGAGACCTTCGCCAGCTCACTCGGAGCAAAGCTTTAGGCCCCCGGTCCGCTCGGTCCGGGGGCCTCTCCTGAGAAGTGTGGTCGAGCTAGAAGCTCACGTTCTCATCGCGACCTCGCGGACCTCGGGACGCACCTCTCCCCCGAACACCGGAACACCTATGTTCGTGCGACGGATGTGCATCAATCCTTCAGTCCTTTGCGCGACAACAACTTCGTAGACACTCTACCCCCCCACCGAGAACTTGTCAACGATCTCACTTAACTTTTCTCAATGGGAGCTGGTCAGCTTCTTGTACGTGCGAGTCGCCTGTTTGGTCGATGCCAGCGATACCTGAGAGAATAGAGTTCCTGAAGGGACTGATGATCTCGAAGAGGGGTCTCGTGTGACCGAGATGAAGGTAACGCCAGAGGAACCGATCGTGCGCCTCACTATCTCCGCAGACGCCGGGTTCTTACCGCCCGTGATCGAGTTCGTGAAGCAGATGACCCGCCGGCTCGGCCTGGGGGACGCCGAGCCTATGGACCGGGCCGTCGAGCTGGTCTGCCTGAACGTCATCGAGAACGCCTTCGAGTCCGAAGAAGAAGGGTCCTTGGACGTGGAGATCCTGCGCCGACCGGGGCACGTGGTCGTGGCTGTCGAAGATCAGGGGACTGCCTTTCGACTACAAACACCTGCAGGACGGGGAGGATAGAACCGTTCTCGAGATACTGCACCGCTCCTTCGACGAGACCCGCTTTGTAAACCTCGGCCGAAGCGGCAACAGGGTCGAGCTCCTAAAGCACCTTCCTCACACAGACGTGAGGGACCACCTACCCGAAGAAGAGCACCATAGAACCGTAGAAGCGACCGCCGCGCATGAGGACGTCCCTCTGGAGATTCGCATGATGCATCCTGAGGAATCCTTCGAGCTTTCGCGCTGCGTCTATCGTTCCTACGGGTACAGCTACGACTGGGACTACATCTACTATCCCGACAGGATCAGGGAGCTTCAGGAGCAGGGCCTTATGAGCTCCTGCGTCACGGTAACGCCCGAGGGCGAGTTCGTGGGGCATCTGGCCGTGACCCTGGAACGTCCCGGCTCGCCTGTTGGTGAAGCCGGGCAGGCGGTCGTGGACCCGCGGTTTCGCGGTCACCATCTGTTCCCTAAGATGAAGACCTTCATGGCACAGTGGGCCGGTGACGCCGGCATGTACGGGCTCTACAGCGAGGCGACCGCCGTCCATCCGTACAGCCAGAGAGGCAACCTGCATCTCGGTGCGAGGGAGACAGGGTTCTTGCTCGGCTATATCCCCGCCTCCGTCTCGTACAAGCAGATCGGTGATGAGAGGGCAGATCGTCGCGGGTCCGTCGCCCTGTTTTACATGCGCGTCAGGGACGAACCGGAGCGGGAGATCTACCCCCCTGCACCTTATCTGGAAGAGGTCAAGCGGGTCGTCGAGCACAACGGGCTGCGACGGGTGATCGGCGAGGTACCTGGCCCGACGCTACAGCCCTCCCGTCTGAGCGTCGAGGTACGTCAGGACCACAACCTCGCCTTCCTGCGGGTCGAGGAGCCAGGGGCCGACCTCGAGGAGCTTGTCCACAAACACCTGCGAGATCTCGGCCTGCACCGCGTGGATTGCGTCTATGTGGATCTTCCGCTCTCCCATCCCGCGACGCCGAGATCCGCAGCCGGGCTGAATAATCTCGGGGTGTTCTTCGGCGGGATCATCCCCGAAGCACACCCCGTAGGAGGAGACGTGCTCCGTCTCCAGTACTTGAACAACGTCGAGATCGAAGCCGGCGACGTCAGCACAGCCTCAGACTTCGGAGAAGAACTCCTCGGCTTGATCTTCCGCCAGCACACGCTTCCGTAAGCTCGCAGGCGGTTCAGGCGACCGTGAGGTCCAACTCGCTGGAGATCTCGATGCTCCCCTTTACGGAAGCCGCCACCGGACAGCTATCGGCGTAGACTTCGAGCACCCTTTCTATGGTCTCGCGGTCGTTTTCGGCGGCGGTAAGGCGGAAGGTCTGCTTGATGCGCTTGATGACGAGCACTTTGCTCTCGACCTCGATCTCTCCGACCGTCTCGGCGTGGAGGTTTTCGAACGACACCTGACGCGCTGCCAGCGCGCCTGAAAAGGTGCCTAGCAGTCAGCCGCCCGCGGCTGCGACCACGTAGTCGAGAGTAGTGTCGTACGGTTCGACATCCTCCGGGGGGACACCGTAGTGTTCGGCGATCTCGCTGTGGACGCCGAACACTACCGGATCTTCCTGAACGGGGAGATACGCGCGGCGGATCTTACCCTCCACCGGCTCCACCGTCACCTTCGAGACATACTTTACTTCACCCACACTCTTCTCCTCTCTTCTGTGTGCCCGCAGTATACGAGTCCCTCTCTAGTGCGCGCCGGGTGGCACCCGCCTCCCGCGCAGGGCGGAGAAGATGCCCCACAGGCTCACCAAAGCCCAGGTGCCTTCCAGAAGCAGGAAGCCCAGTTGCTGGTCTATGACGGCAACCACCGTCAGCACGGCCGAGCCCAGGAAGTTGGCCACCGAGTACCAGAGGTTAGAGGGCTGTATCCAGCCAAACAGGTTGGCGGCGAAGGCGCCGAGGATAGCCAGCGCCCCGAGAACCGAGATCACCTGCAGCACAGAGGTGTACCTCCCGAGATTCTATCTCGCCAGGGCGTGGTACTCCTCGTTGGGGATCATGCCGCACGCCAGCGACATGCGGTTGGTGAAATTATACATGCTTGCGATCTCGACCACGTCCCAGACTTCCTCCTCGGTCAGGCCGTATCCCCTGAGGCGTTCGAGGTCTCCAGGATCGCAATCCAGCGGGCGCTCGGTGACCTTGACGGCGAAGTCCAGGATGGCCGTGCGTCGCTCGTCGAGGCCGGCCCTCCTGTGATCCAGGGTGATGCGGTCGGCGAGGATGGGGTCACCAAGAGCCTGGCGAAGGGCAGCGCCGTGGGCGACCAGGCAGTAGAGGCAGCCGTTCGCCATGGAGACGGCAACGGCGATCATCTCCCTCTCCGCCGCGTCCAGGTTCGGGGTCGGCTCGTGAAGCTGGCGGTAATGGGCGAACCAGGCGGAGAGCCGCTCGGGACGGTAACTGTAAGCCCTGAAGACGTTGGGGACGAACCCGACCATCTCCCTGGCCTTCCTGAAAAGCCCCTGCAAGTCATCGGGAAGCTCGGACTCGTCGGGAATGGGGAACCAGCTTATGGGCACACCCGTCCCCTTGCGCGAGATGTGTTCGACGTCGGTCATCGGCTCCTCCTAGCGGCCCACGGCCCGCATCATCTCTTCGCTATAGCGCTCGCCGGCGGCCGATCCGCGAGGCATGGCCTCCTCGATGCTGGCGAGGTCGTCCTCGGTGAGCGTTACGCCGGCGGCGCCGGCGTTCTCTTCGAGGTACTCGCGGCGCTTGGTCCCTGGGATGGGGACGATGTCATCCCCCTGGGCGAGCAGCCACGCGAGGGCGAGTTGCCCTGGGGTGATCCCCTTGCCATCGGCGACCTCGCGCACCCTGTCCGCCAGCTCCAGATTCTTCTGGAAGTTCTCCTCGGCGAAGCGTGGGAAGCGGGCGCTGCGGGTGTCGTTCTCGGGCATGTCCTCGATGCTCCTCCAGCGTCCGGTGAGGAAGCCTCGCCCGAGCGGGCTGTAGGGGACGAACCCGATGTCCAGTTCGCGCACGGTAGGTAGGATCTCGTCCTCCACGTCGCGGGTAAAGAGCGAATACTCCGACTGGAGGGCGCTGATGGGATGCACGGCGTGGGCCTTCCTGATGGTCTCTGGCCCCGCCTCGGAGAGCCCCAGGTACCTGACCTTGCCGGCCTCCACAAGCTCCCTCATCGCCCCGACTGTCTCCTCTATGGGTGTCTCCGGGTCCACGCGATGCTGGTAGTAAAGGTCTATGTGGTCGACCCCGAGGCGCGAGAGCGACGCGTCGCAGGCCTCTCTCACGTAGTCGGGTTTCCCGCTTACGCCACGGAAGCTCCCGTCTTCGCCGCGCACGTTGCCGAATTTGGTGGCGAGCACGACCTCGTCCCTGCGGTCGGCTATGGCTTTGCCGACAAGCTTCTCGTTGGTGAACGGGCCGTAGATGTCCGCCGTGTCCAGGAAGGTCATGCCCAGTTCTATTGCGCGGTGGATGGTCGCCGTGGACTCTCCCTCGTCCCCGGTACCGTAGAACTCGCTCATCCCCATGCACCCGAGCCCGAGCTCCGATACAACGAGCCCTTCGCTACCCAGTTTTCGCTGATCCACGGATCTCTCCTTTATTCTGGAGTTCTCTGATGCCACCGCCCGAGTTTATTACACAATCGCCGCGAGCACGCCGCGATACGGAAACACCCCGGCAGAGCCTCCCCGATCCGTCTGGAGAGTGTTCTGAACCTCTTTGCAAACGCTATCAGCACTTCAGCATTTTGGCTCTGCGTGTGAGAATAGAGGGTCTCGACAGGCTCGTGCGAAGAAACGCCGTCAGGGAAGAAGGAGACTCGGCTTGCGTGACCTGGTCATCCGGCGCTGCGAACCTGAGGATTACAAAGCCGTGCACCTAGTCTACTCCTCCCCGCGGGCAATGGCCGAAACGCTTGGGGTTCCGTACTCCTCGGAGCAGGCATGGCGCGAAGAGCTGGCCAGAGAACGAGTCGATAACTTCGCATTAGTAGCCTGTGTACACGGTGAGGTCGTCGGCCATCTGGTACTCAGCGTCTACACAAACCCCAGGACTCGACACTCAGGACACTTCGGGATAGGCGTGCGGGATGATTGGCAGGGTAGGGGCGTCGGCACAGCGTTGATGGAGGCTTGCCTCGACCTCGCAGACAATTGGTTGAATCTTGCGAGGTTGGACCTCCGCGTCTACGCGGATAATACGCCCGCCATAGCCCTCTACAAGAAGTTCGGGTTCGAGATAGAGGGAACCCACAGACGATTCGCCTATCGCAACGGTGAATACGTTGACGCCTACGTCATGGCCCGTCTGCGGTAGGCGCTTCGCGAAGCGCCCTTACACGAACCGCCCCTTCCCCCTGGCACCCAGTAGAATACGTGTATCGCCTTCTAAGGCCGGGGCATCCTTCGCGAACCCCGGCGTTCTTGTGCGTCGTGCATTCACCGTACCTCGCTGGCGGGCACAGGCCTATCAGGGCGGGGCATGCTCATTCCGCATGAACTTCTAACAGGGGAAGTTCACGCGGGGCTTGGCGTGGTGGCATTATGCTCCTAGTGGAACGGGACCACCCGCCACGCTCTGTAGGCGGGAGAAAGGAGGTATGCGACCTTGCACGCGAGGATGAGCACATTGGAGGGACCCCCGGACGAAATAGCTGAAGCACTGCGGGAGATTAGAGGGCACGTCCTGCCCCTATTGCAGCAACAGGATGGGTTCGAAGGGTTCATCGCCCTCGAGGACCGCCAGAGTGGCAAGCTGATCGGCATCACCTTTTGGGAGAGTGAGCAAGCCATGCAGGCCAGCGAGGAAGTCGGAGATCGTACGCGCAGCGAGACAGCGGAGGTTACGGGCGAGGCGATAGAGGATGTAGAGAGGTACGAAGTCGGCCTATTTGAGATGTTGGGCTAACTTGTAAGTGCCGAGGCAACAAGAAGGGCCGGGGTATCCTTCGGGGGTGTCCCGGTCCTTCGCTATGCTACAACGACGGGTGGGCGGCAGACTAGCATCCCTCCCGTCTCCTCCTCTGTCATGGCATCAAACCACACATCTGCTCGCACCGAAACGTGCTATCAAGGCACTAGTTCGGAGATTAACAACGCTTAATGGCCCGAATGTTAGATTAGGTAGTCCACAGTCCGGCCGGGGCTCCCCCTCCGTCCCGGCCGGACGCTGGCGCTACCCTCGCCCGGCGGTCCTAGCTCCATCGGGGTGGGGCTGTGCTTCCGTCAGAATCGCCCCTACCGTAGCTACTTATTATGTTTTTGGATCGCAGTGCGGTGGTATAAGGATCCAAGAGGTCCTCCTCTGTATTCGGGGCTCGGCGATTGTCCCAACAATCCTATTCTCTCTTTCCCGAGCCCCGAAAAGGTGCCTACCAGCATATACGAGGGCATTCCTCGAGTGGATTATCAGATGTCTGAGTTAGTCTCCGACCCGCTTGGCCGTCCCCCGCGGTTCAAACCCCGACGCCACAAGCTTGGAGGGCTTGGTCTGGACGAACGTAAACATACTGCCATCGGGGGCGATAAACACATCGATCTGCGATTCATCCCCGAAGGTGACGGTGCCTGTGCAATCCGCCTTGACGGTGTACGTGGCGGAGACGCGCTCGTTACGAGTAACCTTCCCGTTAGCGTTAGAGGAAGCGACGCCTTTCTCCTTACCGTTGCCGTCAAACACGGCATACCCTGCAATGGCGAACGGGACCTGGTCATTATTCCCCGTGATTTCGACCCCATCAAAGGCGAACAGATACGTCCCGTGAAGCGTGGCCTCCGAGCACTTCTTCGCCCCAGCGTCCTCGTTGCTGGCATACACCACCCCAGCCGTCAGGACACCCAACATGAGCGCGGCTATGGTCGACAACACGATGATGCGCTTCATTCGCAACCTCCTTTTCCCGGAGCAGGGTGAGAGGCCCGCCCCATTTGCTTATGGGGCCACCCTACATCTCGGAGCTGGTACAGTACAACCCTCAAATGAGTGATTTTGCGGTTGCTTAGTCGCTGCAAGCACACCGCCTAACGTATGAGGGGCTTATTCACCCGAGTGCGTGGATGTTAGAGATCCCTCCGACGCCTGGCCTCGAGGTACGCGGCCTCGGTCATGGCGAGCGCCGTAGATAGGCGCGTAAGAACGTCTCGGTAGTTCTCGCTACAGAAGAGGATAAGAAAGCCGCGCCGGCCATCATTACGGTCAAAAAGTGGAAGTACATAGTAACCGAATACGCTGATCCCGAAGACTGGCCTGGAGAATAGCGAAAGGCCAGGGGTATCCTTCGGGGAGTCCAGGCCTATGACTTTGGGAGCAGGAGATGCAATACGTTCGGCTAGGCATCGCGCGGTATGCGGCAGTGGCAGATGCGCTGACCTTGGGTGCGACGTACAGTAAGCTCGAGGGTGGGCGCGTCCCCCCCCATGGAGCGCGCCCTCCTCACTACTGGCCGCGCTCTTCTCTCATACCCTCTGCTGCGCGGCCTTCGCTTTGCCCTTCGCACAATGGGGGAGCGCCGACCCAACGCTCCCCCTTCCCCCTCCTTGCTGGTATCAAAGCACAGACCCTCCGTGAAGAAATCGTCCATATGGAGTAGAAAGAAATCACCCATTTGGGGTATGCGCTCCGGTCCGCCCCGGTATTACAATCTGATGAATCGTCAAGCCGGGCGTCCTCTGAACCTTCCCCCTCCCAGAGCAACCCGGCTTTTCTGTTGCCTCCGCCGGCAGTCCTGGCTGTCTACAGCGGCGCCCGTAAGTATCGATCCATGTGTGGTAGCCTCCTGGCATGAAACCGTATTCGAAGGACCTGAGATTGAGGGTGCTAGCCGCCGTGGACGCAGGAAGCCCCAGGGAGGAGGTCGCGAAGACCTTCTCGGTGTCGATGCCCACCATAAAACGCTGGCTAAGGAGACGAAGAGAGACCGGGAGTGTCGAGCCCGAGCCTATCCCTGGCAGGCCCGCAAGGAAAGGAGCGATGCTTAAAGAGTGGCTGCCGAAACACCTGGAAGCCAACGACGACCTAACCCTAGAGGAGCACCGCGAGGCTTTCGAGGAGCACTTCGGGCAGAGGGTTTCTACGTCCACTATTGGCAGGGCCATCTCTGGCCTGCCCGATGGACCCTGGCCGCTCAAAAAAAGTCGCAGATAGCCCAAGAAGAGCGTGACGAGGAGGCCAGAGGGCTGTGGCGGTGGCTGGCTTCCCGCTTCGATGCGAGAAGGCTAGTTTTCGTAGACGAGTCGGGCTTTAACACCTCCATGACGCGCCTTAGAGCTAGGGCGCCGAAGGAAAGAGGGCCTACGGCAAGGTCCCGAGGAACCGCGGCAAAAACCAGACCCTGATCGCCGCGATCACCCTCGAGGGAGCTATGGGTGAGTCGATAACCGTAGAGGGAGCCACGGATGCCTCGGCCTTCGAGACTTACGTGGAGCACTTTCTGGCACCCTCTCTTTGTGAGGGTCAGGTGGTGGTGCTCGACGGGCTAGGTGCGCACAGGACGCAGAAGGTCAGCGAGCTCGTCGAAGGGAGGGGGGCGGATCTCGTGTTTTTGCCCTCCTACTCGCCGGATCTGAACCCTATCGAAGAGGCTTTCAGCAAGATAAAGCATCTCGTGCGCAAGGTGGGCGCCCGCGGGCGCGAGGCGCTAGTGGAGGCCATCGGACGGGCCTTGGCGGCCGTCACTACAGAAGATGCGGCAAGTTGGTTCGCCCACGCCGGCTATCGGCCGCAGGATCAACTCTTATGAGTACCGCTGTAGACCAGGGTTATGCTCTAAGCCCTCTTGCTGCCGTCCCGTTGCGCTCTTTAGGGGCAGAGCAAAGGCTAGGGTGAACGAAAACGCCGCCCCGTCCGTATACCTATAAAAGAGCGGTAGCGTAGCAAGTATCTGCGGGGCTAGCTTCCTTAACTCTACCTCCATACAGCACGCCCCGCCCTCCGCCTCGGCCCGGTCTCTTCATCCGCCGGGTCGGGGCTTACCTTTGCCTAGCTTCGCTGTGCACAATGCGGGCGGCCCCGCCCCAATAGACTAAGGCAGACCCGCCCCTACCACGTGAACGGCCCTTACCCGAACCGCCTCTACACCCGTTGGGCGTTGCGGATAAAGCGGTATGGGTAGACGTCTTCCAGGGCGCTAGCTTCGGAGAGTTCTTCGACCTGTTCCGTGGTCAACTCCCAGCCGCTCGCGCCGATGTTGTCTTCCAGTTGTTCCAGCGTGCGGGCGCCGATGATCGGGGCGGTCACGCCGTTTTGCCTGAGGAGCCAGTTCAGAGAGATCTGGGCGTAGGATTTGCCCGTCTCCTCGCAGATCTACCTACCACATCCAGCGTGGCCCAGTTGCGCTCTGTGGCGCGCCTATCCCAGTACTCGTCCTGCCACTCCTCGGCGCCCGCGATGCGCGAGCCTTCGGGCGGCTCCCGTCGCGGCGGTACTTCCCCGAGAGGAAGCCGCCGCCGAGCGGGCTCCAGGGGATCACGCCGAGCCCCTCCTCTACACAGACGGGCAAGACCTCCCGCTCGATGTTGCGCTCGACGAGCGAGTATTGGGGCTGCAGGCAAACGAACCTCTCGAAGCCGCCGGCCTCGCTCACATCCAGGCTCCGCATAAGCTGCCAGCCCGTAAAGTTGGAGACGCCGATATAGCGTACCTTGCCGCTCCTGACCGAGATCGGTGAGGGCGGAGAGGGTCTCCTCCAGGGGCGTCGCGGCATCCCAACAATGCACTTGGTAGAGATCTATGTAGTCTGTGCCGAGGCGCCTGAGGCTGTCCTCGCATCCCTGCATTATGTGTTTGCGCGAGAGACCGACATCGTTCGGGCCTTCCCCCATAGGGAAGCGGACCTTCGTGGCCAGGACGACGTCGTCACGGACGCCTCTGAGCGCACGGCCGGTGATCTCCTCGGAGACGCCGTTCGAGTAGACGTCAGCAGTGTCCAGAAAGTTGCCCCCGGCATCGAGAAACCTGCCGACGATCTCCCCGGAAGTCTCCTCGTCGGCCTCCTGTCCGAAGGTCATGCACCCCAGGCACAGCTCGGAGACCATCAGCCCCGTGTTCCCAAGACGTGCGTACTCCATAGGCCGCTCCTCTCGGATCTCTGCCACCGAAAGGCCGTACTTTAACATACAAGGTTCGACAGTCTTCGCCTCATTGCCCGGGGCATGCGCACCATAGTCCGTTTAGTAGGTCGCGGGAAGAGGACCATCTCACTATCGATCCGCCCGCTCGGAGAATCCGGGCAGACATGCGACAGTAAACAGCTATTCTTTGTGGTTGCGTTCGAAGTAGCGATTGGTGATGGGCATACGCCTGTCGCGGCCGAAGGCCCGGCCCGTGACTTTTATGCCCGTCGGGGCCTGGCGGCGTTTGTACTCGGCCCTGTCCACGAGTTGCACGATGCGGCGCACATCGTCCTCCTCGAAGCCCGAGGCCACGATCTCTGCCACACCCCTGTCCTCCTCGATGTAGGCTTCGAGGATGGGATCCAGGACCTCGTAGGGTGGCAGGGAGTCCGTGTCGCGCTGGTCCTCGCGCAGCTCGGCTGTGGGTTCCTTGTTGAGGACCGAATCGGGGATGATCTCGCGGTTCTTCCTCTCGTTGAAGTGCCGCGCCACCCTGTAAACGAGGTTCTTGGGCACATCCTTTATGACCGCGAAACCACCAGCGGAGTCGCCGTAGAGGGTAGAGTAGCCCACGCTCATCTCGCTCTTGTTACCGGTAGAGAGGACGATCCAGCCGAACTTGTTGGAGAGGGCCATCAGGATGTTACCCCTGATGCGGCTCTGCAGGTTCTCCTCCGTCACGTCCTCGGGGAGCCCCTTGAAGGCGTCCTCCATCATCTCCTTGTAGGCGTCGAATGCCGGACCGATGGGGATGGTCTGGGTGTCTATGCCTAGGTTCTTGGCGAGCGCGGCGGCGTCGGTATTGCTCCCTTCCGAGGTGTAACGACTCGGCATGAGGACGCCCGTTATGTTCTGGGGACCCAGGGCCTCGACGGCGACGGCGGCGGCCAGAGACGAATCTATGCCGCCCGAGAGACCGAGCACGGCTCGCGAGAACCCGTTCTTGCGGAAGTAGTCCCCGAGGCCCAGCACGAGGGCTTCGAGCACCTCGCCCTCCTCCGGCAGGGAAGGTTCGATCCTTGGTTCGACCGGATCTGTCGCCGCTGGCTCGAATCGAGGAACCTTTACCATCTCGGGCGCATGCTCACTATTCTCCTTGCGGGGCCTGGGGTCGTGGAGGCGTTGCATAAGCGAGTGATCCGGGTACAGGTCGACGATCAGCAGGTCTTCCCTGAACTGGCCGGCCCGCGCCACGAGGCTGCCCTCGGGGTCGAAGACGACGGAGTGACCGTCGAAGACGAGCTCGTCCTGGCCGCCCGTGAGGTTGCAGAAGAGCACGTAGCAACCGTAGTCCGAAGCCCGCACGCCCAACATCCGTTCCCTGGCGGCGCCCTTCTGTCTGTGGTAAGGGGAGGCCGAGATGTTGAGGAGGACGCTAGCCCCGCCGAGGGCCTGCTCGCGGGCCGGGCCGCCAGGGTACCAGATGTCCTCGCACACGCTCACCCCGACGAGGGCGTCGCCCAGATCGAGGATCGGGGCTCCCGAACCCTCCCTGAAGTAGCGGTTCTCGTCGAAGACACTGTAGTTCGGCAGGTAACGCTTGTGGTAGCGATGCAGTACCTCACCGCCGGATACCAGGGCGCAGGCGTTGTACAGGTCGGCGTCCAGGTCGACGAAGCCGGCAGCGGCCACCACGTTCTCGGGAACCCGTCCGGCGAACTCATGGAGCGCCCTCACGTTCTCCTGGATAAAGCTCTGGCGCATGAGGAGGTCCTCGGGCGGATAGCCGGGAATGGCTAGCTCGGGGTAGGCGACGAGCTCGGCGCCCGAATCGGTCGCCCGCTCCAGGGTGTCGGCCATCTTCTCGACGTTCCCCCAGATATCTCCGACGGTGGTGTTGATCTGGGCCAGCGCAACCCTCATGCACTAAATATATCGCGCCCGGCAGCTTCGTGCTGGCCGATGCTCGTGCCTGTAAGGCGTCCCCCGTACCAACCTTCGGATAGAATCGCACGCGATGCCAGCCCGAAAGCGCAACCCCGCGGATGCAGGAGTCCTGGCCGCAGGCATTCTCGTAGAAGCCTGCGGTCCGAACGCCGAAAACTCGCTGCGGCTCGGGACTGTAAGGTATCTGGCGCTTGACCTCGGACGCCGACTCGAGGTCCTCGCCAAAGAAGACTTCGCCGCCGACTCCCTCATCGAAGCGGCGCTGGCATGCGCCGACCTGGCCACCCTCGCCGCCTGTAACCTTCCTGCTCTCTCCGACGGCGACAGGCCTCTCGCAGCGGCGGCCGTATACCTGGCGGCCGGGGCCACGCGCGCACTCATCCCCCTCGTCGAGTCAGAAGCAGGAACCCTGGAGGAGCCCCAAGCCGACAACACGCTCAGGGACGCGCGTAGCGCACTCTGGCGGGCCGATCTGGCCGTGAAGCAGATCCCACGCTAGAAGATAGGATCGGGCGGTGCGCCTGACAGGAGCCGACGTGCCGCCCCGGCCACCCTGCGTAGGTAGCCTTCTTCTTTCGGGACGAACTCGGTGAGGTGTATCCGCGTTGCCGACGTTGTGCTATCAGCATACTCGCGGGCGGGCGCCGAACCATTCTCGTAGAGTGCTTCCACTTCGCCGAGATCAAGCCGAAACACGGCTTCGACCTCCTCCTTCTGGAGACGAAGGTCCCCTGGAGGTGTGGCGTCGCACGCGAGGAAGACATCGTGAATCTCCCTGTCGCAGCCGCCGGGTATCTCCTGCTCCACCCTACGGGTTCCGAGCGGGACGAGCCTCTCGGGCTCTATCCGCAGGCCGAGCTCCTCCTCGACCTCCCGCAGACCGTCTACCGTCTTCTCCCCTGACGCAAGATGCCCAGCGGCGGTGACGTCGAGGTAGCCGGGCCAGGTATCTTTCGTAGCGGCGCGCCGCTGGAGGAGCAGGTAGGACCCCCCGGAGTCGAAACCGCAGATCCAACAGTGAAAACAACGATGCCACAGACCAAGCCGGTGCGCCTCGCTCTTCGGGACGACCTCACCCGTCGGTCGTCCTGACTCGTCCAGGATGTCGAGCAACTCGTCCACGCGTAGAAGAGTAGCAGGTCGGAGTTCACCAGACGCTATACTGGTCCGCTGTGAGAGACGAGTTGCGAGTCGGTCTGCGCGAGTCCTACGACCGCAAGGCGCGGGAGCGGGATCTCCGCCCCGTCCAGCCGTGGAAAGCCGAGGAGCGGCTGCGCTTCCTGGCCATGCTCCGGGGCGGGGGGGCGCGCACCCTGCTGGAGCTTGGCGCCGGTCCCGGTAAGGACGGCGAGTTTTTCAGAGATCATGGCCTCAACGTGGTCTGCACCGACCTGTCGCCCGAGATGGTCGCGCACTGCAAGAGCAAGGGCCTCGCGGCACGCGTAATGGACCTTTCAGACCTGGACTTCCCGCCCGAGGCCTTCGACGCAGTCTACGCGCTCAACTGCCTGCTTCACCTGCCCGGACGCGAGCTTCCCGCCGCCCTGCATGGGATTCAAACCGTCCTCAAACCAGGAGGTCTCTTCTACCTTGGCGTCTACGGTGGGAAGGATCACGAGGGCGTATGGGCGGACGACCCTTATGAGCCGAAGCGGTTCTTCTCATTCCACACGGACGAGCGACTTGGGGAAATAGTCAGGGGGTCGTTCGACATCTGTTCCTTCAGGCGGACTGCGGTCGCCGCCGAGCAACTCCACTTCCAGTCCCTGATTCTCAGAAAGCGACAATTCGACGACTAGCAAGGGGGAGGTACTGTGACCACCGTTCTCATAGCCAGTTACTTCGAGGAAGTGTACGTCCGCCGCATACGGGAGGTGGACGGGCGGTTGCGGGTGCTCTACAGGGAGGATCTGGTCCCGCCTCCGCGGTGGCCCGGGGACCACGCCGGGCCGGCAGAGTGGGAGAGAACGACCGAGGGCGAGGAGGAATTTCTGGCGATGCTCGGGGAGGCCGAAGTCCTCTACGACTTCCCCCGCGGCCACGTCGAGGATCTCGTCGAGGTCGCCCCCGGGCTCAGGTGGGTGCAGGGAAGCATGGCGGGAGCGGGAGAGGTGGCACAGAAGGCCGGCCTCGGGGAGACGGATGTCGTGGTAACGACGGCCAGCGGCATCTACTCGGGTCCACTCGCCGAGTTCGTGCTCATGGCGATGCTCCAGCACGCCAAGGAGCTCGACCATTTGCGACGCCACAAGGCAGGGAAGGTCTGGCGCCAGGGGGCGGTGGGGACGCTCGAGAACAAGACTCTGTGCGTGATCGGGATGGGGAGTATCGGTCGCGCCATTGCTGAACGGGCGCGACCCTTCGGCATGCGCATTGTCGGGGTCAAGCGCACGGTGCGCGAGGACGACGAAGCCTGGGAAGATACCGACGAGCTGTACCCGACGGCGGAGCTCAGCAGCGCTCTAGGCGAGGCTGACTATGTCGCCGCTACGCTTCCAGGCACCCCAGAGACGCGGCACTTGCTCGATGCCGGGGCGATAGCCGCGATCAAGCAGGGGGCGTACTTTGCCAACGTGGGAAGGGGCTCCGTGGTCGATGAGGCGGCGCTCGTCGAGGCGCTTGAGAGCGGCCGTCTCTCCGGGGCGGCGCTCGACGTGTTCGAGGTCGAGCCTCTGCCTGGGGAGAGTCCCCTGTGGGAGCTCGACAACGTGATCGTCAGCGCCCACACGACGGATGTCGTGCCAGACCTGATCAACACCGCCCAGACGGACCTGTTCTGCGAGAACCTGCGCCGTTACCTCGCCGGTGAGGACCTGCTCAACGTGCTGGATAAACGTCTGCTCTACTAGAGCGATCGAAGAAGTGGGCTTCCTCGATCCGCGGCTTCGGGCATCAGGATTTGTCTGCAATTACATGTGGGGACCAGAGAACGCGATGTGTACAACCTTGATGTACCAACCAGTATGAGAACTGATGTAGGGCACTGATCTGCCTCCTTGACGTTGCCTACTGTAGACTCTACGAAGAGGGTTTGACCAGGAGGAAGACGGGCGAAGGGTCTCTTGCCGCTCTTTACACGCCGTAGAGGGCCATGTCCCCGATCAATGAACGCCAACGTACGCTATCTCCGGCGGCGCTACACGCGGCGGGGCTTTTTACGCGTCGCCGCAACGGGCGTGGCGGCCGCTTGCGGGAGTCTGCTTACCGCCTGTGGAGATAACAGGCTGGTCCGGAAGCTTCGCGTCAGTCCCGCTGCTGCCAGGGTCGACGAACCGTTCACCATTACCCTGAAGGATCTTTCACCCTGGCAACGTGTAACCCTGCGCGCGCGATTCGTCGACGCCTTCGATGTACAGTGGACGTCTAGGGCCACGTTTCGGGCTGACGTACTGGGGACGGTGGATGTATCCAGGCAGTCCCCGATAGGAGGCAGCTACACGGGGACGGACGCGATGGGCCTCGTGTGGTCGGCCTACGGTAACGGGACATCCTACGCCATATCCTTGCGCCCACAGCCCCTGATCATCACCGCGGAGACGGGCGGGGAGACGGCTCACGTCGATGTCTCCAGGACTCTCCTTACCGAGGAGATAGCCAGCGCCGACGTCCGCGAGCGTGGGCTTTACGGTAGGTTTTTCAGGCCCGCGAGCGGTGGGCCTGTCCCTGGTGTGCTGGTGCTTGGAGGCTCCGATGGAGGATTGGCCCCCTACGCGATGCGGGAAGCGGTTCTCCTGGCGAGACACGGGTTCGCCGCGCTCGCGCTGGCTTACTTCTACATGGGTTCGCTGCCCGACAGGCTCGCGGGCATTCCGTTGGAGTACTTCGGGGGCGCCATCGGGTGGTTGAAGGACCAGCCTTCGGTGCGTGCCGACAGGCTCGGGGTAATCGGCACCTCGCGCGGTGGCGAGCTGGCCCTTCTCCTGGGTGCACACTATCCCGACCTCCAGGCCGTAGTGAGCTACGTCGGAAGTGGGCTCGTGTTCCCATCTCCTGCGGGTCCAGAACCAGCGTGGACCTTCCGCGGCAAACCGCTGCCCTGGATCTCCAATCCCTTCGATATCTTGCAGGCTGATCCAGAGCAGTTCGATAAGGCCGAGATACCGGTCGAGCGCACCAATGGTCCCGTACTCCTCATCTCCGGCGACGCCGACCAGGTTTGGCCCTCCACCCAGCTCTCGCAGGTAGCCATGGACCGTCTCGGGCGCTACGAACGGCCTTACCGCGACGAGTTTCGTCACTACCCCGACGCCGGGCACGGGATTCAGCCGCCCTACCTTCCGGCCACCCCAGGAACCTATTACTACGGCGGAGATCTCGGGGGTAACGCCGCCGCTAACGAGGATTCCTGGCGGTGCCTGCTCAGAATGCTCGATGGACGTCTGCGGCGTGCTGGCGCTCGGTAAACCCGCAGCGGCATCTGTAGACTTCGAACAACCTTTCACGTGTCGGCGCTGGTTGCCGCACCAGAACGCTCTGCCCTCGGGGCCGCGCTGGTCCTATCGAGGATTGCGGCCGCCTGAGCAGCAGACCGTGACAGCGCTGTTACTCTACTGGTTGCAGGACGGGTAGGTTATGCGAGCCAGAAGGGATACGGCGACGGCCTTGAGAGAGTACCGTACAGTGCGACTCGTGGACTCGGCGGAGGCCAGGGTAGTGAAAGCCGTCAGAGGCGGACGATGAAGAGAGTGCAATGACCCGGCCTTACGAGCCCGAGGCTCCTGTAAACGCCGATGAATATCTGGCCGCCCAGCCACCGGTACTGGGGATTACCGACGCCCTGAAGAAGATACGGGAGCCGGTAGTCGCCAGCGGTTCGCGCGTAATCGTGCTCGACGACGATCCCACGGGCCTCCAACGACCCGAGCGGCAACCGCGTCGCTACGCGAAAGAGATGTAGATCGCGACCGCCACGGCCGTCAGGACTACGCTGAGGATCAGCAGCTCTCTCAAGGATTCACCCCCTCTACGGCTGCACGGGGTCGCGCTCTTGCAGGGAGTAGAGCCTCGCATAGAGACCGTCCGAGGAGACGAGGTCTTCGTGGGTGCCCGCCTCGGGGACGCTGCCGTCTTCGATCACGAGGATCGAATCTACGCTCCTGACCAGCCTGAGCTCGTGGGCGATGACGAACGTAGTTCGCCCCTCTGTCAGGGCCCTCCAGCTCTCCTCGACGGCGGCGGCGGCTTCGGCGTCGAGGCCGGCCTGGGGCTCGTCCAGGATCAGGATAGGAGTATCCCTGAGCATGGCCCGCGCGATGGAGATGCGCTGCCTCTGTCCACCGCTCAGACTCTCGCCGCGCTCGGAGAGCACGGTGTCGTAGCCTTCCGGCAGCTCCCGGATAAAGCCGTCGGCCCCGGCGAGCTCTGCTATGGCCTCGATCTCTTCCCGGCTCGCCCCTGGCCGTCCGTAGGCTATGTTCTCGGCGACCGACGCCCTGAAGAGCAGGGGGTCCTGCGGCACGAAGGTCACGGAGTCGCGCAAGGACTTGAGGGTGAAGTCCTTTACGTCTTCACCATCTATGAGGACCCTTCCCTCTTGCGGGTCGTAGAGGCGGGCGATGAGGCTGGTGACCGTGGTCTTGCCAGCGCCGCTCACCCCGACCAGCGCGACCCGGCTCCCCGCTTCGACGTGGAAGTCCATGCCGCGCAGGACCTCTCCGGCCTCGTTCTCATAGGCGAAGCGCACGCCCTCGAACGTAACCCGACCGTCGAAGGCGGGCGCAGGACGAGCCCCGGGAAGGTCCTTGACGGTGGGCTCCGCGTTCAAGAGGTCTATGATGCGCTCGCCCGACACGAGTGATGTGCCGATCTGGTTCACCTGCCGGCTCAGGGCCCACAGGGGCGAGAGAAAGAGAGCGAGGTAGGCCACAAAGACGGTAAGGTCGCCCAAGGAGAGGGCGCCGGACAGGACCTGCCTCGCCCCGAAGTAAACCACCAGCGCCGTGCCGAGGCCACCTACGATTCCGAGTACGGTGCTGAACTTCGCCTCTATAATCGCGCTGTCCACGCTTGCCCTGAGGGACTCCCTGCTCTCCTTCCTGAAACGCCCCATCTCGTCTTCCTCACGGGCGAAAAGCTTGACGGCCCTTATACCAATTATGGCCTCCTGCATGACGCTGGCGATCGCGCCCTCCCTCGTCCTGACTATGCGCATCCGCTGCACGAGCGCCTGCCTGTAGCGTTTGACTGCGAGGAACAGGAAGGGCACGGTCACGAGCGCGAGCAATGTTAGCTGCCAGTCGAGCCAGAGCATTACGACCAGCATACCGAGCAGGATCATGACCGAGGAGAACACCTCGACCACCGAGTCGACCAGCATGGTGCGAACCTCTTTCACGTCGCTGGTGACGCGGGTTATGGTGTCGCCCGTGCGCTTCTTGCCGTGGTAGTCGAGCCCGAGGGCGTGAACCTTCGCGTAGAGGGCTTCGCGCATGTCGAAGACGGTCTCCTGCCCGAGCTTCTGGAGCAGGTAGCGCCGGAATGAGGCGACGCTCCTGGTTACCGTGAAGATCAAAACGATGAGGAATGCTATCCCGGCGAGCAGTACCGCCTTGTCCTCCAGGGGAGCGGGCACCGCCTCAGGGAGCGGCTTGTTGTCGGTCAGCACGTAGTCGATGATCAGCGCGAGCGGCCATGGCTGCGCGAGGCTCGTCACCGTCTCCAGTAGCAACACGCCGAGCGCCAGTACAAGCCCGCCCCGGCGAGGCCTCAAGAATGGCGTAAAGTTAGAGAGCGTCTCAGCCGTGCGCCTTAGCCCGGCGCGAAGCTCCTTCAATCTTTTCACCCGTATAGGATACCGCACCGCCCACGGGTAGAATGTGCGAGCTTACCCAACCCTAGAGCACGGAGGCGAACGTGACGAGAAGAGTCCTCGCGGCCGTAGAAGACCTTTTGTTCAAGAGCAAGATCTCCGAGACCGCCTCGAGTCTCGGCATCGAAGCAGCGTTTCCTCGGAGCCCTAAGAAGTTGCTCGCGGCCCTGCGCGAGTCCCCGCCCGATCTCCTCATCCTCGACCTCAATTCCGCCCGCTTCGAGCCACTAACGCTCCTCGAGGACGTGAGGTCCGACGAAGCGACGCGCGATGTCCCTACGGTCGGCTTCCTCTCCCACGTCCAGAAAGACCTGGCCGGCGCCGCGCGGGAGGCAGGCTGCAACCGCGTCGTCGCCCGCAGCGCTTTCACCAAGGATCTTCAGACTGGGAAATGGCTGGAGTGGCTATCTGCAGCTCCAGATCGTCATCGTGAACTCTGACCGTCAAGTTCATTATTCTATAGAACTCTCGCCTCTCTACCATTGACCTTTTCTCCGAGGAGGTGAAGAACGAGCGGTGATCAGGATAGGCGGTTACTACAAGATGACGTTAATCTTCTCCCCTGGCAGTTCCAGCGTATCCAAAGTACGTGTTGTCCACGCCCGGAGTCATGGACATTAGCAGGTGCCTAAGGAGCTTGATCCTTGTTATCCAAGGAGCTTGGCGTCTCGGAAAACTCGTTGAGGAACTGGATCAAGCACTCACAGATCGATGCCGGAGAGCGGGAAGGACTGACCACCGAGGAGCGCGAGGAACTGAGCAAGCTCCGTAAGGAGGTGCGGGTCTTGCCTCAGGAGAAAGAGATCCTCCGAAAAGCGGCAGCCTTCTTCGCCAGGGAGGATGGGATTCGGTGAGCGCCTACAGGCTCATCGATCTAAGGAGAAGGCCACCTGCCCCGTCTCGGTGCTATGCAGGGTGCTGAAGGTTTCAAAGAGTGGCTACTATGATTGGAAGGACCGTCCGCTAACGGCTCAGCCAGGAACACGACCCCTTCGGGCGGCGGTGGGCCCTCTAGCGAAACCACTGGTGCCAGGAGCAACAAGGGCATTCGCCGGGATTCATGGATGTTCGCAAACCTGCATATCTAAGCCGGTTTCGCCATGAGCGTACGCATGTGAACTAACCCGTATCTGCCTGCACTGGTGTACAACTAGTGTACTGGCAGTGCGCAACCCGACGTGCCTGGAAGAAGGTGTGTTCCCGGAAGTTCGCCAAAAAGTTCCAAAAATACGCACCTTGGGTGATTCGGTCGATGCCTTGCCACCGCTACGATATCCGCATAACCGACACCATTGGAAAGGGCTATCAATGAGGTCGCACCATGATTGATCGATCCGACGAGATCCGCAGTACGAGGGCGCCGACGCTGAGGGAAGATCAGGTCGAAGTCCTCAGTCGCTACGGGGAAACCAGGAAGACGCAGGTCGGGCAGGTCCTCTTTAGGGCGGGCGACACCACCAACGACTTCTTCGTCGTCCTCGAAGGCAAGGTAGAGATGATCGACGACTTCGCCAATGAGGCGCGGACGATAGCGGTCTTCCTCGCGGGCCGTTTCTTGGGTGAGCTGAACATACTCACCGGGCAGGCGATGTACCTCACGGCCGTGGTGAGCGAGGGTGGGGAGGTGCTGGCAATTTCTCGCGAGAGGCTGAAGGAGGTCGTTACCGAGGAGCCCAACCTTTCGGACATCATCCTCAAGGCGTTCCTGACCAGGCGCTCGTATCTGATGAGGACCGGCGTGGGCCTGAGGATTATAGGCTCGCGCCACTCGGGTGACGCGACGCGCCTAAGGGAATTCGCTGCCCGCAACCGGGTGCCTCACGTCTGGATCGAGCTCGAGGAGGACTCCAAGGCCGAAGCCTTGCTCAAGAAGTTCGGAGCGAAGACATCGGAGACGCCGGTAACTATCTGGCAGGGCGAAGACGTGCTCAAAAACCCGACGAACGCTGAGCTTGCCCGCACCATAGGCCTCAAGGTAGGCGCCCCTTGGGAACGAACCTACGACCTGGTCGTGGTCGGGGCGGGGCCCGCGGGCCTTGGCGCCTCGGTCTACGGGGCCTCGGAGGGCCTCTCCACCCTCGCCCTGGAGTCGGTGGCCCTGGGGGGGCAGGCGGGTACCTCGTCGCGAATAGAGAACTATCTGGGCTTTCCCGCGGGCCTCTCCGGCTTCGAGCTCGCCAGCCGCGCTCTGGTCCAGGCCGCCAAGTTCGGCGCCCGCACCGCGGTGCCCGAGGAGGCGGTCAGTCTCAAAAGGGAGGACGGCTACTACCGTATCGGGCTCTCCGAGGGCGGCGAAGTACTAGCGCGTAGCGTTATCGCCGCGAGCGGGGCCCGCTACCGTAGGCTCGACGTGCCCCGCCTCGGGCTTTTCGAGGGTGTCAGCATCCACTACGCCGCCACCGAAGCCGAGGCCCAGCGGTGCGAAGGC
The DNA here is from genome assembly GCA_963811295.1 of uncultured Rubrobacteraceae bacterium. Lineage (GTDB taxonomy): Bacteria > Actinomycetota > Rubrobacteria > Rubrobacterales > Rubrobacteraceae > Rubrobacter_D. The sequence goes on along the minus strand of CAWEQZ010000026.1, from coordinate 3,934 downwards.
AAGGAGGCCGCGGTCGTCGGCGGGGGCAACTCGGCTGGCCAGGCGGCGCTGTTCTTGGCGAGACGCACTCCGAGGGTTTATCTGCTCATAAGGGGCGACGACCTCAGCAAGAGCATGTCGAGGTATCTCATCGACCGGGTTACGGACGCCCAGAACGTCGAGCTGCTGTCGAACACTGAGGTCCGAGAACTTTTGGGAGAGGACCGCCTGGACGGGGTCGTGGTAGAGGACAACCGCTCTGGCGCACGCCGGACCCTCGGGGCGCGGGCCCTCTTCTTCTTCATCGGCGCAGAGGCCAACACCGGTTGGCTCCAAGGTGCCGTCGAACTCGACGAGCGGGGCTTCGTCTTGACGGGGAGGGAGCTAGACGATAGTGCGCTCGAGGAAGACGCCTCGCGAGAACGTTCGCGGGAGCCGTACCTCTTGGAGACGAGCTTGCCGGGAGTATTCGCGGCTGGCGATGTGCGCAGTGGCTCGATCAAGCGGTGCGCCTCAGCGGTGGGAGAGGGCGCTATGGCGGTGAGGTTAGTCCATCAGTACCTAGCCGATAGAGGCGTGTGAGGACTCCGTGCCCTCACCGGCCTCGAGGAGCACCCCCAACTGGCTGTTGCTATTTCTAATCAGCTCACGCACGCTCGTGTACCTCTGCGGGGAGTGGGCTGCGGCCATGATCTCTTCACGCGTGATCATGCCTACCAGATTCCCGTTCTCCTCCACCACAGGGAAGTCTTCCTGGTAGCCGTGGATCACAGAGTCCAGGACCTGCCCGAAGGTGTGGTAAGGCGTAACGGTTTCGGTGCGGGGCTTGGTACCCATCACCTCAGAGACCCTCAGCCCGCGCGTCAGCTCCCTTTGTCTGACCATCTGGGCCTCTCCGGTCGCGCCGAAGAGTTAGAGCTCGCTGCGGTGGGGGCAACGTTTGCCTTGCGGGTGATCTCACTGCTCGTCTATCCTTATGCAGGTTGTTAACGCATCTAGAGAGAAGGGTGACCATTGACACCTACACTAACGTTATCTCCCTGTGGTCTGCACTGCTCCTAATGATGATCTTGTTTCCCAGTGTGTAAATCTTTGACCAAGGACCTTCCGCGAATACTCGCCGGCAGCACCCCAGACACCATCGACGAGGCCGGCGTTGGCTGAGGGCGGAGGGTGGAAGCGCCTCCGGAGCGAGAGGCTCATGGAGACCCCTTACTTCTCGTTGCGCTCGGACCGGCTGCAGCTCCCTGATGGTGGGATCAAAGACCCCTACTACGTCATCGAACGCCCCGACGCCGCGATAATCTTCCCGCTCACCGCGGGAGGCGAGGTAGTCCTCGTCAACCAGTACCGCCCGCCGCTCGAAACGATGGAGCTCGGCCTGCCAGCCGGGCTCGTCGAGGCCGGCGAGAAGCCGGAAGAAGCGGCCCGCCGCGAGCTCTCCGAGGAAACGGGCTATACGGGCGGCGAGTGGGAACAGTTGGGCTCCGTGGCCTCATCCCCCAGCCTCAAGGACAACCGGGCCTACCTGTTCCTGGCCCGCGGCGTCGAGGAGAATATGACGCCCGACCCCGACGAACACGAGCTCGTCGAGGTAGTTCGCATGCCTGTGGAAGAACTCTTGAACTTCGTACGCTCAGGCAAGATAGTCAGTTCCAGTGGGGTTGCGGCCATCATGCTCGCCCTGGAGCGGCTGAGGGAAGACTCGTGAGCGAGGGGCCGCCGCAGTACTCTATCCTCGACCTTGCCACCGCTGACGAGGAGACCATCAGGCAGGCGGCGAACCTCCTGGTCGAGGGATTCAGAGATAATTGGCCTGGGGCCTGGCCGACGGAGGAAGAGGCTCTCGAGGAAGTGCGGGAGGCCCTGAGAGAGGGCCGGATCTGCCGGGCAGCCCTTGGTGAGGACGGTACGCTATTGGGTTGGATCGGCGGCATGCCCGCCTACGAAGGTAAGGTGTGGGAGCTGCATCCGCTGGTGGTGCGCCCCGACTTTCAACGTAAAGGTATCGCCCGCGATCTCGTCGTCGACCTGGAGGCGCGCGTCGCTGAGCGGGGCGCCCTGACGCTCTGGCTCGGCACCGACGATGAGACGGACATGACGACCCTCTCCGGCGTGGACCTCTACCCCGACGTCCTCGGGCACCTCGCAAAGATACAAAACCTGCGCGGACACCCTTACGAGTTCTACCTCGAACTGGGCTTCTCCATTATCGGCGCGATGCCAGACGCCAACGGATGGGGCAAGCCCGATATCTACATGGCCAAGCGTTGCCGTTGAGATTAGGGCGCGTCTGCAAACTCGAATCGCCTGGTCGAGTACGGCGGTTACGCAATGGCCGTAGCTCCGCTCAACTGCCGAGAACCCGATCGAGGTGGTAGTGCATCGTCGCTCGTGCGTCCTCGCTCGACAGATGCCCGAACGCGATCTCGGTGGCGAGTAACCTCGCCACCGACCAGATGATGCGAGCCTCCTTCTCGGGATCGATCCCCGGTGGGGTCCGTAGATTCGCCTTCGCATCCCGCACGACCCCGGCGGCCTGGGCGCGTAACTCGGCATCGTCACCCGTGAGCAACTCCGCGACGTAAGGATCCTTTAGGGCACGACCGTGGTAAGCGAGGCCTACCCTGATCGCCTGCCGGGTGTCGGGATCGTCGCCGAGCATCTCGTCGAGCACGGCGCGCAGGATGCCCTCACCATCCACCGGCCCCGGTAGTCGTGCGAGGCGCCGGCGAACACGGCCCTCCATGCGCTGCTGGGCTAGCTGCAGGCCGTAGAGGAGCATGGCCTCCTTGTTGGGGAAGTAATACTGCACGCGCCCATTGGACACCCCGGCCTCCGCGGCCACCTCCCGCACGCTCACCGACTCCAGTCCGGCCCGCGCGGCGAGCCTCCACACGGCAGCAGCGATGTCCGCTTTCTGTTTTTCGCTGTGCTCTACGTCGACCTTGCGCGGCATGGCAGGAGTTTAGCAAATACGTTCGTATTGACAATCTGGCTGAACCAATTACAATACGAGCGTATCAACTATTCGAGGAGGCGCAAGAAGTGGGAGCGAACCGCGAAAAGACGAGGGCTCTCGACGGGCTGCAGGGAGTGTGTGCGCTCGCCGGCATTACCCTGGGAGTGATTCCGCTGATTAGCTGGGCTTTAGGAGGAGAGTCCGGGGGGCTACTTGGCAGGATCTTCGGGTGGTCCCCGTCGGGATCGCTGGCCTACGTGTTGCCGATGGTGGTGATCGTAGTGGTGATCGGGGTTGTTGCGATACTGGAGGCGATGAAGCGCAGGTAAGATGACAATCATCACCTCGTCTTCGAGTCGTAGAGAGTAATGAAGGACGAGCTAACCGATAGGCAGTGGGAACGCCTGCTTCCGCCGCAGAAACCGGCGCGGGGTCGCCCCGCCATGGATCACCGCACGGTTGTCAACGCCATCTTTTGGGTGTTGCGTTCCGGAGCGCCGTGGCGGGACCTGCCCGCAGATGCCGGAGTATGCTGGAAGACCGCCGCAAGCCGCTTCTACCGCTGGACCGCCTCCGGAGTGTGGCAGAAGGTCCTCGATGAGTTACAGCGAGGTGCTGACCAGCAGTGCGGCATCGACTGGGCCAAGCACTTCGTGGATGGCAGTTCCGCACGCGCCCACCAGCATGCCGCGGGAGCCAGCGGTAGCTGCCAGGAAGACGAAGCTCTAGGCAGGAGCCGCGGAGGCTTCACCTCCAAGATTCATCTCAAATCCGAGGGGTACGCCAAGCCCTTAGCATTTCTGGTGACGGCCGGACCCAGACACGAGGCCACCATGGTCGAGTTCCTGCTTGAGACGGGATCGGTGAAGCGCGCCGGCAGAGGCCGTCCCAAGCTCCGGCCGCAGTGCGTGGTGGCCGACAAGGGCTATAGCAGCGAGGATCATGCGGCGACCGTATCAGGCTTCAGAATTTCTCTGGGAACAGAGGTGGAGC
>CAWEQZ010000025.1:0-79537 GCA_963811295.1 uncultured Rubrobacteraceae bacterium | reverse complement strand
CGCTGCCACGCGGGAGCCGCTGTTCCTGGGGCTGGCTTACTTCAACTTCATCATCAACCTGTTCAACCTCGCGCCGCTGCTCCCGCTCGACGGCGGCAGGGCCGTCGGGGCGATGTCTCCGGTCTTTCAGTTGCTCGGGCTCGTCGTGATGGTCGCGCTGTTCTTTGTGGCCCCGATCATGGCTTTGATCGCGCTACTCGGACTGCCTGAGCTCTGGCACCGCTGGAAGATACGCAACACGCCGGAAGGCAAGGCGTACTACGATCTTCCACTGCGTCAGCGCGTGGCTGTCGGCGTGGTCTACCTGGGTTTGATCGCGGTGCTCGGACTCTTGACGGGGGCAACGTTCGTGCCTGACCCGGCGGCGCTCCAGTAGCTTGCGTACGATCCTCTACACCGGCAAGGGCGGCGTCGGCAAGACGAGCGTGGCCGCAGCAACGGCCCTCAAGGCCTCGCTTGCTGGAAAGAAAGTGCTCGTGATGAGCACCGACCCCGCGCACTCGCTCGCCGACGTCTTCGACACAGAGATAGGATCTGATCCCAGGGAGATGGCGACGGGCCTGTGGGCGCAGGAGATGGACCACACCTCCATGATCGAGGAGAACTGGTCCGAGATACAGGGATACATGACCGCGCTGTTCGAGTGGCAGGGCGCCGATACACTCGCGGCCGAGGAGTTGGCGATGTTGCCTGGGATGGACGAGCTATTCGGGCTGCTCATGGTCAGGCGACACAACCAGGAGGGCCGCTACGACGCTTTGATCCTCGATGCTGCGCCTACGGGCGAGACGCTGAAGCTCCTCAGCCTTCCCGACCACATGAACTGGTACGTCGAGAAGATCTTCCCCATACAGCGCCGCGCCGCGAAACTGGTCAGGCCGTTTGCGAACAGGGCGAGGTCCCTGCCTCCGCTGCCCGAAGACAGCGTCTTCGCCGCGGGGCAGAGATTTTACCAAGCTATCGCGAGCGTCGAGGAGATCCTGACCGACCGCGATAGCGCATCCGTGCGCCTGGTGCTCAACGCAGAGAAGATGGTCATAGCGGAGGCACGCCGCGCCTACACCTACCTCAACCTCTACGACTACGGTGTGGATGCCCTCGTAGTCAACCGGCTGTTGCCAGAGAGCGTGAGCGACCCTTACTTCGTGCGCTGGCACGATGCCCAGGCGCGCCACATGAGGACGATCGAAGAGTCTTTCGATCCCATCCCCATCCTGACCGCACGGCTCTTCGACCGCGAGATGTTCGGCCTAGAGGCCCTCGGCGCGCTCGCCGAGGACGTCTTCGAGGATGCGGAGCCTCTGGGAGTACTGTTCAGGGGCGCGACGCACGACATAGTAAGGAACGGCGATGGCTACGACGTCGTCTTCCACCTCCCGCTCGCCCAGAAACGGAGCGTAGACCTGTCGAAGAAGGGGGCCGAGTTGCTCGTGAAGGTCGGCAACTACCGAAGGAGCATCCTGCTGCCGGACGCACTCGCGCGTCTTTCTGCGGCAGGGGCGAGCTTCGAGGGAGGGTCGCTGAAAGTGAGGTTGAAGGATGGCTGAAGAGAAGCGACGCAAGGGCAAGCTGCTGGGTGTAATTGCCTACGTCCTCGTGCCCGGTGAGCGACGTGTGCGTGCCGCCGGGCACTTCCGCAAGGCGGGCTTCGAGATGCTGAAGGGCGTCGGGGAGCTGGTGAGGCCGGAGAGGTCGCAGGCATCGTCCGGCCCTGCGAGCAGGGAACGCATCGAGATCGAGTAATGGGACGCCTGAGACGCCTGGCCAGACCACGAGAGGATGGGGCGGTAGTAAGAGTAGGCCAGAAAGTGGGCGAGTTCGCCCGCAAAGAAGTCACCCTGGCCCTCCCCGCGGCCAAGCGGGCCGCAAGCCACGCCGCCCAGGCGTTCTTCAAGAAGTTTTCCGAGGAATACGCCAAGGAACGCAAGAAGCACTGAGCGTCCCCTGATCCCATGACCTGACACCTGAAACCTACAGTCGTTTGGATCACCGGGTCGCCGGTAGTAAGATATCCTTTACAAATTCTAGTAGATACCAGCGGGAGAATTGCATGGTCGAGAATGGACAGTTAACAGGGACCTTCAGAGTCAAGAGCGGGATGGCCCAGATGCTCAAAGGCGGGGTCATCATGGACGTCGTCGACGCCGAGCAGGCCAGGATCGCCGAGGAGGCGGGGGCCGTGGCCGTCATGGCCCTGGAGCGCGTACCCGCGGACATAAGGGCCGACGGCGGGGTCGCGAGGATGAGCGACCCCGAGAAGATCGTGGAGATCCAGGAGTCCGTCACGATCCCCGTGATGGCGAAGGCGCGCATCGGGCACTTCGTGGAGGCCCAGGTCCTGGAGGCCCTCGAGGTCGACTACATAGACGAGTCCGAGGTTCTGACCCCCGCCGACGAGAAGCACCACATAGACAAGGCCGTCTTCGAGGTGCCTTTCGTATGCGGCGCCACGAACCTTGGGGAGGCGCTGCGACGCATCGGCGAGGGGGCGGCCATGATCCGGTCCAAGGGAGAGGCCGGCACCGGGAACGTGGTCGAGGCCGTGCGGCACATGCGCGCCATAGTCGGCGGCATTCGCAGGCTCGGGGCCCTGGATCACGAGGAGATGATGACGGAGGCGAAGAATCTCGGGGCGCCCTACGAGCTCGTGCGGTGGGTCGCCGAGAACGGGCGGCTCCCTGTAGTGCTGTTCACGGCCGGGGGCATAGCCACCCCGGCGGATGCGGCATTGATGATGCAGCTCGGGGCCGACGGTGTGTTCGTTGGTAGCGGGATCTTCAAGAGTGGGGATCCAGCCCTCAGGGCGCGGGCCATCGTAAAGGCGACGACCCACTTCAAGGACGCGAAGGCCGTGGCAGAGGCGAGCAGGGGTCTCGGTGTGGCGATGGTAGGCAGGGAGATGGGCGACCTGACCGAAGGAGAGCGGCTCGCGACCCGTGGTTGGTAACGACGAGACGAACGGCGTGGCGCACGAGAAAGTGGGCCCGAAGAAGATCGGGGTGCTCGCGCTGCAGGGAGACTTCAGGGAGCACGCCGACATTCTGCGCGGGCTTGGGGTAGAGCCAGTCGAGGTGCGGGCCGTGGATGACCTCGAAGGGCTGGCCGGGATCATCGTGCCAGGCGGCGAGTCGACGACGATAGGGAAGATGATGGTCTCCTCGGGCCTCCTCGACGGTATAAGGAGCTACTTCTACAAGGGTGGTCCGGTGTGGGGCACGTGTGCCGGGATGGTCCTCGCTGCCTCTGCGACGACGGGCCCGCGCCAGCCGCTGCTCGGCCTGATGAACGCGCTCGTCGAGCGCAACGGGTTCGGGCGTCAGGTCCATTCTTTCGAGAAGGATCTCGAAGTAGATGGCTTCGACGAGCCGTTTACGGGCGTCTTCATTCGGGCGCCGTTCTTCGAGGACGTGGGGCCTGGGGTCGAGGTGCTCTCCAGAGTGGGAGATCGGGTCGTGGCTGCCAGGGGTGAGAATATACTAGTAACGGCGTTCCATCCCGAGCTTACGGATGACGTCAGGTTTCACGAGTACTTTTTGCGGGAGGTTTGTTCCATATGAGCGGTCACAGTAAATGGTCGACGATCAAGCGCAAGAAAGGCGCCGCCGACGCGAAGCGCGGGGCGCTGTTCGGGAAGTTGTCGAAGGCTATTAGCGTCGCGGCGCGTGATGGTGGCGGGGACGCCGAAATGAACGCTGCGCTCGGCCTCGCCGTACAGAAGGCGAAGGATGCCAACATGCCCAACGACAACATCCAGCGCGCCATCGATAAGGGTACGGGCGCGGGCTCCGATGCCGATACCTACGAGCGGATCACCTACGAGGGCTACGCGCCGGGCGGGGTCGCCGTCCTGGTCGATGTTCTCACGGACAATCGCAACAGGGCCGCCTCCGACGTGCGCTATCTCTTCTCCAAGAACGGTGGCAAGCTCGGGACATCCGGCTCCGTCGCGTACCTCTTCGAGCGGAAGGGCATCATCCTGGTCCCCAAAGACTCCACAGATGAGGACGAGTTGATGGAGTTGGCCCTCGAAGCCGGTGCCGAGGACGTCGAGGAACAGGAGAACGACTACAGAATCGTAACTACCCCGGAGGACTTCACGGCCGTCAGAAAGGCTCTTGGTGAGGCTGATATCCCGTACGAGAACGCGGAGATCACCATGGAGCCCCAGAACAGCATCGACCTCGACGCGGGGACGGCAAGGCAGACGCTGCGCCTGATCGACGCCCTGGAAGAGAATGACGACGTGCAGGAAGTCTACGCGAACTTCGACATCTCCGAGGAAGTCATGGCGGAGGTGGTTTCGTAAGGCGTCCCGCTTTCGCCGGCATCCACCCTGGCCGGGTTGGTCGACGGGCCGGCGTCACGAAGATCTTGGTGGCCATGCTCGTGGCGTCGTTGGTGGGTTCGGCCTGCTCTGCCCCTGACGAGCGGCAGGGCGGGAAAGGGGATGTGATCGCCGGTGCCTCCAAACAGCACACCATGGATCTTGCACCAAGACAAACAAAGACCGACGGAGGGATCGGCGACGGTGTGGAGGCCGGGAACCTGCGTTTCCGCATCTTCGAGGTGCGGGCTAAAGACCGGGTCTACGCCTTGTCAGGGCCTGGTAAGAGACCCGTAACGCGGGGGAACATTTCGAGCGAATACGTGGCCGTAGACTATCTGGCCAAGAACACCTCCGGTTCTCCAATGACCACGGGGGCCAAAGCTACACTCCTCGATGACCAGGGCAATTCTTACAAGCAGGACAAGTCCATTGAGCCTCCTTCCGGCGGCACCGACGGCATGGAGCTCGGAACGGACCAGACAAAGGCCTCCACGATGTTCTTCGAGGTGCCCAACGGCGTCATCCCCGCGACACTCGAGATAAAGGCTTCGGATGGCGAGGCCAGCATAGATCTGCTCGACCGGGATATGGAGGGGGTGCCGCCCGAGGACTACCTGCGGGTGTACCACCTCTATTTCAACGAACAGGCCTACGAGGAGGCCTACGAGATGTTCGATCCGGCCTCCGTCCAGAACATCACGCTCGGCGAGTGGCTGTCCTTTTACGAGCCTCTTTGGGGCAAAAGGTATGTGAGCCTCGACAACCTCACGCTGCTTTCGGAGAGTTCTGGGCGGGCGATCTTCCAGATGACGCGTACGTTCTACGATGCGGACGGCGATATCGTGGCGGACCCGGAGGTCAACCCTTCCGTAATACAAGAAATGGTCGAGGCAGATGGTGAGTGGAAGCTCTTGATGCGCGACGACCTGGTCTTTGACATCATAGCCGTTATAGGACCTGACGAGACGCCCGAGCCGAAAGCCCCCGAACCCGAGAAGACAGCTCCCGAACGCACCCAGCCCCCTTCCACGGTACTCGAGACCACAGGGCCGACCGAGTCAACCAGATCCGCATCCCCTGCAAGCGACTACGACTGCGACGATTTCGAGAGCCAGGAGGAGGCCCAACTCTACCTCGCACCAGGAGACCCTTACGGGCTCGACGAGGACGGCAACGGCGTAGCTTGTGAGTCCTTGCCGTAGAGGAGGTGAGAGCCCGCGGGCACGGATTCACATTTTCAGATTTGCGCGGTTGGCGCTAAAGGGAACCTAGCGCTTACGGTTTGGAGATGTCGAACCCCGTACCACCAGGTGGGTCGCCAGCTGTCCGGCGCTTGGGGTGTCTTCATCGTGAAGCTGTGATACCAGTATCCGTCCGGCGAGTCTCCCCTTCTCAGCGTGGTCCTGGTGGACGGTGGTGAGGGGAGGATCGCCGCTCGCCGCCATGGGGATGTCGTCGAAGCCGACAACGGAGACGTCTTGGGGCACGGAGATCCTCTGCTCGGTCATCCATTCCATCGCGCCGAGCGCGAGCTGGTCGCTCAAGGCGAGGATGGCCGTCGGCTCCTGGCCCGAACGAAATAAAGCCTCGACGGCCCGGTATCCGAGGTCTTTGGCGCTGCCTTGACACTCGTAGACGGGCACCTCAGACCAGGGTAGACTGGCCTCTTTCAACGCAGCCCGGTAGCCCCGTAGTCTCATCCGGCTAACGCGGAACGTGGTCCGCTCCTGGCGGTCGGAGTCCGCGATGCCCTCGCGGCCATCCGGTGAGAGGCCGAACGAAACGATGGCGAACCTTTCGTGCCCGAGGTCAAGGAGATGCTCGGCCGCAGTTCGGGATGCCCCCTCGTCGTCGACACCAACGAAGGGCACTCCCTCCTTACGTGGCTGATCCACAACCACAGCCGGTAATCGCCTTTGTAAGGCCGCTGCTAGCAAAGGTTCCTCGTCGCTCATCGAGTAGATCACGAACCCGTCCACCGCGGCCTGTGCCGCCGCCCGGGGCGCGCGCTCTCTAGCCTCTCCCCCTCCGGCTGCCGGCACTAGCAGAAGGCCCAGATCTGCTTCCTCTGTGACCGAGCTCAGACCGCCGAGGAATGAGACCGCGGCAGGATCGTCGAAAGCGTAAGAGAGCGGATTCGAATACAGCACCCCCACCACGTCCGTCCTCTGGCGCCTCAACGAACGCCCCACGGGATCCGGACCCTGATAGCCGAGCCTCCCGGCAGTCTCGAAGATCCGCTCCCTCAAAGCCTCCGAGAGCCTGTCCGGGTGGTTGTACGCGTTGGAGACCGTCATCGCTGATACACCAAGCTCCCTGGCGATCCTCGTAAGGGTCACGCTGTTCCTGCCAGTACTCTTCGAAGTCACGCCCGCCCCTAGCTTCTTGCAGCCCACATCCGCGATGATACACTACTTTATCGTTAAAAGTATATCGTTAAAGTCTAACTGTGGAGGAGTATCGTGGATCTAGGCGGCCACGCTAAGGTCGAGCGCAAGGGTATAGCGCTGGTTCTGTTGTGTGTGGCGCAGTTTGTGGACGTATTGGACGTGAACGCGGTAATAGTGGCCCTGCATTCGATCGGGCAGGATTTTGGATTTTCGCAGGCGGGTCTGCAGTGGGTGGTCTCGGCTTACGTGTTGTTCTTTGCCGGCTTCTTGCTTCTGTCGGGGAGGGTGGCGGACTTGTGGGGCAGGAGAGACATTCATCGCCGGGCTGTCCGTCTTCACGGCGGCTTCCCTTAGTTGCGGTCTCTCGGTCTCCCCGGAGATGCTGGTGGTCTCGCGCGCCCTCCAGGGGCTTGGGGCGGCGATCACGGCTCCGGCGGCGCTCTCGATAATCACCACCATCTTCGCCGAGGGCCGGGAGCGAGACCGCGCCGTGGCCGCCTGGACGGCGGTGGCTGCGGGGGGCGGGGCCGCGGGATTGCTTCTGGGCGGCCTCATCACCGACGTATTGGGCTGGGAGTGGATCTTCTTCGTCAATGTCCCTTTTGGAGTGGCTAGTATCGCGCTCTCCCGCGAGCTTCTACCCGAGAGCCGGGACCCTGCGGCCTCCCGCAGGCTGGATCTTCTCGGGGCCGGGACGGTCACCTCGGGGCTGGTGCTCTTGGTACTGGGGCTCACGAGGACCGAAGAGGCGGGCTTCGGCTCCACGATTACGCTGGCGACCCTCGGCTTCGCCGCCGCTTTCTTCGGGGCCTTCGTGTTCGTGGAGCGGCGCGCCGCAGATCCCCTGGTCCCCTTGAAGCTCTTCCGCCTGCGCGAGTTGGTGGGGGCGGCCCTGGTCGCCTTCGCGCTCACCGCCGCCACCGCTCCGGTCGGTGTGCTGGTCACCCTCTACCTGCAGAACACTCTGGGTTACTCCGCGTCCATTGCGGGGCTGGCTGGCCTGCCGTTCAGCTTCTGCGTGATCGCCGGTTCGATGCTGGGCGGCCGGATCTCTGAGCGAATCGGCGGCAAAGCGACGATGTCCTCGGGACTTGCTGTGGTGGCGGTGTCCGCCCTGATTACCGCGGGAATTACCGCCGATGGTGGTGTAGCGTACGTGCTCGCGGGCGCTGGCCTCTCCGGGTTGGGCTGCGCTTCGGTCGCCTCGACCGCTCGCGGAACCTCGGCGGTGGAGGAAGGGAAGCGTGGTCTGGCCTCGGGTTTCATGAACACCTCCGCGCAGGTGGGAACGGCGCTGGGGTTGGCCACCCTCCTCACCCTCGCGGCTACCTGCACCGCCGCGCTATCCGATGGTGCGGAGTCCGCAGCCGGGACCCTGGTGGCCGGCTACAGGTTAGCGTTTCTGGTCGCCGCGGGTATCGCATCACTCGGCGTGGTGGCCGCGCTGAACTTCTTTCGCCATTACACGTCGTGATACCTGGCGCTTGTCCTAAAGCGGTGCGCGGAAGGTTCGGGATTTTGCACACCGCTTTAGGACTGGACTCGCTGCTGCCTGACTACGTTAGTGAGGTCGGCCCGCCTTGTTCTGAGGTGGTTCCCGCAGGGATATCGCGGTCGTTCTACAATTAGTTCAGTGACCCTCGATGCGAGCAGGGTTGATCGGCATGAACGAACGCGAGATCGTAAGCCCCGACCTGGCTAGTCCGCGGTTCAAAGCGGACCCCTATCCGTTCTACGCGCGTTTGCGCGCCGAGGCTCCCGTGTGGCGGACCAGGTTACCCGACAAGCGAACGGCATGGCTGGTGACCCGCTACGAGGACGTGGCCGGCGTGCTGAAGGATGGCAGGCTGGCCAAGGACCCTCTCAACGCACAGGATCCGGAGCAGCGGGCCGAGGGGCCGTGGGTCCCCGGCTTCCTCAAGCCCCTGGAACAGAACATGCTCGACCTGGACGATCCGGATCACAAGCGGCTGCGCGCCCTCGTATCCAAGGCGTTTACGCCTCGTCTGATCGAGCGGTTGCGAGAACGGATCGAGGGGATCTGCCGGGAGTTGCTCGACGTCATGGAGCGCAAGAGTAGAACTGAGCTCGTCCGGGACTACGCACTGCCCCTCCCCGCGACGGTGATCGCCGAGCTCTTAGGTATCCCTGCAAAGGACCAGCGAAGGTTCCACCGCTGGTCGAACAGGATCGTTTCGATCTCCTCGGGACGCGACGTCTGGCGGGCCCTCCCTGCCGCCCTCGCATTCGTACGCTACCTGCGGAGGATGTCCGAACGTCGACGGGCCTCGCCGGAGGACGATCTTATGAGCGCGCTGGTTCAGGCCGAGGAATCGGGGGACACGCTTAGCGAGGACGAGCTCCTGGCCATGTCGTTCTTGCTACTCGTAGCGGGACACGAGACCACTGTCAACCTTATTGCCAGCGGCACCCTGGTGCTACTCGAACATCCTGACCAGCTGGAGAAACTGGAGGACGAATCTCGACTCATCAAGCCGGCGGTCGAGGAGCTATTGAGGTATACTTCGCCGGTCGAGATCGCGACGGAGCGCTACGCTCGCTGGGACCTGGAGATCTCCGGCACAACAGTACCTCGCGGAGAGCTTGTGCTTGCGGTTCTCGGCTCGGCCAACCGCGACGATCAGTACTTCGAGGACCCGGACACCCTCAACCTTGCCAGGGACCCCAACAGGCACCTCGCCTTCGGGCGGGGCGGCGTGCACCACTGTCTCGGGGCGCCGTTAGCCAGGATGGAGGGCCAGATCGCCATCAGCGCGCTCCTGCGGCGCTTTCCGAACCTCCACCTGGACATGGACCCCGGGTCGCTCCGCTGGCGCCGGGGAATATTCTTGCGTGGACTGCAGAGGTTGTCACTCGTCCTCGAGTAAGACACCGCTTTGCAAGAGCGGCGCTGGAGTGCCTGCAACGTCGCGTTTCGAGGTTAGTAGCGTCGGACAGCCAACGCACAATATGTAGGAGCCGGTGCAAGCTGCGGCGGTAGGGGGTAACCTTAAGGCATGATCGCGACCGGCGGTAGGGGACACACCATAATAGGCATAGACCCTGGGACGGCGACGATGGGGTGGGGTGTGATCCGGCAGGAGGGCAACCGGTTGCGCTACATGCAGCACGGCGCCATCATTACACCTCCCGACTGGGAGATGCCACGCAGGCTCGGACGGCTTTTCGACGGCGTGACCGAGCTGGTGCGGGGTTACAGGCCCGAGACCATCGCGGTCGAGGAGCTTTTCTTCAACACCAACGTGACCACGGCGATCACGGTCGGGCAGGCGAGGGGTGTCGCGCTGCTTGCGGCTTACAAGGCCGGGATCGAGGTGACCGAATACACGCCTTTGCAGGTCAAACAGGCGATTACCTCGTACGGAAGGGCGGACAAGCGACAAGTACAGGAGATGGTGAAGGCCCTCCTGAACCTCCCAGCCATACCTAGGCCCGACGACGCAGCCGACGGACTCGCCATAGCCATTTGCCACGCCTTCTCCAGCAGGTTGCCGGGCAAGGTCGGGGTGGGGAAATAGAGAATCTTGCGCGATAATTAGCCCATGATCTACAGGTTGCGCGGTACTCTGGTCGAGAAAGATACGGACGGTGTAGTTATCGATGTTGGAGGCGTCGGCTACAGGGCCTCGGCCTCACTGGCGACGTTGCGGGCGTTACCCTCGCTTGGCGAAGAGTGCGTTATCCACACCAGGATGGTGGTGCGCGAGGACGCGATGCTCCTTTTCGGGTTCGCGGAGCGTGAGGAGCGGGCCGCGTTCGACGCGCTGACGGCGGTTAGCAAGGTCGGGCCGAAGCTGGCCCTCTCCATACTCTCTTCGATGTCGCCACCGGAGATCTCCGAGACGGTGGCCAGGGGGGATGTGATCAAGTTAGCCTCCGTGCCTGGGCTCGGGAAGAAAACGGCGGAACGGCTCGTACTGGAGCTCAAGGGCAAGAGCCTCGCCGCGTTCGGCCCTGAGCCGGTCGTCACAGGCGGCGGTGGGGGTGGTCCTTACGTCGAGGCGCGGGATGCGCTAACGGCGCTCGGGTACAGGCTCGAGGAGGCCGAGAAGGCGCTCAACGACGTGCCACCGCAGGATTCCGTGGAGAAGTACATAAAGGAGGCGTTACGGCGGATAGGGAGCAGGCGTTGAGCGCGGAGGAGATGGACGACTTTACCGTGCGGGGCGCGAGAGAGACTGAGGAGCTGCCTGAGGACATCACAGGGGCTGCGGGTTTCGAAGACTTCGGTGAGCATCCTCTCGACCCCGAGCCCCACGCCGGGGATGACGAGCCTTCGCTCAGGCCGAGTTCGTTCGACGAGTTCGTCGGGCAGGAGGCGCTCAAGCAGAACCTCAAGATCTTCGTACAGGCTGCCAAGCAACGCGATGAGGCCCTGGACCACATACTGCTCGACGGCCCTCCCGGACTAGGTAAGACTACGTTGTGTCGCATCCTCGCCGAGGAGATGGGGGTCGGGCTCAGGCCGACGAGCGGTCCGACACTAGAGCGGGCCGGGGACATGGCGGCGATCCTGACCGCGCTGGAAGAACGTGACTTCCTTTTTATAGATGAGATCCACCGCCTCAACAGGCAGATCGAAGAGGTCCTCTACCCTGCGATGGAGGACTTCGCGATGGACATCGTCCTCGGCCAGGGGCCGTCGGCCCGCACCATCAGAATGGATCTGCCGCATTTCACGCTGGTCGGCGCGACCACCAGGAAGGGGCTGCTCACAAAGCCTCTGCTCGATCGCTTCGGGGTTGCCGAGAGGCTCGAATACTACGGGCCCGAGGACCTGGAGAAGATCGTGGTCCGCAACGCGAAGATACTCGGCGTCCCAATCACCGAGGGAGGCGCCAGGCAGCTCGCGCGACGTAGCCGCGGGACGCCCCGCATCGTCAACCGGCTCCTCAAGCGGGTGCGCGACTATGCCCAGGTCGTCGGCGACGGGAAGATAGACGAGGAGACGGCAAACGCGGCGCTCGACATGCAGGGCGTCGACCACCTCGGCCTCGACAGGGCCGACCGGGATTACCTGGGTCTCGTCATAGACAAGTTCGAAGGCGGGCCGGTCGGCATCGGTACAATCTCCGTAGCCCTCAGCGAGGCACGCGATACCGTAGAGGATGTCTACGAGCCCTACCTGCTGCAGAGCGGCCTGATCCAACGCACCCCCCGGGGTAGGATCGCCACCCAAAGAGCCTACAAGCACCTCGGTGTTCCCGTACCTAACGGCGGCTAGAGCGGTTTGCTTGTAGGAGCGTTTCGCGAAACGCCCAACGACGAACCTCGGCAACAGGCTGCAGCACCCGGTGTTCCGGCGCAAGCGACCAAACACCCGCTAAGGTCAAGCCGCAGAGTGGCCGATACTGATAGCATGCTGCGCTACGACGTAGATCCGACCCACCCTGTGGAGGCCGAGGTTCCGGGTGAAGGAGACCTCTCTTTCGCCGTTTTCAGCCTGGTGCATGCCGCATGCGGAGACGATGTGCTGGAGGTCCGTATCGGCGAGCGCATGCTGCTCGAGTGGTGCTCAGGCTGCGCCGTTATGGAGGTCTTCGGGTCGTGCGAGACGTGACGCCAGCGGCGTCACGTCTCGCACTTCAGCATTTCAGCACGGTACCGTTGGCGGCATGTCAGCTTTCTGTATTCGCCTGAAGCCTCTCGCTCATAGTCGAATGGTTGAATCGCAAGAATTCAATGCCCGCGCGCATCGCTTTAACGATCGAAATCTTGTGTCGAGACCTTCCGTCATGTTAGTTTCGGTTGCACAAGATGTACGGAGTCGGGAAGGACTCTAGTTGATCGACGTGAGGCGGACGTTGCTTGTGGTTGCGCGGGCCATCGAGAAGCGCTTCGACGCCTTCAGGTTCGGGCTGAAGCAGCGCTTGGGACTTCTGGACCCGTTCGAGATCCTACCCTATCGGGGATACGGTACGAGCAGGGAGTTGTTCCTGAGGGGCCGCGTACTAGAGGAGACTGGCATTACCCGCGCGGGTCGGGACGATGCCGTGTGGAGGAACGTACTCAACATGGCGCGGCGCTTCGCGAGCGATGAAGTGGCCGGCGCACGGGTGAGGGCTTCTTTCGAGGGTTTGCACGTCGAGACCACCGCCGACGAGGAGGGTTACTTCGAGGTGCGCTTCCGGCTTGAGGAGCCGCTCGACGGTCCTGGTGGGTGGCGCCAGGTCGGGTTGGAGCTACTCTCACCACCGTCTCCAGGTGGAGGAAGGGTAAGATCGAAGGGACACGTCCTCGTTCCGCACGGAGCCCGTTTCGGTGTGATCAGTGACCTCGATGACACTGTAGTGCGCTCCAGTGCGACCAGCGTGCTGAAGATGGCCTGGATAGTGGCGCGCCATAATGCCCACACGCGGCTGCCTTTCGAGGGCGTCGCCGCCTTTTACACGGCTTTGCGACTGGGCCCGGACAGCGGGTCTTCCAACCCGGTCTTCTACGTGTCTAGCAGTCCATGGAACATCTACGATATGCTCGTGGACTTCCTGAACGTGCACGGTGTTCCCTATGGGCCGTTGTTTCTCAAGGACT
This sequence comes from uncultured Rubrobacteraceae bacterium, assembly GCA_963811295.1. Classification (GTDB taxonomy): domain Bacteria; phylum Actinomycetota; class Rubrobacteria; order Rubrobacterales; family Rubrobacteraceae; genus Rubrobacter_D. The sequence goes on along the minus strand of CAWEQZ010000025.1, from coordinate 66,268 downwards.
GGAGCCTGAGCGTTCTCGGGAAGCACAGAGACTACAAGCTAGGGGTGATCCGGCGCCTCCTCCGCACCTACCAGGATCTACCCTTCGTCCTGATCGGGGACTCGGGGGAAGAGGACCCGGAGATCTATTTGCAGGCCGTGCGGGAGCATCCGGGACGCGTCAAGGCTGTCTACATCAGGGTTGTTACAGCGGGCGAGCGAGACGCCGAGATCATGGCTATGGCCGACGAGGCGCGCAAGCTCGGGACGGAGATGCTGGCCGTGCCCGATACCACCGCGGCGGCCGAGCACGCGGCCTCCATAGGTCTCATAGCGCCGGACGCGATAGCCGCGGTCCGGGCCGAAAGCGCCGCCGGCTTCTAGCGTGCTCTCGTCAAGAACGGATACCGAAGCTGGCTTCTACCTCGGGGATGCGTTCGTCGTGCCAGGTTATTCCGTAGCGCTCGCCGAGCTCGGCCCGTGCCCTAAGGTGCTCTTCGTCACTCATGTGCCGTGAGACGATCTCCTCGTACTCGTCGAAGTAGCCTTCGAACGCGCTGCCCGGAGTGAGGATCTCCATTACCCGCACGGTCCCTGCGCCCGTATTGTAGAAGGCGTGGGGTACTCCCCGCGGTTTGATGACGTAGGAGCCTTTCTGGGCGAGCACGACCTCGCCGTCTACGTAGCACTTCATCTCGCCCTCCAACACGAACGAGCACTCGTCCTCGCGGGCGTGGGTGTGCGGCGGGATCATTTCGCCTGGAGGGAGACCCCACTCCTCGATCTTTAGCGAACCGCCGGAGGCCTCTGCCGTGACCTTGTGCATTATGTCCAAGACGGGAAGGTAGGCGCCTTCGTCCGGGCCGACGAGGATCCCATTCTCTACTGGCGACACGTCATTACCTCCTTGGAGTTCGCCGGCCAGTATACCCGCCTGCCGCGAAAGACTGGTTCCCTCGCCAGGCGAGCCTTCTCGGCCTCTTGCAGGGCGATCAAGTACTCGCTTAGATCGTGTACCCCCGGGCGGTGTTTTCAAGTCAGGTCTGTTACCCGTTGTAGTGAACCTCCTACGTTCTCCTCCACCTGGGAGGGGTATGAGACGATGTTCGGACCTTACGTTAGCTCGCGTGGGTCGAACGGGTCGGCCTTGAGGATCGGGTTGCCTCGCGAGTCGAACCACTCCTCTCTCGGGCGGTCATAGTACAGTTCGATGCCGTTGCCGTCCGGGTCGCGCAGGTACACGGAGACCGTCGTCCCGTGGTCCTCGGCTCCGTCTATGGGGTGGCCGTGATCCAGGAGTCGCTCCACGGCGCGGCCTAGCCCGCGACGGTCGGGGTAGAGGATGGCGAAGTGGTAGAGCCCCGTGTGCCCTTCTGGGGGCGGAGTGGATCCTTTACTCTCCCACGTGTTAAGGCCGATGTGGTGGTGGTAGCCGCCCGACGAGAGGAAAGCCGCTCCTGGCAATCCGAGGTCGGGACCGTAGGCCATTACCTCGAAGCCCATTACGTCGCGGTAGAATGCTGTCGCGCGAGCAAGGTCGGCGACGCGCAGGTGGACATGTCCGATACGAACGTTCGGATAGGACTCGGGTTCGTTCACCAGGCCTCCTTTATCGAGTGGCCGTCTCGCGGCCCGATGCCTTGATCGTGGTCACGTCCGTAACGAAGGGTCAATGCTCTCCCTTACCGGCCCGGGTGATGTGAATGGTGTCCATAATTGCTCTTTTCCACCGTTGCCGTGACGGGCCTTCTTGCCCTCTTCTTCTTGATGCTGTGGTTCGTCTTCCCGCTCCGATACCGCGGTAAAGAGGACTAGCTCCGATGCCCTAGTCTGCAGAACCCAGTCTGGGGTCCGTGACGGCCCCTTCTGAGGCCGACGAGACGAGGGCAGCATACTTGGCCATCACTCCTGTGGCGAACCGGGGTTCTGGCTCCTCCCATTCTGCCAGGCGGGCTTCGAGTTCCCCGGACGGAAGATCCACGCTCAAGGTTCTGTTCTCGATGTCGAAGGTAACGGTATCGCCGTCTTCCAGGGCTGCTATCGGGCCGCGATGGGCGGCCTCGGGCGCAACGTGGCCGGCCATAAGGCCGCGGGTGGCGCCGGAGAAGCGGCCGTCGGTGAGGAGGGCGACGGTCTCGCCGAGGCCCTGACCGACGAGGGCCGCGGTGACGCCAAGCATCTCGCGCATTCCGGGTCCGCCCTTCGGGCCTTCGTAGCGGATCACGACCACGTCGTTCTCGGCGATTTCTCCGGCCTGCACGGCGTTCATGGCGTCCTCCTCGGAGTCGAAGACGCGGGCAGGGCCCGTGTGCTCCAGGCGGGTGTAGCCCGCGACCTTGACCACGCAGCCCTCCGGTGCGAGGTTGCCCTTGAGGATCACGAGCCCACCCGAGGTCCTCAGCGGTTCTTCTACGGAGACGATAACGTCCTGTCCCGGGGTCTCCCCGGCGCCCTCGACCTCCTCGGCGAGGGTGCGGCCCGTAATCGTGAGCTGGGTTCCGTCTATGAGACCGGCGTCGAGCAGGCGCTTGCCGAGCAGCCGGCTCCCGCCGGCGCGGTCGACGTCGACGGCCGTGTAGCGGCCCCCGGGCTTGAGGTCGGCGATGATCGGGGTGCGGTTGCTAACGGGATCGAAGTCGTCGATGTCGAGGGGGACCCCGACCTCGCGGGCGATCGCGAGCAGGTGCAACACGAGGTTGGTCGAGCCTCCGGTCGCGGCGCCAGCGGCGATACCGTTCTCGAACGCCTCACGGGTGAGGATGCGCTCGGGCGTGAGCCCGCGCTCCAGCAACTCCATGACTAGCCTGCCGGCACGGGCGCAGATCTCGTCCTTGCGGCCGTCGAGGGCTGGAGGGCCGGCCGAGCCCATCGGTGAGAGGCCGAGGAACTCCAGGATCATCGCCATGGTGTTCGCCGTGTACTGGCCGCCGCACGCTCCCGCTCCAGGACAGGCGTGCTCCTCCAGGTCGAGCAGGTCCTCATCAGACATCCTGCCAGCCGCGTTGGCCCCGACACCCTCGAAGACGTCCTGGATCGTTACGTCGTGACCCTTGAAGCGGCCCGGGGCTATAGAGCCGGAATAGACGATAGCGCCTGGCACGCCGAGCCTCGCGTGGGCCATGGCGGCGGCCGGGATCGTCTTGTCGCAGCCTACTATCGTTAACATCGCGTCGAACATGTGGCCGCGACCGACAAGCTCTATGGAATCGGCGATCACCTCCCTGCTGACCAGGGATGTCTTCATCCCTTGCGTCCCCATGGTTATGCCGTCCGAGATGGAGATGGTGTTCAGCTCCATCGGCGTACCTCCGGCCTCCCTGACGCCCTGTTTCACCTTCTCCGCCAGGTGTCGGTGGTTGAAGTTGCACGGCATCGTCTCGATCCAGGAGTGGGCAACGCCAACTATGGGCTTGCTGAGGTCCTCGTCGGAGAAGCCCATGCCTTTGAGGTAGGAACGGGCGGGCGCACGGTCGCGGCCTTCGAGGATCGTGCGGCTCCTGTGCCTCGTGTCTGTGGTCTCCATTGTTCTCTCTCCTCCTGGATCACATGACAGCTCCCCGAGTATAGGGAGCGGGGAAGCGCCGTGCCAGCGTGTCAGCGCGCTTCGAGCCTAAAGGCCCTCATGGTTGGCATTTCAGCTTCTTGTTGGGGCTTCTAGCTGAAAGTATGATCGCGGTGGGTGGATACGCCGGTGGCGTTCTCGCTGGCTTGTGGGTGCTTCATTCTTCCTGGTCGTAAACGCTTTTGGATGGTGGCGGTAGAATCAGGGGGAGTGAGATCGAGGACTAGGAGTAGGAATGGAGACGAGCGAGCGAACCAGGAGGGTAGTGAACCCTGGGACAAGCATCGGCCACGTTCACCTGAAGGTGGCGAATATCGAGCGGGCCCTTGGCTTCTACAGGGACGTTCTCGGCTTCGAGGTGACCCAGTGGTACGGTGACGATGCGGTCTTCCTCTCCGCGGGCGGATACCACCACCACATCGGTCTGAACACCTGGATGAGCCGCAACGCTGGCCCTGCCCCGCCCCATTCTGCAGGGCTTTTCCACCTCGCCGTTCTCTACCCGGAGCGGAGGGATCTCGCCCTCGCCCTCAAGTGGCTCCTGGAATCCAACTACCCCATCGACGGAGCCTCAGACCACGGCGTCTCCGAGGCGCTGTACTTGCAGGATCCCGACGGCAACGGCGTAGAGCTGTACCGGGACCGCCCGCAAGAGGAGTGGCCGCGTACCCCCGAAGGGGAACTCGCGATGGTCACCAGCCCCCTCGATGTGGAAGGTTTGCTGAGCGAGCTGGGATGAAAAAGGGAGCGGCACAAAGGCCGCTCCCTCTCAATCGTACGGGCGCGCCCGGTTCCTGATTACTTCCTCAGTTGGGAGCCCCTGTAGTTGCCGTGGCCGAGTGCCTTACCCTTGTCGGTGCCCTCGACGGCCGAGCTGCTCTGGGCGAACGTCAGGGTCGCGTGGGCGACCGCGTCGGACATCTGATCCAGCGCCGTGTTCGACAGGTTCGTGATGTCGTCACAAGCCTGGTGGTAGCATGGGTCGTATGCGACGCCAGCGGTCCCGCCGTAGATGGCGGCCTCCTCGGCGCTCTTGATGCCCTCGGCGCCCGTGAAAAGGCCGCCCGCCGGGATGCCGACGTTGATGAACGCGTCGTAGTCCGAGCGGCCGTCGAACGCGGTCGGCTCGGTCGCAAGGCTCTGCGAGTCGAAGTAGTCGACGAACACGTCCTCGACGCCGCCCGATCCGGTCGAAGTCGGCGAGTCGGTGTCGTGTCGGAGGCGTCCCCGTCGTAGACGAATCGGACGAAGTTCGGGGAACCGACCATGTCGAAGTTCAGGTTGACGGCGATGTTCTGGATCTGCTTCTTCGTGAGCGAGTCAACGTAGAACTGCGAGCCGATCAGGCCGGACTCCTCGGCGCCCCAGAACGCGAAGCGAACCCTGTTGCGCGGCTGGATGTCGAGCTCGGCCATCTGCAGGGCAACCTCGATGATCCTTCGCTGAGCCGGAGCCGTTGTCGTTGATGCCTGGACCTTCGGGCACCGAGTCCAGGTGGGCGCCGACGATCACCGTGCGATCCGCACGGCCCGTCGTCGTATCGGCGATCACGTTCTCCGTCGTCCGCGGCTCGACCGTAGCGTCGACCGCGAGCCTCAAGGTAACCGGACCTTCTTGCAGAAGGTCGTACAGTTCCTGGCCGACAGCGAACGAGGTTCCTACCACGGGTATATCAACCTGCGGCGGGTCAAGCGTTCCGAAGAGGTTACCGACGCGGTCGTCGTCAGGGACCACGTTGCCCTCGTTGAAGATTACGACACCAACGGCGCCCGCCGCCTGCGCGTTCTCGACCTTCTCTCTGAAGGTGCAGGTTCCGCGCTGGATCAGGGCGATGTTATCGGCCTCGAAGCCGGCAAAGTCCTCCGCCGTGCAGCCGCTCGCGGAGCCGCCGGGCGCCGGGATGATGATGCCGCCCACAGCCTGAAGCGGCGCGGTGACGTAACCGCTACCTGAGTAACTCATTGTGGCGAAGTCGTCGTCCGGCGTGTCGCCCGGTGTGTAGGCAGGAAGATCCGGGTCCGTCGGGTCGAGAACCGGATCGCTATTCTCGATGAACAATTCGTAATCAAATTCCTGACGCGTGACTTCTGTAGCCAGCGCTCTTCAGCTTGCCGGCGACGTAGTCCGCCGACGCCGTGTAACCTGGAGTCCCCGAGGCCCGCGTATCGCCGTTGGCGTCCGCTATGGCCTGGAACTCCTGCTCGTGCCCAATTATGCCGCTAACCGTTACCGCATTGCGTAGCTCCTCGGTATCCGTCGGCACCGCCGCCGAAGCGACCCCCACAGCTCCCAAAGCCATCACCAACGCCAGGGCGAAGGCGATCGCATACTTCGTCCTACTCATACATCCTCCTTATCGCTCCTCTGTGATAACCCGTGCTACATTGCGGCCATGGCATTTCCCAAAGGGACACGGTTTTCGCAAGAACACCAGTTTCGCGAGCACCGTTGGACACACCTGACTTGAAGATAGAATAGGAGCGTGGGACTCGAAGGCGTAGGAAAGTTGTTGATCGGGGGGGCGGTCGTGCTGCTCGTGCTCGGCGGGCTGCTCTTTTTGCTCGGCCGTTTCGGGGTAGATAGGCTGCCCGGCGACCTGGTATTCAGGAGGGGTAACTTCACCCTCTATTTCCCGATAGGGCTCATGATCCTTCTCTCCGTCGTCGGCACCATCGTCCTGAACATCGTCTTCCGCCGCTAGGGTGCTCACTTCCGAGCTCGACTACGAACTTCCCGAAGATCTCATCGCCCAAAGCCCGGCGGAGCCGCGCGACGCCTCGCGATTGATGGTCGTAGACGTCCCGAGCGGCACGGTCTCCCATCACACCTTCCGGGACCTACCGACGTTTCCTGCTGCCCGGCGACGCGCTCGTCCTGAACGAGACGAAAGTGCTTCCTGCCAGGCTCGAAGCCAGAAAGCCGACCGGCGGTGGCGTGGAACTGCTCTTCCTGCGGGACCTTGGGCCGGATCGCGGCGGCGCGTGGGAGGTCCTGGCCAGGCCGAGCAAACGCCTCAAACCAGGACTCGGACTCCTGGCCGGTGAAGATCGGCTGGACCTAGTCGAGAGCCTCGGCGACGGACATTGGGTCGTCTCTGGAGCTGACGTACGGGGCCTGCTAGAGCGCAGCGGCAGGATGCCGCTCCCACCCTACATCCGCCCAACGCCAGAGACGGAGAGTCGCTACCAGACTGTCTACGCACGCAACGAGGGGTCTGCGGCCGCACCAACGGCCGGCTTCCACTTTACAGAGAGGGTTCTGGAAGGGGCGGGCCTGGCCGGAGCGAGGATCGCCAGGATCACGTTGCATGTCGGGGTAGGAACGTTCATGCCCGTGAGGACCGAGAGGATCGAACAGCACAGGATGCACGCCGAACACTATAGTGTGCCGCCGGAGGCGGTAGGGATTGTAGAGAGTGCCAGCCGCGTCGTCGCGGCTGGCACGACGGTAGCCCGCACGCTCGAGACTTGGGCGGCGACAGGCGAGAGGGAAGGGGAGTCGGATCTCTTCGTGTACCCTGGTTACCGCTGGGCGACCGTCGACACGTTGCTGACGAACTTCCACCTGCCACGCTCCACGCTCCTGGCGATGGTGATGAGCTTCGGGGGTGAGGATCTGGTCAGAGAGGCGTACAGGACCGCGGTAAGGGAACGCTACCGCTTCTACTCTTTCGGAGACGCTATGCTCCTTCTCGACGGCGGACGGCAGCGGTAGGCGCCCCCGTCTCCATAGAGGTACACGCAAGTGACGGTGAGGCGCGCGCAGGCATCTTGAGTACGCCGCGCGGGCAGGTGGAGACGCCGGCCTTCATGCCGGTAGGGACTAAGGGAACCGTCAAGGGTCTCACGCCCAAAGACTTGCGGGAGGTCGGGGCCGGCATCGTGCTCGGGAACACCTATCATCTGTACTTGAGGCCGGGATCGGACCTCATCAAAGAGGCTGGTGGGCTTCACGCTTTCATGGGCTGGCAAGGCCCTATCCTCACAGACTCGGGCGGTTACCAGGTCTTTTCGCTGGCCCAGACGAGGCGTATCTCGGAGGAGGGGGTGGAGTTCGCTTCCGTGTACGACGGCTCGCCGCACGTGTTCACCCCCGAGTTGACGACTAGGGTTCAGGAGGACCTCGGCTCGGACGTGGCGATGGTCCTCGACGAGTGTCCGCCGGCCAATGCGGGCCGGGAGTATCACGAGGAGTCGCTGCGGCGGACCGCGCGGTGGGCGCGGCGGTGCAAGGAGGCGCACGAAAGGAGAGATCAGGCGCTCTTCGGGATCGTGCAGGGCGGCCTTTACCCTGACCTCAGGGAGGAGAGCCTCGGGCTGACGGTCGAGATCGGGTTCGACGGCTACGCTGTGGGGGGGCTCTCGGTTGGTGAATCGCGAGAGGAGATGCTCGGGACGTTGGCGCTCACTGCGCCGAGACTGCCCGCCGAGAAGCCGAGGTACTTCATGGGGATCGGGGACCCCGTCGGGATCCTGAAGGTTATAGCGCTCGGGGTAGACATGTTCGACTGCGTGCTCCCGACACGCCTGGCCCGCCACGGCGCGGCCCTGACCCGGGATGGCCGCATCAACCTCAAGAACGCGAAGTACCGCACGGACTTCGGGCCGCTGGATCCCGAGTGCGCCTGCGAAGCGTGCGAAGGTTACAGCAGGGCCTATCTGGCTCATCTCGTAAGGGAGAACGAACTGCTCGGCCACAGGCTCGTTACGTTGCACAATGTCCGCTTTAGCGTGGATCTTTGCCTGAGGGCGCGGCGTGAGATTGGAGCAGGCCGCTATGAGGAGTGGTCGCGGGCCTGGATCTCCCGCTACGAAAGTACTGACCGCGCGGAGGCAGATAAGCTAGAATGATCTTCCAATCTTATGGGTAGTCGTCGAAACAACCTGATCGTGCTGGCCGTTGTGGTCGTCCTGCTCGGGGTGGCCGCCTACTTCATCTTTATAGATCAGCCCGTGAGGCAGTCGACCCAACTCGGCCTCGACCTCCAGGGCGGCGTCAGCGCGCAGCTGAAGGGTTCCCAGACGGGCGGGGGCAAGGTGACCCGCGAGGAGATGGAGCAATCGGCCGATCTCATCCGGCAGCGCATAGACCGCCTCGGCGTGGCCGAGCCCGACGTCAGGGTGCAGTCGGAGAACCAGATCGTGGTCCAGATCCCCGGCGTGAAGAACCCTGAAGAGGTGATCCGCATTATCGGCAGTACGGCCCAGCTCGGCTTCTACCAGGTCCTCGCCTCAGACCCCTCGCTCACGGAGCCTCCCCAGGTCGTCGCCGCCGACGAGGTGGCCGCAACTAGAGATGAGATCAGGGAGAACCTCGAGGGGGACGATGCCTACGAGAAGGGGAAGACGAAGATCCTGTTCAGCGAGACTCCTTCCCTGCAGGGCGACGGCATCGAGGTCGTCGGCTACATCGTCAACAAAGAGCCTGACCTGACGGGCGATGCGCTCAAGCAGAACGGGGCCAACGTGGAGTTCGACCAGACCACAGGGAAGCGCATCGTTAGCCTGGAGCTCACAGCGGAGGGCGGCAGGCAGATGGGAGACCTTACCCAGAAGATGGTGAACGACGCGCTCGCCAGTGGAGAGCCCGCGCGTCTCGCCATCGCGCTCGATGAGGACATCCAGAGCGCTCCTACCGTGCAGGAACCACTGGGCCAGAACATCTCTATCTCCAACGACGGGCTGCCTAATGGTCTTCCCGAGGACGAGGCCAAGCAACTGGAGACCGTGCTCAACACCGGCGCGCTTCCCGTCAACATGCAGGTGATCTCCGAGACCACAGTAGGTCCGACGCTGGGCCTGAAATCCCTGAAGAGCGGGCTTCTGGCCTCGCTCGTCGGGTTCGGGCTCGTGCTACTGTTGCTGCTCGTGATCTACAGGGCGCTCGGCGTCGTCGCCGATGTCGCCCTGCTCATCTACGCTTTTTTGCTCTGGGGCCTGATCGTGATCATACCCATTACGGTTACGCTGCCGGGGATCGCCGGCATCGTGCTCTCCATCGGGGTCGCCGCCGATGCCAACGTCGTCATCTTCGAACGCATCAAAGAGGAGGTCAGGCGCGGCAAGACGCCACGGAGCGCGATCCAGGCCGGCTACGACAAGGGCTACAGGGCGATTCTGGACGGTAACATAACCACCTTGATCACGGCGTTCATCCTGTTCGCGCTCTCCAGCGGATCGGTCAGGGGCTTCGCCGTGTTGCTCGCCATCGGGGTCGTGCTCTCGATGTTCACGGCGATCGTGATCACCCGCGCACTCCTCGGGCTGCTCTCCGACCGCGGCATCCACCTCTCGCCTGCCCTGATGGGGGTCTCCAAGGCGAGTATCTCCGCGGCGCAACAGGCCAGGGCGAGGTAGGCGTGTTCGAGAAGGTAGACTTCGTTGGCGGTTGGAAGCTGTATTTCTCGATCTCGGCCGTCTTGCTGCTTGCTGGGGCCGTCGCCATAGCGCTGGGCGGCCTCAACTTCGGGATAGACTTCCAGGGCGGGTCGCAGTTCACCGTTGCCAACGCCGAGCGCCAGCTCAGCGACGAGGAGGTGCGCGCCGCGCTTCCGGATGACCTTGCGGGGGAATCCGTCGTTACTACCCTGGGGCAGAACGGCTACGAGGTGCGGACTCCGGTCATAAGCTCTCAGCAGGAGCAGAGCCAGGTACGCGACTCCTTGAGCCGGGCGTTCGGGGGAGAGGTAAGCGTCACGACCGTGAGCCCCGCGTTCGGCCAGCAGCTCAGAAATCAGGCGCTGCAGGCCGTGGTGGCCGCGCTGATCATAATCGTGGTGTTTATCAGCTTTCGGTTCGAGTTCGCCTTCGCCCTCGCCGCGATGGCCGCGCTAGTCCACGACATACTGATAACGGTAGGTTTCTACGCCATCGTCGGTAGGGAGGTCAGCCTGGTCACCGTCGTCGCCGTCCTCACGGTGCTCGGGTACTCGATCTACGACACCATAATCATCTTCGACAGGATCAGGGAGAACGCCCCTACCGTCGGCTACAACAGGCGCCGCTTCGACGAGATGATAAACCGCTCCATCCGCCAGGTCGTGAGGCGTTCGATCTACACCTCCATCTTCAGCCTCATCCCGATAGTGGCGCTCCTTATCTTCGGCGAAGCGACCCTGAGCGACTTCGCCTTCGCCCTCCTGGTCGGCATCGCCGCAGGCACCTACAGCTCTATCTTCATCGCGTCACCGGTCCTTTCGCTCTACAAAGCCTGGCGCGCCGGAAAGCTCCAGGCCGCACGCTCCACGTAGTGACGTTCGCTGCCACGTGGCCCCACGGCTTGCGGCTTGGTTATTATGTAGGTGGTGGACCCGATACATGGAGGTAGTTATGCGTGGAACGCTTGGCGAGACGTTGGAGCGTTTGGTCCTGCTGCAGATAGGCGCCGCCGCCGCGACGCGGGACAAGGTGCAGGAGATCGTGGACTCTCTAGTTGAGCAGGGCCGCATCGAGCGTGAAGAGGGCCGCACGGTGGTCAACAACGTGATGAACCGCGCCCGCGAGCGTTCGACGGGGGCGCGTTCGCTGGTCGACGCCTCTCTGCAGCAGGGTCTAAGGAGGGGCGGGGTTCCCACCAGGGAGGACTACGAGGACCTACTCTTTCGGATCGAGCAGCTGGAGCACAGGGTGAGGATGCTCGAGGACCGTCCCGCGGTGCCTCCTCCGCCGGCGGGCGAACCGGAGGCTCCGCCCCAACGCGGCGACGCCCCCGAGACGCCGCCGGGACAGTAGCAGAAGGATCCGCGCGTGGCGAATGGAGGGATCTCCCAGGCCGCCCGGTCGGGGAACCTCAGGCGCTTCTCCCAGATCAGCCGCGTTCTGGTGCGCCATGGCTTCGGCTTCGTCTTCGACGTCAGGCGGGACAGGAGGGAGAAGAAGGGCCAGCAGCAGCTCCTCGCGCCGAACTTCGGCGTCAGGTTGCGGCTAACCCTCGACGATCTGGGACCGACCTTCGTCAAGTTCGGGCAGGTCCTCTCCACACGCTCGGACATCCTGCCCGAAGGCGTCCTCTCCGAGCTCCAGAAGCTCCAGGACACGGCAACGCCAATGCCGGCAGGGGTCGCCCAGGAGATTATTGAGGATGAGCTCGGGGCTCCCGTCGATGAGTTGTTCGCCTCTTTCGACCCCGTGCCGCTCGGCTCGGCGAGCATAGGGCAGGTCCACAGAGCCGTGCTGCTTAGCGGGGAGAGTGTGGCCATCAAGGTGCAGCGGCCCGAGGCGCCCCGTAGGGTGGCGGGGGACCTCGAGCTAATGCGTGAGTTCGCCGCTTTGCTCGACAGGAGGTTCGGGCGCAGGCTCTTTGTGGACGTGCGCGGCCTCGTGGCCGAGTTCGAGGTCGTTATCAGGCGCGAGCTCGATTACACGGCAGAGGCAGAGAATGCGCGCCGCTTCGCGGCCAACTTCTCGGGAACGCAGGTAGTTATCCCCGGGGTCTACCTTGGGCTCTCGACCCCCAGGGTGCTCACGGAAGAGTTCATCGAGGGGACCAGGTTCAGGGACATCCGTCCGCTCATGCTCTATCCCTCCGAGCGGCGGCGCGTCGCCTCTATGGGGGCAGAGGCGATCTTCAAGATGGCCTTTCAGGACGGATTCTTCCATGGGGACCCCCACCCGAGCAATCTGCTCCTTACACCTGGCGGGGACCTAGCCCTACTGGATTTCGGCATGGTCGGCTACATGAGCCAGGGTGACATCGAGGCGCTCTCGAGGCTCTTTATAGCCGTGATACAGCGTGACGCCGACGCCGCCCTGCGGGCCCTCGAACGGCTCGGCGTAAGCTACGCGACCGAGGTGCGCGGCGACCTCATTCGGGACCTGCGGGAGTTCCTCAACAAGTACTCCGGGCTCTCCGTGGGCGAGGTTACCCTTGGCCAGGCGCTCTCAGAGCTCGTCGCGCTCGCGCGCCGCTACAGGCTCAGGATGCCGCCCGTCTTCCCTCTGCTCACCAAGGCGCTCGTGACCGCAGAAGGAGTCGCCCGCTCCATAGACCCCACCATCAACGTCTACGAGGTCGCAAGGCCCTACGCCCAGAGGCTCCTCTCCGGACGCTACAAGCCACAGGTCGTGGCAGAGGCCGCCGAGGAGCGTGCGCTGGAGTACGCACGCTACGTCGAGGACTTTCCCGAGCAGATCAGGCTGCTACTGACCGAGATCGCCGACGGTGAGCTCGAAGTGCAACTCAAGCACCACGGCCTCAATGAACTGTTCGGCAGCGTGGACGTTCTCGCAAACCGGCTGGTCTTCGCCATCGTTACGGCCGCCATGTTCGTCGGGTCATCGATGCTCGGCGCATTCTATGTCGCAGGTCCGCAGGTGCCCTTCGTCGGCGCGCCCCTCGTCAGTTTCCTCGGGTTTACGCTCTCCATCATTCAGACCATCATCCTCCTTACGATCATTTTCAGGTCGGGAAGGTTATAGACATCAGGTTTCAGGCTACAGGTGGAGTGCTTGGAGATGGCCTACGCCTCGGTGGCCATCGTAGCATCCAATACCTGATACCTGTCACCTGAGGCCCGAAGCCTTACTGGTATAATTTCGCTATGGAACCCGTTCGTACAGAGGAACGCCCGAAGGCCATACCGGCGCCTGGCGTAACCATATCTTCCCTAATCGAGAAGGTTTCATCCTACGGGCCCGAGGGGACGGAGGAGTTGATCGCCGACGCTTATAACGCCGCACACGCGGCGCACAGGGATCAGACCCGCAAGAGCGGCGAGCCTTTCGTCTACCACCCTCTCGCGACGGCCGACGTCCTCGCCGAGTTGCGCCTCGATCCTACGACCATCTCTGCCGCGTTGCTTCACGATGTGCTCGAGGATACCGGCGTAACCAAAGAGGAGTTGTCGGAACGCTTCGGCGATGAGGTGGCCGAGATAGTCGACGGGGTAACCAAGCTCAAGCGGCTGCCATCTGGCAACCTGGAGGAGGCGCAAGCCGAGTCTTTGAGGAAGATGATCGTGGCCATGAGCCGCGACGTGCGGGTGATCATCATCAAGCTCGCCGACAGGTTGCACAACATGAGGACCCTCGCCTACCTCAAGCGCGAGACCCAACTGAAGAAGGCGACGGAGACGCTGGAGATCTACGCCCCCCTCGCGCACAGGCTTGGGATCTACTCGATCAAGTGGGAGCTCGAGGACCTCTCTTTCGCCACCCTACATCCGCGACGTTACGAGGAGATAAAGAGCCTCGTCGCCGCCAGGCGCGGGGACAGGGAGGCGTTTATCAACGGGACGGCGGCCGAGCTCTTGCGACACTTGCGGGAGACGGGGATAGAGGCGGAGGTCCACGGTAGGGTCAAGCACTTCTACTCCATCTACAACAAGATGGTGCGTCGCAATAAGGAGTTCAACGAGATCTACGACCTTGCCGGCCTAAGGGTCGTCGTCGACGACGTGCGCGACTGCTACGGCACCCTTGGCGTCATACACTCGATCTGGAAGCCTATCCCTGGCCGCTTCAAGGACTACATAGCGATGCCCAAGTTCAACATGTACCAGTCGCTTCATACTACCGTAATGTCCAACGAGGGGAAGCTACTGGAGATTCAGATACGGACCTCCGAGATGGATACGACGGCGGAGTACGGCATCGCGGCCCACTGGATGTACAAGCATGGCCTTACCGACCGTCAGGTGGACCGGTTGACCTGGCTCAAGAGCATGATGGAGTGGCAGAAAGAGACGACGGATGCCAGCGACTTTATGGAGTCTTTGAAGGTTGAGCTCGGCGCAGAGGAAGTCTTCGTCTTTACGCCGAAGGGCGACGTGGTCAGCCTTCCGAGCGGGGCGACACCTATAGACTTCGCCTACCACGTCCACACCGAGGTCGGCCACCGCACGATAGGGGCCAGGGTCAACGACCGTATCGTCCCCCTCGACTCCGAGCTCGTCTCCGGCGACAGGGTCGAGGTCATTACGGGCAAGAACTCGGGGCCGAGCCGCGACTGGCTGGCGGTGGTCCAGAGCGGACGCGCGCGAAACAAGATCAGGCAGTTCTTCAACAAGGCCGACCGTGAAGACAACCTGAGCCTGGGGCGCGAGAAGATCCTGGCCCTCCTCAAGAAGCGGCGGATCGGGAAGATCCCCTCGGGCATTCTGGAGGACGTAGCCCGTGCGACCAACCAATCATCGCCCGAAGATATGTTCGCCGCCGTCGGTACCGGCGTGCTTTCGGCCGAGAACGTGGCGGGCCGCCTGGTCGAGCAGGTACGTCCAAAGGAAGAAAGGCCGAGAGAGCAGAGCCCCGCGCTCGCCCCGCTCCCTCTCCCCGAGAGCGGAACCGACGAGCAGACCGGGGTGCGCGTCGTCGGGTCAAGCGGGATCCTTACGCGGCTGGCGCGTTGTTGCACCCCGATGCCCGGCGACGAGATCGTCGGATACGTCTCACTGGGACGCGGCGTCGTAGTCCATTCCGCCGGCTGCGTGAACGCCGGGGCGCTCCAGGCCAGGGACCCCGAGCGCTTTGTCGAGGTCGAATGGGCCAAGGGTTCTGAGAAGCTCTTCACCGTCGAGCTGCTGGTCGAGGCCCTCGACCGAATGCATCTGTTGAAGGACATAACGACCACGATCTCGGACGCCGGCGTCAACATCGTCTCTGCGAGGGTCGATACCATCGAGGACAGGACGGCCCTGAGCAGGTTCGCATTCAAAGCCGCGAGCGTGCAGCACGTCGAGGAGGTAATGCGCAAGATTCGGAGCATCCCCGACGTCTACGACGTCTACAGGGTCTCCCGCGACGGTACACCCCTGGAGCGCTAGGAGGCTCGCCTATGAGCGAGATCGAACAGGTCACACTCTCTATGGACGGCTTCGAGGTCAACTCCTACGTCATCCACGCCCTTGAAGGTGACATCGTCGTCGACGCCGGCGCCGAACCGGAGAAGATCTTCGCCGCCACGCGAGCGCGGGTGGCGGCGATCCTGGTGACCCACGGCCACGCCGACCACGTTGATGCCCTGGAGCCGGTGCGCAGGGAGACAGGCGCCCCTCTCTACATGCACCCCGCGGATGCCGAGGGGAAGGTCAGAGACTACGAACCCCTCGAAGACTGGCAGGCGCTCGATGTTGCCGGGCTCGGCATCAGGGTTCTTCATACGCCGGGACACTCCCCAGGCTCCGTAACCTTCGTCGTAGGGCACGACCAGATCGTCGGCGACTTGATCTTGCCAGGGAGCGTGGGCCGGACGGACATACCCGGCGCTTCGTGGGAGGAGATCGAGGTCTCCATCCGCAGGGTGATCCCGCTGTGGGAGGAGGAGACGCGCCTCTACACGGGCCACGGCCCCGTCCTCCTGGCGGTCGAGGAGCTGCGAACGAATCCCTATCTACCTCCTGGTCTCTCTTGAGGTACAGGGGACCGAGGGGCACCTACGATGTCTACCCTGGCGGAAGGGAGACTTACGAGAGGGCAGAATTGTGGACCTTCGTCGAAGAACGGGCGCGGGAGGTTTTGGGTCGCTACAACTACTCCGAGATACGCACTCCAATCTTCGAGGAGATCGAGCTGTTCGCCAGGACAGCCGGAGAGGCTTCGGACATCGTCGTCCAGAAAGAGATGTTCACCTTCACCGACAAAGGCGGCCGGGAGATGGCGCTCAGACCAGAGGGGACTCCAGGTGCTGTGCGGGCATACATCGAGCATAACCTGTACAAGCTTGCGCAGCCGATCAAGCTGTTCTACGTAGGGCCGATGTTCCGCCAGGAAAGGCAGCAGCGCGGACGTTACCGGCAGCACACCCAGATCGGGGTCGAGGTCCTCGGCACCTCGGACCCTCTGGTTGACGCAGAAGTGATCTCACTCCTCTACGCCATCCACCAGGCCGTCGGCGTGAAAGAGGAGGTAGTCTACGTCAACAACCTCGGGGATATGGAGACCAGGCAGGCTTACGTCCCCGAGCTCCGCGCCTACCTCCAGAGGCACCGAGATGACCTCGACCCCGACTCTGTATCCCGCATGGACATGAACCCGCTGCGCACCTTCGACTCCAAGCACGAGGGTACCCAGGCCGTTCTCGACGAGGCGCCGAAGATCTCCGGTTTCCTGAGCGAGGAGGCCTCTGCGCACCTCGTTGCCGTGCGCCAGGGACTCCAGGCCCTGGGCATACCGCACGAGATCGACGACAGGCTCGTGCGCGGCCTCGACTACTACACGATGACGGTCTTCGAGGCCAAGAGCAGCGCCCTGGGGGCGCAGGACACCGTCGGCGCCGGTGGCCGGTACAACGGTCTGATCTCCGACCTCGGAGGGCCCGACCTCGGGGGAATCGGCTTCGGTTCGGGCGTCGAGCGAATGCTGCTCGCCGCCGCTTCGCAGGAGGCGCAGACCAGCCTTGACGTGTTCTTCGTGACCCTGGTCCCCGATGCCCGTATCGCCGCAATGGGGTTGGCCGGCGCCCTCAGGGAAGAAGGAATCTCTGCCGACCTGGATTACGGAGGGCGCGGCATGCGCGCGCAGTTCAGGCAGGCCGACCGTACCGGTGCCTCGTACGCCGCCATACTCGGTGAGGACGAACTCGCGCGTGGGGTGTGCACGGTGAGGGACATGGCTTCGGGCGAGGAGCGTATCGTGCCCGTGGCCGAAGGGGCGAAGAACCTGATCCGGGCCGTCTCAGGCTGAGCGTTGGTGGAGTTCCCCAGGGACCTGATCTCGGCCCTACGCGGGTCTACGCGCACGGTCGTGCTTACCGGATCGGGTATCTCCGCCGAGAGCGGCGTCCCGACCTTCAGGGAGGCCCAGTCCGGACTCTGGGCACGCTTCGATCCGCAAGAACTCGCGACCCCGGAGGCTTTCGGAAGAAATCCCGGTCTCGTCTGGGACTGGTACGCGTGGCGGCGTGAGCTCGTGGCTCGGGCCCGTCCCAACCCGGGACACCTGGCAATCTCCGGAATGCAGGAGCTCGCCTCCGACCTGACCCTTGTAACGCAGAACGTCGACGGTCTGCACCAGAGGGCGGGCAGCCGCGAGGCGATTGAGTTACACGGCAACATCCGACGGACGAAGTGCTCCGTCGAGGGTATAGAGGTCGAAGAGTACGACGACACACAGTCGCCACCCGTTTGTCCGTCGTGCGGGGCCGCGCTCAGGCCCGACGTGGTGTGGTTCGGCGAAATGCTGGCGCCTGCGGCGTTGGAGTCGGCCTCGGAAGCCTCGCGCGACTCGAACATATTTCTCTCCGTCGGCACGTCGAGCCTCGTCTATCCTGCCGCAGCGTTGCCATTCGAGGCGCTCGAAAACGGGGCGACGCTCGTCGAGGTCAACCCCGGCGAGACCCCTCTCACGTCTCACGCCGACTATGTGCTAAGTGGTCCGGCGGGGGAAGTTTTGCCCCGGCTGATCCGGGAACTCACCTAGTAGTCGGTTTCACGTTCAGAGCGAGTTTGCACCGTATAGTTCGGTGCTACGCTAACGAGAGGAGTACTTATATGCCGGTAGAAGCCTTGCGCCAGAGCCCGATGATGGCCCACATGCTCGACGCGCTCGACAACGGCGAGGACATCGGCCACTACGGGCGCCTGGTCTTCGCGATGATCGGCCGTCACTTCGTCTCAAACGACGAACTAGTAGGGCTGCTGACTCAGGATCAGGATACCGACGAGCAGGAGATGAAGGGTCTCGTGCAGCAGGTGGAGGAGAAGGGCTACAGCCCGCCAAGGCGTGAGAAGATCCTGGAGTATCACAGCCAGCAGGACTTCCCGATCTGCCCCGATCCCGACGACCCTGACGCCTGCAACCCATACGCGGAACTGCAGTTCCCCGACGAAGTCTACGAGACTATTCGAGAGTACAGGGAGGAGCGGGCTTAGCGCCCTGGGCCCCACGGTCTTTCTTCGCGAAGGTTGCTTGCGGTTCTGGCGAGGTCGTTGGAGAGACCTAGGGTGGCTCTACCCGCAAGTCGGGGCGACGTCGTCACCCTGACGGAGAGCAGGCGGTGGATGGGAACGTCGTGGTGGCGCAGAACCTCTTCGAGATGTTCGTCTTCGAGGGCGGTCAGCGGTTCGAGGCCGCCAATTTGCTTGTAGACCGCCGCCGTCAGGGTCATGGAGGCTCCCGAGAACTGCCAGTGTTGTGCCTCGCCGGTGGGATCGGAGAGGAGGCGCTCATGCCGACGGCGGCCCTCCTCCGCGTGCCTGCGCAGGACGCGTTCGGGCAGCGAGCCATCGTCGGCGAGCTCGATGCGCCCGCCGATGGCCCTTGCTCCCTCCGAGGCGGCCCGGAGTTGGGTGGCGAGCCAGTCAGGCGCCGCCACCGTGTCGGCATCAGTGCATGCTATAAGGCCCTCGGAGCGGCCCGCCCGGAGAAGGCGGGCGCAGGCGGCATCCATCCCCACTTTGCGGGCGGGCCCGGATCCCTCGCCAGGACCATTCAGGAAGTGGAGTTTCAGCGATGGATGCACGCCGCCGATTTCGCGGGCGCGTGCTTCCGTTTCGTCCGTACAGCGATCGAGTGTCAGGAGGACTTCGTACTCGTGGAGTGCGACATGTTCCTGCCTCGCAAGCGCCTCCAGGCAGGAAGTTATGAGATCTTCCTCGTTTCGGGCCGGCACGACGACACAGGCCCTGAGAGCCGGATTCGGTGGTGGGAGCGTCATCGGGAGAAGGGTTCTCCGCTTTCTATCCGTCCCTTTCCCCGCTCGTAGTCATCGTCCATGCCGTGGGAGAGAACGCCGACCAGGACACCATCTTTGCCGTACCAGACGGTGAATGCTTCGCTATCTTCCTCGAAGATCTGCTCGTCCCAGCCGTCGCCCCAGGCCCAGTACTTGAGTGTCTTGTCGCCGATCGTGGACCAGAAGCCGGGGATCCTGCTCCACGCAGCTTCGCGGCCCGCGATCACCAGACCCGCGATCCGTCCGTGCTCCAGCGCGTCGCCCCAGTGCTCGACGCTGAGGTGCCGCGCCGCAGTCTCGTTGTAAGCCTGGGCGATGTCTCCGACCGCGTAGATCCCGGGCGCACTCGTCCGCATGGACGAATCTGCGATGATCCCGTGGTCCACCTCCAGACCGGCCTCTGCGGCGAGCTGGATGCGGGGCCTGACGCCGGTCGCAAAGAGGAGGGTCCCCGTATCGAGGGTGTCTCCGTCATCGAGGTTCACGACGAGGCCGCCATCCTTGCGTTCGACGCCTTCTATTCCGACCCCAAGGCGGAGGCCAACGCCGAAGCCCCGCAGCCAACCTTCGATGCGTTCCCCGACCTCGTGGCCGAGCCGCCTCCGTTGGGGCGACTGTTCGTGGCTGGCGAGGGTCACCGCGGCGCCGCGCATCGAGAGGGATGCGGCCGCCTCGCAGCCGATGAAGCCGCTCCCTACTACGACGGCCCTGTCTCCTTCTCCGACGCGGTCCTGCAGGCGGGTCGAGTTCTCGACCGTCCTCATCGTCAGGATCTCGGTGTCGTCGCCTCCAGGGACGGGCGGACGTACAGGCTCTGAACCCGTGGCCAGAACGCAGACATCGTACGATAGCTCTTCACCCTCGTCTGTAATGACGATCTGGCGCTCCCTGTCTAGCGCGCCTGCGCTGGTGATGAGCCTGAGCTCCACGTTATTCTCCTCGTACCAGCCGTCGCTCTGGATGGGTAGATCCTCACGGGACGCCTCTCCCCTCAGATATTCTTTTGTGAGCGGAGGACGCCTGTAAGGAGCGTACGGCTCTGGGGTCAGCATCGTGACGCGGCCCAAGCCTCCACCATCCCTGTAGGCTCGAGCCGTCGCCAGGCCAGCGGGGCCGGCGCCGACTATCACCAGGTTCCGGTCACGGTTCACGCCGGATCCTCGAAGAGATCCAGGCGGTAATCGGGCTCGTAGATGCCCTTGATGTTGTGGAGCCGCGTATGTTCCAGGAGTAGTTCGTGCACCTCGTCTCCCTGCAGCGGGTATGTCTTCGTCTCTCTACGCCAGTGGACCGCGAGCAGGACTCCTCCCCGGGCCAGCTCGCGCTCGAAGGATCGTAGCGTAGCGAGCATCTCATCCCTCATGTAGTAGTAGAGGATCTCCGAGGCGACGATCAGGTCGAACGGGCCGCCGGGCATCTCCTCGGGGAGCGTGCGCCGCTCGACCATGACATGCTTACGGTCCGAGAGCCGCTCGCGGGCCGCTGCCACGGCCCGCTCCGACACGTCTACCGCGAGTAGCTCGTCGCAGCGGCCTGCGAGCATCTCTGTAAAGACGCCGATGGAAGCTCCCGCCTCCAGAGCCCTCCCGAACCGCCTTTCGTCCAGGACCTCTAGGGTTCTCCTGTATTTGTTGCGCTCATAGTCGCTCGTCTCGAAGTTCCAGGGATCATTCGATTCCGCGTAGAGTCCCTCGAAGTATTCGCGTCCGAGTCGCCTTTTCATGGTCGCCGGTCTGAGATAGCCTGTCTCCCGCGGCGTACCAGGGCGGGCTCGAGGCGGTGCTGAAGGAGGAAGAGTTCCAGATCCCGCCTCGCCCGGTCCAGGGGGCCGGAGACGGCGAAGGGATGGGAGCCGACGGCCCTGGCCGCCTCGTCGAGGATCTCCCGGCACGAGCGGGCCACGGACTCACGCAGCTCTGTCGAGATCCCCGGAAGGGAGGCGGGGTCCTCGTCGGCGCGTTCTGCGGCGCAGGCGAGCCAGCTGTCGATGGCGCCCCTCGCGGCGAGCATCCTGCCTGCCGCCAGGGAGACCACATCGTCGGGCTCTCCGTCCCCGGCTTTGGCGGACAGTACGTCGAGCGCGGCGTCGATGGCCGTGTCCGAGATCCCGGCCCACGTAACGGCCGTTCGGATCGCGTCCCTGCTGAAGTACGGTTCTCTTACGATCTCGCCCGGTTCTCCCAGAACAGCGAGAACCGGCGCACCTTCGAAGACGACGCGGTGGCTCTCCGAGGCGCGCATGCCCGCAGCTTTGTACCACGCCGTATCTACCCTAACGCCTTCGGAGAGGTCGACGTAGGCAAGGAGGGGTGGTCCCTGCTTGGGACCGCGCACGAGGACGAGCGCGCGATCCAGGCCCGTCGCACCCGAACAGAAGGTCTTGACACCGATGAGCCTTGCTTCGCCCTCTTCTTGCACCAGCCGGGCCGGCTCACCCTCGCCTGGGATCGGGTCGGCGCCCCACACTCCGAGGAGGAGTTTCCCCGCGGCGATGGCTTCCAGCTCCCTCGAGCGCAGGGGCTCGGGCGCAAGGAGCGAGACCCGTTCCACGCCGTTGAAGTGGCCATCGAGTATGCGGCCCACGGAGCCGTCGGCACCGGCGACCGCCCGCAGCACACGCCACTCCTCCGCGAACGAGGCGCGGCGCCCCTGTCTCGCGATGGGATCAGGAACGGGAATCGCGAGCGTTCCCGTGGGCGCGAGTCGCACAAAGGGATCTTCCGGAAATGCGGGGTTCGCGTCCCTCTCTGACGCGTCGGTGGAGATCTTCGCGAGAATGGCCTCGAAGTCGTGGGTCTTTGCCGGAAGTCTTTGTTCTTCGCTACCGATGCTGAATACGCTCATCGCGACAATATACTCTAAAGGAGCAGATCGCCCGTGCAAAGAGAATCCTCACACACCGCGCACCCTACTACCGCCGGCTCTTCCGGCCTGGAAGTCCGGGTTACTGTCGGGTAGCGGCTGCTTGAGTTCATCCAATGACGCGGGCTCCAGGCCATGGGATCTCACCAGAGAGACGAGCGGTACTATGAGATCCACGGTCCCTTGGCAGCCCTCACGCTTACTTCCAGGGCCGACTCCGTCGTGCATCAGTACGATGGCGCCGGGCGAGATCCCACCTCTTATGCGGGCGAGCATCTCCTCCTGCGTTCCTCCTCTCCAGTCCTCTGTGTCAGCGGTCCAGCCGACGAGCCGAAGCCTGTGTTCGTTTGCCACCTCTGCGGTCGCCGGTGTGATGAGGCCCCATGGTGTTCTCCAGTAGCGCACAGACCGCCCGAGCGCCAGGAGCCCTGACCCTACGTCTACTTCGATCTCCCTCCGTGTCATGGCGTCGTGGCGGACGTGCTCCACGCAGTGAAAGGCGACGTCGTGGCCTCCCTTGCGCATGCTGGATATGAGGGAAGGATAACGTGCGGCCCTTGGCGCGACGACGAAGAACGTGGCGCGTGCCCCGGCATTGGCCAGAGCCCCCAGTACGAGGGGAGTCCAGACGGGATCCGGCCCGTCGTCGAAGGTGAGAGCCACGGGCGCCGGAGACGGGTATTCGGGGTGCACCGCTCTAGTTGTTGCGCTCACCGGGCTGCGGGGTCGGAGCCTCGTTCGCCCTCGGGGCGGCGGCGGAGCGAGATGTTCAGCTCCTTGAGTTGCTCTTCCGAGACGGGACCCGGGGCGTCCATCATCTCGTCGCGGGCGGCCTGGGTCTTGGGGAACGCCATCACCTCTCGGATGTTAGGCTCGTCTGTGAGGAGCATCACCAGACGGTCTATTCCTGGTGCTATTCCACCGTGGGGCGGTGCGCCGTAGCGGAAGGCGGTGAGGATGGTCCCGAACCGCCTGTGCGCCTCCTCAGGTCCTATACCGATGACGTCGAAGACCTTCTGCTGCAGGTCGGGGTCATGGATCCTCATGCTCCCCGACGCGAGCTCGGTGCCGTTGGCTACGAGGTCGTACAGCTGGCCGATGACCTGCAGAGGATCGGAGTCGAGCAACGGCAGGTCCTCTTCGCGGGGCATGGTGAACATGTGGTGCATCGGCTCGATGCGCCCTTCGTCCTCGTTCCACTCGAAGAGCGGGAAGTCCGTCACCCAGCACATGCCGAGAACCCCGGGGTCGGCGAGCCCGAGGCGGTCTCTGAAGTGGAGCCGCAGGCGGCCCAGGCTCTCGAAGACGACGGGGTTCTTGTCCGCGACGAAGAACAACCAGTCGCCTTCTCCGGCTCCGAGCGTTTCGCGCAGAGTCGCCTGTTGCTTCTCCGTGAAGAACTTCGCGACGGGGCTTTTCAGGCCATCCGATTGCACCTGAAAGTAGGCCAGGCCTCTTGCTCCTCCCGAGGTTGCGACTGTGGTGAGCTCGTCGAGCTCCCTGCGGGTCAGGTCCCCCAACCCCCCGACTGCGATGCCGCGCACCGAGCCGCCTGATTCAACGGCCCCCTTGAAGACCTTGAACTCCGAGTCGGCGACAAGCTCAGAGACGTCGTGGAGCTCCAGGCCGAAGCGGATGTCCGGCTTGTCGGTACCGAAGCGGTTCATCGCCTCGGCGTAGGTAAGGCGGGGGAACGGTTTGGCGAGTAGCCTCTTATGCGTAAGCTGCTCGACGATCCCGGAGTAGAGGCCTTCGATGAGGGCCAGGATCTCGTCCTGCGTCGTGTAACTCATCTCCAGGTCGAGCTGCGTGTGTTCGGGCTGGCGGTCCCCGCGCTGGTCCTCGTCGCGGAGCGCGCGGGCTATCTGGAAGTAGCGTTCGAAGCCGGCCACCATCAGGAGCTGCTTGAACTGCTGCGGGGACTGCGGGAGCGCGTAGAACTGCCCCGGATAGAGGCGGGCAGGGACCAAATAGTCCCTCGCGCCTTCCGGTGTGGATGCCGTGAGGAGAGGAGTTTCGATCTCCACGAAGTCCCGATCATCTAGGTAGTCGCGCATGTGCTTGACGACGCGGTGGCGGAGCAAGATCTTGTCTCGCATCCTCTCCCTGCGCAGGTCGAGGTAGCGGTACTTCAGGCGCAGCGTCTCGTCGACGGGCCTGTCGCGTTCGATCTCGAAAGGCGGTGTCTCGGAGGGGTTTAGAATCTCGAGCCCTGTAGCCTCGACCTCTATCGCTCCTGTCGGCAGATCTGGGTTCTCGTTGCCTTCGGGACGGCGTACCACCTCGCCCTCCACGGAGATGGACCACTCGGGCCTGAGTTGTTCGGCCGAGGTGAAGATCCCGTCGCGTTCAGGGTGGAATGTGACTTGTGTAATACCCCAGCGGTCGCGCAGGTCTATGAAGATCAGACCTCCGTGGTCCCTACGCCTGTGTACCCAGCCCGCGAGCCTGACTCTCTCCCCGGCGTCGTCCTTGCGTAGCTCACCTGCGCTGTGGGTTCTGTACGGGTTGCGGTGGTACTGAAGGTACAATTTCGTTCTCCTAGTGGTTGCTTGCAGGCTGGTCCACGAATGTTAGCCGAAAACTCTGTGGACCGAGGCCGATGGATTACCCTGAGGCACATTGCGGGGTTTTCCCTACCGTGCTAAGTTAGCGAAGATCGGAGCCCGTGGGTTACTCCGGAGCGTTGCAGGGGAGAGGTCTATCCGAAGTAAGGACATGGGAGGGGCACATGCTGGGCTATGGGCGTATCTGGCTCTCACCTTCTGTTGCCTGTTCGTGTTCGCGGGATGCGGAAGAGACGAGAGCCAGACCCCTGTGACGCCCAGCCAGAGTCCCGCGACGTCGGTCCCGGAAGGCACGCCTACCGAAAACACCGTGGTGGGAGAAGGTCAGGCCGAGAGCACGCAGGACGAGGCTTTCAAGCTCAACACGACCCAACCCGTGCCGCCCAACTTCGAGGAAGCCTACGGGCGGAGGGCCAGGCTCGTGGTCCAATTCTACAAGCTGGACCAGGACTCGCTTTCTTATCCACAGGGTCTCAACGTGGACCGCAAGGTCAACAGGTCCATGATGCGCCTGAGCACCAAGTATCCGACCATCGAGTTCTTCTCCTACGGCATCGCGAACCCCGGGCCCGTAGGCGACGAGGAGAGCCTGCAGCCTGGCGAGTACGGCACTCTGGCCGCGCAACTTGGGGTCGGGATCACGCCTTTTGTCGCGATGCTCGCGCCGAGTAGCGATGAGTATGTGATCACCAACCTCTTCGAAGGATACGTGCCAAAGCCCGTGCTGAGCCAGGCGCTCTTCGATCTTGCGGCGGTACAGGTCGAGGACAACACGAGCGATGCCAACGTGACCCTGGAACAGGTCCAGACCACAGAAGAAGGCGGCGGAATCGAGTACTTCACCGTGCAAAACCGCGGAACCAAGTCCGTAAACTTACAGGGCTTTACCTTGCGGGTCCTCGACCCGGAGACCGCGCAGGTAACACCAGGTGCGCCCGGCGTCACGATCGACAGCGATATCAGGGTAGAGCGGGGTCAGAGCGTCTCCATCGGCCGTGTTCCCGACATAGTGGACGACGAGGGCGAGCGCGTCGCAGGCACGTTCGAAGGGGGCACTTCGCTCGATCTGGCGCCGGGAGACCAGATCGCGCTCCTCGATCCTGGTGGCGCCGTCGCCTCGACCATCACCGTCTGATGGCACAACGTGCCATCAGACGGTGAGCATTTCAGCTAGTCAGCACGCTCCGGCTTCGCCTCCGCTTATCAGCACTTCAGCGCGGGGTGGTAGGATTGACTCGAAGCTCCGAAGAACCTTCGTGGAGCGTTCCCGTGCTACGGGGCGTGGCCCCAGACGGGCAAGGCTGACCGGCTGAAATGCTGACATTTCGGCCCATTAGGATAAACTAGGCTCGATCATGACCGAGCCTGTTTACCTGGACAATGCCGCCACCACTCCCGTCGATCCGCGAGTTCTGGAATCGATGCTCTCGCACCTTGGCAGCCGGCGCGGCAATCCTTCTTCGCTCCACGCGTTCGGAGGCTTGGCCCGTGAAGGGCTGGAGGAGGCCCGGGACTCTGTAGCCTCCCTGATCGGGGCTTCGCCCGGGGAGATAGTGTTTACCAGCGGCGGGACCGAATCGGATGATTTGGCGGTCCTCGGTCTGGCGAGATCCGCCGGCCCCGAAAAGCGGCACGCGGTCATCTCGTGCGTCGAGCACGCGGCGGTGCGGGAGGCGGCCAGACGCCTGGAGTCCGAAGGTTTCGGGGTGTCCTGGATCGGGGTCGACGCCGACGGCCTCGTTGACCCAGAAGTGTTCGCCGCCTCACTGCGCGCCGACACCGCGCTCGCCGCCGTCGTATGGGCGAACAACGAGGTTGGCACCATCGAGCCTGTGCCGGAGCTCGCCGAGGTCTGCGCCGAAAGGGACATCCCTTTCCACACCGACGCCGTCCAGGCCGCCGGCAGGGTCCCTATCGACGTCTCGGAGACGCCTGTCTCGACGCTGGCCCTCTCGGGGCACAAGCTATACGGTCCGCAGGGCGTCGGCGCCCTGTACGTGCGTGATGGCGTCTCGCTCGAACCCATCATCTACGGCGGAGGGCAGGAGGGGGGGCTGAGGAGCGGCACCCAGAACGTCGCTGGGATCGCCGGGTTTGGCACGGCTGCAAGGCTTGCCCGCGAGGAGATGGGCGATCGCGTCGCCCACGAGAGGGCGCTGCGCGACCGCGTAATGGCCGGACTAGAGGCCTTGCCAGATGTGTTCATAAACGGGCATCGCGAGCGGCGACTGTCAAACAACGTCCACCTCACCGTATCCGGCGTGGAGGCCGAGAGCCTGGTCCTCTTCCTCGACTCGCTCGGCTACGCTATCGGAAGCGGATCCGCCTGTTCCTCGGGCGGGCACAAGGCTTCTCCGGTTCTACTCGCGATGGGGTTGCCCGAGCGAGAGGCGTTCTCCGTCGTCAGGATCACGGTCGGCAAAGACAACGCTCCAGAGGAGATCGATGGCTTTCTGGGGGCGTTCTCGGCCGCGGTCGAGCAACTGAGAGAGATCTCCCCGCTCTACGCGGGTTGAAGGCGGGTTACACATGTCCGATCGTTACAGACCGCAGGTCATAGACCACCTCGTCCGGCCGCGCAACGCCGGTGAGATATCCGATCCTTCTGGCAGGGGGGAGTCAGGCGACGCCTCCTGCGGCGACATAGCCTGCTTTATGGTCGGGATCTCGGATAACGTCGTGGAACATGTCCGTTACAAGGTCTACGGCTGTGCGGCGTGCATCGCCGCCGGCTCAGCCCTTGCCGAACTGGTCGAAGGCAAACACCTCCTCGATGCCGCCCGCGTTTCGAAGGCCGGCCTGGAGGACGCGCTTGGCGGACCCCTACCCGCCGGCAAGGAGCATGCGCTCACGCTCGTTCTGGACGCTTTGCACAAGGCCTTCGAGGACCACTGGAACCGCAAGGCGGGCGATATGCTCGATGCGCACGCAGGACAGGGGGCCGGCGGCAGGAGTGTTGTGGCCGCGATGAGCGGGGGAGTCGACTCGGCGGTCACAGCCCTGCTACTCAAAGAAGCTGGCTTTGACGTCGCAACCGTGACGTTCCGGCTACACGACGGCGAGAGGGGCGGCCGTTCGTGCTGCTCGCCAGACACGGTGCTCTTCGCTCGCGACACGGCGCACAGGATGGGACTACCGCACTTCACACTCAACCTCAAGGAGCTTTTCGACAGGCGCGTCATGCAAGACTTCGTCGGCTCCTACAGCGAAGGCAAGACGCCTAATCCCTGCGTCGCCTGCAACGCCCACGTCAAGTTCCACGCTTCGTCGTTCCTCGCGGACGAGCTCGGATTCCATCACGTTGCGACGGGGCACTACGCCAGGGTGGAAGAAGGCCCCACGCTTGCGCGCCCCGTGGACGATAGCAAGGATCAGACCTACGTCCTGTGGCCTGTGCCGCGGGAGCTCCTTTCGCGTACGATCTTCCCCCTCGGCGATTACCGAAAGACGGATGTCCGCGCCATCGCCGAGGAGCGTGGACTCGCCGTCGCCTACACCCCGGAGAGTCAGGATATCTGCTTTATCCCTGATGGAGACTACCGCGGCTTTATCCGCAAGAAGGTGGCAGCGAAGCCAGGAGACATCGTCGACGACGAAGGGCGGGTACTCGGTCGTCACGCCGGCGTCGTCGACTTTACGGTCGGACAGCGGCGCGGAATAGGCGTCTCTGCGCCGACGCCGCTGTACGTCAGCGAGGTAAGACCGCGTTCCGGGCAGGTAGTCGTGGGACGCAGGCAGGACCTCGAGGTGCGCGAGGTCAGGGTGAGGGATCTCAACTGGTTCCTCGATCCCGAGCAGGCCGCTTGCGTACAGGTCCGCTACAATGGCTCGCCAGTCCCTTGCACGGTCGAGGAGGCCGCTGATGGAGGTTGGGTAGCCCACCTCGACGAGCCGGTGATAAGTGTTGCTCCTGGGCAGTCCGCCGTGTTCTATACCGGGGACGGGCAGCGGGTCGTCGGGGGCGGCGTCGTCGCCAGCACAAGCTCTTGAAAGCGGTACCTTTTGCGCGCAATCACAGCTATAATCCGGGTTTCCAGGGACCCCGGACGGAGGTGCTGTAGAGTTTGGAATTGTTCGTAGAGCTTATGAAAGGGTTGCTCTTCGCGGGGATAGCCGTCGCGTTCTTCGTCCTCGCGTGGATGTTCTTGCGGCTTGCGAGGATCTTCTCGACCACCGAGCAGACGATCAAAGACGTCTCGGGGCAGGTCGTTCCGCTTCTCGGTAAGACGCACATCACGGTGGACAACATAAACAGCCAGCTCACGCAGCTCGACGAGGCTGTCGGGGACGTCGCGGGCATGACGGGCGAGCTCGACCAGACCACGGCCGTGATCACCCGCGGCGTAAGGGGCGGTGTGATCAAGGTCTCCTCGGCGACGGCGGGTATCTCGCGCGGGCTCAGCACCTTCCTCGGCGGCGAAAAGCGTCCCGAGGGGGAGGAGTAGCGGTGGCTGGTTGGGGTAGGGTCGTGGCCGGCGTCGTGATCGGGGTGGCAGGCACGATCTACGCGACGAACGAGGACGTGCGCAAGAAGCTGCCCAAGGCGGCTCGAGAACTCCCCGACAACGTCCGTCGCCGCTACAGGAGCGCGGTAGTCGCGGCACGCCAGGCCTCCGCGGAGCGGCGGGAGAATATCCTGCACGACCTCGAGGAACACGGCGGCGGGAACCATGCCGCGCGCGGGGTGAAGCCCGATCCCGATGCCCCGATGAACGCATCTGACGAAGATGGATCGACAGATAAGCCCGAGCAACGCCAAGGAAGGGATTGACTTGACCGAAGATCATTCCCAGGAATATGCTTACCTGAGACTCCCTCCCCACGAAGAGTTGCGTTCCTGTGCCGGCCTCGTGCTGGCAGGGATGGCGGCACGGGCCAGGGTAGGAGTGGGAGGATTGGAGGAGGCCGTGGAAGTTCTGGAGGGCTTTCATGCCGATGACGCTCCAACCCGCTTCCGCTTCTCCCTGGCCGGGGATGGGGTTCTCGCCGAGGTAGAAGAGCCGGCCACCGGGGAGAGCACAGGGACGAGCTGGCGTACCGTAGTCGAGCTGGTGTCGTGAGCCGACGGTATCGCAGGCCGGACAAAGCGCGCACCCGGCGCCTGCTCGTTCGCTACCACAAGCACGGCGACGAGAACGCCCGCGAGCGGGTCATCCAGGAACAGCTCCCCCTGGCCGAGTTTTTGGCCCGAAAGTTCGCCGGCCGCGGGGAGCCCCTGGACGATCTGACCCAGGTCGCCTCCGTCGGCCTGATAAAGGCTGTGGATCGCTTCGATGTAGACAGGAAGATCGAGTTCTCGACCTACGCGACCCCGAATATCCTTGGGGAGATCAAACGCTACTTCCGTGACAAGGGCTGGGCGATGCGTGTTCCGCGTGGCCTGCAGGAGCTGCGCCAGTCGGCGAAGGAAGTGATCCGCAACGAGACCGTTAGGACGGGCCGGTCTCCCAGCCTGCAGGAGCTAGCCGAGACGCTGGACGCCGACGTGGAGGGTGTGGCGGAGGCGCTGACCCTCGGGCGGGCTTACAACACGGCCAGCTTGGATGCGCCCGTAAGCCAGGACGAGCCTGACGGGGACACGATCATGGACTTCCAGGCCGACGATGAGTCCCCGATAGAAGGCTTGGAGGACAGGATCCTGCTCCAGGAGGCCATCGAGGGCCTAAGGGACCAGCAGCAGGAGATCTTGAAGCTCCGCTTCAACGAGGGCAAGACGCAGACCGAGATCGCAGACCATATCGGCGTCAGCCAGATGCACGTCTCCCGCCTCCTTAGGCGCGCACTGGAGGACCTGCGGGTCGAACTGGAGTACCTCGAACGAGAGCGCGAGATCA
Organism: uncultured Rubrobacteraceae bacterium; assembly: GCA_963811295.1. Classification (GTDB taxonomy): domain Bacteria; phylum Actinomycetota; class Rubrobacteria; order Rubrobacterales; family Rubrobacteraceae; genus Rubrobacter_D. The sequence goes on along the minus strand of CAWEQZ010000025.1, from coordinate 35,859 downwards.
GCGAGTTGTCCCCGGATGGGGCGCATGCAGAGTAGCGAGATTCGACGCCGGTTCTTGGACTTTTTCGGGGAGCGGGGCCACAGGCTCTACCCGAGCGCATCCCTGGTCCCCCACGACGATCCTACGGTCCTCCTCACTACGGGCGGGGTCCAGCAATTCATCCCCTACTTTCTCGGTCAGGAGAGGCCTCCTTCCCCGCGGGCGATGAGCGCGCAGAAGTGCTTCCGCACGCCCGACATCGAGGATGTCGGGGACTGGCATCATCTCACCTTCTTCGAGATGCTCGGGAACTTCTCATTCGGGGACTACTTCAAGCAGGAAGCCATAGCGTGGGCCTGGGAGTTTGTGACGGAGGAGTTGGGCATCGATCCGGAGCGCCTGTGGGTTACGATCTTCGAGGGCGATGAAGACGCCCCCGAGGACGTGGAGGCAAAGGAATATTGGATGGGCGTCGGCGTGCCCGAGGAGAGGATCTTCGGCCTGCCCAAGAGCGAGAACTGGTGGGGGCCGCCTGGTGAGACCGGGCCGTGTGGCCCGTGCTCGGAGATCTACTACGACCACGGCGAAGAGTTCGCCAGGGGTGATCCGGCCGAGGACCCGAAGTACGGTCCCGGCGGAGAGGAGGGAGATCCGCGCTTCCTCGAGATCTGGAACCTAGTCTTCAACCAGTACGAGCAGTTGAAAGACAAGTCCTTCGTGCCCTTGAGCAAGACTGGTATCGACACCGGCATGGGATTGGAACGGACCACCGCCGCACTGCAGGACGTTCTCTACGTCTACGACACCGACCTCTACGCACCCATCTTCGAAAGGACAACCGAGTACACGGGCATCTCCTTGGGTGACTCCGAAACCACAGATCGCGCACTGCGCATCGTCGCCGACCACGCCCGTGGCATGGCCTTCCTCATCGCCGACGGCGTCAGACCAGGGAACCAGCGCCGCGAATACGTACTTCGACGCATAATACGCAGGGCGATGTTGCAGGCACATTCGCGCCTCGGCATGAGCCCGGACCAGCTCGCCTCTCTGGCCGAGGTCGTGGTCGACTACATGGGCGGCTTCTACGAGGAGTTACGGACGGCGCGTGAGGATATACGCCGCATCGTCAAGGGCGAGGCCACGAGGTTCGTCGAGATCTACGAGTCGGGGATGTCGCTACTGGCTTCCGAGATAGAGCGGACGCGGGGCGGGCACTTCCCTGGTGATGTGGCGTTCGTGTTGCACGACACGTATGGCTTCCCTGTGGAGGTGACGCGGGAGGTGCTCGCCGAGAGGGGTCTATCGCTCGATGAGGCTGGTTTCGAGGCTGCGATGGGCGCGCAGCGGGAGCGTGCCAGGGAGGCCATGCGGGGCTACGAACGGGTCGTTGCCGCGTTCAGGGATCAGGAGATAAGGAGCCGCTTCGTCGGCTACGAGCGCGAGCAGGTAGAGACGAGGATAGTCGCCATCCAGCCCGTGCCCGACGCGGGGGGGGAAGTCTACGTCGTACTGGCCGATAACCCGTTTTACGCCACGGGTGGCGGGCAGGTGGCGGACGGGGGTTGGATCACCTCGGAGGACGGGCAGCTCGAGGTCTTCGATGCCATCCCGGCGGGCGACTATCAGGTGCTAAGGGCCAGGATCGAACGCGGGGCGTTCGAGGTTGGGGATGCGGTAACGGCCTCCATAAACAGGGTGCTTCGCCAGCAGATAGAAGCGAACCACACGGCGACACACATCCTGCACTGGGCTCTGAGGGCGGTCCTCGGCCAGGACGTGGTGCAGGCGGGCAGCTATGTCGGGCCTGACAGGCTGCGCTTCGACTACCGTTACGGGGGGCGGGTCACAGACGAAGAGATCAGGCGCATCCAGGAGCTCTCACTGCAGAAGATAACCGAGAACCAGCCGGTCCGCTACTTTACCACCACGCTAGAGGAGGCGCGCAACCTCGGTGCGATAATGCTCTTCGGGGAGAAGTACGCGGATCTGGTGCGCGTGGTCGAGGTCGATGGGTTCTCGCGCGAGCTGTGCGGCGGGACGCATGTACGCGGCACCGCCGAGATCGGCGCTTTCAAGATACTCGCCAACAGGAAGCACGGCGCCAACCTCTACCGGATCGAGGTCATAACAGGTAGGGAGGCACTCTACTACCTCACCGGGGCGACCGAGAAGGCAGAAGAGGTCTCCGAGGCCCTGAAGGTCGAGATCGAGGACCTCCCTGCGGCCGTAGGGCGGCTGCGCGAGGAGGTACAGACGTTTCGCGAGGCGGCCAGGGAGCAGGCTCTACAGCAGGGTCTAGAGGAGGTCGCCGACCTCGTCGAAGGTGCCCAGCAGGTCAACGGAACGAGGGTGGTAACGGGCCAGGTCGTCGCTGCCGACGTCAGGGGACTGCGCCAGATCTCCGACGACGTCAAGAATCGTCTTGGCGCTCCCTCTGCCGTGGTGCTGGCCGCTGCGCTCGAAGGCAAGGCCGTTCTCGTCGCCAACCTTCACCCCGAGGTCTCCCGTAGGGTCGAGGCCGGGGAGATAGTGCGCGAGGTCTCGGGCGTACTCGGAGGTGGCGGGGGTGGTGGCGCGACGATGGCCCAGGCCGGCGGCGGCAACCTCGAAGCCATCCCCGACGCCCTCGCCAGGGTGCGCGAGATCCTCGATAGGCGTCTCGCGGACCCGGAGTAAGTCCTGTCGCCAGCCGACCGCGGGCGAGTCGCCGCCCTCGACCTCGGCGAGGTGCGCACCGGCGTTGCGATTTCGGATCCGGAAGGCGTGATCGCCAGCCCACTCGAGGTGATACCGAGCGGGGATCTCTCCGGTTACCTGAGCCGGCTCATGGACGAGGAGGGGGTCTACGAGGTCGTCGTCGGTGTGCCGAAAACGCTCGGCGGGGAGATCGGCTTCCAGGCCCGCAAAGTCTTGGCTAGACTAGATGCCTTGAAAACAGAGTTCCCTGGCGTGCGCTTCGTAGAGTGGGACGAGCGTTTCACGACCCGTCTTGCCGGCAGTCGCGGTAGAACTAAGGGGACTATGAGGGTGGATCACCTGGCGGCTGCAGCGATGCTGCAGGAGTACCTCCGGGCGAGGGAGGGTCTTTGAGGCGCTACGACCAGGGAGAGCGACGAGACCGGGAGGAGATCGATGCCAGGCTCGACGCCCTCCAGAAATCCGGTTCCAGCAGGGTCCGCCGCAAACGCCGCTCGAAGGCCTGGCCGGCCGTGCTTGGCGTCCTTCTCGTGCTCGGCATTCTAGGAGTTATCTTCGTCATTTACTCCGGGGCAACAGGAGACGAGGACGGGCCCGAGGAATCGGCGAGGGTCCGGGTTGTCAGGGGCGATACGCTCTCGGGCGTCGCCGCCAAGCTCGAAAAGGCCGGGGTCATAGAGAGCGCCTTCGTCTTCGAAGTGCAGGCCCGGTATGAAGGGTATGGTACGGAGTTAAAGACCGGACGATATACCTTCCGGCCAGGCCAGGATAGCGCGGAGATCCTCCATGAACTGACCGTCGGACAGGCCGCGCCAACGATAACGGTAACGATTCCCGAGGGACTCACTATAGAGGAGACCGCAGGGACCGTCGCCGCAGACAGCAGTGTAACCGCGCCCGCGTTCGAGGAGGCTGCGCGTAGAACCGACTACGGATACGCCTTTCTCGACGACTCCGACATCAGGACGACAGAAGGGTATCTCTTTCCTGCCAAGTACGATTTCGAGAAGGGTGTTACCGCCGGGCAGATAGTGGACAGGCTCCTCGAGCAGTATCTGCTCGAGACCCAAGACATCGACTTCGCCGAGGCGAAAAAACGTCTCGACCTTACGGAAGATCAGGTCGTAACCGTGGCCTCCCTGATCGAGAAAGAGGCCGCCAGCCCCAAGGAGAAGCCGCTGATTGCGTCGGTGATCTACAACCGCATGCGCAAGGACACGCCGCTCCAGATCGACGCCACGATCCAGTACGCACTTAAGAGACCCAAGGCGAACCTCTCGCTGGCCGACCTGAAGGTGGACTCGCCTTACAATACCTATGAGAACAATGGACTGCCCCCAGGACCCATATGCAGCCCAGGAAAAGATTCACTCCAGGCCGCGCTGAACCCCGCAAATACCAATTATCTCTACTACGTCCTCGAGGCCAACGGCGAGAAACATTTCTTTACCAAGAGCTACGACGATTTCCTCCGGGAGAAGGAGAAGGCAGAGCGCTGATCTTGCAAATCTGCGGCTTTTCGTGGAAGATCCCCCTCTGCAGGGCCGATCCGCGCAGGAGTGTGTTAGCTCCTGAGGCGTTCGAGCCCGCCGAAACTCCTTGACGGAGCACATGTGGCGCGCGAGAGGAGGTCTGGCTTCCGCTCGTGTGTAGGGGAGCGGGCCCGGCGCCTACTCCCTTTCGATGCTGGTTAGAGACGAGAGGGCGAATTTGAGCAAGCAAGCGCGCAAAGGGAGATTCGGAGCAGGGATCACACGCCGGAGGTTTATCGGGACCCTCACGGCCGGGACCGCTCTGGTCGCACTTTCCGGTTCCCTCGGTTGCGAGCCGAGCTCGCGCACCCAGGCGTCCGCAGCACCCCAGGGAGCCGGACAGGCCAGGACTTTCCGCTCGCGCCCGGATCTCCGTCCGCCCGCCATCAAAGTCAACGCGAATCTGCCTGGCACGGCCCCGGGCCACATCTTCGTCTCGCCCAAAAAAGGGCCTGGAGAGGAAGCCCCCACCCAGGACGCACCGCTAATAGTCGACTCCAGCGGTGAGCCCATCTGGTTCCATCCGCTGCAGGATGCCGAGGCCGATGCTTTCACCTTCGAGGTCCAGAGATACAAGGGAGAGACGGTGCTAACCTGGTGGGAGGGACTCCATACAGGATACGGCCAGGGCGAGTACGTGATCTTCGACCATTCCTATCACGAGATAGCCCGCTTCGGGGCCGCCAACGGCTACGAGGGGGACCACCACGAGTTCCTCATCACCCCAGAGGATACGGCCTTGATCACGATCTACCACAAGGTGCCCATGGACCTCTCCGGGGTCGGCGGTCCCGTAGATGGTTTCGTTCTGGACGGGATAGTCCAGGAGATAGACATCCAGAGCGGGGAGGTCCTCTTCGAGTGGCACAGCCTCGACCACGTAGGGCTCGAGGAGTCCCTCTACGAGCCTCCGCCCGACCTGGAGGCGCCTTTCGACTATTTCCACATCAACTCCATAGATCCGATCCCCGGCGGGGACCTGATCATCTCGGCGCGCAGGACATGCGCGGTGTACAGGGTGAGCCGCAAGACGGGGGAGGTGGTGTGGCGACTGGGGGGGGAGAAGAGCGACTTCGAGATGGGATACGGCACCAGGACCGACTGGCAGCACGATGCCCGCCGCCACCAAGACAGCACCATAACGATCTTCGATAACGGCGGGGTCGAAAAAGATGAACAGTCCCGTGGCATAGTGGTCGAGGTCGACGAAGATGACATGAGTGCCACCCTGGTAGGCGAGTACACGCATCCGAACAAGATACTCGCGGCCACCCAGGGTAACGTCCAGGTGTTGCCCAACGGGAACGTGTTCATCGGGTGGGGCAGCGAGCCGTCCTACTCGGAGTTCGGCCCTGACGGCAAACTGCTCTACGACGCCAGCTTCCCTTCCCAGGTCGAGTCTTACAGGGCTTTCCGCTTCCCGTGGAAGGGTCAACCGGAGGATCGGCCAGTGCTCACGGCCGAAGCCGGTCCGGACGACAAGATAACGATCTACGTCAGTTGGAACGGCGCCACGGAGGTACACACCTGGCACGTGCTTTCCGGTGGAAATCCTCACGAGCTCGAGTCCGCAGGCTCAGCCCCCCGCAAGGGCTTCGAGACCGTTGTAACGCTGTACACCAGTGAGCCTTACGTCGCTGTCGAAGCCAGAGACGGCTCCGGCACGGTAGTCGGTACCTCCGAGGCGGTCGAGCCCTCCACTTCGGCGGGCCAAGCCCGCTCGTAAAGAACCCTGCAGGACGGGATAGTGGACAAACGCCGGATACAGCTTCGATGGTTCGAGGCCGGCGTCGCGCTCGCGGTGATCGCGGCGTTCGCCGTTATCGGTCCGTTGAGGGCCACCTTTGTACCGATACCCTGGGTCATGTTGCTCTGTACCCTGATCTTGTTCTTGACGCCGGGCGCATTGTTGGTGCGCTGGTTCTGGAGGGACTATTATTTCGGCGCCGCGCTCGCGCCGGCGGCTTTCGTCACGAGCGTCGGGCTCTTCGCCCTTCTGGCGGTGCCCATGCTAATCTTGCAGAGTACCCTGGACGCCTACCTGTGGGCCTGCGGCACGATCGTCGCCGCGTGTTGGCTTGCCGCCGTGGTATTGGCGTTCCGCCCCGAGCAAGCTGAAGAAGGTCAGAGCGGCTTCTCGCTCTCCGACCGAGGGGGAGTGCTCTGGATGCCCTTCGCCGTCCTCGTCGCTGCGCTCTCGTACATCGCCAGGAACACGGCCCCGAGCTACTACGGCGACATCTGGATTTACCTCTCGTGGGTCAGGGAGTACCTCGGCGGCGACCGGCTCGCCTCCGTCGAGCCGTTCTTCGGTAGTCAAGTGGACCTCTCGCGCGCCAGGATCAACGGCTGGCTACTGGAGCAGGCCGCGGTCTCCAAAGTCTCTGGGGTCGACCCGGTAGAACTGGCGTTCTCTTACTTGAACCCTGCACTGGTGATCGTTGCATTCCTGGTCTTCTACGCCCTGGCGCGCATCCTGCTCGAGAGCGAGAAGGCGGCGCTGTTGTCCGGTTGCCTGTACGCCCTGTTCTTCTTTGTACACCTCAGCCAGTCGCGCATAGCCTGGGGAGGGGAGATCGTCCAGCGCCTGCCCGAGGACAAACTGGTCGCCAAATTCCTCTTCTTGCCCCTGGCCCTGGCTTTCGCCTTCGCGTACATGCAAGGCGGGGCGAAGCGGTATTTCTTTGGTTTCTCGTTCCTGTGCTGTGCCGTAATGGCCGTGCATCCCATAGGCTTGGCGATCATCGGGATCTCTATGGCCGGGTTCGCCGTTTTGCACCTTGCCGCCGACCCCCGCAGCCGGGCGGCATGGACCAGGATCTCGGCTATGGGCCTGACCGGTGTCGCGATCATCGCCGTTCCGGCAATCCTCGTCTCGTCGTTTACCGATGAGTCGCTGTCGAGTGCTCTGGCCGACTCGGACATCAACTCCGGCGACCCCGACGTGCTACGGAACATGATCTTCGTCAGCCCGGAGAGGAACCGCATCCTCGAACTGGCTGACGGCTCCTACATTATGCACCCTTCTTTGCTCCTCGATCCCGTGATCGCCACCGCCTTCTTGATCGGGCTTCCTTTCTTGCTCTGGCGCCTGAAGCGGAGTCTGGCTGCACAACTGCTCTTCGGAACGATGTACATGACGACCATAATCGTCTACGTACCCCCGATCGCCACGTTCTTAGGCGATAACGTCGTGCTCCCGGGCCAGATCTGGCGTCTGGCATGGCCGGTACAGCTCGCCGCCGTACTGACGCTCGGCTGGCTCGTGTGGAGCGCCACAGACTTTGTGGCCGCGTGGCTGCGAAGTCTCCGGCCGGCGCGTCTGCTGGCGGGAGCACTACCGATCCTGCTCATCGTCGCCCTGACCGCCGCTGCCGTACCCCAGGCGCGTCAGGGTATGGAGTCCATTCAGGCGCACAGCGAAGCGAGCCGCGAATCTGGCTTCTATCCTTCCGATCCCATCTTTCCCTGGTTCCGCGACGAGATTCGCTCGCCCGTCGTCGTGCTTGCGCCCGACATCCAGAGCGCCCGTATCCCCGCTTACTCCTCCGATGCTAACGTCGTCAGCCGCAGGGGAGGATTGGTGCTGAGAGTCCTCCCCGAGCTAAAGAAGCGGGCGCCGGGCCAGATCGAAGTGCCCCAGGGATCCCTGGACGTGCGGGAGTTCTTCAGTGGGACCACGCGGCAGAGAGGCATCGACATCCTGCGCCGCAACGACGTGGACTACGTGATGGTAGCCAAGGACTCGCAACTGACCGATTCGTTAGAACGCCTCTCCGGCTTCACCCCCGTAGAGACACCCAGTGAGAGGTACGATCTCTATGCTGTCGACCTCAGGGAGGTGTCCCGGAAGCCGGGACCGTCGATGAGTTCGCTTCGCGCCCTTTCTGTAGAATGTCCCTCTCCGAATACTCGACCTGGGAGGCGGATCTCTTGACGTTTTTCGGAAGGCTCGGCGATAGGGTGGTCGGCGCCCCTTCGATACTCGCGGCCGATTTCTCGGAACTGGCCGAGGAAGTGCGGAGGGCCGAAAGGGGTGGAGCCGCGCTCGTACACTTCGATGTGATGGACAACCACTTCGTCCCCAACCTTACCGTAGGCCCCGCCGTCGCGGCCTCGCTCGCCGCTGTGGTGGACCTTCCCATAGACGCCCACCTCCAGGTAACGAACCCTGACAACCTGATCCCATCGTTCATCGAGGCCGGGGTCGTCAGCATCTCGGTCCAGCCCGAGGTGGTCACGCACCTGCACCGCACGCTCGACCTGATCCGAACCGGCGGTTGTGAGGCCGGCGTCGCCCTGAACCCGACGACTCCTCCCGAGTCTATAGTGTGGGCGCTGCCGTACGTGAGCTACGTGAACGTAATGAGCGTCAACCCCGGCTTCGGCGGCCAGGACTTCATCCCCGAGATGGTCGAGAAGGTCAGGCTCCTCAAGGAGATGACCGACGTCCCCGTCGAAGTGGACGGCGGCATCACCATCGAAACGGCGCCGCTCATGGTCAGGGCCGGCGCCCAGGTCCTCGTCGCAGGTTCGGCGGTCTTCAAAGGCGATCCGGCGACGGAGATGCGAAGGATTATACAGGCTGGCAAGAGAGCTAGTCAGCATCTCAGCTAGTCAGCAATTCAGCAAGTCATCTCGTATCGTCGCCGAGAGCGTAGGACCCGACGGCCGCTGGTAACGGTTCGTGGCGCGCACCAGGGCGAGGCCGAAACGAGATAGCTACCTGCTGACCTGCTGACAAGCGAAGCCCGAAGGGAGTAGCGTGCTGAGAGCGTAGGCGCCAGCCGGATCGTGCGGAAACGCGAAGCGTTTCCTTGCTGCCCTGGTCCTCGTGTGGTATAGGTTGCTGCGTAACTTTCGGGGGCGGGTGGAATTCCCGCACCGGCGGTGAGCCTGACAGGGGCGTCATTCGTCCCTGCCGGGGAGCCCGCGAACCTCCTTGGAGGTTGAGCCGGTGAAGGTTCGTATTTAGTGCGAGCCGTAGTCCGGCGCCGACGGTCAGAGTCCGGATGGGAGAAAGGAAGACGTGCTGCAGGATTCGATGATGGATCTTGCCCATTGTCTCGCTGAGCGCGGGCGTTACTCGGTCGCGCCGAACCCTCTCGTGGGCTCCGTCGTCACGCGCGACGGTAGCGTGCTAAGCGAGGGCTGGCATTCCAGGGCAGGAGAGGACCACGCCGAGATTGTGGCTCTCGGTAAGGCCGAAGGGGGCTCGCGCGGGGCCACGCTCTACGTAACGCTCGAACCCTGCAACCATTACGGCAGGACGCCGCCCTGCGTCGAGGCCATCTTGCGGGCCGGCATCTCGCGCGTGGTCGTCGGTCACCTGGACCCTGATCCCAGGATGCAGGGTAGTAGCGTACGGATACTTCGAGAGGCCGGCGTCGAGGTCGATGTGCTCGACGACCCTGCGTTCGAGCGTCAAAACGAACAGTTCCTCCACTACATGCAGACCGGGAAGCCGTTCGTCCACCTCAAGCTCGCGACCACCCTCGACGGCAGGATCGCCGCCTCCGGCGGTGACAGCAGGTGGGTTACGGGCAAAGACGCGAGGCTGCGGGCCCACGAGCTCAGGGCCGAGGCAGGGGCGGTCCTGGTCGGGGCGAACACCGTGCGGACGGACGACCCCTTGCTTACGGCCAGGGACCTTCCCGTGCCCTCACCCCGCATAACCCGCGTCGTCCTGGACCCACAGCTGACGATCAGCCCGGAGAGCAAGCTCGCGAAGAGCGCCCAAGAGAGTCCGGTCGTCGTCTTCGCTCCGGAGACCGCGCTCGACGGCCGTGAAAGCGAGCTGGAGCGGCTTGGTGTAGAGGTGGTTGCGACCCCGCTTTCGGAGGATGGCCTCGACCTCGTCTTTGTTCTGGATGAGTTGGGCGGACGCGGGTTGAGAGGCCTGCTCGTCGAGGGCGGCGGAGAGACGGCCACGCGCTTTGTCCGTACGGAGCTCGCCGACAAGCTGACCCTGTTCTACGCGCCGAAGCTCCTTGGTTCTGAGGGCATACCCATGATCGGAGCACTCAGGGCTACGAAGGTGGCAGAGTCGCTGCAATTCTCGGTCTCGGAAGTCGGGAGAGTAGGCGATGACGTCGCCGTGACGCTCTACCCTGGCTCAGAGGAGGAACATGTTCACCGGGCTTGTTGAGGAAGTAGGACGTGTCTCCTCGATCGGGGAGGGTGAGATGCTGCGCCTGAGCATCTCCGCCGGCAGGGTGTCTGAGGGTGTGCGTGCTGGCGACAGCGTCTGTGTGAATGGGGCTTGCCTGACGGTCGGCGAGGTCGATGGTGAGACGCTCACCTTCTTCGCCATGCCCGAGACGTTGAGGCGCACGGCGCTCGGCGGCCTCGGGGTTGGGAGTCCTGTCAACCTGGAGCGGGCGATGTCTGCGGGGAGCAGGTTCGGAGGTCACATCGTGCAGGGGCACGTCGACGGCGTCGGCGAGGTCCTCGGGGTGAGGCCCGAGGGCGACGCGGAGATCTGGGAGTTCGGAGCTCCCGAGGCGGTACTCCGCTATTGCGTCCAGAAGGGCAGCATCTGCGTCGACGGCATAAGCCTGACGATCGTCTCTATCGGGGAGCATACTCTTACGGTCTCGATTCTGCCCCAGACCCGAGCGAACACGAACCTGGGGGAGCTCGGTGAGGGGAGCAGGGTAAACCTCGAGGCCGACATTATAGGCAAGTACGTAGAGCGGCTACTCGAGCCGCGCCAGGTAGGGAGATTTTCAACCTTCGAGAGGAGTGCCGCAGATGCCTTTTAGTCCTATAGAAGAGATAATCGAGGACATCAAGCAGGGTAAGATGGTCATCGTTTGTGACGACGAGGACCGTGAGAACGAGGGCGACCTGACCATGGCCGCCGAACTCGTAGCCGCGGATGACATCAACTTCATGGCCGCCCACGGTCGTGGTCTGATCTGCTTGCCGATGGCGGGGGAGATCGTCGACCGCCTCGACATACCGCAGATGGTCACCCACAACGCTTCGAGGATGGGTACGGCGTTCACGGCTTCGATCGAGGCGAAGGAGGGCATCACGACGGGCATTTCCGCCGCCGACAGGGCCCACACCTGCAGGGTCGCCGTGGACGAGGCGACGGGCCCGGAGGACCTCGTGATGCCAGGACACGTATTCCCTTTGCGGGCGAAGGACGGGGGTGTCTTGCAGCGCGCCGGCCAGACCGAGGCCGCCGTCGACCTCGCCAGGTTGGCCGGGTTCAAGCCTGCGGGTGTGATCTGCGAGATCATGAAAGAGGATGGCACGATGGCCCGTGTACCCGACCTGGAGAGGTTCTCCAAAGAGCACGGCGTAAGGCTGGTGACTGTGGCCCAGATCATCGAGTACCGCCACGCCTTCGAGACGCAGGTCAGGTGCGCCGTAGAGACGCGGCTGCCCACCCCGTTCGGGGAGTTCAGGTTACGCGCCTACGAGAACGACATAGATGAACTCACCCACGTCGCGCTCGTCATGGGCGAGCCCGAGGGAAAGGACGATGTGCTCGTCAGGGTCCACTCGGCATGCCTGACCGGCGACACATTGCACTCTTTGCGCTGCGACTGCGGCGAACAACTAGAGTCCGCGATGGAGCGCATCGCGGCTGAAGGCGAAGGCGTAATCGCTTACATGCAGCAGGAAGGTAGGGGCATCGGTCTCTTGAACAAGATGAGGGCCTACCATCTGCAGGATGAGGGGATGGACACGGTCGAGGCGAATCAGAAGCTCGGCCTCGCGCCCGACTTGAGGGATTACGGGGTCGGGGCCCAGATCCTCAAGGATCTCGACCTCAAGCGCATCCGTCTCCTTACCAACAACCTGACGAAAGTCGTCGGGCTCAGAGGCTTCGGGCTCGAGATCACCGAGCGGGTCCCGATCGAGATGGAGCCCAACGGCCACAACGAACGCTACCTGAAGACGAAGCGAGAGAAACTGAACCACGTCTTCGAGAAGTTTTAGCTTGTAGGGGCGGGTTTCAAACCCGCCCCTACAAGCAAACCGCGCCTTCTGGTTTGCCTGCAGACAAAGGCGGGGTCCAGAAGGTAACGCGTACTCTGTTGGTCAAACCAATCCGAAAAGTACTTTAGGAGGCGAGCGTGGAGGGAGCCAACCACATCGAGGGTAACCTCTCTGCCGAGGGGAGATCCTTCGGTATAGTCGCCTCGCGCTTCAACGATTTTGTCGTAAAGGCGCTGCTGGGAGGGGCCATCGAGGCGATCCGGCGTCACGGGGGTGGCGCGGGGGCCGTCGACGTCGTCTGGGTGCCCGGTTCCTACGAGATACCCCTCGTCGCCAGAGAGCTGGCCCTATCGCGACGCTACGACGCGCTCATCTGCCTGGGGGCCGTGATCCGGGGCGCAACGGCCCACTTCGACTATGTCGCCGGCGGGGCCGCCGGAGGCATCTCGAATGTGGCGCTGGAGAGTGGGGTGCCCGTGATCTTCGGGGTCATTACCACGGAGTCGATCGAACAGGCCATAGAACGCGCCGGCACGAAGATGGGCAACAAGGGCTTCGAGGCCGCGGTCTCTGCGATCGAGATGGCTGACCTTATGGTGAAGCTCCGGGAACGCGCGTCGCAAAACGACACGCCCACCACGCTCGAGAACTCTTGAAGGCTAGCTGGCCTGCGACGCGGAGGAAGGCGCTCCTATGGAGGCCTTCTTGACCTTGAATCCCTTGAGGCATGAGGTGCAGACCCACTCGCGCCGCGTGGCCGAGCCTTCCTGGATACGGACCTTCTGCAAATTAGGGTCTCTGCGCCGGCGCGTCGCCCTCAGCGAGTGGCTGCGCGCATTGCCGAAGTCTGGCCCTTTTCCGCACGAATAACAAACTTTCGCCACGAAACATCTCCTGTGCTAGGATACCGGTCGAATTTGGGGACCCCGGAAAGCCCGACTCGCAAGCCCTATCCGGATGTCGGGCGGTGATTGTACCAGATCGTCGACGATCTCCTGCGGTGGGGATTGGTCTGCCGGAAGCCCCTTGAGAGGAGCGATGAAGGTTTCCTGGCCATGGCGATAGAGGTGGACCACATGGTCGCTGCGGCCCACGCGGCCGTCAAGGCCCAGGTCGCCAGGATCAACGACCTCAACGTCTATCCCGTGCCTGACGGGGATACCGGCACGAACATGTTGCTCACCCTGGGTTCCGCGTTGAACGAGACTTCGGGCAAGTCCTACGCTAGCCCCGAGGAGGCGAGCAGGGCCTGTGCCAGGGCCGCGTTGATGGGCGCGAGGGGAAACTCCGGGGTCATACTCTCGCAGATGATCCGGGGTGCGTGCGAGGTACTGGCCGACAGGAGATCCCTGGACGCCGAGGCCTTCGCCGCCGGGCTGGAAGGCGCAAGGGAGCGGTCCTACGCCTCCGTTCGCGAACCGGTCGAGGGCACGATGCTCACCGTGATCAAGGATGCGGCCGTAGCCGCCCGCGAGGCCGCCGAAGGAGGGGAGGCCGACCTGCCTTCCGTGGTCGGGGCGGCGAGGCGGGCTGCCCACGATTCGGTGCGCCGCACCCCGGAGCTGCTCGATGTCTTGCGGGAGGCCGGCGTCGTCGATGCCGGTGGGTTGGGTGTCGCCGTGGTCCTCGACGGCGTCTACGCCTGCGTTAGTGGGCAGGAGATCGAGGTGCCCGAAGCCGGTGACGATGATGCGCCCGACCTGGAGGCGATCCATGCCCAGGAAGAGGCCTGGGGGTACTGCACGGAGTTCCTCGTAGCCGGCTTCGACGGCGACGTGGAAGAGTTCAAGGAGCGCGTCTACGCCTCGGGCCGGAGTGTTTTTGTGGTCGACCAAGACGATGTGGTCAAGGTCCACGTGCACACGCAGGATCCCGGCGCGGCCCTCTCCTACGCGGGAAGCTTCGGCCGCCTGGCCGGCGTGAAGATCGACGACATGGAGGCCCAGGTCCGCTCCCGCGAGCCGGAGGGCAGGTCGGTAGCCAGACTGGGTGTCGTTGCTGCGAGCCGCGGGGATGGCAACCGCGCACTCTTCGAGCAGATGGGGGCTGTCGTGATCGAGGGCGGTCAGGGCGAGAACCCGAGCGCGGCCGACCTCGCCGGGGCGGTTGAAGAGACGGGGGCCCGGGCCGTCGTGCTGCTTCCCAACAACAAGAACATCGTCCCCACAGCGGCGCAGGTCGGAGAGCTGGTAGAGGCGAAGACGTACGTGGTGCCGACGACGAACATAGCCGCAGGACTCGCAGTGATGGTCGGATACGACGGTCAGGGCGAGCCCGACGAGGTGATAGAGGAGATGCGCGAGATCTCGGATTCACTGCGCGTTGCCGAGCTAACGCGTTCCGTGCGCGACGCCCGCGTCGGCGAGCGCGAGGTCCCCAAGGGGGCTTACATAGGGTTTTTGGATGGGGACCTCATCGCCGTCGAGAGCGGCGTCAGCCAGACGGCGCTCGTGATTGCCAGGAAGATCGTGGACGGCGGCGCCGACTTCTTGACGCTGCTCAAAGGCGAGGAGCTCTCTGAGGGAGATCTCGAAGAGATAATAGCTGGGATCAGGGATCTCGACGACGCCCTCGAGATCGAGGCCAGGAACGGCGGACAGCCGTTGTATCCTCTGCAGATGGTGGCCGAGTGACCACGGCGGTCGTAACCGACTCGACCACGAGCCTGGCCCCGGGTGTGCTGGAGCGTCCCGACGTCAGGGTGGTCCCGCTCACGTTCCACTTTGGCGAAGACGAGACGTATACTGACAAGGTAGACATGACCAACGAGGAGTTCTACGATCGGCTGCGCGACTCCGACGTCTTCCCTACGACGGCGCAACCCTCCCCCGGGGCCTTCGTCGAGTCCTACGAGGCGCTCTCCGACTACGACGACATCCTGGTTCTCACGCTCTCGAGCAAGTTCAGCGGCACCTACGACTCGGCCCTGCAGGCGGCGGGGATGGTGGACCGTCCCGTCCACGTGCTCGACGCCAAGAGCGCCGAGATGGGGTCTGGTTTGATCCTGCTCGAGGCCCTGCGCTGTATCGACGAGGGTGGGGACTTCGACGAGGTCAGGCGCGAGGCCGAGCGGGCGATCGGGGGGGCGAGGGTGCTCTTCGCCGTGGGCACGCTGGAGTACCTGGCCAAGAGCGGGCGCATAGGAAGGGCGCAGCGTCTCCTCGGCACGGCCCTCGATGTCAGACCGGTGCTCGAGATATCAGGCGGGGAGATCGTTCCTTTCAAACGTACGCGTGGCCGCAAGCGACAACTGGCGACCATCGTCGAGGAGGTCAGGCCGGCTGCCCAGGCCGGACGTCAGCTCTACTTCGGGCACATCGGTGCCCCGGAGCTTCTCTCCGAGCTGGCCGAACAGCTCGGGGTCGAGGAGAAGCTCATCGCCGAGATCGGGGGGGTCGTAGGATCCCACGTGGGCCTTGGAGCCTATGGCGTTGCCCACCTATAGGGCCGGCGGAGCTCCTCTCCCTGCACGGACGACCCTGACGGACCTTCGCTCGAGGCCGGTGAGAGAACTTCCCGGAGTCGGACCGCGCGTCGAGGGCGCTTTGGGCGACCTCGGGATAGCCTCCCTGGCCGATATGGTCTCGCACTACCCCTCGCGCCACGAGGATCTCTCCAACGTGAAGCGGATCTCCGAGTTGCGCGTCGGAGAACGGGCCACGGTCTTTGGAACGGTCGTCTCGACGCGCCCCGTCGGTAAGCCCGTCAGGGGCCGAGCCCCTGGCTTCTCGGCGCAGCTCTACGACGGCACGGGATACATCCCCGTGACGGTCTGGGGCAGGAGCTGGCTCCTGAACCAACTGCTGCCAGAGGTGCGCGTGGTCGCTTCCGGCGAGGTCCAGAGCCGCTACGGCATACAGATAGCAGCGAAGAGTATCGAGGTCGTCGATGATCCAGGGGGCGACGAAGGACCTCACGCCGGGCGCTTCGTCCCCGTCTACCCGGTCAACAAGGGTATTCAGGCGCGCAGGATGCGGACGCTCATCCACCGCGCGCTCGACGCGGCCGGACGCATCCTCGACCCTCTGCCGGCCGACGTGCTAGTGCGCCACGGCCTGCCCAATCTGCACGACGCGATACACGAGGTCCATTTCCCGACCGAGCGGGCGCGTCTTAAGACGGCGATGCGCCGCCTGATCTTCCACGAGCTCTTCCTGATACAGGCCGGTCTCGCGGCCCGTAAAGCGCGCTTGGAGAGGACAGAGACCGGTGGCAGGCACCGGGGCGACGGGAGCCTCCTCAACCCATTCCTGAAGGGCCTCTCCTTCGGACTGACCGGGGCGCAAGAACGGGTCACAGAGGAGGTCCTCGCCGACATGCGCCTGGAGAAGCCGATGCGCCGCCTCCTGCAGGGAGACGTGGGCAGCGGAAAGACCGTGGTCGCCATCGCCGCGCTCCTCACCGCGGTCGAGGCGGGAGGACAGGGGGCCATTATGGCCCCGACCGAGGTCCTCGCCTGGCAGCACCACCTCTCGATCTCGGCGGCCCTGGCCGACTTGCCCGTCAACGTCGTCTTGCTCACCGGCTCCCAGGGCGTGGCACAGAGGCGCAAGTCCCTGGAGCAGATAGCCGCCGGCGAGGCCCACGTCGTCATCGGGACGCACGCCCTCATACAAAGTGGCGTAGATTTCGACGACCTCTCGCTCGTCGTCGTTGACGAGCAACACCGCTTCGGCGTCGGCCAGAGGATGGTGTTCCGCGAGAAAGGGACGACCCCGGACACCCTCATCATGACGGCCACCCCTATACCAAGGACCCTCTCTCTCACGCTCTACGGCGACCTCGAAGTCTCCCTTATAGACGAACTACCACCGGGAAGGAAGCCTGTCCAGACAAAGGTCGTCGACCCCGCCGAACGACTCCGGGCCTACGAGGAGGTAAGAAGGGAGATCGAGGAAGGTCGGCAGGCTTACGTGATCTGCCCGCTCGTCGAGGAGTCCGAAGCCCTGGAAGACGTACGCGCCGCCGAGGAGCTCTACCAGGAGCTTGCGAACGACATCTTCCCCGAGAGGGAGGTCGGGCTCTTGCACGGCAGGATGAGGGCCCAGGACAAGCGAGAGGTGATGGCCCTGTTCCGGGCAGGGGAGATCGAGGTGCTTGTGGCGACCGTCGTCGTGGAGGTCGGTGTCGACGTGGCGAACGCGAGCGCGATCGTGATCGAGGGCGCGGAGCGCTTCGGCCTCTCCCAACTCCACCAGCTAAGGGGTCGGGTGTGCAGGGGACTGCATCCTCCGAAGTGTTTCCTCGTGGGAGCTCCCAAGTCCGAAGATTCCGAACGACGCCTGGAGGCGCTGGAACGCTATCAGGACGGGTTCAAGCTCTCCGAGGTCGACCTCGCCATAAGGGGGGAGGGCACCCTCTTCGGTAGTCGCCAGAGCGGCATGCCCGACCTCAAGGTCGCCAAGCTCTTGCGCGACGTCGACGTGCTCGTCGAGGCCAGGCGTGAGGCGTTCGCCCTGGTCGCAAATGACCCCACGCTAAAGCGGCCCGACCACGGGCCGTTGCGGCGTGAGATCCGTGAGCTGCTCGGCGCCGACGTCGAATGGCTGTTCAGGGAGTAGGGAGCGACCTTGAGGGTCATCGCCGGGTCGGCCGGGGGAATTAGGCTGGCACCCGTCCCCAGGGGCGTGCGTCCTACGTCCGACCGCGTGAGGGAGAGCCTGTTCAACTCCCTTGGACAATTCTTCGAGGGCGGCAGGGTCCTGGACCTCTACGCGGGGACTGGTGCGCTAGGGATAGAGGCCCTGAGCCGCGGGTGCGGGCACGCCGTCTTCGTCGAGCGGGACAGACGAGCGCGGGCCGTGATCCACGAGAACCTGCGCAGGACCGGCTTCGCGGACAGGGCGGAGGTGCTCGGTGGCGAAGTCGGGGCCGTGGTCGGAAGGCTAGGCACGCGGGGCGCACGATTCGATTTGATCTTCGCCGACCCACCATATAGAATCGCGGCGGAGGTCGGGGGAATCTTGCACCGGCTACGCTCATTGCTCGCGCCGGGAGGAAGGGTCGCGATCGAGAGCGGCGAGGCTCCGGTTGAGGGTGCAGGAGGCAAGAAAGGGGTAACGCGCCGCTTCGGCGGTACGTTCATAACCATACTTGATCGGTCCGAGCTGACAATGATCGTGGCTGTGTGTCCGGGTAGCTTCGACCCTGTAACGACGGGGCACCTCGACGTCATCAGGCGCGCCTCCAAGATCTTCGACCACGTGGTCGTCGCCGTCGGTAGTAACCGTCGCAAACGGGCCCGTCTCCCTGCGGTCGAGCGGGCGCGGCTGCTGGAGAAGGTGACCGCCGACATGGAGGGAGTCTCCGTCGAGGTGATGGAAGGCCTCCTCGTGGACTTCGCCAGAGAGCGGGGCGCGCAGGCGATCGTAAAGGGCCTTAGGGCCGTCTCAGATTTCGAGTCGGAGTTCGAGCAGGCGCAACTGAATCGTACGATGTTCCCCGAGCTCGAGACGGTCTTCATAATGGCCTCAGCGGAGCACAGTTTCCTCTCCTCGAGTGCGGTCAGGGAGATAGCGTCGCTCGGCGGGGAGGTGCGCGGGCTCGTACCCGAAGGCGTGCTGGAGACCGTAAAGCAGATATATTCCGGTCGGGACGGTAAGATACAGGGAGCGTAAGCGAAGGATAGGTAGTAGAAGATGGACGTACTGGTGCTTATAGACAGGTTGGAAGAACTGGTCGAGGACGCGCGGAGCTTCCCTGGTTTCGGCAACACGGCGATGGTAGACCGGGACGCCGCCTTCGACATCATAGACCAGATGCGCCAGACTATACCGGAGGAGCTCAAGCAGGCACGCTGGATCGTCAAGGAGCGCCAGGCGATGCTCGACGAGGCCCGCAGCGAGAGCGACCGTATCATCCGCAGCGCCCAGGACGAGGCCGAGAAGATCACTTCGGAAGAAGAGGTCCTCAAGAGGGCCGAGAAGCGGAGCGCGGAGATCATGGAAGACGCCCGCCGCCGCGAGCGCGAGATACGCCTCGGTGCCGAGGACTACGCCGACGAGGTCCTCGCCAACCTGGAGGACAATCTGGGCAAGCTCCTCGAGGCCGTGCAGCGCGGCCGCACCAAGCTGCAGGGCGTCCAGGAACAATAGCACGTAGTAAACTAACCTCATGAAGCATTTGATCCCCCTCAGGCGACCCGGCGCGGAGGTCGGAGACACGCACGAGGCGCGTGCCGAGTTCTCCGCAGCTCCCTTCGACCTCTACGGGCGCCACCACGAGGTTACGAAAGCAGAGGCAAATGTAGCCGTCACCAGGCTCTCCGAGGGCCTGCACCTCGACGTGCGGGTCGTGGCTACGGTGCTTACGACCTGCGACAGGACGCTCGAGCCCACGGAGCTAGAACTGGAGTTCAGCGATTCGGAACTCCTTTCGGGGCCGAACAATCCTGAGGTCAGTGTTCAGGATTGGACCCTGGATCTGGCGCGTTATACGGAGCGCGCCCTGCCGAACGAGGTCCCTATGCAGGTATTTTCGCCCGGCACGGAGCCTGTGCATCCTGAGGGTGCTGACGATGCGGTAGACCCGCGCTGGCGGGACCTCGACGGTCTTTTCGCCTCGCGATCTTGAGCAGATAGCAACCAGGAGGTATTCGCATGGCCGTACCGAAGAAGAAGACATCAAAGGCGCGCAGAAACCAGCGCCGCGCGCACCACGCGATCACCGGCCCGGGTCTCGTCGCCTGCCCCAACTGCGGCCAGCCGCACGTGCCGCACAGGGTGTGTCCCGAATGTGGTTTCTACAAGGGCCGCACGGTGGTCGCCGTGGAGGACATCTAAGCCCCGATAAAGCCTGACAGTGCGTATCGCGGTAGACGCCCTCGGCGGCGACAACGCCCCGCGCGAGATCATCGCCGGCGCACTCTCCGCTGCCGAAGGGCTGCCGCGCGACGAGTTGTTGCTCGTCGGAAAGCCCGACTCCATCGAATCTGAGGTGGGACCCGATCTCCCTGCCAACATCTCAGTGCGGCCCTCCGGGCAAGGCGTCGGGATGGAAGAGGAGCCTTCTGCGGCGCTGAGGGCCCATCCTGATGCCAGCGTCGCCGTCGCGGCCGAGATGGTTCGTGACGGAGAAGCTGACGCGTTGTTCTCGGCGGGAAACACCGGCGCCACGGTGGCGGCGTCGCTGCTCAGGATAGGACGCCTCGAAGGATGCCGGAGGCCGGCGATCGCCACGGTGCTCCCTTTCCCTTCGCCGGTCTTACTACTCGACGCGGGAGCCACCGTCTCCTGCAGGCCGCAGGACCTCTTGAATTTCGCTATTCTTGGCGGTGTGTTCGCAAAGAGTTACTTCGGGTTGAACGGTGAGGCGCGGGTCGGGCTCATCAACGTGGGTGAGGAGCCGGGGAAGGGCAACGAACTCGCCAAGGAAGCGTATCGTCTTATGGACGAGTCTGGCATCCGGTTCGTAGGGAATGTGGAGGGTCGAGACATCGCTAGCGGGGCGGCTGACGTGCTCGTAACGGACGGCTTTACGGGCAACATCGTGCTCAAGACGGCGGAGGGGGTGGCTGGGGAGATCCTCGGCATGGTCCGCTCTGCGATGACCGGCGACGTTCTGAGCAGGCTCGCTGCAGGGATCCTGCGTCCAAGGCTGATCGAGGTGAGAGACACGGTAGATCCGGAAGAGTACGGTGGTTCCTTCTTGCTCGGCGTAAGGGGCTCGGTCGTGATCGGACACGGGAACTCGCAAGCTATGGGTGTCGAGAACGCGCTCCTTGGCATCTCTTACATGGGCGCCGGCCTGACCGGGGACCTGCAACAGGCGCTCTCCGCGCGTAGCCTACGTACTTCGGAGGGCAGGTCGGCTTGAACGGTGGAGCTGCCGGCAGGATCGTCGGCGTAGGCAGGGCTCTCGGGGGCAGGATCGTCACCAACAGCGACCTGGAAGGCGTGCTCGACACCACGGACGAGTGGATCTCGGCGCGTACCGGGATCAAAGCCCGCCACTTCGTCGCCGAAGGCGAGAACGCCGCGACGCTCGCCGTAGAGGCGTCGAAGAAGGCCCTCCAACATGCCGGGGTAGATGGAAGGTCTGTCGACCTCATCATCTGCGGTACGTCGACCGCGCCGGAATCCATGCCCTCGGTCGCGTGCCTGGTTGGGGAGGAGATAGGAGCCCCCGGTGCCGGCGCAATGGACCTTGCCGCAGCGTGTGCCGGCTTCACTTATGCCGCTTCCGTCGCTTCATCCATGCTCCGCTCGGGCGCGGCAGGCAGGATCTTACTAATCGGGTCGGACGCCATGAGCACCATCGTAGACCCTGCAGACCGCTCGACAGCCGTCCTTTTCGGAGACGGCGCGGGCGCGGTGATTCTGGATGGCGGCGAAGGGGACTCCGGTTTCGTCGACCACATCCTCGGGGCCGACGGCAGGGGCGCCCCACTCGGGCGGGCCGGCCACCCCGGCGACGACGAGAAGCTCTTTCAGAATGGCCGGGAGGTCTTCAAGTTTGCCGTCAGGATACTGCCCGATATGGTCGAAAAGCTCCTCTCGCGCAACGCACTCTCGCCTGATGAGGTCCAGTACCTGATACCCCATCAGGCAAATGCACGCATAATACGTTCCGCGGCGCGGAAGATGGAGGTACCGGAGGACCGGGTCGTGATCAACCTCGACAGGTTCGGGAATACTTCGGCGGCGAGCATCGCGCTCTCCTACCCTGACATCTACGATGCGATGGAGCCGGGAAAGTACGTCATCACGGTTGGCTTCGGGTTCGGCCTGACCTGGGCTGCGAACCTGTACAGGATTTAGTTTGCGGGACGACGGGATAGAGCGGGCCGTGGTCTTTCCAGGGCAGGGTACCGTTGGAGGGGAGACCACCGGCCCCGCGCGCGACGCCGTCCGCGACTATATTGGTGAGGAAGCGGTGCCTTACCAGCTCTCCGTATTCGCCGGCTCCGTGGACCTCCTCTACCGCTTGAGGGAGGCTGGGATCGTGCCCGACGTGGTGGCCGGCCACTCGCTCGGCGAGTACGCGGCGGCCCACGCAGCGGGGAGCCTCAGTCTCACCGATGGTGTATGGCTCGTGGCGCAGAGGGATCGCCTGATGGGCGAGGCCTCCAGGGAGAATCCTGGGGGGATGGTAGCCCTGATCGGCGCCGAACCTGATGATATCGCGAAGGCCGCTGAGGAGGCAGGTGGTATCGTCGTTGCGGCGAACTTCAACACACCGCGCCAGACCGTCGTTTCCGGGCAGATGGATGCGCTCGGGGAAGTCGTTGAGCGGGTGCGTGGGCGGAAGGTAAAGCTGGAGGTATCAGGGGCTTTCCATTCACCGCTCATGGCAGGGGCTGCGCGGGAGATGGATGCGCTTCTCGGAGAAGTAGAGCTTGAAGAACCGGAGATACCAATGGTCGGGGCGACGGACGGGGCGGTGTTGACGACGGCGGAGGAGGTGCGCGAGGCGTTGCGGAACCAGATGCTCTCCCCGGTGCGGTGGGTGACCGTGGTAGAGCGTTTGCTGGATCTCGGGGTGCGCGAGATCTTCGAGGCTGGGGAGGACGGTACTCTGACGAGGATGCTGCGGGACTTCAAGAGAAAAGACGTGGAGGGGCAGGCAGCCTTGGAGGCGCTCTCGTGAAGGCGCCGCTCGGGCCGGCGCAGATCCGGAACTCATCCCGCACCGCTACCCCTTCCTGCTGGTGGACAGGATCGAGGAGCTCGAACCCGGGGTGCGGGCCGTCGGCGTAAAGAACGTCACCCAGAACGAACCTTTCTTCCAGGGGCACTTCCCCGACTATCCCGTCATGCCCGGTGTCCTCATTATCGAGGCGATGGCCCAGGTAGGTGCTGTCGGCGTCATGGCTGGCGGGGAGCACACTGACAAGCTCGCGCTCTTCGCGGGGATAGACGGTGTCAGGTTCCGCAGGCAGGTCCTGCCCGGCGACGTGCTCAGGATGGAGGTGGAGATCGTCCGTCTCAAAGGCAGGGTCGGAAGGGGTAAGGGCCGGGCTACGGTCGGAGAGGAGCGGGTCTGCGAGGCCGACCTGATGTTCGCCTTCGCGGAGAGAGGGGAGGTCCCGTGATCGAGGACGGACGCGTCGCCCTGGTTACAGGCGGCGGAAGGGGAATAGGTCGCGCCGTGGCGGTGCGACTCGCGAACGAGGGCGCTCACGTGGCGATCTCTTATCGTTCCAACGACACGGCTGCGGAGGAGGTGGCAGAAAGAGTAAGGGCGGCGGGGGCGAAGTGCGAGATCTTCAAGGGTGATGTAGCTTCCCCCGAAGATGTCGATGCGCTGTTCAAAGGCGTGGGCGAAGTCTTTGGACAGGTCGAGATACTCGTCAACAACGCTGGTCTCACCAGGGACAACTTGATGATGCGGATGAAAGAGAGCGAGTTCGATGAGGTGTTGAGCACCAACCTCAAGGGCACCTATCTGTGCACGCGGGCGGCCCTGAGGCCGATGATAAGGGCGAGGTGGGGGCGAATAGTAAACGTTTCCTCGGTAGTAGGGCTCGTCGGGAACGCAGGGCAGGCCAACTATGCTGCGTCCAAAGCCGGGATAATCGGCTTCACCAAGAGCGTGGCGCGGGAGGTGGCGCAGCGCGGCGTCACGGCTAACGTTGTGGCGCCTGGGTATGTGGAGACCGAGCTTACGAGCAGCCTGTCAGAGAAGGTAAAGGACCAGATCAGGGGCCAGGTACCGGCGGGCAGGTTCGCGGAGGCGGAGGAGGTGGCTGAGGTCGTTGCGTTCCTGGCTGGTGAAGGCGCCGCATACATTACGGGTCAGACCGTGGCCGTCGACGGCGGCATGACTATGCAGTAGGGCGTTTTGGGTTTACACTACGCGCTATTGTTTGGGCCAACAGTGGTAACTTGTAAGAGTTTTGGAGAGGAGAGAAGCCTTGGATCGCGAAGAGATACTCGGCAAGATACAGGAGATCACCGCCGACAGGCTGGGAGTCGATGAAGGCGACGTCACATCCGACGCGTCCTTCCGGGAGGATCTGGAGGCTGACTCCCTGGATCTGGTGGAGCTCATCATGGAACTGGAGGAGCAGTTCGGGATGGAGATCCCCGACGAAGAAGCCGAGAAGATCACCACGGTCGAGGAGGCTGTCGACTACGTGATGGAGCATCAGGCCGCGTGACCGACCCTGACGTTGGTGGGAGGGGGCGTGCGCTCGTAACGGGAACCGGGGCCGTGACACCCCTGGGTACAGGGGTCGAGAACTTCTGGGACGCGGCCCTGCACGGTAAGAGCGGGATCGGGGAGATCACGCTCTTCGACCCATCTCCTTATCCTTCGCGGATCGCCGGCGAATGCTGGGATTTCGATCCGACGGACTTCATAACGAAGAAGCAGGCCCGCAGGATGGACCGCTTCGCCCAGCTTGGCATAGCCGCGGGCATACAGGCCGCCGAGAGCGCGGGGATAGTCGACCTGATCCGCGAGAGGCCCGAGCGGGTGGCGATCGTGATGGGCAGCGGTATCGGGGGGCTTTCGACCTGGGAACGCGAATACAGAGTCATGAACGAGCGTGGACCTGGAAGGGTTAGCCCGTTCCTGATCACGATGATGGTCCCGAACATGGCGGCCGGGCAACTCGCCATCGTGCTCGGTGCCACGGGGCCGAGTCAGTGTCCTGTTCTTGCCTGCGCCACGGGAGGGGAGGCGATCGCGGAAGGGCTGGAGCTGATCCGGCGCGGAGACGCCGACGTGGTGATAGCGGGCTCCTCGGAAGCACCCATTACGCCCCTCTCTATGGCCGGCTTCTGCGCGATACGGGCCGTGAGCCGCCGCAACGACGACCCCGCCCGGGCCAGCCGTCCCTTCGACGAAGGCCGTGACGGCTTCGTGATGAGTGAGGGCGCAGGTGCACTGGTCCTGGAGAGCGAGGAACATGCGGATCGCCGGGGCGCAGAACCGATCTCCGCCGTAGCCGGCTACGGCCGCACCACCGACGCCTACCACGTAACCGCTCCCGATGAGGACGGCCGGGGCGTCGAGCGGGCGATGGTCCACGCTTTCCAGGATTCCGGCCTCGACGCCGAGGAGGTCGGCCACGTCAACGCCCACGCCACAGCCACCCCGACCGGAGACGGGCCTGAGACGAAGGCGATAGCGAGGCAGGTGCCGCACGCCCTGGTCTCTGGGACGAAGTCGATGACGGGACACTCCTTCGGGGCCGTCGGCGCCACAGAAGGCATCATGTGCGCCCTTGCCATAAAGCACAAAATCGTCCCACCGACGATCAACCTCGAAAACCTGGCGGAAGATTGCGAGGAGCTCAATTACGTGGGGAGCGAGCCGATCGAGGCTCCCGACCTCGAGGCCGCCATCTCCAATTCGATGGGATTCGGCGGGCACAATGTCGTGATCGCGTTTACAAGTGTAGAATAGAGAACGAGATGTCTATAAGAGACCTCATAGCGATCCTTCCAGAACCGTTGAGGCAGCGTTCGCTGACCCATCCGAGTGTCGCCGACCCCTACGAATCGAACGGGAGGCTCGAATTTCTCGGGGACTCCGTTTTGAACAGCCGTGTCGCCGAGCTAGTCTTCCACGGCTACCCCGAGCTACTGGAGGGGGATCTCACGCGCATCCGGGCCCACCTGGTAAGGAAGTCGTTTCTGGCGATGGTTGGCCGGAGCGAGGGTATTGAGGAGATAATCGAGAGTTCAGTTATCAACGACTCGGTCATAGCCGATACCGTGGAGGCCATTATCGGAGGGGCCTACCTCATAGACAGGGACCTGGTTCTAAGGACGCTGGATGAGATCTTCAACCCCGCAGAGGTGGATACCGACGAGCTGCGTGACTGGAAGACGCTCCTGCAGGAGACTCTACAGGCAGACGGCCTCAGGCCGACGTACCGCGTCATCTCCAAACAGGGGCCGGCCCACAGGCCGAGCTTCACCTCCAGGGTCTCCGTCGACGGAAAGGAAGTCGCCACCGGTGAAGGCAGCTCCATAAAAGAGAGCGAGCAGACCGCAGCCAGAAACGCGCTCGAGATCCTGGGCATCCGCCCCGTCCCACGCTCCACCGTCGAGGTACACGTCGGGGCGTAGCTTCGCTACGCAGGTTTCAGGTAAAGGTGTCCTCGATCTGCTGTGCGAAGGCGGGCAGCGCTGTTGTCGCGCTTCCCTGTAATGCCCGGCCACGCATCGTCCTCGGATAAGTGGCGAAAGATGGATAAGATACGCTGGCTGAAACCTGATGCTTGTAGCCTGACACCTTATTTGCTGCACTTTTCTACGTGCTTTCAAGGCAAAAGTTGCGTAAAATAAGTGTTCAGTGCTCTCGGCGATCTATATCAAGGGCTTCAAGACCTTCGCCCGGCCGGTCAGGATGCCGCTCGGAGGGGGCATCACTTCGATCGTCGGCCCGAACGGTTCGGGGAAAAGCAACATCACCGACGCCGTGCTCTTCGCGATCGGGGAGCAGAGTCCCGGGGTATTGCGGGCCGGGGCTATGAGCGAGTTGATCTTCTCCGGTTCGGAGACGCTCGCGGGTTCGAGTGCCGCCGAAGTAACCCTCGTACTAGACAACGAAAACGGCCGGATCTCGCTCCCTTACGGGGAGGTTTCGATCACGCGCCGCATCTCCCGCAGCGGGGAGATGGAGTACAGGATCAACGGTTCCCGGGCCCGCCTTGCGGACGTACGAGCCGTTGCCGGCGAGGCGGGCCTGGGACGCCACAGCATCCTGCGCCAGGGCGCCGTGGACGCGATAGTCGCCGGTGGGGCGGCCGCGTGCCGCCTCGCGCTGGAAGAGGCCGCGGGACTCGGGGTCTACAGGAGGCGACGCGTCTCGGCCAGCCGCCGTCTGGAGAGGGCCGACATCCAGCTGGAGCGTAGCCGCCAGTTGGAAGCCGAGCTCGAAGGCCAGTTGCACAGGATAGAAAGGGAGGCCGCCGCAGCCCGAGCGTACCGGGAGATCGAATCCCGCTACCGCGAGCTTTCGCTGGCGCACCTCTACCGGGTCGCAACCAGGGGGTTGGACGGACTCAGGGGAAGGCTCGATGAGGCCCGGACGCAGCTCGAAGAGCTGACCGTGCGCGAGCGGGACGTTCGCGAAGAAGAGGCAGGGATCGACAGCCGACTGCGGCGACTCGAGGATGGGCTCGGAAAGACCGAAGAGCGGCTCGAAGCCCTGGAGGATGGCGCGGAGGAACTGCGGGTCGAAGTCCTGCGCTCGGACAGGACTCTCTTGCGACTGGAGGCGGGCCGGGGACGCGAGGGGGAGATGAGGCTCGCCGTTTCCCGCCTGGAAGAAGAGTTGCGCCGGGTGTCGCAAACTCTGGCCGGTCTCGAAGATAGAGCAAGAGATCTGGAGACCCAGTTATCGGAGAGGCGAGAAGAGTCAGACCGGTTACAGAAGGTCGTTGTGAGATCCAGCGAGAAGAGCGCGTCCGCCGAACGTGAGAGGACCAGACTGGCCAGGGAACTGGAAGGCTTGCGCATGCGCCTCGCCGGGCTTGGGTCCCACGGTGTACAGCCCGTGATGTCCGAAGGCGACCTCGCACATCTTGCGGGCGTGATCTCGGACCTGGAAGAGGCGGAAGACCGCGCGACGATGGGTAATCTTCGCGGGCTGCGCGACGAGGTAACCGGCATGGTCGCACGGGTCGATGAGAACGCCGAGGAGGTCAGCCGCAGGCGCGGGTCCCTCGCCGCCGCTGTGGGGAGGGCCGAATCCAGGGTACGCGCCCTGAGGGAGACGGCCCAGCACCGAGCGAGCACTCGACTCTACGAGGTGATACGGGCCCGCCCCGGCTACGAGGTCGCCGTCGAGGCGGCCCTTGGAGAGTACGGTGCCGGGGTGCTCGCGGAGAACCTCGACGAGGGGATGAAGCTTCTCTCGGACGCCGAGCCGGTGGCCGTCCGTCTCGACGCGAGGGCCATCGAATCCAACGGGGGCTTACCTGGAAAACCCCTGATCGAATGCGTAGAGGTTCTGGACGCGCGCTACGACGAAGCGGTAGGGCGCCTCCTGACCGGCATCTTCGTCGTGGAGCGTCCCGGTGACGGGGCGAACGCCAATGGGTATGTGGCTGTTACGAGGGACGGTTTTCGCCTCACGAGAACCGGCGTGAGCCTGCGTCCTGGCCCCGGCAACTTCGCCCGCGAGACGCGGCTCGCCGCCTGGATGGAACACCTCGAAGCTCTGAAGAATGGGCCCGGCGGAACCCTCTACGACGTGAGGGAGACCGTCTCGGGGGTGTCCGCTCGCCTGGAGAACCTCGCCGGAACCGTAGACAAGGTGACGGGTCTCGCCGACCGGACGGCGCGCGCCAGGGCCCTGCTCTCACGGGACGCAAGCCGCCGCAAGACCGTAGGGGAGAATTCCAGGAGATCATCTCTGCAGCGGCAAGAGAAGCTCTCTGCCCTCTCAGACGACGCTGCTCACACGGAGGATGCGCTTGCGGAAGCCGAAACGGATGCTGAGCGTTTGAGGGAGGAACTGGCCGCCGCCACCGCCGCCGCCGAGGAGGCCACCGCGGCGACTGCCGACTCGGACCGGAGGTTATCGGAGTTGCGCGCTACCCTGGCCTCCGGCGAAAGTCGCAGGGAGGCGATCTCGCGCAGGCTGGAGCGGTCAGCGAACGCGAAGGGTTCGGGCAACGCTGAGACGTTAGCCGCCAGGGCGGCGAGGGCGGCCACAGAGCTCCTCACGAGCGTCCGCCGGCGCAGGAATGCCTTGCGGCGCCTCAGGGGAGAGTCCGCCGAGGCGCGCCGGCGGGTCTCCGAGGAGCGTACGACGCTCTCGCGCAGGACCGTGGATCTCGCGGGCAAGCTCGCCAGCACCCGCGCCCACGCCGAACGCCTCGCCGAAGAGGTGTCCAGGGCCGAATCCGCGGCGGCCGAAGCCGGCGAGGAGATACAGGCGGAGTGGGGAGCCACCTTAGACGCGGCCCGCAAGGAGGCCGAGAAGCATGAGGAGAGCACCGACGCAGAACGCCAAACGCTCGCCCGCAAGCTCAAGCGCTTTGGGGACGTAAACTTACTAGCCCTCTCCCAGGAGGAGGGACTGCGCGAACGCCACCGGTTCGTCTCGGCCCAGAGGGCCGACGCAGAGGAGGCGGCCAACGAGCTCAACGGCATAATACACTCCGTGGACCGGGAGATAGAGTCGCGTTTCTCGGAGACCTTCGGGAGGGTAAGGGATGCGTTCGGGGAGATGGTGCCACGGATGCTCGAGGGATCTTCTGGGGTCCTGGATCTCTCTGAGGAAGGGGTGGAGATCGGGTTGCGGCTGGGGAGGAAGGGCTGGAGGCCGTTGCGCGTCCTGTCGGGCGGGGAGAGAGCTTTGCTCGCGCTGTCGTTCCTGTTCAGCATTTTCTTGAGCCGGCCCGGCGGAGATTCGGGGGCTTTCTGCGTGCTCGATGAGGCCGAGGCGGCGCTCGACGATCTCAACCTGGCCCGTTTTCTCACTGTGGTAGACTCTCACCGGGCTAAAGGCCAGTATCTGCTGGTCACCCATCAGAAACGAACGATGGCCGCGGCGGATGTGCTCTACGGGGTGATTCAGGATGCCTCCGGGGCCACCACTGTTGTGTCGAAGCGTTTGCAGGGAGAGTAAGAAGTCGCCTATGGCGCGCTCGTGGCGAAGTTTTTTCAGACGAAGCACAGATGAAGAGCAAGAGAATGGCCCGGCCGTAGCCAGCGAGCCGGGACGCTCCACCGAAGATGCCGAAGGAAGCAACGGCCACCTCGATGCGGATCTCGAATCGCTTGTAGAGGTACCTCCGGCCGAGGAGGTACATGCCGAGAGGAAGGAGACTGCTCCCGAAGATGTTTGGGAGATCGACCCCGAGGCGGTCGCTGAGCGACAGGAATCTGGCGGGTGGTTTGGCAGGCTGAGGCAGGGTCTCAGCCGCAGCCGCGCGTCGTTCGTCGGACAGCTCAACGCCGCCGTTGCGGAGTTCAGGGACGTCGAGGACGAGGAGTTCTGGGAGAGAGTCGAGGAGATTTTGATCTCCTCCGACGTCGGGGTGCCGACCACGGCGAAGCTCGTCGCTGAGCTCGAGCAGGAGGCGCTGGAGAGGAACATCAACAGTGGTGCCGAGTTGCGGGAGCTCATGATCGAGCACGCCACGCGCATGCTCGAGGGTCCTATCGAACTCGACGTCTCGCACGAGCCCACGGTGATCCTGATGGTCGGCGTAAACGGGACGGGCAAGACGACGACCATTGGCAAGCTCTCGCGTTTCTTGCCGGGGACCAAGATGTTCGCTGCCGGGGATACGTTCAGGGCCGCGGCCATCGAGCAGCTCCAGCAGTGGGGGGAGAGGACGGGCACGCCCGTGGTCGCGCGCGAGCGCGGAGCCGATGCGGCCGCCGTCGCCCACGAGGCGGTGCATGCCGCCAGGCGCGAGGGTACTGACGTGCTGCTCATCGACACGGCGGGCAGGCTCCACACCAAAGTCAACCTGATGGCCGAGCTCGACAAGGTCCAGAGGGTCGTACAGCGCCAGCTTCCGGGGGCGCCGCACGAGGTGTTGATGACCGTCGACGCGACCACGGGGCAGAACGGATTGCGGCAGGCCCAGATGTTCAAAGAGGTCGCCGGGCTCACCGGGATCATCCTCACCAAGCTCGACGGGACCGCCAAGGGCGGCATCGCCCTGGCCATAGCCAACGAGGTGGGGGTGCCGATCAAGCTCATCTCGGTCGGGGAGAAGGTGGAGGACCTCCACCCGTTCGACGCCCGCGAGTTCGCAGAAGCTTTGTTTGGAGATCTATAGATGTTCGATTCGTTAGGCGAAAGGCTCAACAAAGCCCTCGACGGGGTCCGTGGTAGCGGCAACCTCACAGAGGACCAGGTAAAGAAGGTTACGCGTGAGATCCGGCTTGCCCTCCTCGAGGCCGACGTGAACTACGGCGTCGTCAAGGAGTTCGTCTCCAACGTCCGCGAGCGGGCCACGGGGACCGAAGTCTCGAAGGCCCTCAGTCCTGGCCAGCAGGTCGTCAAGATAGTCGACGAGGAGCTTGCGAACCTGATGGGAGGCACCGCCCACAAGCTCTCCTTCGCTTCCAGGCCGCCGACGGTCGTGATGCTCGCGGGCCTGAACGGCCACGGTAAGACGACGGCGGCCGGGAAGCTCGCTCTGTTCGTGCGCAAGCTCGGGAAGAACCCGTATCTGGTCGCGTGCGACACATACAGGCCGGCCGCGATCGAGCAGCTGCAGCAGATCGGGCGCGAGCTCTCGGTACCCGTGTACACGGAGGGCACGGGTCCGAAGCCGGAGGAGATCGCCGAGCGCGGCATCAGGGAGGCCAGAGACGGCGGGTACGACTTCGTGATCGTCGACACTGCGGGCAGGCAGGTCGTCGACCTGGAGATGATGGAGGAGATCCGGCGCGTCAGAAAGGCCTCGAGGCCGCACTCCGTCCTGCTCGTGCTCGACGTGGTAACGGGCCAGAACGCCGTCGAAGTGGCGCAGGCCTTCCAGGAGTACGCCGACTTCGACGGGATGGTCCTGACCAAGCTCGACGGCGACGCCCGCGGCGGGGTCGCGCTCTCCGTGGTCTCGGTTACGGGGCGACCCGTCAAGTTCGCCTCGGAGGGCGAGAAGATGGGCGAGTTCGATTACTTCTACCCGGACAGGATGGCCGGCCGCATCCTGGGGATGGGCGATGTCCTCACGCTCATCGAGAAAGCCGAACAGCAGATGGACCGTACCGAGGCCGAGGCCCAGGGTAAGAAGCTCATGAGCGGTAAGTTCACTTTCGAGGACTTCTTGCAGCAGATGCAGATGATAAAGAAGATGGGGCCGCTTTCTGGCCTGCTCGGCATGATCCCTGGCCTGGGAAAGCAGCTCAGGGACGTGGAGATCGACGACCGGCAGCTAGGCAGGGTCGAGGCCATGATAACCTCGATGACCGTCCAGGAGCGCAGGAACCCCAAGTTGTTGCAGAACCCGAGCCGGGCGCGTAGGATTGCGCGGGGCTCGGGCGCGACCCAGCAGGACGTCCAGAAGCTCGTCAAGCAGTTCAAGGAGATGCAGAAGATGATGGCCCAGATGGGCAAAGGCGGCGGGTTGCCGCGAATACCGGGTCTGTCGGGGCGCAGGTAGAGTTCGAGAGGAGATGGCATGGCGGTAAAGATAAGACTCGCGAGGCACGGTTCCAAAGCCAACCCCTTCTACAGGATAGTGGTAGCCGATTCCCGGAGTCCCCGCGACGGCCGGTTTATTGAGCGGATCGGGACCTACGACCCGCAGCAGGAGCCTTCCGCTATCAAGGTCGACGAGGAGAAGGCCAGGGAGTGGCTAGGCAAGGGGGCGCAGCCTACCGACCAGGTGCGCAACCTGCTGAAGATCTCCGGGGTCCTCTAGGTGGCGCAGCTAGAGAATCTGTTGCTCGTCCTGGCCCGCGCGCTAGTGGACGAACCGGATAAGGTCGAGGTCTCGGGGACCGAGTCGGACTCGCGGGTGGATCTGGAACTGCGGGTGGCGCCCGATGACATGGGGCGTGTGATCGGCCGCCAGGGAAGGACGATCCGGGCGATCCGCACGGTCGTGAAGGCAGCATCCGTGAAGGCGGGTAAGCGAGTCACCGTGGAGGTGCCGGACTAGAGACCGTGGAGGATCTCTCCGATCCCGTGGCGATCGGGGTCGTGGTCACACCGCACGGGGTCCGCGGCACTCTGAGGGTCCGTGCCCTCGGCGCAGGTAAGCACCTCAGGGAAGGCAAAGAGCCGGTGGTCGCAGGCGTGAGACGCCGCATCTCGTCCGCCAGGCAAACCCCGAAAGGCTACCTACTCGACCTCGAAGGTGTCGAGAGCAGGACAGATGCGCATCCCCTGAGAGGCGAACATCTCTTGCTCGACCGAGAGGAGCTCGACTCGACCGAGGAGGGGGAGTTCTACGTGGCCGACCTCCTCGGCCTTACGGCCGTGAGCGACGCGGGTGAGGTCCTAGGAGAGGTGGCCGACACCTTCGAGACCGCCGCCCACGAGGTTCTCGTGGTTCGCGAAGAGAGAGACGGGCAGGAACTCTATCTACCTTTTACCATGGAACATGTGCCTCGGGTGGATCTGCGGACGGGGCGGATCGTGGTCCGTCCGCCGGAAGGCTTGTAGGTGAGATGCATAGATGTCTTCTGCGTCTTCCCCGAAGCGGTCGACGCAGCCTTGGGCGTAGGGGTCGTCGGCAGGGCCATAGAGAGCGGCATCGTCGACTATCGCAGCTTCGACCTGCGCGACTACTCTCCTGATGGCCGCATCGATGACATGCCGTACGGTGGCGGCGCCGGGATGGTCGTCAGGGTCGATGTCGTGGCCAGGGCTCTCGAGGAGGTCTATGGAGTTCCTGCGAGGGAGGTGAGAACGGGGCGGCGGGTCGTCCTTACGGAGCCGGCAGGACGGAGGCTAACGCAGGGCTACGTCGATGAGGTGGCTTCGGGGCCGGACCTGACGGTCATCTGTGGACGCTACGGCTGGGATAGACGAGCGGGTTTGGAACACCCTCGCCACGGAGGCCGTCTCGCTGGGTGAGTTCGTGTTGTCCGGGGGAGAGATCGTGGCCGCCGCGCTCGCCGATGCGGCGATCCGGCGTCTAGGTGGCGTCCTCGGCAACGCCGAGAGCCTCGTGGGCGAGTCGTTCTCGGCGGAAGATGTGGTCGGTCCTCCTACCTACACGCGGCCCGCCATCTGGGATGGAGAGCAGGTGCCTGGCGTGCTATTATCGGGCGATCACGCAAAGATCCGTGCCTGGCGCGAGCGCGAGGCGCGAGAGCGTACGCGGGCAAGGACGACCGGAAAGTGGTCGCCCTAGCCATCCGGAGAAGGTCCACGAGAGGAGAAGAACATGATAACGAGCGATAACTTGCAGCAGCAGGACGTCGCGTTCAAGCCGGGCGATACGGTACGGGTTCACTACCGCGTTATAGAGGGCAACAGGGAGCGCGTGCAGGTCTTCGAGGGCCTGTGTATCTCGCGCAAAGGCAGTGGGATTCACGAGACTTTTACGGTCAGGAAGAACTCCTTCGGGGTTAACGTGGAGAGGATCTTCCCGCTCCACTCTCCGAAGATCGCCAAGATCGAGGTCGCCTCGCGCGGCGCCGTGAGACGGGCGAAGCTCTACTACATCCGCGACAAGGTGGGCAAGAAAGCCAGGGTCAAGAAGGCCAGGTAAGCCGGCACCGGCGTTGCCGGGGACCCGCCCTACCGGTCCTCCTCCGGAGGAGAGTTCGCTCTACGCTTTCGACGCGGCATGGATCATGTGCCGCAGTGGGCCAGTGGCCGGGGCCGATGAGGCAGGACGTGGCGCGCTGGCGGGCCCGCTGGTGGCCGCTGCGGTAGTCCTTGGAGATACCCGAGTCTCCGGGATCAACGACTCCAAACTCCTGAGGCCTATTGTGCGGGAGGAGATCTTCGGCGCGCTGCTCCGCGGGGCGGAGGCCGTATCAGTAGTTGCCTACCCGGCCTGGTGGATCGACCGTCACGGCGTCGGCCTGGCGAACCGCGAGGCCCTTAGAAGAGCCCTCGACTCCCTCAAATCTCGCGCCGGGTGCGGCCTCGCCGACGGCAACCTGGATCTCGGCCCCGAGGTGGAGTGCCTGCCAATGGCCGACGCCAGGAGCGCGGCGGTCGCAGCTGCGAGCGTGGTGGCCAAGGTCCTCCGCGACGATGCGATGCGCGTCCTCTCGGAGACCCACACCGGCTACGGATTCGGACGAAATCGCGGATATGGGACGCCCGAGCACCGGCTCGCACTCTCGGAACTCGGGCCCTGCCGGGTCCACCGTCTAAGTTACTCCGGAGTCGGAGACTGAAAGACAAATCCCCCGGGACATGGGGTGAAGACCTCGCACTGCGCTACCTGATCCAACACGGTTACGCACTCGTCGAGCGCAACTACAGAACCCGGCGCGGAGAAATCGACCTGATAGTCCGCAACGACGACACCCTCGTCTTCGTGGAAGTCAAGCTGCGGCGCGGGACCGGATACGGAGACCCACTGGAAGCCGTCACCCACCGCAAGCAAAATACTCTCCGCTCCGTAGCCGAACACTACCTCTACACCCGAAAACCAGAGTTCGACACCCTGCGGTTCGACGTGATCGGAATCCGTGCCGACCGGCCCGAGGTGCGCCTACATCATATCGAGGACGCTTTCTGAGGCATCTCAGCCCGTCGCCTGTAGCGACTTGCCAGCCACTCAGCCAAGATTCCTGCGCAAGCGGAGGCCAATGTTATGCCTCGTCGTATAAAATAATAATCACTCGTATATCATCCTAGACGCAAATGCTGTATACTGTGGGTCTGCTGTGTTGAGGTGGTGGAGTTAGGGAGCACGGCGATGGCTTTTGGGTGTTGTGGCTGATGTCCGTCTGCCGGGTGAGGAGCCTGAGTCTATTCGGGATAGACGCGTTGCCTGTGGAGGTGGAGGTTGATGTGAGTTCTGGTCTGCCTGGTTTCTCGATCGTGGGTCTGCCTGATGCGGCGGTGCAGGAGGCGCGGGAGAGGGTAAGGGTGGCCATCTCCAACAGTGGCTACAAGTTCCCTACGAAGAAGGTAATAGTGAACCTCGCTCCGGCGAATCTCAGGAAGGAGGGGCCTGCCTTCGACCTTCCGATAGCGCTCGGGATCCTCGCCGCGTCCGGCGCACTGCCGGCGGGGGGATTGGAGGACGCGGGCGTGGTGGGGGAATTGTCCTTAGATGGAGGGTTGCGGGGAGTGAGGGGTGCGCTATCGATGGCCGAGGGTGCCAGGCGGGAGGGGTTACCGCGTC
>CAWEQZ010000024.1:0-36566 GCA_963811295.1 uncultured Rubrobacteraceae bacterium | reverse complement strand
CTCCAACGCGAGCATGAACCACGCGAACCAGATCATCTCGTGCGCCCGAGGGTGCTCGTCTTGCCCACCGCCGCCATCAACAGCCCGCCCTGCTTACTCTTCTCCACTTTCAGATTCTACTCCTTAGCCGCGCTGCCTTGGCGAGAAGTACAATACCGTTTTAGACGACGCAACGGTGGGTTCAGGCGAAGGGGCGCCGACTGCAGCAACTAAATGTGCCATTGTCCCCGCTGGACATGAGTCAAGGTATCTCGACGTCGCCAGCTAACACACGTTGTATGCAGGCAGCTACTCTTACCGCACGCCGCTTTTAGATATCCCAGAGCTGTCCTTCTTCCGTGAAGTTGGTTCTGACGGAGAGCCTGGAGACCTTGTAGCCAGTCTCTTCGACGGTGCGCTTGATCTCCTCCTGCTCGGCTTTCCCTCCTTCGAATGTGACGGCCACCACGTTCCCTGCCGGACTGGCCTCAACACCGGAGACGTAGTTCAGCTCCCTCAATGCCCCTTCGATATCTTCTAGAGCCGCACCCTCTTTCTCCGCCGGCCTGGTTACATAGACATGCACATCTGCCACGGCTGGTCCTTTCTCTTACTCGGTTTGGGCCAGGGCTACATCGACCTCTATGCCCCTGATATACCCGAAAAGATCGCGAAACATCCGCCGCATCGGCCGGAATACAGACTCTTCCACGCTTCCACGAGCCCACTAGAGCGCTGCATGAAGCCCAGAGCCGCGCGCCCTCGACACCTGCCCGGAATGGACGGCGGTACCAGCGGTTGCGCGCTCGTGGGCAGCCCACCGAGCTGCTCGGAAGGTGTGTTGTCTCGAGTTCTCGAGTGAATATCCCTCTAGAGTAAGTGCCGCGACAACGGCGTTTCTCTGGCGAAGCTTCGCTATTTGCGTTATCATATATACTTCGCTGTGCGCTTGGTCTACCAAAGAAGGGGGGTGCCCACCTAAGTGAAAAGGTTAGAGCAGTCGCTCAACAAGCCGAGCGTGGTACTGGTCGTGGGGGTGATCGCCGTGGCTCTCAATGTCTTGTTGTACTTCGGTTACTTTCTGCCCAGGACGACGCCGCTCGTAGAGCAGATATATTCCATCGGCACCTCCCTACCTGAGGCTATTAGTGGGTCAGATTCCGAGACTGGTAATAAGTCGGATCCCGAGGCTGGTAGCAAGTCGGATCCGAAGGCTGGTGGTATCTCTGACTCCGAGACTGGTAGCAATTCAGATCCCGAGGCTAGCGGTACGCCTGATTCCGAGACTGGTAGTAAGTCGGATCCCGGGGCTGGCGGTACGTCGGGTCCCGAGGCCAGTGGCGAGGCGGGTTCCGACTCATCTTCCGCCTCAGCTCAAGACTCACCTTCGGGCTCATCTGATGGGTCCCCGCAGTCTCAGCAGCAGTCGTCTGGGACGCCTCAATCACCTGACGACCCGCCCCCTCCTGAGCTTCCGCCTCTACCTACGCCTTCCCAGGTTCAGTACTACCGGTAGTTTGTTGTCAATGGACATAGAGGCAGAGACCTTCACCCGCGAACACCCCTTCGAGCAGCCTTCGTAGCTCTTCTGGCGGGTCCTTGTCGGTAAACGCCTTCCAGTAGCGCATGAGCATTACGTAAGGCTCCAGCCACGACCTGACCTTCCTCAGCGCCTCCGGCCACGACAGCAGAAGGCACCTCCTCCTGTTCTCGGTCTTCCTTTTTTCCCCTCTCCTCCGCAGAAGCGGAGAAGATCGAGGCGTCCTCTTCTCTTTGGAGAATCACCCCTGGTGGTGCGTCTTCTTGCAGCAGATCAACGTTTGCCCACCAACAGAAGCTAAAGGCGCAACATACCAACTGCCAGTGGCGCCGGATGGCCATATCCTTTCTGACCTGGTATTGGCTCCACCCCAGAGATTGCTTTATGTGCTTGTAGCTTTGCTCGACCCAGCCGCGCAGGGTATAGAGCCGCACTACCTCCGCGAGGTTCGCCGCTGCGAGCTCACTCCCTCGCGCTCGCCCGGAACCGCAGGCTGGCAGGTTCGTCACCAGGTAGGAAGTGGTGCGTTCCGGCAACTGTGTGGGGTCGGTGGTAGCCACCACCAGCCGCTCGGATTTCTCCGGCCCATACGGTCCGTAAGTGCCGCATTGCGCTTCCAGTGCCCACAATTCTTCGGTGCGGCCATTGCGGAAGGTACGACAGAGCCTTACCCATTCGCCAGGATCGCTGGGGCCGTTCCAGGGCGAGGCCAACGCCACTTCTTCCACCGAGCCGGGCTCTCCTACAGGATGCCACCACACGTTTGAGGGACCCAAAGCCAGCACGTAGGGAATCCCCGCTCCCAGGAGGTCTTCCCTGAAGCCCAGGTTCTCGCCGTAGAGGCTGTCGGCCACCACCGCCCTGAAGGCAACCTCCTTCTCGATAGCCTTCTCTACCAACTCGAAAGCTATCGTGGGCTTGGTGCGGAAATTAGGATCCCTCTTGCCGCCCGCGAAATGGTGGGCTGGGGTGTAGGGCTCTACCCTAAGCGGGTAGTACACACTCTCATCAGCCCACACAGAACTCACCGAGACCACCCCGTTTTCCACCTTGCCTATCCCGCCCAGCCACTGCTTGCCCACGTGGGCGGTGGCCTTGCCGTCTTTACGGTCACCGGTCTCGTCGATGACCAAGGCTCCCGAGGCGTTAGGAGCGGTGGCCGGGCCTCCGAGCAAAAGCTCCATCCTGCGCTGGTTAACCACTTCGGGCTCCCAGGTGGATTCGGAGAGAAACCATTGCAGGCTCTGCGCCTCCTTGCGTTGAGCGCCCTTTAGGGGCTCGGTGTTGGCCAGAGCCGTCAGCGTCTTGTTGCGCTCGGTAGGAAGCAGAAGTCCCTCCAAGTAGCGGCGGAAAGCCTGCCTTTGGGCGAGGGTGGCGAACAGATCATCGAAACAGACCGCGTAATCCTCCAAGGGGCCCGGAGCGGGGCTAGCGGGTACTCGTTTGGTCATGTGGCGGCACCTCCTCACCGCCATTGGAACACGATCACAGTCCTCCGTCAACAAACTACCGGTAATAGGCCTGAGAGGGTCGGATGCTCTAGCGGCCTCGGCCCATCTTCTACGGGCCTCTATTCGCAGCGTATCTTCAGCCCCTTCTCGTAGATAACCTTGTCAGTGCCAGAGTCACAGCGAACAACGTCTGGTTTCCATATCGGTTTGACATACCTTACGCATCATCCCTGAGCCGTTCGGCAAGATCACCTTCCGGTCAAGCCTTGCTTCTAGATCCCGAAGCACATCGCGTTACCTTGACAGCTTTGCGGAAATTAGGGCATACTAGGTAATCCATACAACAAGGGGGATCCGAGTTGAGGGGGCATGTAGTCCTACTGGTGCCGTTGCTGGCTCTGTTTGCATCCGTCGTGACGAGAGAAGTGCGAGCAGAGGCTGCAGACGTAGCCCCTACCGTGGAAGGTGAGGACTTCGACGTTAAGCCTACCGATACATCTATCGTCAACGCCACCATGTACCAAAACGGCCAGGCGCTCAAATCCTTAAATGACACCACAATCGCAACCGGGACGGCGACGTTAACCCGTAAGGAGGAGCTATGCAGAAACCCTTAACGCTCGTATTCGTGTCCGCCCTTATGGCCTGCCTGGCAATAAGCGCCCTCTCCTTCACCAAGGTTGAAGCAGCCCCCCGCGTGGTTCCCGTCCCAACGAATGTGGACATTGCCGACTTTGTGAACGCCGATTCTGCTACCACGGCGACGGCTTTCCAGCTCGCCCCGAACCGCACCTACACCGTCAACGCCCTGATCATCCTGAAGGTGGGCGACGAGCTTAGGGGCGCTGTCGGCCCTCCACCGACGAAGGTCGGACCGGCCAACGACCCCAACCCCACCACGAAGCTCATAAACGGGGCAAACCTAGAGAGCCTTATAGCCCTCAGGGGTGACAACGCTATTACGTGGCTGGATATCTCCGGCGCCGACTTCAAAGGCCGGGCTGGTGGCGGTTCGGCCATAGCTGCCGGCTCTGGTAACGATAACACCCTGATCCAGTTCAACCGGATCCACCACAACGGGGCGGCCGGCATCACAAACGCTCACGGTCACATTCTCGACAACGAGATCGACAATAACACCACCGATCCTAGAGCCCTTGGCGTTATCGCGGCGGGGGTAAAGGGGATATATGAGTACGAGGCCGGGCGCAATTACGTTCATGACAACGTCGGACATGGCCTCTGGGGCGACGTGCTCATGAAGGATACCACCGTAGGTTCTTTCAACGTGCATGACAACGTTCTGTCTAACAACGGCCGGGCCGGCGTAAGGTTCGAGCAAACCGAATGCTCCGGCGCCGAATTCATCGCTGTGGGTAACGTCATCCAGAACAACGGTTGGGAGTCAGTGCGCGGCGGTGTCTCGATACACGACGCTTGCAACTCCTACGTTGCTAACAACACCTTCGGCGGAAATACCGATAACCTCGGGGTGCGTATCACCGACTCTGGACGTTCTGACAGGCCAGACACCAAGAATGCCACTGTCGAAAGAAACACCATGAACGGAAACATCGTAAAGCTGGGAACCGGCGTTAGTGCCTCGGCTGACAACATCGTGCTCAGGTAACGACTAAGGCTCCAAGCTCGTAGGAGAGTACGGTTGCCCCGGCGTCAAGCGTCGGGGCTGTGATCATTGCGATCTTCCCGGTCTCCGATTCCGCCCAGGACGAGGTAGGGATGCCGGCGGGCATGGCGGCATCCCCGATAGTCACGCCAAGCTTATGGTGCTCGGTGTTTCGTCTGGCCTGCCGTTGCAAAGCTCCAGAGACGGTTGGATCCAAAGTCGAACATGCTCCTGTGTTGCGCTTGAAAGGAGAAGCGATGAGCGACGAGAGCTGGCGCGGACGGGTTGGCCGTTTGGATGAGGCGGAGATCTCCACTTTCCTCGCTGAGGCGCACCTCGCCCGCCTGGCCTGCCTCGATGACGAAGGCTGGCCACACGTGGTGCCCTGTTGGCACGAGTGGGATGGTAGCTCGTTCTGGGTAATTCCCCGCGAGAAGTCCGCCTGGGCCCGCTACCTGGCGAACGACTCTCGGTGCGCGATCAGCGTCGACGAACCGGAAGGACTACGAAAAGTCGTCGCGCAGTGCACCGCCCACATGGTCGAGGAGCCGAACGTCGGCGGCCAATGGGTGCCTATCGCCGAGCGCATGAGCACCAGGTATTTGGGAGAAAATGGCCCGAAGTACCTGGAGCCCACCCTGGACAAGCCCCGCTGGCTGTTCCAACTGGAACCGGTGAAGGTGCAGACCTGGCAGGGCGTAGACTGGGCCGCACGATACAAGTGACGGGCACCCCGGGTCCGGACGTTCTCGATATAGCTCGGGAGTTGGTAGGCGTCCCCAGTCCCAATCCACCCGGCGACGAGCGTGCCGCCGCGGCACTCGTGCGGAACCTGCTTTCGGAGCTGCGACTCCCCGGAGCCAGAACCATCGCCCGCAACGAATCGAGGCCCAACCTGCTCATCACCCTGGATTTCGGACCCGGAGGGCGGCACCTCGTACTCTCGGGCCACCTCGACACCAAGCCAGTCGCCGACGCTACCTGGAGCGTAGATCCATTCGGGGCTGACGTCGAGGGAGATCGACTGTATGGGCTTGGCTCCGCGGACATGAAAAGCGCCCTCGCGGCGATGCTGGCAGCGGCCTCCCGCCTGGCCCGCGACGCCCCATCCCGCGGTCGGCTAAGCTTGCTCTTCACGGCCGACGAGGAGAATGGCTCTGCCTATGGCGCCCACCACGTGGCCCAGAGTGTTCCTCTGGATGCTGACGGCGTAGTCATCGGTGAGCCGGGCGGCATCGACGAGGACTACGACAGGCTGCACCTGGTGAGCCGTGGCATCGCCAGGCTGCGTCTGGTCGCCGGCGGCCGGCAGGGACACTCGAGTTTGTCAGACGAGCTCGGCACCCGCAACGCCGGGGTGGACGCCGCCCGCCTAGTCACCGAGGTAGCCGATTCCCTGGCTGTGGATACCCCCGCAAACGTCCATGGTCTCAGCGGCTGGACGCCGACGGTCAACACCGGGATGGCCTACCACGGTGGGGTCGGCTTCGGGGTGCTGCCGGGAGTGATGGCCGTTGACACCGAGGTGCGACTGCTTCCCAGAATGCGGCGCGAGGATGTGCGTGAGGCCTTCACCGTCCTGGTGGAGCGGGTCTCCCAGGAGACCGGGAGCGACCTCAGGATCGAGTTCGACCAGCCGCCCGGCGACTGGCTGCCTGCAACCCTTATCGTCTCCCAGCGACCCACTCGTCGAGGAGGCGCGGACGGCCTGCCAGGCGGTCCTGGGTACCGAACCCACCAGTGCGGTCTTTCCAGGCACCACGGACGCTACCTGGTTCAGCGCGATCCAGAACCTGCCCACCCTGCCGGCCCTCGGCCCCGGCCTGCTGCGACGCGCCCACGCTGCCGACGAGTGGGTGTCGATCACGGCGGTGCGTCGGGCGGTCGAAATCTACACCCACCTCGCTACTGCCTACTGTTCCGGACATACTATTCCAGCGCGCCGAGGAGATCCAAAGATGACGGGAAGCGGCATCATCGACGTGCACGCGCACGTCTTCCGCCCGGCAGCAATCTCCCCGCGGGCGTCGACCAGTTGGCGCCCGCCGGGCGCGACGCCCCGGTAGAAGACCTGCTCACGCTCATGGCAGCTAGCGGAGTGGATGCCGCGGTGCTGGTCCCCCTGGATGCCCACGACGACTACGTCGCCGGAGCGCTCGACGACCACCCGAAAACCTTCGCCGCCATCGCCGTCGCCAAACCCGCCGAGCTGCGAGCCGGTGGCGCCCGCGGCGTAGAGAGTCTTCGCGCCCGAGGCGATCGCTTCGACTTCCACGGCTTGCGCACCCAGTGGCTGGGTGAGCCCGGTCGGCCGGTGACAGGATCTCCCGCATTCCCGGTTCTGCGCTACCTCGCCGGACAGGATATGCTGCTGTGGACCTACCTGCCCCCTGACCAACTGCCGCTGCTATCCGGAGTCGTCCGCGAGCTACCGGAGCTGCGGGTGGTGCTCAACCACCTCGGTTTCTGCCCACAAGACATGCAGATCGATGAACACCGGCGCCCGCGCTTCGACGACCCCTTCCCCGAGTCGACCGTGCAGCAGGTTCTGCGGCTCAGCGAGGCCGGTGGAGTCCACCTTATGGTCTCAGGCCAATACGCCCTGTCGATGCAGGAACCTCCGTACCCCGACCTGTTCCAGGTGACCCGCCGTTTCGCCGGGGCATACGGACCAGAGCGCCTGCTGTGGGCTTCGGACTACCCCTGGACCCGCGACGTGCCCGGCTACAGAGCCTTGCCCGACCTCGTCCCTGCGGCCCTGCCCGATCTGGACGCAGAGAACCTCTCCCGCGTGCTCGGCGGCACCGCAAGAAAATTGTTTCCCCATCTTGCTGGCGAGCCATCCTCAGAGACGACTGCACGCCTTCCCTAGCGACTCCCAGGGGAGGATCTCGATGTCCCAGCCCCGGGTAACGGGGCGACACCCTGCTCAGGAGCACATGAACGATGCTATTAGGATGGATTTGAGCGGAGCTTGCCTGGTAGGGAATTCCGCTACCTGGAGGCCGTTTCCGTCAGCCTCCTGTTCGTCACGCTCTCAGTATTCATCGTCAGCAGGTAATACACACCGCCCGAGACGATCATGGCCGAGATGGCCGGGATCCAGGAGTCAGGAACCGCGAACGTGACGATCGCACCACACGCCCATACGATAACGGCGCGGATGTTCCAACCCCGGTGTTTCCTGGCTCACGCGAATCCTCCTCCCGAAGTGATCTGGCACATTGTAGCCTGGGTGCCAGGAGATCTATTCCCAAGAGACCTGCCCATTAACCAGTTTCATCGATCCCGGAGCGAATCTTCCAGGATGCCCCGCTATTCACCCGACTCTTCCCAGGCCAGCCCGGTATACGCGAAGCTACGGCTTGCCGCTCCCGTTGTTTTCATTTGGCGTGAGGCGGGGATGGTGAGGATGAGAGACAAAGGAGGAGATTCATTGCGCCCCCAAGAGACTAGCGAGCCCGCGCTTCCCTCGACGATCGCCAGCTCCATGCCCGTCTCGCGCATACGCGAGATCATGGAGCTGGCATGGGAGGACCCCGAGGTCATCCACCTCGAGGTTGGGGAGCCCGACTTTCCTACCCCTCCGCACATCGTCGACGCTGCCCACGGGGCTGCGCGGGCGGGCCATACCCGCTACGCTCCGAACGCGGGCCTTCCCGAGTTGCGTGAAGCCCTGGCGCACAAGGTCGCCCGGCGCAACGGTTACGAGGCGCGCCAGGAGCAGGTGGTAGTCACGCAGGGGGGCATCCAGGCGCTCTACCTGGTGCTTCGAGCCTTACTCGAACCCGGCGACGAAATACTGTTGCCCGATCCCGCCTGGCCGAACTTCCGCATGATCGCACACCTTCTCGGGGCGCGTGTACTCCCGTACCCGCTGGTCGCGCAGGGAGATTTCCTGCCCCGCCCCGAAGACCTCGAGCGCCTGGTGACGCCACGGACGAGGGCGATCCTGGTCAATAGCCCGTCGAACCCGCTCGGGACGGTTTTGCCCCGCGAACTCGACCCAGACGTTGCTGGCCTTCGCCCGTAGTCGGGGTCTATGGTTCATCGCCGATGAAGTCTACGATGAGCTCTCTTTCGACGATGCCTTTGTCAGCGTCGGGTCGGTGGCCGACCCGGGTGACCGGCTGGTGTCGGTCTACTCCTTCTCCAAGGTCTACGCCATGACCGGCTGGCGCGTAGGCTACCTGGTAGCCCCGCCAGATCTGGCCGAACTACTTACGGGGATGCAGGAGCCGATCGTCTCGTGCGTCAACACCCCGGCCCAGCTGGCCGCCCTGGCCGCCGTGACCGGCCCCCAACAGATCGTAGGAGAGATGCGCGATGCCTACAGGGAACGTCGCGACGAGCTGCTCGAGATCCTCGATCGCGGTTGCCTCGCTTCCAGCCGACCCTCAGGCGCCTTCTACGTGTGGACCGACGTCACCGATGCCGGCATGCCCTCGATGGA
Source organism: uncultured Rubrobacteraceae bacterium (assembly GCA_963811295.1). Classification (GTDB taxonomy): domain Bacteria; phylum Actinomycetota; class Rubrobacteria; order Rubrobacterales; family Rubrobacteraceae; genus Rubrobacter_D. Next base: position 27,516 of record CAWEQZ010000024.1, on the reverse strand, counting down.
TCTCGCCCGGTCACTCATCGAGCGCGAGCACGTAGCCGTCGCACCCGGAAGCGCGTTCGGCGAACTCGGTGAAGGTTACGTGCGCCTGTCCCTGGCCTCCTCGAGGGAGGATCTGCTCGATGGAGCCTCGCGCCTCGTTCGGTTCGTTCACCATCAGAGGGAGACGCGCAAATGAGCCTGCGAAGCACTACCGTACTCGCCTTATGGCCGACGGTAAGTTCGTCGCCGGATGGTTAGCAGTCAAGGTCTCGGAAGTCGATCACCGCGGACTTGCTACGAGGATTGTAGCGGTGGTATTGGATCGCCCTTCCCGGGGACCAGCGGTATGTCCTCGCCGAGCACCGGGTCCCAGGTGGCAAGGACGCGCTCGACGAGGGGTTCGATCTCGTCCCTTATCCCGACCATGCTTCTCGCCCCGGCGAATGAGGCGGCGTACTTGGCGCGCACCACGGGGAGATACGAAGCCTGACCCGAGGCAGGTGTCGACGGCGGTCCTAACGCTCTACGGCCACCCCTCGATGGGGCAGAGTGGGGTCGCCGTCCAGTCGCGCTCGCGGATGCGCCAGGCCATCTCGCCGTCGCCCGCAGTCCACCTGGCCGGTCCCACGCTGCCGTTCCCTCCCTCGCTCAAGGCTACCGATCCCGCCTTCCGTCTCCGGTCGTCTGTGTCCGAACCCGCGCGGCGTTCCTGACGGCGCCAACCAGCTCGTCTATCTCGGCGCTCTTGGGGATGTACGCGGTGGCGCCTCGCTCGCGGAAGTGCTGCATCATGCCAGGCTCGTCGTGCATGGTGAAGACTACTACCCTGGGTGGCGAAGGAAGCGCCAGCATCCTACTTATCGACTCGTCGGCCCCCATAACGTCCGGCATCTCCAGGTCCAAAAGCACCTAGTGCACGATCAGGCGACCTCCTGGGGAATGGATAGATGCTCGTAATGCGGACAACCAAAGACCTCACATACCCTATCTGCAAGCTCGTAAGCGCCAAGCACTCTCTCGGGCTCGACCACTTTGCGCTTGCCGTGTACCCATTTGGGTTCTATGGCGTTCAGCCACGGACTCTTGGTGGGCAGGAAGCAGGTAACTATGCGTACTCCACGGCTGTTTTCTTTGACCTTGCGGTTGTGGGCGGTGATCCAGCCTCTCACCTCTCGGCTTTTATGCCAGCTTGCGTTGTCCCAGATCAGGAGCAGAGCCTTTTTGCCTCTCCTGAGGAGCTTGTGGCAACACCACCCGAGAAACTGCGTGGTTATGGCGCTCAGCGGCCGACCATCCACGAATCTCAGCCACGTCTCTTCAAGCTCCGGCAGATAAAGCCCGTAGCAGGAGAGGGCTTTGGGGTCGGGATCGTCCTTTGTGGGCTCCTTCTGGAGGAAGCGCATCGGCTGGCCCGCCTGCTCCCAGGAATGCACAGAAGGTCTCTCAAAGCGGCTGAACCAGGTCTCGTCCTCGAATCCCAAAACCCACTCCGGATGGGCCTCGGCGAGCCGGATCAGCCGATCTCGATCCCCTTTTTTCTCTCGTAGTCGGGATCCGGACTTTCTATCCAGCGTTTCGCCCTCTGCCAACGCACTCCAAGGCGCACCAGAGTGGCTCGGATGGTCTCTGCGCTTACCTGCCTGTGGGTTAGACCCTCCTCGAAGCTGACCTGTGCAGCGTACTGCAGTGTCCACAAGGTGCCATCTTTGCCGAACTTCCTCGGGTCGTGGTGGAGCATCTCTAGCAAGGCGCGGGCGCTACTCTCGTCGAAGGCGGCGTGGACCTCTGTGGGGCGCGAAGAGCCCTGCTTTAGGGCATCGAGGCCCCTGTCGTTGAAGTCGTGGATGGCGTTGCGCACAGTTTGTTGGCCGCAGCGAAGGTTTTCGGCTATCCGGGGAGAACGCTCACCGTGGGAGCTGGCTAAAAGGATCTGGCAGCGCCTGAGGACGAAGGCATCGGAGGAGCGCAACCCGGCTTCCAGCTCTTGGCGCTCGTGCTTTGAAAGCGTACGTACGAAGATTGGAGGTTTCATAAACATTACTGTAACTCATCCCTCACAACCTGTTCTGAAGATGCACTAGGGGAAGCAAGACTTCTTGAGGATGTACGCGCCGAGGTGAAACCCACAGCCCAAAGCATGGTCTGGCGTTTTAGCAAGAGTGGGGATGAGATGTATTTGGAGATCGAGTGGGCCTCAGGCGGGGAGAAGCGGTTCGACACCTACCTCTCATCAAACGTAGATGCGGTAAATCGCACAGACGCCCTGGGCTGGTTCGGGCATTGCGGCTACCACGTTACCCCTCATCTGCTATGAAAACCGCTCTAGAAGGTAATGGAAGGCAAATCCTGCGATCTTCGCGTGACGGCGTTCTCCGGAGTTCGCTACACGCTAGCTACTCCAAGCTACGCCAAAGATAGTTCATTTAGGGGATGTGCTGGCCCAACTAGGAGAGTATGATGCGTTCGTTGCGTGGCACGGCTGACGCCGCGTGAAGGCGCAGGACAGCTACCTGCCCTCCTCTTAGATCTGGGTCCGCTACCCTACCGACTACCTGCCGCTAGGCAGGAACGCCGCGCTGATTCTTCGGCGAGGCGGAAAGGGTTTTAGGCCATGTCCACGAATCAGCCTGTTACTACCGGCTCAACAACGACCCAGTGAGCCAGGGCATCTCCGGGGTGCGCATTCGATCACCCCTAGGTTTGCTGGCTGCTCTCTCCTTCTTAGTGGGGGTCCCTGTATCATTTGGGTGGCAAATACTGTTCGGCAGCGGAGCAGGGACGATGATCCACTTCTTCCTCGCGGCGGGCACCTTACTGCTTGCCTTCGCTGTTTTCGATTAGATGCGCATCCGCGTTCGCCTTGGGCACCATCTTTCTTCTGCAAGCCGTGGCCCTACTGATACCGAACGAGTCGCTAAATTACGTGGCCTACGAGGTGTTGGGGCAATGGCCGGAAGGATGGTTGCCCGATGTGGTTATTCTTTGGTTAGTGGCGATGTTGGTGCTCGATAGCCAGGGCAAGAGTAGGATCTTGGGGATTGTTGCTGTGTCGATAGCGGTCGGCTTGGAGCTCTATAGTCATACCTTGAGGTTGCTTGGCACCTCACCTACCGAAATCCTAAGGCTTCTGATGCTCCTGCTGTTTGTTTGGTTACTTTTCGAAAGCACGAAGAAGCCTCAGCTGAAGTAGAGAGAATGACAGCGAGAGCCAGAGGCGGGGTATTAGGCCCGGTCTTCGCGGAAAGGAGCGTGCGATGGATGCAAATGAAGCTGCCGCTCGACAATATGTCGGGGGTGACGCTGCAAGCACCACCCCCGACATCGCAAGCAGCGGCGCAGCGACCCGCCAGCACGCGCTAACGGTTGCCGTGGGTGGGACTAGAGCACCTAGACTCCGGCCCCTTCCTCTCCTTGCCCTTATTCACCCGAGCGCGTGGAAGACGCATTCTCGGAAGTCCGCGCATTGGATTCCGCATTGGCGCTACAGTAGAGGTCAAGTGGTCGGGCGGAGCAGCGGCCCTGGCATCGAGTCCTGCCCGTGTGCGGCCTTCCACCTCGCGACGTACTGAGCGTCGTCCTCTATGCGCGAGCGCGGCAGCCCGTCATCCGTGAAAAAAGAGCTAACGTGGCTCTCGAAGCCATAGTGGGCGACCGGCTGCAGGCGCCCCGGCTCGTCGAGGCTGCCGACCGTCAGGTGGATCTCCTCCGAACCGAGGTACTCAAACGAGAGCGGCGTGCCGCACTCCCGGCAAAACCCGCGCCGCGCAAGGTTGGAGGAGTGGAAATAGGCCGGCTCAGCTGACTCCCACCTGACGAACTCCCCAAGCGCGAAGAAGAAGGCGCCGAAGAGGTTGCCGAACGCCTTCTGGCACATGCGGCAGTGGCAGTAGTATGCCTCGTCGTCCTTCACCTGCGCCACGTAGCGGACCACACCACATTGGCAGCCGCCTCGCAGTTCCAGCCTGGGATCGTCCGCTCCTCGCTCGGGCTCCAAGAGATCCCCGTCCTCGTGTCGTGGGGTGCTTCGCGCTGACTCTACACGCACACCTCGTTAAGAGCAATTCACTCGAGTGCCTGGAGAAACGGTACAAAAAGTCGCTCAGTGGTGTCTCGAGCGCAAAAATCGATGTCAAATCACAGCGAAATGAGCCCTCTTTGCTCTGTTTCGTAGGCTTCAACGCGTTCGTTTTGAGGCTGGCCAGACTTTTTGGACGGTTTCTTACACGAGAAGTTCGCAGGGCTAACCCTCGACGCGATTAGCAAAGAGAACTTCATCAAATACTCTGCTTCACGGTTACATATCCTACAAAATACAAACGGCTCCGAGCTACGTTTCCACACTCCTCTCTCCGAAGGGTGCACGCCACGTTTGGAACTAACCAGGGCTTGGCGAGGGGACATAGAATTGCTCCTCGCTTCTTTGGCAACCCACCCGCGCGGTAGCTGAGCGCCTTCGGAGGCGACGGGTGGTGTGGGGGGATCCGAAGGCCATTACTAGAGAGGCGAGGCGTTGGCTCTTGGCGCTCTCGCTAAGCTATGGAGATCATCATGGCCGCGCGAGAATCGCCTCAGATCATCGAGGAGGAGCGAGAGAGGGGGGAGAGCCACTCCTATTGTGGAGGAGCTCAGGAGAGCGCACAGAGGCCCTGGTGGCGGAGGATGTTTGGCAGGTGAATATCTGCCAATCGCCTTCTAGGAACTTCGCCCTAACGCAGTTCTCTGAAGTTCGGGAGGTTTTGTGCTGTGGAGCATATACACTCCCCTCAAGCAAGAGTACACTGCGTTCGTTGCGTGGCTAGCCGACGCCGCGTGAAGGCGCAGGAAAGCAGCCTGCCCCCCTCCTAGAGGCGGGCTCGCTACCTTCCGGCCACCAAGCCACAGTAGGAGAATAGGCTCTGCGCATAGCAAAGCAGCCAAGGATTAACCTATTGGTCCTCCTCCTGTTGGGGGGGGGGATGCTCTGCTGTCTCGGGGTCTTGCTCTCCTTGCCACTCACCGCACCCGATGTGTCTTCTGCCCTTGGGGGGGCGAATGTGGAGCATGTGGATAGAGCAGCGAATGCTCCCGCTCCTTTGTCAGACCGAAGCTACCCGCTGACGCCCGCGGAGGAGGCGCAGGAGACGGATAGGCATCCTGTGAACGCCTTTCTACTGACGATGCTAGTGTTAGCTTGCTCCTTCGGGGCGAGCGTCTCAATTGTGCTGCTCATAGACGCTCGGAGGCAGGGAGCATTGTGCTCCTTGGCTGTCGTTGGTCGGTCGTTTGCCACCGCCTGTAAGGACCTACCCTTCCTAGGCGCCTTCCGGCTGTAAGATCTCCCCGCTTCGCCTCTGTGGCGGGTAGCTCTCTATCGGGAAAGGACGCAGGCGCCTTTCATCGGACGCAATCGAAAACAACCAGAGTAAGGAGGAGCTTTGAAGCGACTACTATTACTGGCCATACTCTCCATGGCAGCCGTGCTGATCTGTGCTCCTGCCGCCTCGGCGCAGGATGAGATGACGGTTTCCATCCAGGATTTCTTCTTCGATCCAGGTCAGCTTACCGTCGCTCCGGGCACGACGGTTACGTGGGTTAACGAAGGACAGGCGCCCCATACCGTCACTTCGACGGACGGAAAGGAGCTCGACTCTGCCACCCTGCAACCCGGTGACACTTACACCTTCACCTTCGATGAAGGTGATGCGGGCGAGACCTACGCTTATCAGTGCACGATCCATCCTCAGATGACAGCAAGCGTTAAGGTCTCAGGAGGCGCTGAGATGACGACTCCCTCGGCGAGTGCCTCGGCGAGCGCATCCGCAAGTCCCTCCGCGAGCCCATCTGCGAGCGCATCCGCAAGTCCATCTGCGAGTGCTTCGGCGAGCGTGGCGCCGGGGCTGCCCGACACCGGTGGGGTTTCCCTGCCTCTTCTGGCGGCTGTGGCGCTGTTGGGTCTGGGTATTCTTGCCCTGATCGCCAAGCGACGCGCCACGTAACTTCGCGGTATACATGGCTGAGGGGAAGCCTGCGCCCCTCAGCCAACAATGAAGTCAGCAAGCTTTTCGTGCTGCACAAGAACAGGAGGAGAACAGCGCTGTGTGGAAGAGGAGACTCATAGAGGCTTTCGCGATAATCACGGTGGGGGATGGGCTCATAGAGTTCCTGGCTCCTAGCGAGCACTCGCGGCTGTGGGTGGTCGGCCCTCAGAGCACCCGCAGTATCGGGATGTGGTTCGTCGAAAAGCCGGATCGCATGAGGGTCCTTGGCGCTGCCCAGGTGGTACTCGGGGTGTGGCTGGCCCTGAGGCAGCATCGGGATATTTAGTCCAGCGGAGAAATTGAGGAGCCGACATTATGCGAGTCGCCTACATGCTCCTTATACTCACCCATGCCGATACCCCTTCCCTAGAGGAAAGGGGCTAAGGACGACGAACAGTGCACTGAAGGGCACATTCGCAGTTGGGGCTCTCACGCTTGTGCTCGCGGTTGTCCTTGTAAGCTGCGGCGGCGGTGGTGGTGGGGCAGGCGGGTCCTCTGCTGGCGGGGAATCCCCCAGCAAAGGCAAGCCTACTACCTCGGGAAAGTCGACCACTGGCGGAGGGGGGAAGTACGGCTACTCTTCATCCGCACCCACTACGACGACGAATGGCACCTCGGGTGGGACGCTCAAGACCATCGTTATCAAGGAGAGTGAGTTTAAGCTCTCTCCCTCCACTGTCATCTTGAGTAAGCCCGGCACTTACGCCTTCAAAGCCGAGAACAAGGGTTCTGCCGAGCACACCCTGGAGATCGACGGTAAGGGCGTAAAGAGCAAAGGTGGGGAAGTAGGTGAGGCAAAACTGGAGAAGACCATGCACCATGGACAAAGCGGCGTGCTTACGGTGACCTTCCAGGAACCCGGCACCTATGAGATGTACTGTCCGGTCATCGGCCACAGACTGGCGGGCATGAAGGGCGAGGTGGTTGTCAAGTAGTGCTGAGGCAACGCTGCTGGGGCTGGGTCTCGGGCACTAGGCTCAATCGGTAAGCTCGGGGCGGAGAGGCGGAGGAGCCCGCAAGCTCCTCCTCGACCTGTAGGAGAGGTGTGAAGGTTCTCATCATCGGCGCCACTGGCGCCACTGGGCAGATCCTGATGCGTGAAGCGCTAACACAGGACCACGAAGTAACAGCACTGGCCCGCGACCCGTCCGCGGTGGTTCTAGAAGACCACCGTCTCAGGGTGTTGCAAGGGAACGTTCTAGACGTGTCCTCGGTGGAGGCGGCCGTAGCCGGCCAAGACGCCGTGCTCTCGGCGTTGGGGACGCGCAGCGCGCGTCCCACAACCCTTTTCTCGGAGAGTACGCACAACATCATTAGCGCGATGACCAAGCACGGGGTGCGCCGCTTGGTCTGCCTAACCGGCATCGGAGCCGGTGACAGCAAGGGTCACGTCGGTTTTCTCTACGATAGGATCATATTGCCTTTCATAGTGAAGAACATCTACGAGGACAAGACCCGCCAGGAAGAGGCTATCAAACAGAGCAACCTCGATTGGGTAATCGTGCGTCCGGCGAAGCTCACTGACGAACCTGCCAAGGGCGAATACAGGGTTTATGTTGGGGGTTCGTACACGGCGACGAAGATATCGCGCGAGGATGTTGCGGCCTTTATGCTGGCGCAGTTGACCGACAACACATACGTGCGAAAGATGCCCGTGATCAGCTACTAAGCATTCATAGTGAAGAACGCGGATTCCTTCTCCATTAGTTTCTTCTTGCTCGCGCTTACAGGGCTTATACACCCGACATCGTAGAGCTCGACTTTAGCCATTAGGGAGCGCAAGGGTAGGGTAGGCTCTCGCCCATCCTCTCCATCAGAGGTGAGCTCTCGACACGCCTTTGTACCCCGCTCTGTCAGCAGGTTGCAGCGTAGATGACCTATCAGGCATCATGGAGGCATGAACGCATATTCAGAAGACCTAAGAGAGAAGATCGTCGAAGCGCTTGAACGAGGAATGGGCAAGAGCCAAGCCGCCCGCACCTTCTCCGTCTCGCTCTCCTCCATAAAACGCTACGCCAAACGCGCCGAGGAGGGTCGCTCGCTGGCCCCCAAGAAGAGACCCGGCTCAAAACCCAAGCTCGACGAGCGAGCCAGCAAGCTGCTCGAAGAGGACATAAAGGAGCGCCCTTTCATCACTCTGCAACAGAGGTGTGAGTATCTGCGGGTGGTGGCCTCTGTGGAGGTCAGCCGATCCACCATGTGCCGAGCCATAAAGCGGATGAACGCAACCAGGAAAAAGGGGGCAGATCAGCCACCGAACGCGACGAGTTCTTGAGGGCTGCTTGGAGGGTGATGATAGCCGAATCACTCGATCCAAGAGGGCTGATCTTCGTCGATGAGTGTGGCACTCACACCTCGCTGGCTCCGGTGTACGGCTACTCTCCCAAAGGGGAGCGTCTGAAGCTGTCCGTAGCGCGGAACCGAGGTAAGAACACGACCCTGTTGGCGAGCATCACCTTAGGGGGGATGGGACCATCCCTTGCGGTCGAGGGCTCGACCACCGCCGAGGTCTTCGAGGCTTATCTAGAGCATGTTCTCCTTCCGGAGCTGCAGAAGGGTCAAGTGGTTGTCATGGACAGCTTGCCGGCGCATAAGCCAAAGAGAGTGAGGGAACTGATCGAAAGGCAAGGCTGCCAGCTCTTGTACCTGCCCGGCTACTCCCCAGACTACAATCCTATCGCGGAGGCATTCTCCAAGATCAAGGAGATCCTACGCAGAGCCTGCGCCCGGACTCGCGAGGCCCTGGTCGAAGCACTGGGCGAAGCATTATCCGCGGTCAGCCTCCGGGATGCCTGGGGATTCTTCGAGCACGCCGGTTACCATCCTACAGGTCAACTACTATGAAACGTGCTGTGTGATCTCGGCTATGGAGCTCGCAGCGCTCTGATATGGGCTACTCTGAGGCTCTGCTAGCCCCATCTCTCTGCCGAAGGGATAGATCCCTTCGGCAGTGCGTCCACTGGGATACTGCTTCCTTGAGCGCACGAGGAGGCACTCTGTGATGGTCGGGGACTTTATTGGGGTTGGTGTGCGCGAGCGAGACGCAAAAAGTCTCAGGGCGTTCATGGATCCGTTGGCTGATGCGGCTTGCTGTGCAGCCTGATGACTAAAGTCGAGCTAGAGAAACAGTCCGAAAAGCCTCGGCAGCGCCCGCGGCGTGACCCTAAAGAGCGCTGTGAAGGCTCCTTACGACCCATTTCGGCCTCCTCATAACATCCGAATCCGCCTTCTAGGCCTCGCTCGGACCCTATTTAGGACAGTTTCAGAAAATGTGATTCTGCGAAGTTGAACTTCCGCATGTACGGAGTTCTTAGAAGCTCGATCTGAGGGTAAAATTACTCCTGGATCACCGACTCTGCTGGCTGAGGGGTGATTATAGGGTCAGCGTGCCGATGCACGATCTTCCACTCACCATCTTCTTCAGGTCTAAAGTTCATCGTAGCCCGCACAGCTAACGGACTGATGTCCTCCCTTGCGCCGATCTTGGCCTCCGCCCGCTCTATCTGTACAACGTAGGCTAGATCCGCAGTCACGTACTTCGCTAGGATCTGCCACTCGACGAACGTGCCTTCGCTGCGCAACGATGCGGCATGCTCTATGGTCTTGGCGACCTCATCCCACCCACGCACGGGAGGACCATAGGGGTTAGCGAGGGTCACGTCCTCTCTGTGGGAGAAGAGGTTCTTCACAGGCTCGGGGTTGCCTCTCAAGAACTCCCCCTGCGCTCGGTAATATTGCTCGATTAGTTCGTCAACCTCATCTACTGCGGCCACAATTATTCGGTTCATCGGCGCCCCTCCTAGTGCTCCTTTCCCCCGGGCTGTATAGTACATTCGCCCGAAAACGGGAAACTGGCCACCACGCGTCCATTCGCATCGGTAGCCGGTCGCACCACTGGCTCTGCCTCGTCCCTCATAGGGTGCCACGTTCTTCAATGGGACGGGCTTCTCGGCCTCTACCCATACTGGCCGTTTTTTCTGTCTCAGGGGTAACTATAGCAACGCAGCGATAACGGTGCATCCTCTAGATGGGGGCGAGTTTTTGGCTTCTTCACCCAAGTGCGTGGAATTGGGCTTTCTGCGAACTTCGCCTTCTCTACCTGCCACGAAGTTCGTTCTGGGACATTACAAAGGCCCGCTGTCCCCCGATTCTGGCCGCGGCGCCCTTGGCCGTTAGGCATACTTTAGGCGGTCGGGCATGACGGCGTATCTGATCGACTTCCCCGTGGTACTGCGATTCATTGGGCATGCTGGATTCTTTGAGTGCTTGCGCCTGGATTGCTTGTAAGTATAGACACCGTCAGAACCGTCAGAGGAGCGAGAACCTGGCTTACATATGCGGTTTTCTTCTATTGCAGCACCGCAGAGGGATCGTCAGAGAACAGCGACGCCTGGTCGTAGCTTTTGTAACTTATGACGGTCTTCTGATGGTCTTCTTACGATCCCATAGAACGAGAATCCGGGTTATCTATAGGGTTTTCTGCTTGAGAGCGCCGGAGAGAACGTTGACCTCCTTCGGCCATTCGTTCGTGTGCTTTTGTGATCATTGATCCCCTACCTTCGAACCCACAACTAGCTCGGTAGCCTAGCAGACACTATAGGCGCGACGCTAGAGACGACCTCCCCAAGTAGCTATACACTTCCCCATAGCCGCTGCCTCTGATCGTAGCCCCGCTGCCTGCGAACGTTGCGAGATGGCTGCTCCTGGATTCAGCTCGTCGATCTCTTGGACCATCCAATCAAAGATTCCCGACAGACTGATTCAGATGCGATCGGTCTACGCCGTTAACGAAGGTTGGCTCGGTAAGCGTGCGATTCCGTCGCGAGGATATCGACATCCGGGATGTCATTCAAGCGATGGAGCCACTGTACGCGAGATCCTGCGTCGAAAAGCGACTCCTTCTCGATCTCTTAAAGCGGTATACGCACAGCCGATGGTCGGCAAATAGTGCCTGTTCTTGGGACTAGACAGGAAGGTTGTGCCAGCCGCAAGCAGCGGGTTAGTGTCAAAGAGCCCGACACGCCGCCAGCGCTTCTTCCGTACCCCCGCATTTGCAGGACAAAATGAGTGAGCCGCCCAGGACTCGAACCTGGAACCTAGAGATTAAGAGTCTGTCCCAATAGGTTCACCGGGGTTAGCGGAGGTTAGAAATCCGCTTATCTAAGCCTCTTTGCATTCGCCCCTGTTTACCGAGGTTTACCGCGTCTACTGTGAAACTACTGTAGAACTGCTGTAGTGGGCTACAAGTAATTTCGCGATGTTAGCCGATGTAGCTAAGGACGAGACAAGGCAACGTATCCACGCCAGCACATCTTTATGCACCCACCCAAGATGATGTGGTCAGATCTTCTCTGTACGACTGGGACCAAGCGACATAATAGTCGCTGCCCCGGTCTCTTTATGCACGATCCTGCAAAAGAACGTCCGAGAACCCCCCTTCTACGCACTCGGGTGAATAGCGGTTTAGAACAACTTGAAGTCGGACTAGTCGATCGGGCCGTGCCATTCGATTCCTAAGTTGGTTATGCCTTTGGAGACACTTGCCTCAGCTATCTCCCCTGAACACCGACTTGTTATAGTAATTTGAGTAGAGCTTCCTGAGCTCTGGATGCGGATCTCCCCTCTGGACCACTGCAAAGTCCCTAGTGGTCTCGAACTGAGTAGTAAACCGGACGCGACTGGCATGTCTTACGATCCACTCGAGAAGGTCTCGCGTAGGACCAGGCCGGTCGATTCCTTTGTGTGCTGCCCAATTGAACTCGGGAAAGCAAAGCGGCTTGCTGTGCTTTCTGGCAAAGTCGTCGAAGCGGTTGAGCATAGCAAACTTCACCTTTCGGTCGGCGTCATCTGGAGACGGGAACATGTCTGCCCCACACATATCCACCCACTGCGCCCCTGGCCAGTAGTCCGACCAGTTGGTTTCTGATGTTGCACCTACCAGGATGTTCCATACGAACAGCAAATTGTCGTTGCGTGCCACACTCTTGGTGGTACGAAGTGCAGGCTGCCCCATAGCCCTCAGCTTGCTATCTACGTCACCACCTCTAAGGATGGTCGCCCACCGCCGCCAGAATCTCGGCATGTAGTCAGGACCACCCCAACCGTTACTCAAGGGTGGGTAGTTGAACTCGTGCAACATCCTCACCGGGACGACATGGCCTGTCCTATCGGTCCACGACTTCAGATGCTGCGCAACATTCATAACGTACTCGTCAGGATCTATCCCCGCAGCCGTAGGCGCTCCTCTCCACAGGTCGCGGAAGGAGTACTCAGGCTCTTTGGAGCGTACTTCTAGGCTGAGGAACAAGTGGACAGCAAGGGTTTCGGCAGCCTTCAAGATATCCTGTTCGTACCAATCATAGAGTGCACCAGCTTGCTGCTTGTAGAAGTCCGTCCATGCCGCGAAGTAGAACGGCTTATGCTTTACACCATTAGTGAAGGCACGAAAGCCACCTACTAGTGTCGGCAGGTTGGGGTTTGCGAGCTGGTAGGGAAATACGCCCGTCTTGATTCGACTGAGCGCTTCAGCTTCTTCTGCAGAAAACCCTATCCCTAATGCGGTTGCTGCTAACCCACCTCCAAGCAGCTTCAGGGCTTCTTTTCTGCTTAGCTTGCTGTTCACGACACGTGCTCCAGCATGTCGACAAGTAGGTCTCTCATCGGTACGGAGATGGACCTCTTGCGCATAGCGCTGCTCCCTTCGCTGTGGCGGGTGGAGGGCGAGTCCCTCACCGCGCTTGGCATGGAACGAGGGTACTCTAGCAGACTAGTTAGTGACGACACAGATGCCACCTGGATATCTTTGCTGTTACTTGAACGTTACTGGCGAAACGCTAGGTGCATAAGTGGCTTGTAACTTCGTAGAACTCCGTTTCTGTCAACTACGCTGTAACGTCTGAGCCAACCGGCCGCGTCACCCTTCACAGGTATGGTCGGCATTACTTCTCCCAGAGATCGCCCGCCGGCGTACGGCAGCGTGGGGAGCCTAGAAGACGTGTCTACCGAGCGCGGGAACTCGGGGGCTGTCCAAACGTCTGGAAGATCCACGAACAACCGAGAAGGGAATGTTTTAGGTGGTGATGAACAGGGGAAAGTGCAGGCGCACACTGATAAGGAACGTTTAGAGGCACTACTAGGATGGTAGCATACTTCTACCATCCTCCTCCTTCAGGTCGAGGCTTCGGGCTCCGGCCTTTACACTGCTGTTGGCCGCGCTTTTCCTTTTCCATCGCGATGGATGGGATTCCTTCGTGCATCGGAGCAGGTGAGGAGTATGACCCGAAGTGAAGGCGTTTGCTCTAGAGCCTGAAGCGCGCCAGGTTGGTCTGCGCTACCTCAGTGACTCCGTTGCCGGTGGGCTGCGGATTGATAGAGTCGGAGACGCCAATGAACCCGCCGCCGACCCACAGGTAGGAGGGGGTCGTGATCATGGTCGACGTCCCCTCGTAGCTCGGGCGCTTGTTCTGGTCCAGGGAAGGGATCCAGCCGCAGTAGAGTTTCCCTGTCGCCGGGTTCACGGAGGCGAGCCCGCGTAGGAGCTTGCCATTACAAACTCGCTGGCTGAACTCGTTGATGCCGAAGTGCCCGCCGAAGAACAGCCGCGAGTGGTCCCCCGTAAGCGCCAAGCTCTGTACGTTCCCATTCGTGGAAAGCCGCCAGATACGTGCACCCGAGTTGCCTCTATCAAGACGGAACGCCGCGAGGAAATTCCTCTGGCGGCCGAAGGCGCCGTAGAGCCTGGTGCGTGTTGCCCTGAGGTCCCACGCCGACTGAGGAGCTTGAATCGTCCCGCTTGGGATCTTCCAGGGGTGCAAATTACCAGTGGCAGTGTAAAGGCGTCCCACGCTCTGTCGTGGAGCCCCTCTGCCGTTGGTGCCGCTCACGTGGCTGAACGAGCCCCCCAAGAAGATCGACCTTCTCTTGTAGCCGAGTTCCAGGGCCTTCACCTTCGAAGACCTCGTCTCTGGTTTCCAATGGCGATCGAGCGCTCCGGTCTTGAGGCTGAACGCCGCCAGATTCTTGCGCGGCGCTCCATTGACTTTAGAGAATCCTCCGCCAGCGTAGAGTTTGCGGTCGCCTGCTTCGAGTGCGAATACGTAGGAGGTGTCGCTCCCCACCTGCGGCGAGAAAGGCGACAACACCACAGCCTTGGTGTACGTGCCGACCGCGGCCAAGTTCTGCCTCGGCTTACCCTCTACGGCCGTGAACTTACCGCCGATGAACACTTTGCCGTTCCTGACGGCGAGCGAGCGAACAACGGCGTCTTTCCCGCTCACCTTCGGACGCCACGTGCTGATGGCGGCGCCGGTCTGGACGTTGATGGCCGCCAAGTTGCTTACCTTGCGGCCAACGCCCGACCTCTGCCTCACCTCGGTGAACTCGCCCCCTATGTAGAGAACCTTACCGTCTCCCGAGAGCGCTGAAGCGTAGACTTTCCCGTTCGTCATATACGTGTTATCGGGGGTTTCAGACAGGGCCAGGGCTGGGGAGGCGTCGAGGATGGCCAGAATTACCATCACCGCGGCCAAAACCGAAAGGGTCAAGATGAGCCGTCCGTTCAACGTCTCAGGGACCAGTATCAATCGTCTGCTCATCTGTGTCGCCCCCTCCACGGACACTCGCCAGGAAATCACCGGGACGAATAATAGGGAATGTCGCGCTCCGGTAGGTGGGCCATCCGGCACATTTTAGCGTAGTTGCTGCCTGGAAGTCGCAAAACGCAGCTAAACTCATGAGCTCGACCCGTCTCCTTTATCGTCCGAGTAGAGCTAAGGCATTCGAGGCGGGCGGCTCGGCCAACGGCCGCGCCCTCTCCTACCTGGCCCATGAGTACCTGGGCAACGTATTCGGCACGATCTACGACCTCTCCACCATAGCCATACTCTGGTTCGCTGGGGCCTCGGCGATGGCAGGACTCATCAACGTCGTGCCGCGCTACCTGCCACGGTACGGCATGTCCCCGGAGGAGGAAGGTTCTTCCGAGAATCTGATGAAGCGTAGCCGGAGGCTCTATGGGCAGGAAGTTCGGTCTCTCAGCTCGCGGCGTAGAGTACGCGCTGCCTCAACAGATCGAACTTGCCGCGCCCGTACATCGAACGCTTCACAAGCTTGAGCTTGTTGACCCTGCCCTCGGTCTGTCCCTGGCTGTAGGGTAGGGTCATCGCGGCCACCACCGCCTCCGTGTCCTGAAGCAGCTTGACGGCGAAGGCCTTCAATTCGGCAATCCCGGACGCTTTGGCCCGCTCTGTCCACTCCTTCAAGCGTGAGCGGGCCTGCTGTTGGCTACTGTGCTCTTTGTCTCTTAGCATCCCGGCGAACTCCTCGAACAAGGTGCAGCATCGCTCCGTGACTTGGTGGACCGTCTTCAACCTCTCCAGTATTTGCATCTCTCCTTCTGAGCGGTTCTCCGGTCGCTTCACGAGAATGCCTGCGGCATGGCTGGCTAAGATGCCCGGCGGGAGCTCGGGGAGTGGTTTTGCCAGGCGCTCCTGTTCTTTGAGGTAGCGGGTAATCCGTACCCTACGTTCTGGTAGGCACCGGGGTAACCCTGCCCAGCAATCTCCTGCCAGATTCGTGTAGCGTTACGACAGAGCCCTGATCCCAGCGTCCCAGGATGTAGTCCTCGTAAGGTGCGATGGCGCTGACCTTCTTCGTGAAATGCCGCCTCTCTGGCGGGGTCTTGAAGGCCAGGTACTTCTCCACGGTGTGACGATGTATCCCAAGCTCCCTGGCCACCTGGGCGTTCTTGACGCCCTTCTTCGAGAGCGCGTGGATGGATTCGAAGAGTTCCCGCGTGTGCTCCCTCGTGCGCTCTTTTGAGGCCTCGCGGTCCAGGCGTAGGTTCGTCAGTCTCTGGAAGTGGTTCATCGGAGGCGGGACGAGTTCCAGAACCTCGGCGTGCTGCCTGAACACCCGCAAGATCACGTCTCTAAGGTTTTGAGCAGATGGAAACGGTCGGCAACCTGTACAGCGTCAGGAACCACCCTCCTCGCCGCTTCGGCGCGGCTGTCGGACGGTGAGTTCACTACGCCCAAGACACCTCGCAGCCGCCGCAAGATAGAGCTCTCCAACACCGCACGGGCGGCCCTCAGGGCCCACCGCAAGCGCCAGCTAGAGGAACAGCTGAGGAAAGCTGGGCTCTGGAAAGATCACGGGCTAGTCTTTCCCTCCACCGTCGGCACGCCCTTATCCCACCGCAACGTGGTGCGCTCGTTCAAGGCGCTGCTGAAGCGTGCTAATCTGCCCGTCAGCACCCGTCTCTACGATCTCCGCCATACCTGCGCCACGCTGCTACTCAACAGCAACATCCACCCCAAGTACGTCCAGGAACTACTGGGGCACGCCTCCATAGCGCAGACGCTGGACACCTACAGCCACGTGCTAGAGGGCATGGACGGTGGAATCGGTAGTGCGATGGACGCTGCCGTAGGCTAGGCTCAAAGAACTACTGCAAACCTACTGTAGAAGAGCCCCGGCGTCCTTGCCGGAGCTTCTCTCAATTCCGCGTATTCGGCTTATCTATCACGAATCTAGAAGTGAGCCGCCCAGGACTCGAACCTGGAACCTAGAGATTAAGAGTCTCTTGCTCTGCCAATTGAGCTAGCGGCCCGCGAGGGCCAATTATAGCACCGCTCGCGGGTAATACTGGCCCAAAGTTAAGTTTTGTTTACAGGGCTTGCGACGAAGGTGCCCGCTCATTTATAATCTTCGTATCATCCTAGCGGCCCTATCTGGGGGCCGCTAAGGGCCGGAAAAGGGTCTCACCCTTCTATGAACACCGGCCCTTTTTCTTTGAGCACTTCAGCATTTCAGCAAGTCAGCTTTCGCATGTGCAGGCCCTTGCTGACTGACAAGGCGCTAAAGGCGCCGTGCTGACAAGCGAAGGCCGCAAGGTCTGAGCGTGCTGACTGGCTGAAATGCTTCACCCCACTTCCTCGGCGATGGTGAAGAGTTCTTCGGCGTGCCGGCGCACGGACTTTACCAGGGCGTCGTTCGCTGTGGCGATCAGGATCCGTTGGAGGGGAGCGTGGTAGCGCGTCATGTCGTCTTCGGACATGCCAGAGAGATTATGCCAGTTTATGGGGTTGCGCTCACCGGGGAGGGGGTTGCGTCGGATCAGGCGTAATCCCACGGGGAAGCGCTCTCTTGCGGGGAGGTCTATGAGGATGTCGAAGGGTCCGGCCACACCTTTGCGGTAGCGGGTGAGATAGCGAGACCAGGCTTCTTCCACGCGGCGGCGCCAGGAGGCGTCGTCGCGGAGCCGGATCAGCGAGGAGTAGCTGGGGTGTCGCTCGTCGAAATCCAGGGCGAGATGGTAGGGCCTGCGGTCTGCGAGGCGTTTCATGAGTCCGGCCGTGGAGCTCTCGGCAGAACTCTCCAATAGGGTGAAGGCTCCCGCGTCATCCAGCTCGGAGAGCTCGTCGAAGGTCACGTTAGCAGACCCTATGGCGTCCTGGACGGCCCTGAGGAACATCACGGTAGGGAGACGCAGGGCGTGGTGACCGTAGACGTTGTAATACACCAGGTAGCGGGAGAAGACGGATGACTGCAATGTGCCCGCCCCTTCTTCCTCCAGCGCCAGTATCGCCTTGTTTTCCTGGCCTACGATCCTCAGGCACCCTATGAGGGACTCTACCTCGACAAGGCCGTAAGGCACCCTGGCCCCCCTGGCGTCGCGGATCAGGCGGTCGAGGGAGTCAACGTTCAGCGAGCCGAACAGGATGTCCCTTAGCAGGAGTTCCGTAGGCGTCAGGCTGTGCGGTGGCGTATCCCCGCGCGAGACCAGCCTGAAGACGTTGTGGGGCTCGAGGTCCCACTCCGCCCTCAAGACCTTCGCCACCTCGGAGTGTTCGATCCAACGCCTGCTCAACTCTTTGAGGGTGGGCGCGCCAGGCACCTTTATCCCTTCGATGGAAGCGGCGTATGGGTATCGCCCGGCGTCCAGCAGCAAGGCCGCTGCCAGGGCGGTCCTCACGTCGCGGTCCTCGAGATAAGCGCCCGACTCTGCGATCCGCTTTAGCGTCAGCCCCGCGAGGTGGTAAACGCCGACCGCGTGATCCAGGCACGTGTGACGGGCCATCGGGAAGGATGCGAAGGTAAAACCGAGCTGTCTCATGCCCCTCAGGCGTTGCATCGCGCCCGTCTCGAGCAGCGTTTTCACCGCCCGGTCTATAGAGACGTCCCCCCAGATAACGTCCCTGACTCTCCTGCTGGAGCCCCCGAAGAGCTCTCCTACCGTACCGCTCAATGATGCTCCCGATCTCCTGCCTCAGGCTATTCTATCCAAAATGTACACTCCCGAAAGGATGCCCCGAACTGGCGACGGGTGTAACATTCTGTATCTTGAGAGAGGAGACACCATACATATAGAAGAGGTACAGGCCTTGCAGGGGGAGTCGGTCACCCTCAGGCCGCCGCGGGAGTCCGACGTGGACGTGGTCTACTCCTGGGACAGGGACCCGGAGCTCGCCGCCTGGAACGGCCGCTCACCGATCTCCATCTCCCTTTCGGCAGCCCGTCGCGATTACCTGGCCCGCTGGGAAGATCCGAGCGTCAAGACATTTATCATCGAGGCCCGTGGGGAGCCGATCGGCATGGCCACCCTCTACGACTTCCGCCGCGACGGCTGCGAACTGGGCATAAAGATCGGACCCGAATACCTTCGCGGCAGAGGCTACGCCACCGAAGCCGTGACTCTCCTCATAGACTACGTCTTCCACACCCTGGGCCTCGCGGCAGTCCGAGGCTCGACCCTGGCCCACAACGACCGCATGCAAAGGGTCTTCGAGAAGAACGGCTTTGTGCGGGTCGGTGACGGTTCTCTCCTTAGCCGCTACGATAACCGCCGCTACACCGAGCTCTTCTACGAACGCCGGCAAGACGCTCTCAAACCGTAACAGGGCTCTCGAGCCGTGCCACGGGAGAGAAAGTAACCTCAGAGAGGAAACAATCTCTTGCAAATCCCGAAACCTGTACCCTGATGCCCAGACACAGCTTCCCATTCGCTATCTTGACCTAACCGACTACAATAAGGCTGATGAAGACGCAGCTAGGTCTGAACATCAGGAGCCGGGGCGCCATGAGCGGGGTGCTTACCATGGGTAGCCTCGACCCCGCGTTCGCCGCCGCCACCAGCGTAGATGGAGGGCCTGTGGTTGTGGACCTGCGTACGGTCGAGTTCGTCGAGCCGGCAGGACTCTGCGCTCTTGGGGCGTTACTCGAGTACCTGTGCGCCCGCTGTGAGGTGGTGGATCTCGCACTCGCAGGACGCGACGTGCCGGCCTATCTGGAACGGATGAATTTCTTCAGGTCGTTTGGGGAAAGGGTACGCACCAACGCCGACGTGGCCTCGCTCGAGGAGCGCCATAGGCACAACCCGGGGACGCTGCAGGAGCTGGTCAACTTCCACACCGAGGAGGAGATACCGGGGATCATCGAGAGGATCTCGGAGATCCTCGAGAATCAGGGCTACCGCTTGCGCGAGCGGGTCGCGATCTGCTCCACACTCTCGGAGGTCTGCGCGAATGCCGCAGAGCACGGCGTCTCTTCTTTCGGGGCCTACGCCGCCGTGCAGGCCTACCACCACATCGTCAGCGGGTTCCGCCGACGCGGCGAAGAGGTCCTCATCGCGATCGCCGACGGCGGCGTAGGCGTGCGCGAGACGCTCGCTCGTAATCCCGCGTACGCCGAACATACCACCACCGATAACAATGCCCTGCGCCACGCGCTCGAGATGGGCGTCTCGGCGACCGGTGAGATCGGCCGCGGAGGAGGACTCGCCCTCGTCGCAGGGATCGCCGCCCGCGCCGGCGGCTCCCTCTCTTTGCGCTCGGGATCAGGCCGCGTAACCGTCTACGAAAATCGTAAGAACTCCCGTAATGTCCCCGATTTCCCAGGCACCTTCGTCCGCGTCTCCCTGCCACGCACCCAACAGGAAAGAACTTCAGGATGAACGCAAAATACCCCTCAATGTGCCATTGACTTATCCAGCGAAGACCGGTACAATCCTCATATATGATTTCACTGACGACAGTGAGGACAGCTCCGGTGATTGAGGAGCGGGCGCACCGGGTTTTCGAGGTTGCCGGGGGCGACTTCGGGAGCAAGTTGATGGTGACCCGCAGGACGGGCCGTGCGGTACGTGAGGGGCTCGAAGGGGCGCTGGAGGGATTGCCGAAGGGTGGCATTCTGTATGTGGACACGCGTGGGGTCGAGCTCATGGACTACTCGTTCGCGGACGAGGCGCTTGGGATCCTGGCGTCGAGGTCTGCGAGTGGGGAGTATGGGGACAGGCATCTGGTTTTGGTCGAGGAGGACCGGGATCTCCTGGAGAACGTCGAGGCATCCCTGCGGCAGCGTTCGCTCGCCATGATCCGGGTCGATGAGATCGGGGCCGAGCCCGGCATAGTCGGCAAGGTGCCAGACCACCTTCTCGAGACCCTGCAGGCGATCTACGACGCAGGCTCCATCACCAACGCGGCCCTCGCCGCAAGGCTCGATCTCAACCACACAGCCTGCAACAACAGGGCGACCAGGCTCGCGAAACTCGGCCTGATCCATCGCCGCGTCGAAACCGCCGCCCCCGGCGGACGCCAGTATACCTACGAGCGGATCGCCTGATGCTTATTTTTGACCACATCCTCACCGAGTTCAGTGAAGATCGCGTTACCGGCTTCTGGTCGGAGGAGGTTCAGTGATGAGGGAAGAGTACATGATCGAGCGCCAGGGCAAGAGGTTCGTGCTCTATGCGGGGCTTCTCGAGGAGGCGCACAGCCGGGGGCTAAGGAGCATCGAGACCGAGCTTTTGCAGGTTCCTACGAAGGAGAACGGCGAGGTTGCGATCGTGAAGGCCATGATCCGTACGGAGGAGGGCAAGTTCGGCGGCATCGGTGACGCTTCTCCGCAGAACGTGAACCGGGCGATAGCTCCGCACTTGATCCGGATGGCCGAGACGCGGGCCAAGGCGCGCGCTCTCAGGGACGCCATCAACGTCGGCGTTACCGCTTTCGAGGAGCTCGGCGGCGAAGAAGAGGTCGTCGAGTCTTCGGGGACGCAGGAGCGTAACGGGCGGCCCAAGGCGCAGAACGAGGAAGGAAGAGGAGAGTTGCCTGCGACCAGGAAGCAGCTCAACTATCTGGAGGCTCTCATCTCGGACGTCGTCGAGGATGGGATCGGCCGCTTCGAGGAGATGGTCGGGAAGCCCGTAGGGGAGCTCACCCGCGAGGAGGCGAGCGAGTGGATCGGGCGTCTCTCAGGGAGGGCTGCGTAGTGGGTGGGTCCGCCTGGATCGCAGCCCTCGGCAAGGAGGTAGTCTACGAGGAGGACCTCCCAGCCTGCTGCAGGCGCAGCGCCCTCCACCACGACGACTCGTTCGAGTGCCCGGTATGCGGCGCGATGTGGAGGGAGCCGCTTCCACTGCAACCCGAAGAAGACGCCTTCACACAGCGCGAAGAGCGTAGAGGAGCGGCGTAGGGACAAGGTTGGTACACGATGGGGAGAGAGGGAAACCCAAGGTGAGTGGAGAAGCAAAGCGCGAGGCGCGCAAGAAGCGGAGCGCCCTCAGGCCCGACACCGCGCTCATCCCGGCTGGCGAGCCCAAGCACGAGATCTACGTGTGGTCGTTGCCTACGTGCTGCCTGCGCTCCCTCAAAGAGATGGCGATGTCCGAAGTGGGTGAGCGGCGGCGCCTCGAGCTGGATTGCTCGTGCGGGCGGAGCTGGCGCATCACATCCAGCCTGGACGATCGCATCCTGGAACGCTTCGTAACCCACGGAGGCCCAAGGGTCGGAGGGTCGTACCCGGCGGCATGATGGATAGCACTTCAGCAGGTCAGCTAAGACTTGCGAATCCGAAAGCTGAAGTGCTGACAAGCGAAGGCGTAAGCCTGAGCGTGCTGACTAGCTGACCAGCTAACAGAGGGGAGACGTAATGATGGAAGCACAGGACGTTCTGACACAGTACTTGGGCAGGGTGCGGGGTGGCAGGCTGCTCGATGCCAGTGAGGAGAAGGCTCTCGCCAGGCGGGTCCGCGGGGGGGACATGAGGGCCCGTCAGAAGCTTATCGAGTCGAACCTGAGACTGGTAATCTCCATCGCCAAGAAGTACAGGGGCCGCGGCGTGCCCTTCGAGGATCTGATCCAGGAGGGGAACGCGGGCCTGATTCGGGCCGTCGAGAAGTTCGACCCCGAGATGGGCAACCGCTTCTCGACTTACGCGACGTGGTGGATCCGTCAGGCCGTCACCCGCGCCGTCGCCGACCACGCCCGCACCGTTCGTCTGCCAGCGCACGTCGTCGATGCTCTCTACCGCCTGCGACGCGCCGAGAACGCTCTCAGCATCGAGCTCGGCCGCGACGCTACCGAAGAGGAGATTGTCGAGAGGCTCGGCGTAAAGCCGGAAGAAGCCAGGCGCCTGCGCGAGGTCAGCCAGCCTATCTCCAGCATCAACGCGAAGATCAACGCTGAGGAAGGCTCCGAGTTTGGCGAGTTGCTCCCAGACGAGCGCTCCGGCGACGACTATGCGCGCGTCGAGGTCGGCCAGTGGGAGTTGGCGCTCGTCGAGGCAGTGAGGTCACTGCCCGAGCGGGAGGCCAGGATCATCGAGATGCGCCACGGCCTCGACGGCAGCGAGACCCTAACCCTGCGCGAGGTCTCCGAGGAGCTCGGCATCTCCCAGGAGAGGGCCAGGCAGGTCGAGATCAAAGCCCTGAGAACCATCCGCACCGGCCGCTACGCCAGCACCCTGCGCCGCGCCCTCTCCGAAGCCGTGTAGAACAGAATCTAATGGGCTGCTAACCTGCTCTTTAGAGGCACACAGGCGAAGGGAGCCCATGGAGACCACGGAGCGCAACACCGAGCGGGCGAAGCTGCTATTCGAAGAGTTGGGCGGGACCGTCAACGACGGCTTCCCCACCATCCACTCCCAGGTGCACCATACAAAGGCCGGAACACCTTACCTGAAGTCACCCGGCGTCGTCGTACTCGCAAGGCCACAGACTAACGTGGCGGGACTCGCCGGGTTTCTGGAAGGCTTCGATCCCGACCTCCGCTTCCCCGAGTATCTCGATGATCCTATCGAGCTACCGGATTCCTCCCAACTCTGCAAGACGGCTGGGCAAACGTGCTACGCCTCATTCGGCCCGAGACGAAGCAAGAACGATATCGCCGCCGCGTATTTCGAGCGGCTCACGTCGGCCGGACATGGCAGTGTACTCGAACATTCCAACTTTAGCTTCTTGCTCTACGGTATAAGCCGCAGCGTCACCCATGAACTGGTGCGACATCGCGCCGGCACTGGATTTTCCCAGATTTCGCAACGTTATGTATCAGGGAGTGTACTACGCTTCGTGGAGCGCCCAGAGTACCAGGAAGACGAAGAGTTGCACAAGCTCTTCGAGGAGCGGGCTGACAGGGCTGCGGCGGAGTATGAGGCGATAGCCGATCGGTTGCTGGGGCGCCAGGAGGGCGGGGCGAGCATGCTCTCCGCGGACTACAAGACCGACGCGAGAAAGAAGGTGCAGCAGACTGCACGCTCTTTGTTACCGAACGAGACCGAGGCCCCGATGGTCTTTACGGGGAACGTGCGTGCTCTAAGGCACATAATCGAGATGCGGGCCGACGCCCACGCGGAGAGCGAGATCCGCAACTTGGCCCTCCGCATCTTCCTGTGCCTGCGGACCGTTGACCCTATCCTGTTCGGCGACTACGAGTTGGCGGAGCTTCTCGACGGTACGTATACCGTGTCGACCAAGAACCGTAAGGCATAGGCCTCCAAGAAGAAAGCCCGGACTCCGCCTAACCCGCTTCGCCGCTGACGGCCCTGGAGAGTTGCCCTTCGGCCGCCGCGACTTCGTCGTCTTCGATCCTGCGGAACAGAGGCTTCGCCCCCGCGGCGCGATAGCCTTTCGGTAGCCCGTCGAGGTCTGAGACGCGGGCTATGGGCCCGTCGAAGAACCCCTCTAGCCGCCCGATAGCCTCAGGGACGTAAGGCGCGGCATGGTAGGCGAGGGAGCCGAGCAGGACCGAGCAGGTATACAGCGTGAGGCGGGTCTGCTCAGGGTCCTCCTTGCGGGTCTTCCAGGGGGCCGACGCGTCGAAGAACCGGTTCGCGCTCCTGCCCATCGCCAGGAGCTCTCCGAGAGCTTCGCGGGGTCTAGGGGCGAGCATTCTTGCCTCGTAGCGCGCCTCTAACTCCTTGAAATCCTCCAGAACCGCTAGGGCATCTTCGGGTAGCCCCTCTGGACGAGGGATGTCGCCGTCGAAATACTTCTCTGCAAAAGTGAGGACGCGGTTTATGTAGTTGCCGAGGTTCCCGATCAGATCCGAGTTCACCCTGCTCTGGAATTCCCGCCAGGAGAACACCACGTCCCCCGTCTCGGGCAGGTTCGAGGACAGGTAGAAACGCAGCGGGTCGGCGGGGAAGCGGTCGAGGGCCTCGTGCAGCCAGACGGCCAGATTGCGGCTTGTGGACATCTGCATCGCCCGCCGCTCCCCGTCGACAAGCACCTCCAGGTTCATGAATTCGTTGGCGGGCACGTCGTAGGGTAGGACGAACGGCTCCTCACCGTCTTCTGCGGTGCCCATGAGCTGGGCCGGCCAGATCAAGGTGTGGAAGACCGTGTTGTCCTTCCCGATAAAGTGGATGAGCCGGCTCTCGGGCTCCTGCCAGTACTCCCTCCACCTGTCGGGTTCCCCGATGTTCTGGGCCCACTCCATGGTCGAGGAGACGTAGCCGATACAGGCGTCGAACCACACGTAGAAGCGCTTGTCCTCGAAGCCGGGCTCGGGGATGGGGACGCCCCACTGGATGTCTCGCGTTATGGGCCTCTTCTCCAGGCCGCCGTCTATGATGCCGAGGATGAAGTTCTTTACCGACGTGCGCCAATGCTCCTGTCCCGCGACATACTCCCTCAGCCGCCTGGAGAACTCAGGGAGGTCGAGATAGAGGTGCGTCGTCTCCCTGACCTCGACAGGCCCGCCCGTAACCTTGGAGTGCGGCTCGATGAGCTCGTACGCCTCGTACCACGAGCCGCAGTTGTCACACTGGTCGCCCCTCGCTTCCTTGTAGCCGCACACGGGACAGGTCCCCTCTACGTAACGGTCGGGCAGAAAGCGTCCCTCCGCAGGACTGTACATCTGCTTGGACTCCGCCTCCGAGATGTAGCCGCCCTCCTTGAGCTTGCGGTAGAAGAGCTGAGTATTCTTCGCGTGCAAGGGTGTCGAGGTGCGCGAGAAGTTATCGAAGGAGATACCGAAACGTTCGAAGGTCTCCTTCATGTTGGCCCACCAGTAGTCGACGACCTCCTGCGGATCCTTCCCCTCACGCTCCGCCGTCAACGTGATCGGAACCCCGTGCTCGTCGGTGCCGCATGCGTAGACCACGTCCTCGCCGCGCGCCCGCAAGTAGCGCACGAACGCGTCGGCAGGCAGGTAAGCGCCCGAGATCTGCCCGACATGCAAAGGCCCGTTTGCATAAGGCAAAGCCGAGGTTACGAGATACCGTCGTCTCTGCTCGCTCATGAGCTAAGGATAACAGCAGAAGGCTCCAGATATCAGGTATCAGCCGTCAGGTACGGGCTATGCCTCGGTGTGAGTCCTGCGCAGTGGCGACCGCCCTAAGACCTGAAACCTGTAGCCTGAAACCTTCCAATGCTACCATTCTCCGGATGAGCTCCGAACGCCCTCTGCAGGTCCCTTTTCGCCGCCTCGTCCCGGGGGCGGGGATGCCCGAGCGTGCCCACATGGGGGATGCGGGCTACGATCTGCGTTCGGTCCAGAGGGTGGATCTGGCGCCGGGAGGCCGGGCACTGGTGCGGACAGGGATCTCTATAGCTATACCTGAGGGTTACGCTGGACTCGTGCTCCCGCGCAGTGGCCTGGCCATCAGCCATGGGATCTCCCTCGTCAACACGCCTGGCCTCATAGACTCTGGCTACCGCGGTGAGATCCGGGTCCCCCTGATAAACCACGACCGCGAGGAGACATTCTTGATCGAGGAGGGAACGAGGATCGCGCAACTCGTCCTCGTACGAGCCGCCTCGGCATTCTTCGCTGAGGTAGAGTTCCTGGAGTCGGCGACTGACGGGCGTGGGGAAAGCGGCTTCGGCTCCTCCGGGTCCTAGCGTGAGGTTCCTCTGCGACGCGATGCTGGGCGGGCTGGCGAAGTGGCTGCGCGCCGCCGGGTACGACGCCTACTACGCCAGGGAGGGGACGGACGTCTCGGACAGGTCCCTCACTGCAAAAGCTCTCGCGGAGAGGCGCGTGCTCCTGACCAGCGATGGGGGCTTCCTGGAACGCAAGCCTGTACGTGACGGAAGCGTGGGCTTCCTCAGGGTGCCGCACCTCCCGCTCGAAGACCAGCTCCGGCTCGTGGTCGAACACTTCGGGCTCATCAGGCGCCAGAGCCGCTGCATGGTATGCAGCGGGGGATTGGACACCATTCCCCGCGAGGTCGTTTCGGGTCGAGTTCCGTCCAGCGTACTGAGGGATCACGAACGCTTCTTTCTCTGCCAGGACTGCGGACGCGTCTTCTGGCACGGCTCGCACTGGCAGCGTATAAGCGACCGCCTCGATAGAGTGTTCGTTTGAGGGAGAAGCCCGGCAAGTACAAGGAGCACCGGCATGTTCTTGTTTGACGAGCCGTCCCCGCAGCGGATCGCGCGTTTCCTCGATGCACAGCGCGCCGCGCCGTTCTCTTACGATGAAGTAGGGGCCACGCGCAAGGATGCGAAAACGCCCACCGGCTACGCAGTGGACCACAACCGCACCAGACTCGGCAGAGGCAGAGACACGTTCGAGAGGGCTTTGGCCGCCCTGTACTCCTGGAAGATGTTCGACGTCGGATGGGCGAGGCTCGTGCCCGTGGAAGCGCCCATCGAGGTAGGGACGACGGTTGCGGTGCTGGCCAGGCATTACGGCTTCCACTCTTTGAACCCGTGCAGGATCTCGTACACGATCGAGGAGGACGAAGGCGGCCTCGTGAGGCGCGGCTTCGCCTACGGAACGTTGCCCGGGCATGGCGAGAGGGGAGAGGAGAGCTTCACCGTGGAGTGGCACCACGAAGACGACTCCGTCTTCTACGAGCTCTACGCTTTCTCCCGGCCCAACCATCTACTCGCATGGCTCGGCTACCCGCTGGCCCGGCGCCTCCAACGCCGCTTCGCCAGAGACTCGCTCCAGGCAATGATCCGAGCCACCAATCCTGATGCCCTACCCCTGATACCTGAAACCTGACACTGTCACCGCGTGGGGAAGGTAAACTTCGACCGAATTGAACGCCAGCACCCACGCAGTCTTCGGAGTAGCGGCCCTGGCCGGCGCCGCGCTCGTCACGGGGGCCGACCCGCCCGCTTACGTCTACCCTGCCGCCGTCGCCGCCGCCTGGCTGCCCGACATAGATAACCCGCGCAGCACTCTGGGAAACGGCCTGAACCAGCTGAAAAATCCCACGCTCAACGTACTGAGCCGGCCCTTGAGCTGGGTCCTGAGGACGACGTCTTTCGTGCTGATAAGGACCGTTGGCC